>JANPIV010000089.1:0-35320 GCA_031425155.1 Saprospirales bacterium | reverse complement strand
ACCGGAAGGTGCGGCTGGAATACCTCCTTTTAAGAGAGATGTTACGAGTGTGTGAAATTATATTGACAGTTTTGTTCGGTCAATGCTGTCTCTTTCCGCCTCCCCTACCTCTAACTCTTTCGCTAACTGTCAATGTTTTTTTGAAAATTTTTACGGTTCTTCTACAAAAAGGGCACTCCATCACGGGGTGCCCTTTTTGCGTTTTATACTGTTTTTTAGGGTGCGAATGTAAATGAATAATTCTAACATACGGTACACTTAACTTTGTTTTCGCAAATAGAAATAATTATAAAAGGCAATATCCTACATTCGCCAAATCAAATTTTAACCTGCCTTTTTATGAAAAAATCTTTCCTGCTACTCATTACCCTCGTTTTATTGACGGTACATAGCTGCCGCAAGCAAGAGTCCAATATTACACCGGATATTTCCGTCAAGCCTGACCCCGCCTCGCTGGATCAGTATATTCGGGAAAAACTGGAATCTCAGGGGCAATTCCTCTGGGCCTGGGCCACGGACGAACAAGTCTGGACGGCCCTCGCCAATGCCGATTTTGTACTCTCCGTTGGCTACCGGCCAGTCGGCGTAGCAAATGCGGAGGATCACCTGCACGAGTTGAATATTCAGTCGCCCATCTGGAAAGCGGCCCGTCAATCGCTGCTCGACCTTATTCTGGCCAGCGAACGCCGACTAAATCCGGCTCTGACCGAAGCCAGCCTGTTCGCCTTTGCGGAAAATGACGTGCTCCCGGTGTTTGACGTATTTATCAAAAATCCGGCAACCATTAGTCTTATTCGCCAATCAGCGTTGATACGTTATGCAGAACCCATTGGTTATGAGCCTTTTAAAACGCAGGTTGCTGAACGCTCCGATTCCGGCTGTGGCTACAATATCCCCGCCACGGACCTCACCAGTGCGGATTACACTACCATTACGCCCGCCTGCAAACAAAGCTGGAACCACCCTTTTCATAAAATAACCGAAGGCTGGACCAATAGCCCCAACGCCGGGGCGGGCATCACGGTGGCTATCATCGATACTGGCTGCGACAGTGATCAGGAGAATTTGGGCAGCAGTTTCAACCAGGGCCTGTCCACAGGCCGGACTGTGACCAAACTGGTGACGCTGCCGCAGGCTACCAACTTCTGGGGCCAGCCCGTGGGCAGCCCGGAAACGCCCAATGATCTTTGTGGCCACGGCACTTCCATGCAGGGTGCCTGTCTCGCTCCGCGCGGCACCGATGGCACCTCGGTCGGCATTGCTTACAAGGCTAATCTGGTCTCTATTCGCGCCGCCGCCGATGTTTATCTGGACGAAAGCCGCGAATCGGTGGGTGTGGCCAATGCCTTTACGACTGCTGGTAACAATGCCAGCGTACGTATTATCAGCATGAGCATGGGTCGTTTGACTTCTTCTTCGCAAATTTCCGATGCCGTGAAATATGCTCATGGCAAAGGCAAACTCATTTTTTGCGCCGCAGGTACCTCGTTTTCGTGGAGTTCGTGGTTCGTCGGGGTGATTTTTCCGGCGACGATGGCCGAAGCGGTGGCCGTTACCGGCATTCAGGATAACCTGAGTTCGGCTTGCAACACCTGCCACACGGGCAGCAAAGTGGACTTTGTGCTGGTGATGGAAAAAGCCAGCAATGATCGGCACCCGCTTACTTTGGCTGATTACAGCGACAGCCCCGCCACTGTCGGCGGTTCTTCGGTCTCGACGGCTTCTACTGCCGGTATTGCGGCTTTGGTGTGGTCGAAATATCCCGCCTGGACACGCGATCAGGTCCTTAATCGCCTGAAAACCAGCGCGAATTACTACCCAAGTCGCAATGGCAGTTTCGGCTGGGGACGTATTAATGCGCAGTTAGCAACACAGTAACCCCGACTTCAGTCGGGCTACATTTAGAATCTAATGTGATGAATTTTTCAATTCCCGACTGAAGTTGGGGTTATTGGTACGCCTTTTTTGTAGTAATGTGTTTCTTCATAAAAAACAAACACTATGCAAAAGGACACTACGGGACAAATGGTCCTCCTTACTGGCGCGACCAGCGGAATCGGTTATGAATTGGCTAAATGCTTTGCTGCTGATGGTCATCACTTGATATTGGTCGCCCGCCATCAGGATCGCCTCGATGCGGTTGCCCGCGAACTTTCCAGTCAGTACGGCATTCAGGCCACGGGCATTGCCAAAGATTTATTTCGGCCCGAAGCCGCTGAGGAACTGTATCAGGAAGTGCAATCGAAGGGGTTGCAAGTGGACATTTTGGTCAATGACGCGGGGCAGGGCGAGTGGGGCGAATTCCACACCACTGATCTGCAACGCCAGTTGGACATTATTCAATTGAATGTGGTCTCGCTGACGGCCCTGACCTACCTGTTTTTGCAGGATATGACGACCAAAGGTTATGGAAAAATCCTGAACCTGGCTTCTATCGCCAGCACCTCGGCCAATCCGCTGCTGGGGGTGTACGCGGCCACCAAAGCCTACGTGCTATCGTTTTCGGAAGCCCTGCACAACGAACTGAAAGACAAGAACATAACCGTGACCGCACTGATGCCCGGCCCTACCGATACCGACTTTTTCAATAAAGCCAATGCGGAACATACGGTAGCGGGACAGGCCAAAAAGTATGATGCGGCAGAAGTGGCCAAGATCGGCTACGAGGCCCTGCTGTCGGGCGACGACAAGGTCCTGGCCGGGGCTATGATGAAGATGCAGGCCGGTATGCTGAATCTGATGACCGAAGAGGCCGCCGCTTCGATGGCCCGGAAACAGATGGAACCGGCGGAGCCGAAATAAAACAAGAGATCAGCAAATAGAGCATAACGACATCCCGATTTTTCATCGGGATAGCAAAGGGCAACCAGCAAATTAGTGCTGGTTGCTTTTTTTATGTCCGTATTGCAGCAATCGCCCAACTGGTTGCATATAGAAAGTACACCCGATCTGGTCTTACTTTCCAACCGGGAGTCGCTTCGGCTTTTTTTGATGGCCACAATAGAGCAGAAGCGGCTTCAACTGCAATTCAAAACATGAAAAAAATACTTTTTGCCGGCCTGATCGCCGCGCTGTTTGTAGCCTGCCACAAGGATTTTGACAACACCACGGTCACGCAGACCGGTCCCATTCCTACGGTCAATGTACAGGCCTCGCTCTATGGACGGGTGGTCACGGAAGGCGGTATGGTCGTTAGTGGTGCCAAAGTAAAAGTGGGTAACCAAACTTTTACCACTGATGCGAATGGCCTTTTTTTCGTTTATAATCAACAACTTAACCACAATGGCACCTATGTGCAAGTAAAAGCACCAGGTTATTTTTCTACCGGGCGTTTTGCTTATCCGCATTTGGGAAGCAGTACTTATCTGGAAATTGCCATGCTGGAGAAACTTCATCAGAATTTTTCTGCGGATGATGTAGCCAATATTCCGATATATGGCGGAGCCAGTGTGACCATTCCGGCGCAAAGCCTGGTGACGGCTAATAGTCAAATTTACAGCGGTACTTTTACAGCAGTGACTCGCTGGCTGGACCCCAGTGATGCCGCGACCTTCACCCTAATGCCCGGCGACCTGCGGGCTGAAGATGCAGAGGGCAACGCCAGGGTACTGAAAACTTTTGGGATGATTGGGGTAGAGCTTATTGCGGCCACCGGAGAATCCCTGAACCTGGCCCCGAATAAAAAAGCCACTATTTCAATGCCGATACCGGCCTCCATGCAAGGGCGTGCGCCCAATAGTATTCCGCTTTGGCATTTTGATGAAAGCAATGGCTATTGGAAGGAAGAAGGCAGTGCAACCAAACAGGGAAATAATTACGTCGGTGAAGTGAGCCATTTCAGTTTCTGGAATTGTGATGTCCCAGCTGATTATATCGTCCTGGATGGCTGCTTAGGTAATGCGGTGGGTACTCCTTTGGCAAATGCGCAGGTCTCCTTAACTTCGGTGAATTATGGGACGGGTTATGGTTATACGGATGGACAAGGTCAGTTTGGGGGCCTTGTTCCGGCGAATGAAACCTTGGATTTGAAAGTATTTGATCAGTGCGGGGCCGTGCTTTACACCACGACCATTGGGCCGTTCTCGACCAATACGACTTTGAGTAAAATCAATATCAATGTCAATAATGCCACTACTATTACGGTTACTGGTACACTAGTGGATTGCAATGGGGCACCCTTAACTACTGGATTGGCCTATATTCATGATAGTGATACTTTACTGGCCATAGTGCCTACCGATGCCAATGGGCAGTTTCAGACTTCCTTTTACATCTGTTATCCTTTGACTACTTTTATCGTAACGGCTTACAATGCGGCTAATCCACTACAAAGCCTGCCCTTCAGTGCCAATGTAGTGAATGGCGTGGCTAATGTGGGGACTATTCCGGTATGTACGGCTATAGACGAATACTTGATTTTGCAGATTAATGGCACCACCAGAACCTATTACCTGCAAACTAACTTTGGCTCCACCGCCACAGGAGGATACCTCTTTGCTGCAGACCCGGACTCGAGCAATGTACAGGTGGGCTTTAACAACTTTTCTTCGGGAAATAGTCAGGCTACCATCGGCTCCTTGGCCGGGATTTATGTGGACGGCATTAATTATCATCGCTATGGTTGTGAATATTGCCCCGGTTGCACTTGCAACCCGGCCGATACAGGAAATCTTATCTTTACAGAATATCCATTGGTAGTGGGGCAATACGCCAGCGGCACGGCCAGCGGCAATGTGTGGGATGAAAATGATGCCGCTTTGGTCCCGTATAGCCTCTCTTTCCGAATAAAAAAAACACAGTAACGAAATCCGCCTAATGATCGGCCCGGATACGGATATTTCTACCCTAGTGGATGGCTGCATACGCCAGCGTCCGGCTGCCCAAAAGGAGCTGGTGCGGCGCTATGCAGCTATTCTGCTATCCGTGGCCCGCCGTTATGCCCGTACGCCCGATGCCGCCGAGGATATTTTACAGGAGGCGTATATACTGATTTTCAGGAAGATGCACCAGTTTCGGGCAGACAAAGGCGCATTGGTCGGCTGGATGCGCAAGATCGTCATTCGTACGGCACTGGGGCATTACCGCAACTTTCGTTTTCAGTATGAACAGGCCACCGAATTACTACCCGATGCATCGGACACGGCTCCCGATGCGCTGGCGCAGCTGAGTTTTGAGGAAATAGTGGACCTGATCGCGACCCTGCCCGAAGCGGCGCGCATGGTGTTCCACCTGTCCGTTTTTGATGACTGCAGTCATGATGAAATTGCTGCCCTGCTGCATATTCCGGCGGGTACCTCGCGTTCCCTGCTGAGCCGGGCGCGCAAATTATTACAAGAAAAAATCATAAACAGGCAATCCAATGAATTGGCAAGAATTTGAAGACCGGCTAAAAGCGGAAGCGCAGGCACAACACACGCCGGTGGATACGGATGCCCTGTGGCTTAAAATCCGGGCAAAAAAACGGCGGCGGGTACTGCTGTTTTGGTGGTGCTTTGGCCTTGCTGCGCTGGCGGGCGGTGGCTGGCTGGCAGTCAACTGGTTTGCCAGCAACCAGTCACAGTTTTCGCTAAAAACAACTAGTACAATTGCCGCGGATACTAACAGTTATGATAAAAACCCATCCGTCCAGGCCATAGATAGTGCCTATTTAATTCAAACTAAAAACATTAGGGATACTAATAAAACATCTGCCAATCACAGACTCAAAATTGCTAGTCAGACCCCCGATGATTCAAATAAGTCAATAAAATCCTCTATTTCTAATCCACGCTCCATTTCTACCGCTCCTGCGAATAAACCTTTATGGAAAAACAATAGTGATCTTTCACCTATCGGACAGTTATCAACCAAAGCAGACAACAATAGCGTGGCTGTTTTCTCTGATAAAATAAATAGTAGTGTTTTAGAATTAAATAATCAATTATATAAAGGAACGCCAGATTCTCTATCGAAAAACACCCTTAATCTATCATCGTCAGACACCTCTGAAAAAAATAAATCACCTATTTTCGCCGACTCTTTTTCTACTACCAACCAAACATTGCTACCGTGGTTGCCTAAAAGTATGATGCTGTTGGTTCCGCCATCTGGATTGAATAAACCACTATTGCCGGTTTTCTCACCCGTAGCAGAAAAACGACCGACTAATAAACCCAATCATCTTTATATCGGTCTCCGAGCCGGTTATTACGGCTGGAAAATACAAACCGACAGTGCCAGAACGGGTGAAAAACCCCTGACTGTACTGCAAACGGGCCTCCAGGTACAGCTGCCGTTGGGTCCATCCTGGGCAGTGCTTACGGGTATCCAGTATGCGCAGTATAATGCTGTCTTTCGGTGGACCAGGCAGTGGGAAGCAATCCGGGAAACGCCGGTACTGAGTTACTATGTCAACGGAAATATTGACACTGCATTTACGAATGTTTTATATCGCTACGACCGCCAGGTGCAGCATTACAACCGACTGCAAACTATTAGTGTTCCATTAGATATACAATATCGTATTAGTCTGAAAAACTGGACATTATCTCCTTCTGCTGGTTTGCAAGTACAAATTTCCCAACGGGCAAACGGCGTTATTTTAAATGGTGAGGCACCCGATGCCCAGGTTTATCCCATCATCTACCAGCGCGCCTTTAATGTCGGTTTACGCTGCGGCCTTAGCCTAGAAATACCCTTGGGGCCACGCACCCGCTTCGTGGTGGAACCTGCCGCTATGCTGGACCTTAGCCGCCGCACGAAAAGCATTTATCCGGCGGAACGTTTTCAGCAGTGGGGATTGAATGTGGGGATGATGAGGCGGTGGTAAGGGAAGTTGCAATATATTAGTCCATAGAAACCATTTCCAATTGGAAGTTTTCTTGTCGAGCTCTGGCAACAATCTTTTCCAACTTGGCCGCTTGCTCATCATCCACCCATTCCTCGCCACATTGTTGACAGATATGGGCTGGCACTTTGCGCACTACTACAACCCCCGATTGAAGATCAATACTAAAAGTAGTGGTCCCAAGCTGCACTTGGCCACTGCATAAAGGGCAGATTGATGGAATGTGTTTCATTTTCTTTTAGTTTTGAAATCTGCTTCAAAAATATTTAAGTCTGGTTCGTATGCGGTGATAACGAAAATCATCCCTTGTATTTCATCGAAAGACGTTACGACATGAACTGGACGAGCCTCCGGAAAACCTAACAACAAAACGCTCGGAAAAGGTCGATCATAATCGTATATTTGAATAATTTCACCCAATTTTATTGATTCCAATACTTCCTCCCTGCTTATGCCGCGCAGTAGCATTCGCTCCAATGTGTGTTTACGCCACACTATATTGCCATCATCAAACGCTTGGTAGAATAGTCCAGTATCGAAAGGAAAGTCCATGCTCAAAAATACGATTTTTTATCTGATCAATCTTTCCTCCGTACCATCGTCAATATCGTCGCTACCGCCACGGTCTCTCCCGTTTCATCGTACACATCCACCAGCCATTTCACAATACCGCGCGGAATAGCCGCAATGCCTTCGCGGGTAGGGTCGTGTTCCTGCCCGATTTTCTCTTTCACCGTGAGTTTCACGCCGATGGTCATGCCCGGATAAACGGGTTTGGTGAAACGGCATTCGTCCAAGCCATAATTGAGCAGCACCGGCCCTTTTTTGGCATCTACAAATAATCCGGCAGCCTTGGACAGCACAAAGTAACCGTGCGCCACCCGCCCCGTGAAGGGCGTTCCTTCCAGCGCAGTAGCATCCATGTGCGCGTAGAAATTATCGCCGCTCACGTTGGCAAAATTGTGAATATCTGCCTCGCTGACGGTGTGTTTGGCGGTGACCAATGTCTCGCCAATAAACAAATCCTCAAAATGTTTTTTGAAGGGATGCACCGGCGTTTCGGTCTGTGCTGCACCCACCTGATATTGGTTGGTCACCGTCGTAATATCGGTCGGATTGCCCTGAATAGCAGTGCGTTGCATATAGTGAAATACGCCCCGCATACCGCCCATTTCCTCGCCGCCACCCGCGCGACCGGGGCCACCATGCACCAGCATCGGCATCGGTGAGCCGTGGCCGGTGCTTTCTTTGGCCGAACTGCGATTCAGAATTAGAATACGTCCGTGGAAAGCCGCGGCATTCAGCACATAATCGCGCATAATCCGTGGGTCGTGGGTGCAGATGCTGGACACCAGCGAGCCTTTGCCCATGTTGGCGATTTCGATGGCGTTTTCCAGCGTTTGGTAAGGCATGAGCGTAGAAACCGGACCAAAACACTCCGTTTCGTGGGTCAGTATTTTTTCCATGGGCCGATCATTCAGCAGCAGAATTGGCGGAATAAAGGCCCCTTTTTCGCGCAGGGCACCGCTGACTTCAAAGGCTTCGGGATCGCCGAAAACAGCGGGCGTGGCCAGACTAAGTTCCGCCAATCGCTCGCGCACCCGGGCCAGGTGGCTGCGGTTGATGAGCGCACCCATCCGTACGCCTTCCACTGCCGGGTCGCCGATGACGGTTTTACCGAGTTCTTTAATCAGGGCTTTTTGCACCTCGTCTAGCAGGGTTTCCGGGACGAGAATACGCCGTATGGCAGTGCATTTCTGTCCGGCTTTGGTGACCATTTCACGGCGGCATTCTTTGATAAAAAGGTCAAATTCGGGTGTGCCGGGTACGGCATCTTCGCCTAAAATGGCGGCGTTGAGCGAATCGGCTTCCAGGGTGAAAGGCACGCTGTTTTTCAAAATGGCCGGATGCGCCCGCAGTTTTTGCCCGGTTGCCGCCGAGCCGGTGAAAGTAACCACATCCTGACTATTTACGGAGTCAAGAATGCCCTGCCCGGAGCCGACGATCAGTTGCAGGGCTCCTTCCGGCAAAATGCCCGAGGCGACGATGTCGCGCACCATTGCTTCGGTCAGGTAGGAGGTCTGTTCGCTGGCCTTGACCACCGCTGGCATACCTGCGAGCAGGTTGACGGCGATTTTTTCCAGCATCCCCCAGATCGGGAAATTGAAGGCGTTGATATGAATGGCCACGCCCTGTTTTGGCACTAAAATATGGTGGCCCACGAAGGTGTTTTCTTTCGACAAACGAATGGTCTCGCCTTCGACATAGTAGGGTTCATCAGGGAATCGGCGGCGCAAACTGCTGTAAGCGAACAAGTTACCGATACCGCCTTCGATGTCCACCCAACTATCCTGCCGGGTAGCGCCGGTCCAGTGACTGACGGTGTAGTATTTTTCCTTCCGCTCATTCAGATAGAGTGCCAGGGCTTTGAGCATCCGTCCGCGCTCGTGGAAAGTCATACGGCGGAGCGGAGGGCCGCCGGTTTTGCGACCATAATCAAGGATGGCGGCGTAGTCCAGCCCTTCGCTGCTGGCGGTTCCGATCTGGTCACCAGTGATGGCGTGGTATTGTGGGATGCCCTCGCCTGCGCCGGGCAGCCAGCGATGGAGAGCGTAGTTGTGGAGTGGTGGCATATGCTTGGCTAGGCTATGGAGAAAGCAGCGACTAAAAGAGGCAAAGGTAAGGAAGTTACCAGCAGGCTTTATATTTGCTGTTAGTTAGCCTAATCAACTCATGCTCGCACCACTAAAAACGTTTATTTGTTATGCCCACGAAGACCACTCAACCGTTTTGGGTCTATTAAAACATTTGAAAGTTTTTGAAAAACAGCACCTTCTTGAGTTGTGGTTCGACGGGCAAATTTTCGCTGGACAAGACTGGGATAAGTCCATCAAAAACCGTTTGGCAATCTCTGATCTCATACTACTATTTATCAGTGTGGATTTTCTTACTTCTGACTACATTGAAAATATTGAGTTACAAACTGCCTTGCAACGCCACCGAAATGGTGAAGCGACACTCATTCCCATTATTGTACGTTCCTGCGACTGGCAGAATTATTTTGAAATTGGCAAATTTCAAGCTTTGCCAGAAAAGGCACTACCTATCATGTCAAAACATTTCCCTTATATAGACGAAGCATATTATGAAATTGCGCAAGGGATTAAGCGTACAATACGAGAAATACAAGACCAATGGGTTGCTACTTTAGCCGCAAAAGAATTAGAGCGAAAAGCCAGCCAGAAAGCTGCTAGCAAAAAAATAAAGGTTGAAAGGCTACGGCAAAAAGATGAAACGGCATGGAAGGCAGCAACAGAAGAAGATGAAATTAATGCTTACGAAGTATATATTGAAAAATATACTCTTTATGTTGCAGAAGCAAAAAAACGCATTGATGAATTAACAGCTATTGAACTTAAGCTAGAGGCGGCCGCTCGACGAAATACCAAAAATAGAACACTACGAATGCGTGCTGCTACGCTTAAAAATGGCCAAGAGGAAAGAGATTTTCTAAAAGCCCCAGAAATGGTATTTTTAGAAGGTGGTTCATTCGAAATGGGAAGTAGCGAGCATGATGCAGAAATGCCTATTCATGAAGTAGATTTGCTTGCTTTTTGGATTGGGAAACATCCTATTACGTTCGATAATTATGATTTTTTCTGTAATGAAACCAATAGGATAAAACCATCTGATGCTGGCTGGGGGCGAGGCCGAAGACCAGTTATTAATATTTCATGGCATGATGCAGAGGCATATTGTCAATGGTTATGTGAAAAAACAGGGAATTTTTATCGTTTGCCTTCAGAGTCGGAATGGGAGTACGCCGCGCGGGGTGGTATAGCATCAAATGGTTTTAGGTACTCGGGGAGTAATTTACTAAGCAATGTAGCTTGGTACAAACAAAACTCTAACCAAAAAACCCAATTAGTTGGGAAAAAGAATGCTAATGAAGCAGGTTTGCATGATATGAATGGAAATGTTTGGGAATGGTGTTCTGATAAATGGCATGAAAGTCACGAAGGAGCACCAACAGATGGTTCAGAAAGACTTTCGGAAAAACAAAGTATAAACAGAGTTTGTCGAGGGGGAGCGTGGAATTTTAATTTCGACCATAATTTTCGAGTATCTAGTCGCAAATTTTACACTCCAAATGGCCAATCTTGTAATATTGGTTTCCGTGTAGTACAAGGAGAATATTATTGATTTTAGATTTGATGATACCACAATCTACTCTTATTGCCACCGTGGGTGCTTTCACAAATACGACGGTAAGGTTTTAGAATATCATAGTTTACCACGTTTGGATTTCGGCAGGCAGTTCAGCCGCACTCTTCACCTTGCCTTCCACGCCAGCCGCATGAGATTCCCGGATCCGGGCAATAAATTCTTCTTTAGTCAACGGTTGGCCGGAACCAGTAAAACCAATGATGGAGGCATCGTTCTGTAAGAGCGATTGCAAGAGTACATATACGGCGGCCACCAACTTGTCGTCAGCTAATTCAATAATATCGTGTAGCTCCTGACGAATTTGCAATGCAGACATAGCAGGAATTTTTCACAAAAATACGCATAAATCGGCAGTCCGGTCAACCAAATGCCTCAAAATGAAATGGGCCATTCCGAACCCCGGAATGACCCACGCTTTTTTAACAAACTGCTATATATAACTTGTATGAAGCCAAAACAAACCGGAGCGCATTGATTCTATCCTGTCCTCTCCGGCCGTCTAAAGACGCAAATTAAATAAAACAAGCCAGCGACAACCTCACCAGGCTTCCATCGCGGCTATACCATTCTGATCAGGCACCACTTCTTCGCGGCTCAGTTGATACACTTTGGGTTCGCGTTCGGGCACTTGCAGGCGCGGATTCACCACGTCAAATTCTGTAGCATCATATTTATAAAGCGACCATTCGCCCCGGTTCATTTCCAGGGAAGTGAGGTGTTCTACCCAGTCGCCACTATTCATGTAGGTCACTTTGCGGCCATTATTAGCGATGACCTCCCGAATTTGGGGCTGGTGAATATGGCCACAGATCACACAGTCATATTCCTTTTCGGCAGCAATCTGGATCGCAATATCTTCAAAATCACTGATGTAGCGCACGGCTCCTTTTACCCCTTTTTTCACTTTGGCGGCAAAGGATACCGGCGCAAAACCGAACAAGCGACGGCAGGAATTAATAACGCGATTAATACGAATCAGCATATCGTAGCCTTCGCCGCCCAACTTGGCCAGCCAGCGGGCGCGATGCACACTGGCATCGAATACGTCGCCATGAAACACCCAATAAGTGCGTCCGTCTATTTGAAAAACCAGTTTATTGCGCAACTGCACCAGCCCAAAAGATATTTCGCCAAACTTGCGCAGCATATCATCATGGTTGCCCGTAAGGTAGTAGAGTTTTGTGCCATTTACTGCCATTTTCATGATGCGGCGCACCACTTCCAGGTGTTCTTTGGGAAAATAACTTTTCTTAAAATACCACATATCGAAGATGTCGCCATTGAGCACGAGCGTCTTCGGATTGATGCTTTTCAGGTAATTGTGCAATTCGTGGGCATGACAACCATAAGTACCCAAATGAATATCTGATAAGACGACTAAATCAAGTTCGCGTTTCATAATCGTATTTAGCGGAGCGTGTTTTGCAAAAGGTCAGAAAAAAACCAGATAAAATAGACGGCGGCCAGTCCTGTGCCAATCAGCCAGAAGAGCAGCGACCAATGCAGGGCTAAGGGTTGCTGTTTGGCAGTATCTGGGGCAATATCAATAGATCGCGTGGTAAAAAGCGGACTTTCAGCGGTCGCGCGAAAATCGGGCCGTGCCTGTATGGTGGCAGCAGACCGATTAAAAACGAAGCGGGAAGAGATAGAGCGCAGGCGCAATTTCATGGATAGAAAGACCAAAATTCTTGCTGCAAAATTATTACTCGCCCCGCTGGAATATGTAAAATGTATATGAAGTTGCTATTAAATTTCGTAGAATATATAATGGCAAAAAAATGCCGGAGCCATGCTTTGCATGAGTCCGGCATTGGAAAAAAGTTTGCTAAGTGAGCCGTATAAAAATTGGGGGCACAGAAAAAATCAAGGTTGGCTACTCTTCACTAAACTCTTTATCTTTTCTCTAAGGGATTGTGGCGCTTTCACGTCGGGGAGTCTGCTTAATAAGAAATTTCTAAAGGCTTCCTCTTCAGTATTGGGGGTTTGAACCGGTTTTGATAGCGGATAATTTTTTCGCCGGTCTATAAAAATAGCAGCATTGGCTGTATGTTGGTCATTAGCGGGAGGGCAGGAGGCGCCGACTTGCGGGCCGGCAGCAATAGAGCCGTTTGAATTTTGCGTAGATTTCATTTTTTAAAAAAGTTTGCATCCATCTGTTCGCCACGGTGTTGCTACCGACCACGCTCTCCCTATGCTGCCGGGCCATCCACATCGATCGGTCTGATTGCCTGTCAGCAACGGATCGTATATTGTAGTGTACCTATTTGATGTCGTACTTTGCATTAGAGAAAAAACATGAAACCGGGAGTAGATTTTATCAGAAAAATCCGACTGTACCGTGATGAAAAATGAATAATTGAAAAAGGTGAATAGTGAAAAAATGTGGTGATCATCGGTTTTGGTGGTGGTTATATGGGTGGAAAAGAAGAGGGTTCACCTGGAACGGCAAGCCGAACCGGGGTGAACCCTCTCAAATTAAGACATATTCGGGTCTTCGCTGGGCGTGACCAGATCACTTTCCGTATCACGGACGTTGATGCCCTGGCTTTTTGCATATCCACGCAGTTGCTCGGCCAGAGTATTCCGGGCCCGGAACAAACGGGACTTCACCGTTCCCAGTTCGATTTCGAGCAATGCACCGATCTCGTGGTCGGTGTACCCTTCCAGGTCGAGCAGCAATACCGAGCGGAAAATTGGCTTCAGGTTGTTGATCGCCAGGGTGACTTCGTCGCCGAGCAGTTTGCCGCCCATTTCTTCCGCAAAACCCTGATACCGTGGCGCAGCCGGATCGTCCTCATTGTGATACACCACAATGTCCTGATAATCCGTCTTGTACGGCTGCGATTTCTTCGAACGATAATCGTTGATGAAGGCATGCTGGCAAATACGGAACAACCACGCACGGGCGTTGGTGCCCTCGGTGTAGCTGTCCATGAAGCGCAAAGCCTTCAGGTAGGTCTCCTGCACGAGGTCGTCCGCCTCGTTAGGATCATTCGTGAAACGGAGCGCAAAGCGATATAAAGCGTCCATGAGCGGATAAAACTCGCGCTCAAAAATGCGTTCGTAACGCGTTTGTACCGATTCTTTGGCCAAGTAAGTTAAAGAAGCCATGTTGGTCGGGTTTGATGAAACCGGTGCAAAGTTCACCGGCATTTTGTCCCAACGCAAGGGGCAAACGGGAAGTTCCCGAAATATTATTTTTTTGGAAAAAAAATTCGGGCAACCATAAATGGACGACCACAAGGGTCGCCGCTACCGGGTTTACCTTACTGTCATTCAGGTAAGGGCGGCTAACCCAACCACTAAGTCATGCCTTGCTTTTTTGCCTTCCCGATAAAAATCGGGATGTCGCTGCGCTCCATTTGCTTATTTGCCTTTTATTTTCCGATGGTATAGCGCAAATACTTGATCGTCTTCCCCTTAGCCAAATGCTTCCCCTCATAAAGCGTCTGAATACTCAATTCCGGCAGCGGTAATTCGCCCGCATAAATGTCCAGATTGGTGTACAGCAATTGGCACTGTGGGTCGGCAGCGAGCGTGTCCAGTGTGAATTGCACAAAATCGTCGTCGTCGTGCTTGAGATGCACGTGGCCGCCGGGCTGCAGGAAATGACGATAACGCTGGTGAAAATTATCCGAAGTGAGTCGCCGGTTTACATCGCCTTTGCGGGGAAAAGGGTCGCAGAAAGTGATCCAGATTTCCGCCACCTCATCCGGCGCGAAGAAATGATCAATCACTTCGATGCGCGTCCGCAGAAAAGCGGCATTGTGCAGACCCGTGCCCAGGGCCACCTTGGCACCTGTGTGCAGGCGGTTGCCTTTCACATCCACCCCGATGAAGTTACGTTCCGGGAACAACTGCGCCAGCCCTACTGTGTATTCGCCGCCGCCGCAGGCCAATTCCAATGTGATCGGATGGTCGTTTTTGAAATGCTGCTCGTGCCAGCGGCCTTTCATCTCTACCGGTACCAACCCCGCGCCCACGAGCGTCGGCTGCTGCACATTGTAACATTCATATACATTGGGGAATGAAAGGACTTCGGCGAATTTTCGGAGTTTGTTTTTGCGACCCACGGTAATAAGTATGAACGATGAAGTATGAACGATGAATAAAAAGGGGGCAAAATTCGGCATTTCCCGCTTCATCTGTACCAGAATATGGAGCAGGAATTTTTCCTGGTGCCTGGTCATCGTTCATAGTTTATAGTTCATACTTCATCGTTCTTTTGAAAATATTCCTTCAGATCGCCATAAAACGCCTCAAAGGCGGTTATGCCCACCGGCGTGATCCGGCAGATCGTGAGCGGGTAATTATTCTTATACGTTTTCTCCACGTCCAGGTAGCCAGCCTCCTGCAACTTCCCGATCTGAATGCTCAAGTTGCCGCTCGTGGCCTCGGTTTGCGTTTTGAGCGCATTGAAATCGGCTTCGCGCACGACCATCAAGTAAGACATGATGGCCAGGCGCAACTGCGATAACAATAAAGGGTTCAATTCTTTATACATGACGGGCACGGTCTTTAGCATTGAGTAAATAACCGGGAATAAGGTAACTCAGTACCGTAGCAAACGCCTGCGCCAGCAACTGTTCGGGCTGCGTGAGATAAATGCAGGCCAGGGCCGCAACCCACGCAGCTATGGCACCCAACATCAGGGGTTTGAAGCGCAGAACCGCCCCAGAAACAAAAGTCGCAAAGCCCACCAGCACCAAAATAAAGGCGATGGGAGAAATGCCATTTGCAACGGAAAGAAAGATACCTACGAACATCGAAATACCAAAAGCCAGCCAAATCCGGCCATACCACTCCCGTACAATGTTGGGAGCGGCCTGTTTGCGTTCGCGTCTGGCCTCATATATCAAAGCAGTCGGCATACCAATAACGACCATACTCAACCAAACCATCGGGGCTTTGGGCCAGTGCATCACCACCAGTAAATAATAGTGGGCAAGACAAGCCACCACCACCAGCCAGCCCCAGAGCAGAAAATGAAAGCCATTTTCGCGTAAACTGCTTTTGGCGAGGTCTATCGTTTCGCGAATGACCCGCAGACTTTCCTCTGGATTGAGCACTTTTTCCTCTGATAACATTGGTCTGTTTTAGTTTAGATGTAAAAAATGCCTCAAATGTAAAGTAGTTTATTTTATAAATCAAATTTTGAAGAAAATAATTTTGCCCGCCTCTCTTCTCGAAAGTGCGGGCAAGAGGTTTTCCAGACTTAATTTATTGATTATTAAGCGATAATCTAATTTATTTTTTTCTCAACGAGCCACGACCATCTGTTTTGAAGTGGTGCCGAAATCCGTCGTGAGCCGATAAATATAAGTGCCAATCGGCAAATCACCAGTTTCCAAGGTCAATGTATGCGAGCCAGCCTCTTTCTCGCCGCGCCAAACGGTTTTTACCAATGCACCTCTTGCATCAAAAACAGCCAGTTCTACCTTGCTTTTTTGCGTAAGCGCGAAGGGAATAGTCGTGCTGCCAGTAAACGGATTTGGCACATTTTGCCCCAATGTCGCCTGAAATTCGAGCGGCTCATTAGTAGGCGTGGTCAAGGCAACCCGCCAAAGCCCATCCATGCGTGCCGAATACAGTTGGCCTTTGTAAAGCACAATATCATAGCCAATACCATTAGGTGCGGCAGGTGTAAAATCCTGCCAGGTCAAACCCTGATCATCGGTGTACTTCAAAAAACTGGTGCCCACTGGTTTAGCCAGATTAGCGATCACGCGTTGACCGTCCACTACAAATCTGGCCGATGCCAAAATGCCTGTTCCTGGATTATAATGCGTCCAGTTAGTCCCCTGATCGGTGCTTCTGTACAGGCCCAGCGTTCCAGCTCCCAATAATACATTTCCTTGCCGAGTCACGCCCAGAAAGGCATTGCTTGATCCATTGAAATTGGCAAAAGCGGTTTCCGTCCAAGTATGGTCCGGGCCACTTTGTCGCGATAGTGTGGCATTCGCACCCGACCCGGCGAAAAGTTGTCCATCTATATTGGTCACACTTTCCACATTATACCATGGCAGTCCTGCGTCGTAGGGTGTCCACGCGCTATTAGCAGATATTTTTTTAACAAAAACCTTTGCTCCGTAAGTGCCGGCATAAAGACTGTCGCCGCGCACGGCAAGGCTGGAAATATCGAGTGCCCCCAGCCCTGACAAACCGGCATTGTCGGCCTGCCAGCTCCCGCCACCATCGGCACTACTGTACACACCATCCGCCACGGTGGCGACATAGATGCGGTTTTTAATATGTTTTACAGCAATGATATAATCGAGTTCCGGGAAAATGACGGCGGTGGCACTCCACGTAAGGCCTCCGTCGGGCGTGTAATAGAGACGGTTCACACCGGCGGCAAAAAGCGTGTCGCCCGAGACGCAAAGCGCGGTCATTTGTTCGGTAAGAGCGGCGTTGGCGCGTTGCCATTGCTGGGCATTTCCACGCTGAAAAAGGAACAGGAAAAAGGCAGGCAAAAACAGAGAAAGCAAGCGGCGGCTTGAATAATGCATTGTTATAAAATTTAAATGGAAGGATTGTTTTTCAAATTATTTAGTCGCAATAGAGCGTGGTTAGCGGATGGAAGTTGCAGAAAGGAAGTTTTGGTCAGGAAATCTCCGACCAAAACTTCCTGGCGTTCGACGTTGGTGAAAAAATCCTCATTTTTACACAAAATTCAAAACTATGATCCTGCACGAAGAAATGGGCGAAGAACTGTTCGATGCCAATGCGGCCGGGGAAACCATGTATGAGGCTGATTATGAAACCGAACGAAATAAACCTAAGCCCAACATTACTCATGCTGCTGTCCAAGCGGTTCTTATTACCTTTCTGCGGCTCCATTATGGAAGCCAATACCTTTTTGTTAGTGAAGTAAGCCTCGCCACCTCGCCATCTTCTACGCCCGACCTTTGTGTCTTTCCTAAAAGGAAAATAGACATTAAGACTGCTACCGCCAAGGAAACCGAAGTCCCTATCACGACCATCGAAATTATTTCCCCCAGCCAATCTATCAACGAAATGATGCACAAGGCCTGGGATATTTATTTTCCAATAGGGGTGCAGTCGGCCTGGATTGTGGTGCCAGAACTGAAAGCCATCCAGTTGTTGCTGCCCAACGATGAGCAGCAAGTATTTTATAAGGGTATGCTTACTGATCCGGCTACGGGAATCCAAATTGACATAGAAAAGGTTTTTGAAGATTTGGTCTGAAATGCCGCCTACTTGCAATTGGCGAGCAGCCAAATAAAAATTGGCGGCCTAGGAATGCTACCTTTGCGTCATGAATTTTCTTACCCTCGAGAATATCACCAAGAGCTACGGCGAAAAGGTGCTGTTCCAAAATATCACCTTGCATATTGACAAAGGCCAAAAAATTGGTCTGATCGCCAAAAATGGTTCCGGCAAAACCACGCTCATGCGCGTCATCGCCGGGCGCGAAGGCTCGGAAGGCGAGCAAGCCAAAATCGTGTTGCGTAAAGACATCCGCATCGGTTGGCTGGATCAGGAACCCGAATTCGCCCCCGGCCTCGACGTGCTGAGTGCCGTGCTGGATAATGCCAACCCGCTCGTGCGCGTGGTGCAACGCTACGAACACGCCCTTGCTCACCCGGACAACGAGATGGAAATGCAGGAAGCGATGGCCGCAATGGATGATATGCAGGCCTGGGCTTTCGATGCCAAAGTGCAGGAAACGCTCTACCAGTTCGGGATGAATGACTTCGAGCAAAAGGTGAGTTCGCTTTCCGGCGGACAAAAAAAACGCCTGGCCTTGGTCAAAATCCTGCTCGAAGAACCTGATTTCCTGATTCTCGATGAGCCGACCAACCACCTGGACGTAGAAATGATCGAATGGCTGGAAGACTATTTGCAGCAGCCCGGCATTACGCTCTTCATGGTCACCCACGACCGGTATTTTCTGGAAAATGTTTGCGACAGCATCATCGAACTGGAAGGCGGAAATCTGCGCCGCTATTCGGGCAATTACTCCGATTATTTGGAGAAAAAAGCCCTGCGTGAGGAAGCGGAAGCCACCACTTACGAGCGCCAGAATAAACTCCTGAAGCAGGAACTCGAATGGGTACGCCGCAGTCCGCAGGCCCGTACCACCAAGGCCAAAGCCCGCGTGGACGCTTATTTCGACCGTAAAGAGAACAACGACACGCTGAAAGTGAAGAAGGACGAGATGACGATGCAGATCAAGGAAAGTTATCTGGGCGGCAAGATCGTGGAGTGCCACAACATCAGTAAAGCGTTCGGAGAGAAGAAGTTAATTGAACATTTTACGTATAAATTCAAGCGTAAAGAGCGCGTTGGTATCGTTGGTCAAAACGGCACGGGCAAGTCCACTTTCCTGCAACTCATCACGCAGGCCATGGCCCCCGACACCGGCAAAGTCGTCGTTGGTGACACCGTAATTTTTGGTCACTACCGCCAGGAGGGGATTCAGTTGGCCGAAGACCGGCGCGTGATAGATGCCGTGCGCGACATCGCCGATGTGATTCCGCTGGAAAAAGGCAAAGAAATGACCGCCGCGCAACTGCTCGAAAAATTCCTGTTCAGTCGCCCGCAGCAGCAGGTGTATGTGAGCCAACTTTCCGGGGGAGAGCGCCGCCGCCTCTACCTGCTCACGGTGCTGATGAAAAATCCCAATTTCCTCATTCTCGATGAGCCAACCAACGACCTGGACGTGATGACGCTGCAAGTGCTGGAGGATTTTCTGGAAGACTATCCCGGCTGTCTGGTGGTGGTCACCCACGACCGTTATTTCATGGATCGGCTGGTGGATCACCTGTTCGTTTTTGAAGGCAATGGCGTCGTCCGCGATTTCAATGGCACTCACGCGGAATATCGCGCTCTGAAACGGAAGGCACCGATGGTGTCGGTGGGTGAATCCACTGTAGCGACCACGACGAAGACCATTGAGGCGGCGGCTAAACCCGCCGTTACAGCACTCAGCAGCACCGAACGCAACGAGATCAAGAAACTGGAAAAAGAAATGTCCACACTGGAGCAGCGTAAAAAGCAGATTCTCGCCCGGTTTAATGCTTCGGATTTAGGAGCAGACGAGGCCGGAAAACTTTCCACGGAACTGGGCCAGGTGCAGGAAAACCTGGATACCAAGGAAATGCGGTGGCTGGAATTGTCGGAGAAGGGGTAAATTCTCAGGCATTTTTTACCATAAATATTGACAGCGTTCCCTTATTGATTGAGTGCATGCTTTATTAACTATTGGATTTTCTCAAATAATTTTTCACATTTTATTCCAAATTCACTTGGTTCTCCAATATCTCTGCTTATCGAATATGTGCAAAGAAAACATTTTGCTTTTTCAACCCAAAGTGAGTTGTCTTCAAAATATTTCCAAAAATCAAATGTTAGAAGTGAATTTGTTCCACAGCAAGGGCAAGTATGGATTTTATGAGAACTTATAAAAGTTGCTCTTAGCATAGCTTCACTATTAGCAATTTGTCTTAATGGACCATTATGTATTTGTTCAATCTTCCGTTTATGCTCATGATCACCTCCATGTTCAAACATACCTAGTGGATTCTCTAAGGATGCTCGCCCTAATTCTTTATAATGATTAATCTTTTTAAGTGACAATTGAACGGCCTCTAATTGGGTCAAATGATTTTCTGGCAATTTTATATTTGACAGTTCTTCGATTACATCAATATCGCAATGAGTTTTTCTTTTTATCCAATATGGTTTTTCTTGAACCAATAAAACTTCCTTTACTATAGGTAAAACATAATTACTCATTAGCAGTTCATAAGCATATTTTGCAAGAATTTTATCGCCTGAATGTATAATTTCATTTCTTTGATGTGACAACTCCTCTAATGCATTCTTATGTTCTAAAATGAAGTGGTAACACATAGGAACTCTAAATGCATTTAAAGATGCATCATCATTGCTAATAAGTTCGCAAATTCTACTAAGTTTATTATTATATTCTATGCTTTTTTTTCCTAACGCTATCTTATCCCATTTATTGGTAAGCGCATTTACCAAATCTATTTCTTTGTTTAGTTTCCCATAAATTAAAATAGGATTTATATTATATAAAATTTCATTGATATACTGTTCAAAAAATAGATGAATTAACAAAATTGAATTATAAGATGTTGTAATATACTCATGCTCTATTGCAAAACTTAGTACTTCAGATTTATTGCCTTCAAAATAGGAAAACCCTTTTTTATGATTAAATGACTTAAAAGTTGCATAATAATTTCTCAAACCTAACTTCAATATTGTAAATTTTGGATCTGGGGTAATACCTCTGCTAGGGGTAATTATATCCTGCAAGTTTGTTTTAAAAAACTCTTTCATTTACCTTTTAATTTAGAATAATTACTGCACACAAGCAAACCTTGAAATCAATTTACAATATGTATGCTACTGCAAAAAGCAAATTTTTAATTAGCCTTGAAATCAAAATTGGTGCCACTTTCAATTTTGAAATTTCAGGACGAGACAGAACTTGAATAACGTAACACAGAGCCTATTCTGATTTGCCGATGGAGGGGATATGTTGCCCATTTTTCCGCATCTCTTGAAACCGGGAAACTTTCTACGGAATTGGGTCAGGTGCAGGAAAATTTGGATACGAAGGAGATGCGTTGGTTGGAATTGTCGGAGAAGGGGTGAACCCAAGGCTGTTGCTTTTTGTGAAAATAGCGTAAATTTGCCGTAACATTAAATAGCGTATTTATGCAAATACCTGCCCATTTAAATCCGTATTGGCTGCTGCTCAAAGACTTGAACACAGCAGAAAAATTGTCACTTATCGAATTGCTGGTCAAGTCTATGAAGAGGGCAGAGTCTGCTTCCAAGCCTAAAAAAGACCGCTCACCAGCAGAAGAAGACGATTGGGTGCTTCGTTTTGCTGGGAGTTGGAGCGATTTTCCAGAGACTGCGGAAGAAATGATCGCTTCGAGCGAGGGTTTACGCACTATGGAGCGTGCAATTGAGCGGATATGAAATATTTGATAGCAAAATTTATCCAGAATACAGGGCATTGACATAGAAGATTGGACGGTGCGATAATCAACTAAATTTTTCCACCCCCTTCCCTTTCCGCACGTCTC
Organism: Saprospirales bacterium; assembly: GCA_031425155.1. Taxonomy (GTDB): domain Bacteria; phylum Bacteroidota; class Bacteroidia; order Chitinophagales; family Saprospiraceae; genus M3007. The sequence continues at coordinate 13,174 of JANPIV010000089.1, read as the reverse complement.
CAGGTGTCACACCATATTGATCCGTAAAACATTTGACGAAATAAGCCGGGGTGTTAAAGCCGACCATAAAGGCGACTTCGGTAGTGTTGCCTGCGCCTTGTTCGAGCAGTTGTTTGGCCCGCACCAGCCGCAGTTCGCGGATCAGATGGGTGGCACTTTTGCCGGTCAGCGCATCGAGTTTGCGGAATAGATTGCTGCGGCTCATATTAACGGCAGCAGCCAGTTCTTCTACTCCGAACAGCTCATCGTCGAGATTTTCTTCAATAGCGGCCAGCACTCTTTGCAAAAACAGATCATCCAGCGAAGGTGCTGCCATTTTGGGCAGGCCCAAGCGGATTTCCCGACTGAATTTTTCCCGTAACACCTGCCGCTGGGCGATGATCTTGCGTACTACTAGGCGCAACTCCGCCGCATCAAACGGCTTGGTCAAATAGGCCTCCGCCCCGGTCTCCAAACCCTGGAGGCGGTCCGGTTGTCCGGCTTTGGCAGTAAGGAGAATGACGGGAATATGGCTGGTGCGTTCGTCGGATTTGAGCTGCTGCGTGAGTGCCACGCCATCCATAATGGGCATCATTAGATCAGAAATAAGCAGATCGGGCAGTTCGGTGCGGGCTATTTCCAGGGCCGTTTGGCCATCGGCGGCTTCAAGTAACTGATATTGATCGTGCAATTGTTCCACGATATAGGCCCGCACGTCGGCATTGTCTTCCACGATCAGTACGACCGGCTGATGACGCGCACGAACTTTTTCCACCCCTTCCGCAATGGGAAGCGCTGCTGCCGCAACTGGTTCGACCCAAAAAGTGGCCTCCTGTTTTTGTTGCTCCAATACATCCGTCGAAAGGGTGGCCGTACGCAGCGGCAGTGTAATAATGAATACGGTGCCACCGCCCGGTTGATCGGCCACGCCAATAGTACCCCCATAAAGCAGCACGATTTCGCGGGTAAGGGCCAACCCAATACCACTACCTACGCCGCCCCCGGAAGAAAGGAGCGTTTCGTCCGTGCTGTTATTTTCCACCTGATAAAAGCGGTCAAAAATACGGGCCTGCTGCTCCGCCGGAATACCAATCCCGGAATCGGCGACCTGGATTTCCACGACAGTTTTTTCGTCCCTGCCGACTGTATTGCGCACGGAAATGCTCACTTTGCCTTCTTCGGGGGTGAATTTGAAGGCATTGGACAAGAGGTTGGAAACAATGATCTCCATTTTGTCGCGATCAAACCAGACGGGCAGGGCTTGTGCGGGCAACTGAATCGCGTATTCTACCTGGCGTTGAGCCGCCAAACTCTCGAAGGCATGGGCCATTGCCCGCAGACTCACCGCCAGATTGCCAGGTTGTAACTGGAGCAAAAGTTTGCCGCTTTCGAGGCGAGACAAATCGAGCAGTTGATTGATGAGTTGCAGGAGGCGTTCCGCATTGCGACGCATGATGCCGAAGTATTTGGAAACATTACCTTTAAAAATGCCTGCTTCCATTTCGCGGAGCGGCCCCAAAATGAGGGTCAGCGGCGTGCGAAATTCGTGGCTGATATTGGCAAAAAAAGCCGACTTCATCCGGTCCTGTTCCCGCAGATGTTGGGTCTCGGAGTCTTTCAGGCGCAGAGCGAGTTCGGCGCGTTGTTTTTTCAGGCGAAGATAGACGGCCAGTCCACCAGCCAGGGCCAGTAAGAGCAGCCCGATAAGCAGGATGATTTGCTGGCGATTTTGCTGGCGTTCCAATTGGAGCTGTTGCTGGGTAATGATCGTTTGCTGTTCCCGACTGCGATAACGGGATTCTACCTCGGCGATCTTGCGGGCATTATCCTGCACAGCGACGCTATCGGCGGCGGTTTTCCAGGCCAAGGCATGGTCGAGGGCTTGTTGCGGCTGACCAAGGGCGACATAAGCGCGGTAGAGATTCTGGTGCAGCCGGGGTCGTGTACTATGCGTGGGCAGATTGCGACAGGCTGCCAATCCTTTTTCCGCCCAAACGATGGTTGCTTGCGGATTTTTTCGCTTCAATTCCAGTTCGGACAGCCAGTAATAGAGATTGGGCGCAATGTTACTGTTGGGGTGGGTATCATAATAAGTCAGAGCACTTTTTAAGTGGAATTCCGCCGAGTCCAGGCTGCCGGATTCGACGTATTGGCCTCCCAATACATGCTGTGCGCTGGCAATCCGATTGGGCTTGTCGCTGGACAGGGCCAGATTCAAGGCTTTTTGCAAATACCAGGCAGCCGAGTCACGTACTCCCAATGCAGAATATGCCTCCGCCAATTCGCCACAAATCAGGTCCCCTGGACTGTTGGTTTTGTGCCAGATTAGGGCATAGTGAAAATAGGGAATTGCTTCACGATAGCGACCCATTTTAAGTAAGGATGTACCCAAGGCATGCGCCGCTCCACCGACTAAATCCCGGTCTTCCGAGTGTTCTACCAAGTGGTAGGCCTGAAAATTATGTTCGTAAGCGTCGCCATAATGCCCCAAAAGAAGCAGCGCAAAAGCAGCATTATGCAAGGCAATAATCTGCTCTTTCACCTGTCCAGTCTGACCGAACGCGGCGGCACTGCGGTCGTAGTGTGCCACTGCTTCTATATATTTAGCCTGATAATTGTCGGCATCGCCCAGTAGCCGCTCGCCCATCCCAATCCCACGCGGATGGTCACCCTTTTGTACCAAAGTGATGATTTGCTCGCCGTAGCGGCGCAGGCTATCGGCCTGGTAAAAATTTTTCCCCAGTGCAAATAAAACTTCTATCCGGCCCGCCCGATCAGACGTGTGGGAGAGGATGTCCCGCAGACTGTCTATCGGGTGGTTTTGGGCCGGGGCGCGTCCCATCCACAGCAAGCCGCACAAAAAAACAAAGGGAAGATTTTTCACAAGTTCTGGTTTATCGCACAAGATAAGCCGGGCTAATAACAACGGCGGACGATCCATATCGCAGTCGGCAATTTCAGCCTTTTTTAAGCAAAAAAATCTGGTTGCAACGAAATTGACATCTTTTGCAACGCCAGTTTAGGTTGGCACGAAAAGCAGCCAAAAGGCCTCAAAATGGCCTAAAATGGCCCTTTTTGTTAAAAAAACAGGGCTGCAACCAATTTGACAACTCCTGCAACCAGCCTTCACGCACGGTTGTAAGGGTTGCCCCCACTTTTGCCCCATCAATTTTTTCACTATTTCAACTATCTTCTCTACAATGTTTTTAATGAAACCGCAATCTTTGGTTTTCGTACGTACGATCAGTTTGCTTTGCCTGATCCAGTTTTGTTTCTCTTTCCAGCTGGGAGCACAGGAATCCCCCACTGCCCACAAATTCGCTCCTGGCTGTAGCCATAGTCATGATGATACAGAGCAAGAGAATACGCCGGTGCCGAGACCAGCGCTGCTCCATGAATCTTCCAACGTCGTGGCTGCTATTCCGAATGTGGAGGTCACTTTTGGCCAGGAAGAAGCCGGGAAATTACTTTACCATACCGTGGCTGGCTGGAACGGAAGCTCGGCTAAAAAAGCGCAATTGTCGCTCCGCATCTGGATAAAAAATATAGAGCCTTCGCTGATTTTTTGGGATAAAGTCGTTTTTCAGTATTCGCAAAACGGCGTGATGCAAACCAAAACATTCAGTGCCGGGCTAGTGCCGGTGGCTCCCAATGCAAAAGCATCGTGGCAGAACAGCCGTGATTATGGGGAAGAAGGAGACGTGATTTTTCTGAATTCTCCGTTACCTACCTCACTCACAGTGAAGCTTTATTTTTTCAACTACAGTAGCCCCCTCACCATTACCAAACCACTTGGTGCATACACCCAAACTTTCGGTATGCCGTTCCGGGCCTACGATTTGACAGAAAACGAAGTGTGGGAAAGTGGCAGCACACACGGCGGCGGTGCTCAGGTGTATGCTTATGACATGGGGGTGTACGGCTACAATGACGGCTGGTCCAATTTGCTTCCCGGAAAAGATGGTACTCAAAACAATCACCACCGGGTTTGGGGCAAACCGGTGTATGCCATGGCCGATGGCGTAATCGTGGAATCCAGCAATAATTGCCCCAATAATCCTACCCCCGGCGAGGAAGCCGACTATAGTGGCTTTCCATCCGGCAAAGCGGGCAACCACTTTTATATTCAACATGGCGAAAACATCGTCTTGTATGCTCACATGATCCAAAGTTCCTTGAACCAGAACCTGTTGGCAGTCGGGTCAATCGTCAAGCCTGGGGATTTTCTTGGCCTGGCGGGCAATTCCGGTCAATCCAGTGGCCCGCACCTGCATATCCACGTCCGCAAAGAAACCGAGCCCGACACCGGCCCGTTTCGGCCCCTGCTGTTCAATACTGGCTGGGCTATTGAAAAAAGCAGCTTCCCAATGCCGGTTTCTTCCGCCAACTGGTTTGAACTCACCGCGCATGGCTTGCCCGGCAAAGGCGATACCCGGGCTTTTATCTGGCCAAGCGGAGCAAAACCCAAGTATAATGACCGGATTTATACTGGCGTTTGGCGACTTACTTCCAATAATCAGGCGATAGTGGATGGCGTGATCGCGCCGGTCTTTATTACTAATGATAACACCTATCAGAATCAGGGGATGCGACTGAGTGAGCTGAGCGTCGTCAATGACAACGGACAGATTTTGTACTCTGGTAGTTGGCGCGCCGGATCAAATGCGTCCAAAATGCAGCTCGGCACGTCTTACGCAGCATTTAAGAGCGAATACGACAATATCGCTGCTCAGGGTTATCGCTTGCTTGATCTGGAAGTGTTCCGCGATGCCAATAATACCCTGAGGTACGCGGGCATCTACGGTTTCGGGCTGGATGAACAAGCACTGCACGCAGACCTGACCTGGGCCGCTTTTCAGAGTAAAAAAGCCGAACTGGACGCGCAAGATTACCGACTAGTGGACTTGGAAATGTATAAAAATAATGCCGGAAGCCTGCTCTATGCTGGTGTCTGGCGGAAGCTGGGTGGAGGAATCAGTCCGACCATCACCGCATTATCCTGGGATAGCTTCGAGTCGAAATGGGGGGATATGGTCGCTGACGGTTTTCGACTTGCTGACCTTGATACCGAATATACCCCCGGCGGTATTTACTACATGGGCGTTTTTATAAAAACCACTGGCAAACAGGATATTCTGGAATCAAACTGGAACACCTTTTACGCCACATGGGAGGATCATTACCATCAGGATGGTTTGCAACTCGCTGATTTTAATGTTCGTATGAAATCCAGCGCAGCCGCTGGAGGCGACAACAGTGCTGACCGTGCCGCCTTGGGCGAGGGTGCTGAAAATGCCTTTGGTCCGGTAGCCTTGAAAATTTTCCCCAATCCGACCTCCGATCAGTTCACCATACAAACGGAAGCGAATATTCTGGATTGGTCGCTTTACAATCCGCTCGGACAGATCGTGCGAAATGGAAAAGCGGAAGGTTCTTGCCGGGAGATTGTAATTCCTGTGACTACCCTGACCGCCGACACCTACTATCTGTCTATCAGTACCGATAAAGGATTGATAACTAAGCAGGTGAATGTGGCGCACTAAACGTGTTTTTTTACACACTTTCAATTTTACTTAAAACAATGTTTTTTAAACCAATGAATGTTATCAATCACCTGTCGCTGCTTCTGCTGGTCCTGGCACTTTCTTGTGTCGCCTGCCAACCTAAGGACGCAGTGCCCGAATTACCGCTTACCGCTACCGAACTGAGGGGCATTAATATGTGTTTGACGGAAAATCTCCTGAAAACATCCGATCCTAAAGCGGACCCCTCCGATCAGGAAGTGGGTGATCGCAGCTGCGGTGCCCGAGGAAAGTTCTGGGGACCCGGCGAGGTGCTGACGGTTAAGTTCGTGGGCGGCAGTTTTTACGTACGAAGCAAAGTCATCCTCTACGCTCAGGAATGGGAGCAATATGCCAATATTGATTTCCAGTTTGTCAACTCGGGTCCCACCAAGATCACTGTTGCGTTCGACCCCAATGGTGGCCACTGGTCCATGGTCGGTACCGATTCCTGGTTCAGTGGGGAACCAGTCACCATGAACCTGGAGATTGATGAATCCACCAGCAGTACAGAAATCCGGCGACACGTGCTGCATGAGTTCGGTCATGCGCTCGGACTGCAACATGAGCATCAAAACCCTAATAATCCTATCCAGTGGGACAAACCGCGTGTTTACGCTTATTATGCCTACGCCGGGGGCTGGGACATGCTAAAGGTGAATGAGCAGGTGCTCAATCCGCTCAATGTCTGGGAAACCCAGTATTCGGCTTATGATGCGAACTCTATTATGCACTACCCGATTGATGGATCGCTGACCCTCGATGGTTATTCTGTGCCCTGGAATATGCAGTTGTCGAGCAATGACAAATCGTTCATTAGTCAGGTATATAGCCCGCTCAACGCGACCTTTCGCCACGCTGCCACCGATTATCCTTACGATATTCGTTTTAAAATAAATGGCACTTATTACACGGTTGGCAAAGGTGAAATCCGGCGTGCTTATGTACCGCCAGGGGTTCATTCCATGTATATCCGTGAGAAAGCGGGCTATGACCTTTGGTTTTGGGATGCCAACCAATCGGTGCTGCTCGGACAGAAATACATTATTGTCAATGATGGCTCGCCCACGCGTTTCAAAATTCTGCCCGATCCCTGGGGCTAATCGCAGGTGGTTTCTTTACTGCGAATGTGCTCATTAACCTGCATGCACTATCTGCATGGCGGCGCGTCACCCTTCCCGGTAACGCGCCGCTATTATTTTTTCCTGACCCGTTTTATTTCTCCCCTTCACCCAAAAACCGACTTTTGCCGCTCAACAACAACTACTACTCTTTATGTACGTCTTTGAATTGCAACATATCTAATAGCCGCTGCTCTTTATCATTATCAAACCCACAGGAAGTTTTGAATTCCTTGGGGTTTTCGTAGGTGCCGAACAGCATATCCCACCAGACAATATCACCATAATTATTAGTATGTTTGTTGTATTCGTGGTGAATGCGGTGCATTTCCGGCCGCTGGAAAATGTAGCCGATCCACTGTGGTGTCTTAACGTTGGTGTGATAGAAAAACTCGCCCAGCGCCGTGCATAAAGTATAAATTCCACCGGCTTCCAGACTTAATCCAAGCAAAGAATACACCAGTACACTGCCAATAATAGAATTGACGGTCATTTCCAACGGATGTTTATAGAAAGACGTGATGACTTCTATGCGTTGCGCACTATGGTGGATTTGGTGAAAATGTGTCCATAAAAAATCCACCGTATGCCGCCACCGATGCCACCAGTAAAAAATGAAGGTAGCAATAAAATAGGCGATCAGTCCGCCCACTACTGGATTCACATAACTGGATAAATGAAATAAGGAATAAGCGGAAAACCATTTTTCCCAGGTAAATCCGGCCAGTGTCACCACGCCCAATTGTACAAAATTGACTGCTAATACGCGTATAGTCCAGGTGGGTACCTCCGGTAATTTCCAGCCGGGCAGGAGCCGTTCGATGATAAAACAAAGGGCGAAGACGATGAAAATGATGGTGAGCATGGTTTAGTTATTTGATGGTGAATAAATCGAATTACTGATAGATTAGGTTTTTTCCAACACTAATCACAATGATTTTCCCCTCCCGATCATAGTATATACTTAATCCTCTGTAAAAGGAGGCTTCGCAAATAAAGTAAGTTTTCCCACCTATGTCGTAATTCACATCTCTTTCTTTCAACGGTTTCCCGTATAATTTTTTTGCCTTTTCCATGCTATCGCCGGTTTTTAATCCTTTGGCAGTCATAAGATCGGGTGCTTTTTCAATTTCAATTGCACGAAGCAATTGCTCCTCGTCATAGGTATACAACAAACCTACGCCTTTGGCCCGCCATTGGGTCGTCTCCGTTTCTGAAATATCTTTTTTGCGCAAACCTTTGGTAAGGGGGAAATAACCTTTGTCCGTGTACCCACCAACAATTTCACCTGATTTTGCGTCAACAATCGTTTCTTTGATAACCGGGGAGCAGGCTGCGCAGGCGATAATAAACAGGATGCTGATAAATATTATCCTCATGTATTTTTATTGATTATTTCCTTGAATTTTTATGGATATTTAAAAACATCACTATTATTGTTTCTGCCCTGGCCCCTCAAAAACGAATCGTATTGGAAAAGCCTTTTGTTCCTCCGTTGCATCAGGATGCTGCGCCAAAAACTGTTTATAGGCAAGATAAATTTCCGGATACTGGTAAAGCATTCTTAAGTCATCGGCAATCAGGAAAGTCAGACGATATTGCTGCATCATTTTCATGGCATCCACTACGAAAGACTGCACCCTTGGCATACATTCGTTGGCTTTAACAAAATTGACGGCCATCTCAAACTGAGCACGGTGGCGCTTAAAGTATTTCCTTTGCTCCTTGTCAGCGCCCATTATCGCGCTCGCAATGACATCAATGGTACAGTCGGGTACCTCAGCGGTATGCTGGACGGCTCCGACGCCTTCCTGTTGCAGCCCAATAGGCTGTGGTGGCAAAATGCCCTTTTTGCAGCCGAATAATGTGCCTAAGGAGAGGATGGAGAGCAACAGGGTACATTTGAAAATCGTTAATTTTGACATAGGGTTATTTTTTTATGCAGGAGATAATGTGCTTATACGGTATTTAGGGTTTATCTCCACCGTAATGATGGCTACTTTAACCTGCTGCAATATTCATCCGGCACCACCCCACCTTTTTCAGTATTTCCCGGAGGTACCCAGAATTAATTCCGAATTTTGCGGAATCATCCCTTCATCTGTCCACTATTTCCAGAAAACATGGAATCACCCAATGCCGCCGAGTTTCAGCGCCAGTTGTTTCGACATTTTATCGCCCAGGTGGGAGAGAAAGTGGCGGTGGCCCGGCTATGCGAGTTGCTTCACCTGAACAAGAGCTCGGTGTATAGCCGCATCGCGGGTGAGCAACTGATCAAACTAGATGAGCTGCTGCTAGTGATGGAGAAACTTGATCTGGCCGCCGAAGAATTATTTCCGAATAATTCGCCCCGTGTAGTACTGCAATTTCCGTCGCTGAGCCAGCCAGTTCGCAGTTGCCGGGAATATTTAGTACAAATGGCAGCCCATTTTGCGGCGTTTCGGCTGGTGCCGGAGTCGCGGATCTGGTTTTCGACCAATTCACTGTCGCTCTTTCAGCATTTGCATTTTCGGGAACTGGCCTTATTTAAAATCTTCGCCTACGCCCGGATTAACTGGCAATTACCTTATTCCGAAGCCCTGGTTTTTGATCCGGCTACTTTCCCGGAGCGGGAAATATATGGGCAACTCATGCTGCCCATTCTGGAAAACTACGTGCGCGTACCCAGCATAGAGTTCTGGTCGGACGATCTCTATTATTCTACTTTACAACAGATCCGGTATTTCTCCAAATCCGGTCAGTTACGCGATCCCGCGCTGATTCAACTGTTATACGAACAATTACAATTACTCTGTGCCCACCAATACGAAATGGCCAAACAGGGCCGCAAATGGGTGTATGGCCAAAAACTAAATGACGTGGCTAAAAGCAGTGGTAAATTCGATTTATATTATAATGAAATAGCCCCGCTCAGTATTACTTTATTAGTAGATAGCCCGACTTTGCATGGCGTATTCACGGTTTTTGACGATCCGAATTTTATGTTCAGCACCAGTGAGCAGATGTATGAATATAGCCTGGCCTGGATGGCCAAATTAAAGGCCAAGTGCATCCATATCAGCGAAGACGGCGAGCAAGGGAGACGGGCGTATTTTCAGGGATTGCATCAGCAAATAAAGGCGTAAAACCAACGCGGAGAGTCAAATGACCCCTTCCTTTTTCCTCCCCACAATCCCCACCGCATATAACCCCTCGTACAACGCTCCCTCCCCAACCGGCACCGGCACATTCCGCTCGGAAACCGCCACCGCCGCTGGAAAACCAGCCACTGTTATATCATCCAAATACGCCTGCACGTGAAAAATACCGTTCAGGCAACCCGTGAATTGCAGCACTTGTTCCAGTATGTTTTCCGGTATATCTGCTTTGCGCACCAAATCGCAGATGCAAAACCGACCGCCGGGCCGTAGCACCCGATACATTTCCTGAAAAACACCCCGCCGGTGGGGCAGCAAACTGAACACGCCGTTGCTGATTATGACGTCCACGCTAGCATCAGGCAGGGGTAGATTTTCAATATCGGCGCAGTGAAAACGAACATTGTTAAAGCCCTGTTTTTCCGCCAGATGGGTCGCCCGCGCCACCAGTTCCGGCGTAATATCTAGCCCAATAACCTGGCCATCCGCACCCACCGCCGCGCGGGCAATGAAACTATCAATCCCGGCGGCACAGCCCAGATCCAGCACAGTTTCACCAGATTTTACCTCGGCATGAGCCACCGGAAAACCACAGCCCAAACCCAGATTCGCTCCGTCCAGATAACCAGATTGCTGCGGGTAAATAGCGGCAATAGGCTCGAATATGGGTTTGCAAATATGATCGCGCTGCCAGTCCACACCGTACGTGTCGGTGAGTTGTACGATGTTGCCGTACTCGCGCTGGATGGTGGCTTTGGTAGCGTCGGGGGTAGATTTGGAAGAAAGCATAAAGGTTATAATACATTCAGTGTCAAACGGCTACCCCGTAATCGGTTTTCAAAATTTCAAATTTTCCCTCTGGTCGTACGCCGATCAGCCACTCCGTGAGGCGGTCGCAATAGTGGTCCAAATGGGTGATTTGCTGCACACCATGTTCGATAATCGGGTCGAGGGTAGTGACCAGCAGCGTCCCACCGAAGTGATCAGTTTGCCAGGTCACCACATCGCCATCCACATTTTTTTGAATAATTTCGGCGTGTTCCGGCACACGGGTATAGACACCGTGGTAGTGCCAAAAAGCGTGGCGCGGTTTCAGGCCGGTATAAATCGGATGGCTGTAATCCGTCTCCGATACCGGCGAATTATGCGGGTCTTTTACCCACCAGAAATTATTGACCGGGCGGTCTTCCCAGGTCGCGTCCAGCCATTGCGCCGAACTGTCGCCTTCCACGAAAACGCGTTTGCCCTGCGCCAGAAAATCATAGAGCAAATCCCGTCGTTGGGCGATAGCGGGATGATTGGATTGAAACGGAATGGCCAGCGCATCCACGGCATCCAGTTGCGCCGCATCCAGGTCGTGGATATAGAGCAATTTATACAAATCGCGGTATTTGGTGGCTTTGGCGAAGGTATATTGCGACCATACGCCGTTAAAAATCAGACCTATTTTTTTGCTGGACATCAGTCAGTTATTTTTTGTCGTGGTACCAAATGTAGAAAAGCGCGGTATAAATCCGCCATAGCGCGATCCGCCGCATCATCGTCGGTCGTGGCGTACGAAATGTCGGCAGCCGGGCCACTGGCAGTTAGCACCATCAGGCCATTGGTGGTGCGATCATCAATGACGACCAGCGCGCGGCCCCACGTATCTTCCAGAAAAACAGTGCTTTGCGCGGCAGGCTCAATATACCCGCAAGACCACCAGCCACTGATACCATGCGAAAAATTGAGATCCTCCGCCCGAAAGTGCGCGGCCAGTCCGTGTGGATCGTCCTTGATTTTATAACGAACCTCGATGCTTTTTTGCGTGTTATCCATTAGCCAGCGGTGACCGGGCACCCAATCAGTGAACCAGCCATCGAAGCAAAAGAGCGTACCACCGGCATCCAGAAAAGCCCGCACTTTATCCCGGATGCGGTACATGGCCACATGGTCCGTACCATTGGGTACGATCAGCAGGTCATAGCCGGACAAGTCGGGATCGAAATGCGGCCCTACTTCCGCCCAATCGTAGTGAATTTCAGCATTGGGTTGGTATAAAGAGGCCAGGCCTTCAATGCCATTGGAAATAATCAGCGCGTGGATGGGCGTTTGCATATAAGTAGTTATTGGCTATTAGTTAATTGGTTATTGGTCTGCTGCGCAAATTTATAGCATACGACTAAACTAACAAGTTGGACTTTCAATCTCCATCTTTTCAGAAATGAACAATGAATACAAAGCAGAGACCTGCTTCTTTTTTTATTCTTTTGTGTTCTTTTGTAGCTTTTGTGTTTCAAAATATCTGCCGTGGTGGTCCGCTGCCCTAACTTCGTCCACCCATTGGCCCGATTAAATAAATCATGACCAACGAACAGTTCAAAGAATTTGCACCGACCATCCCGACCCAACCCGGGATATATAAATATATTGATGAACAAGGAGTTATCCTATACGTGGGCAAGGCCAAAAGCCTGCGCAATCGCTTGTCGTCCTATTTTGGTGACAAAAAATACCAGCTCGCCAAAACGAAAGTGCTGGTGCGCAACGCCCACCACATTGAGTTCACGATTGTAGAGACCGAGCAGGACGCGCTGCTGCTCGAAAATTCACTCATCAAGAAACACCAGCCGCGTTACAACGTGATGCTGAAGGATGAGAAATCACCGCTCATCTATATTTGCATAAAAAATGAACGTTTCCCGCGGGTGTTTTTGACGCGTAAAACCATCAAGGACGGGTCCTCTTATTATGGTCCGTACCTCGGTAAATTCCGCATCGAACAGTTCTCGGTATTGATCCGCAAACTGTTTCAACTACGGACCTGCACGCTGAATCTTTCGCCGGAAAATATTGAGAGCAAGAAGTTTCGGCCTTGCCTGGAGTACCATATTAAGAACTGCGCGGCGCCCTGCGTCGCTTTTGAGGATGAGCCCTCTTATAACCGCAAAATCGAGCAGATCAAAAATATATTGAAAGGTAATTTCGCTGCGGTTAAATCCCACCTGCGCGACGAAATGCACGAGGCGGCAGCTAATATGCATTTTGAGCAAGCCCAGCAATTAAAGGAAAAACTGGCTCTTTTTGAAGACTATCAGGGCAAAAGCACCGTCGTGAGCGCCAGTATCCGCGATGTGGACGTGTTTTCCATCGCCGACGATGAGAAAGAGGCTTTTGTCAATTATTTGAAAGTCGTAAATGGCGCCATCATTCATACCTACACGATCACGCTGGTCAAAAACCTGGAAGAGGATCGGGAAGTGATGCTGCTGCTGGCGATCCAAACCCTGCGCGAGCGTTTCCACAGCATCACTCCGGAAGTGATCGTGCCCTTTCCGCTGGTGCTACCCGATCCCGACGTCGTGGTAACCATGCCCAAAATCGGTGACAAGAAAAA
>JANPIV010000088.1:0-11590 GCA_031425155.1 Saprospirales bacterium | reverse complement strand
ATTTTTTGTTGTTCGTAAAATGATCACACTCCACAACAAGAATAGTCCATTTAGCATATCTGCTCATTTTATCTAAATGAATATTCGTATTTGAGTGGTGGAATGGGTTCTGCATGGTTTTTTCTATAAAAAACCTTGCAGAACCCATGCCACCACTACCAACCGCTCAGTGCTTTTTACCGTGGTCTCTCTATTATCCAAAATCTGTTCTTTCTTCAAAAATAATCGCAATAATTTGATTGTCAACACATTGAAACTATATCACTGTATCTGCGCAATGTCCGACACCCTTTGCCGATCATCCCGTACATACTCCCGAATAATCCGCAGCACCTGTTCCTGTGGAATGCGGGTGCAATTCGGGTCGTCAGCAGCGAAATCCCAGAAGCCGGAATTTGTCAAATGCCATTGGTGCCAATCGGGACGATCAATAATGGGATAAGAACAAATACCGAGTACCGGAATGCCTTCCTCGATTGCCAAATCCACTTCGCGGAAGAGGCGTGTCCACCATTGTTCGCGCAGGCTGCCATGCGAGCCCGTTTCGCTGATTACAATCGGCACATGGTAACGCTCATACACCTCTTCGATTATTTCGTTAAACCCTGCCCGCAATGGGCTATCCCAATCCAGTGGATGAATAGCAATATGCGGGTGACTGCTCTCCTCTTCATAGCGCAGAAAGACTTCTTCCTGATTGTAGATATAGTAGTTCAGGCCAATGAAGTCGATATAGTCTTTTTGACCGCCCAGTTCCGGGCGCACCCGGCCAGACACCATGTCCCAACCCTCGTACATTGATTCACGAAAATCGGTGACGAATCGCTGCACGGAAATCTCGCTGTCCGGTCTGGCCGTCCGATTCATAATCGGGTCTATGTGGATAAAGCGCACATTGGTCTCGACTTTTCGGATGGCCTGAATGGCACCGATTACACAGCGGGCAAACTGAATTTTTATTTCCCCACCGCGCTGGTGCGCATACGGTGCCCACACTCCAATCTCTGCCCCAATCCAGGAGAAAAAAGACATTTCATTAAAAGGAATCAGATGCATCACGCCAGTGGTATAGCGGCGAATAACTTTTACTGCTTCCACTGCATACGCGACAAAACGATCTACGAAAGCCGGAGAGAACGGGTCTGTATCATCCGGCAAATCGAAGTGGTTCAATCCCCAGATGACCTGCATGCCCTCTTCTTTGGCGATCTGCATAAAATTTTCAAAATAGGCAAAGTCATATTGGCCGTTGCCCTTATCTATCTGCGACCACAAAAGGCTCTCGCGCACAGTCGTAATACCGATGTCTTTCAACAGTTTATAATCGCTGCGGCACTGTTCATCGTGTTTGGTGACGCGCAGCATATCGTGCCGTTTGCCGTGTTCACTGCGGGCAGAACTAGCCTCAAAACCTCCCATCAAAAAGGAGGAAAAAGTGGTTGGATGTAGCATAAGCGTAGGTCTCTGGTCTTTGGAGGCAATTGTTGAGGATTTGAGTATGCGAGTATTTGAACAATGACCTGATCATCAGATGTTTTGCTCAGATACTCGCATACTCAAATACTCAGATATTCATCTTACTGCGCGGTCTGTCCGGCGGCTGGCTGTGGCACGGTTGGCGATGGCCGGGTCGGCATTCTCTGGACAAACGACGGGCCAGGAACCGGTTTGCTGGTAACTGCCTTTTCAGTAACGGGTGCTTTGGGTTGTTTTTCCAGGCTGTCGAACAGTTCGAGGGCGTTTTTGAACGCCTCGTCCATGTTGAAGTACTTATAATTGGCCAGACGACCGACAAAATGTACGTCTTCCAATTGCTCCGCCGCTTCCTTGTATTTGTTGTAAATCTCGCGGTTGCGCGGATTCAGCACCGGATAATAAGGCTCCTGCGTGGCCGGATCGGTAATGTCCACGGTGAATTCGCGGGAAATCGTCGTGGTCGGATGTTGCTGTCCGGTCATGTGTTTGTACTCGATGATGCGGGTAAAGTTCCCGTCTTCCAGAGCCGGATAATTGATGACCGAATTTTCCTGGAAGTACTCCTGCTCGACGTGTTCCATCACGAAATTGATGGAGCGATACTCCAGTTTTTCTTCCAGCGAATATTTGAAATCAAAAAAGCGATCAATCGGGCCGGTATAAAAGAGTTTTTTGTAGCCCTTTATTTCATGCCGGATGTCGAAGTAATCGGTGCTCAGGCGCACCGTGATATTGGGGCTGGACAGCATTTTTTCAAAAATTTTCGTAAAGCCACCAACGGGCTGCGCCTGGTATTTGTCCGAAAAATAACGGTCGTCGAAGTCCGTACGCACCGGAATGCGGTTCAGCACAGCAGCATCCAGTTCGGCGGGCGATTTGTCCCACTGTTTGATGGTATAAGTCTTGAAAATCTTCTCGTACAGCTCTCTTCCCACGCGAGCCATGGCGGCCTCTTCGCCGTTTTGCGGATCGTCGCAATGCACCTGGTTTTCGGCCAGCCAGGCTTTCATTTCCTGTTCCGTTTTCAAATCCAGGCCGAATATTTTATTTACCGTCGTGATATTGACCGGCACCGGCACCAGGTGACCGTCCACTTTCGCCAGCACTTTATGCTGGTAAGAAAACCATTCGGAAAAACGATTTACGTATTTCCAAACGTCCTCAAAATTGGTGTGAAAAAGATGAGCACCGTATTTAGAGACCAGCACGCCATTCTCATCATGATAGTCATAACAATTGCCCGCTATATGGTCGCGCTTCTCAATGACCAATACCTTCTTATCCAATTTTGCATAGCGTTCGGCTAATACGGCACCGGATATACCGGCACCAATGATCACAATATCATAGTGTTGCATAGTGTTTGTTTTTAGTGTTTGTTTTTAGAATCGAAAGGCTCCCAGAAGGGTGGTAATCAGGCTGTTATTGCCAAGGCTGCGCTTAGATTTTCCTGCATCGCGGCCACCGTTTTATCCCAGGAGACTGCTTGCAAAATGGTTTCGTATTTGCGCAGACGCGCTTCCCGGTGTGCATCATCTTCCCGCAGGAAATCATGGAGAGCAGTCGTAAATTGATCGGCCGTTTCCACAATCGGAATGACCGAAGAGTAATCGCGCACCACATCATAAATAGGCGTGGAAATGATCGGTTTTTCAGCAGCTATATATTCCAGTGTCTTGGTTGGGCTGATGAATTTGGTGGATTCATTCAGCGCAAACGGCATCATGGCAATGTCAAAACCTTTCAGATAAGCGGGCAATTCGGCGTAGCTCTTGCCACCCGGATAGTACAGGTTGTCTGCCTTCGGCAAATCTGCGGGGTCCACTTTCACCACCGGGCCGATCATCACGAAAGATACTTCCGGATTTTGGCGGGCCACTGCGCTAAGCAGTTCATAATCAATGCGTTCATCAATCACTCCGTAGTAACCTACTACCGGATGAGCCACATCTCGCAGGTCGGCTGGAACGACGGTAGCCGCGTGTAAAGCCTGTTCAAAATGCGCACTGTCCACCGAACTGGGATAGCAAAACACATGGTCGCTCCATTGCTTTTTGGCCTCGTAAAGCGATTTTCCGCCAGTGAATACGACATCTGCCTCGGCCAGCAGTTTCTTTTCCTGGGCAATCAGGCTGGCCGGAGCATTTTTGAAAGCAGCCAATTCGTCCATGCAGTCATACACCAGAAGGCTGTGCGGAATCTGGTCAGCCAGGTCGCTAAAGGCGGCAGAGTAAAACCAGAGCATAGGTTCCTGCCAATTTTCACGTGTCAAAAAATCCTGCACCAGCGGGGCTATTTCTTCGGCGAGTTTGCCAAAATCGGTGCGTGGCTGCATGACTTGCACGTTTTCGGCAGCCTGGTAAATGTTTGCGGTTCCGCGTTCGTGGGTTTCATGCCCGATGGGTTCTTCCACAAAAAGAACTTTGCGGTGCTTGGCGAGGCGACTGATGATGTGTTGGGGCCGTTGAGTGACAAATTCCCACCGCAAATGGCAAAAAACAACCAATTGCGGGCCTGATATCAGGCCATCATTTTCATCGTCGAGGAAATGGTTTTCTGTAAAATTGTTCATGGTGTGCATGGAAATGAGGGTGTAGTTAGATAGAGTTAAAAAAATGGGTATGTTGAAAAAATTATTTTTTATGCTGTGGAAACATGCCTTCATTTCGTCTCATCGCTGACCCCGATTGTAGAATTATTCAAGCACCGTGCAACCTGAAAAAATTATATGCCGCTGTCAATTGTGGAAATTATACCTCAATTTTATTTGATACTTTTTTGCCTTATTACGTTCCAATCAAACCACTTTTTTACATTATTTTTTGATACTCAGATAGTTATGGAGTATAAACCAGATCAAGCAGCAGATGAAGCAAATTTTAATAGAAAATAATTCGTAAAAACCTGCCGACAATTCTGACGGATTGAAAAACTCCCATATCTTTGCATCACTGTACTGATACGATAATACAATATGATCTCAACCAAGATTTCTTACCGAAATACTATCCTCGATTCCACTGGCTACTACGGCCCGTATGGCGGCTGTTTTGTGCCGGAAGTGCTGCTGCCTGCCCTCGCCGAAATTGCCGCTGCCTTCGAGCAGATCAAAACCGACGAAAGTTTTCTCGCGGAATACCACCACGTCCTGCGGACTTTTTCCGGGCGCAGTACGGCCTTCACGCCGCTGCCACGACTCAGCGCAGAGATCGGCGGTGCGCAGTTATTTTTAAAAAATGAAGGCCTGAATCATACGGGCGCGCATAAAATCAACCACTGTATCGGGCAGGTGCTACTGGCCAAACGGCTGGGCAAACAGCGCATCATCGCCGAAACCGGAGCCGGTCAGCACGGCTACGCGACTGCCGCCGTATGTGCGCGTTTCGGGCTGGATTGCACGATTTATATGGGCCGCAAGGACTACGAGCGCCAACGTCCCAATGTGTATTGGATGGAACTCCTCGGTGCTACAGTGGTCGCCGTAGAAGATGGCAGCCAGACGCTGAACGACGCGGTGATTGCCGCTTTCAAAGACTGGGTCGCGCATCCCGAAGAGACCTACTACCTGCTTGGTTCGGCGGTAGGGCCGCATCCTTACCCGGCCATGAATACCTTTTTTCAGAAAGTAGTCGGCGAAGAAATTCGTCGCCAGTGTACTGCTGCTACGGGTCGTTTGCCGGATGTACTGGTGGCCTGTGTGGGTGGGGGCTCCAATGCGCTGGGCATGTTTTACGATTTTCTGGACGAAGAGGAAGTACAATTGATCGGCGTGGAAGCGGGCGGACGCGGTGAACGGCCCGGCGAACACGCCGCCAAAATCCGGCAGGGAGTACAGGGGGTTTTCGAGGGTTACCATTCGTATTTTTTACAGGATGGCGATGGCAATATTGCCGACACCCATTCCGTCTCGGCGGGCCTGGACTATTGTGGAGTAAGTCCCATTCTGGCCTGGCTGGCCGACGAGGGGCGGGTGCAGTTCGCCACCGCCTCCGATGAAGCGGCGTTAAATGCCGTAAAACGACTGGCCCGCATGGAAGGTATCATTCCGGCCCTGGAATCGGCGCACGCTTTTGCTCATGCTTTCGATCTGGCGGCGACGCTGACCAAGGATAAAATATTGGTAATCAATGCTTCCGGGCGCGGCGAGAAGGATTTATTTATTACGATGCGGCATTTTCAGGAGGAAAGTCTGCAAGCATACGCACGGCACTTGTTATTATAATTCAACCAAAACAACTGATGACAGCAAGTATGGAAACGTTGGGGCAATCCACAAAAATACCCGTCATGGGCCACCTGGTGCTGGGTTATCCGAACTTGGCCGAGAGCATTCGGACCGCCGAAAAATATGTGCAGGCGGGCATCGAAATCCTGGAATTACAGATTCCATTTTCGCACCCGACTGCCGATGGGCCGGTCATCACTATCGCCTGCCAGGAAGCGGTGAACCAGCAGCACGTCACAATGGCCGACTGCCTGGCGGCCATTCGCACTATTCGGGAGCAATATCCCGATCAGGAGATCATGATGATGTCGTATGTCAACCGGATTTTTGCCTACGGACTGGAAAAGTTCGGGCAGGAAATGAGAGATTTGGGCATTCGTCACCTGATCGTACCCGACCTGCCGGTGGATAGCCCGTTGGCGGCTATGTTGACCAGCGAAGTAGCAGGTTTTAAAAATACAGAAAGTCTAAAACTAGTTCCAGTCCTGGCCGCCAACGTTTCCGATGCCCGCGTGGAAAAATTACTGGCCCTGGACTTCGATTTTTTCTACCTGATGTCTGATTTCAAGATCACGGGCAGCACGTTCAGTTTGCATCCGCGTTTGAAAAGTGTCATTGCAAAAATCCGGGCAGCCAGGCATCGGGTCGGCATTGGTTTCGGCATTTCCACGCCCGAACAGGCACGATTGGTGGCGGAAGAAGCCGATGTGGCGATCATTGGTTCGGCTTTGATTCAGGCGCAGTTGGCGGGTAGATTGGATGATTATTTGGGAAATTTACAAAAAGTGTTACGTTTTGAAACCGCAACCGTCTAAAGCGCATTTTAAACTTTAAACAAACTGCGATGCATTTTCCTAAGTCTTTACTTTTTCTGGTTATTTTCTTGTTTTTGTATCAAACGGGTGTTGCACAAATCAGTCAGGGGACTCTTGTTTTTAAAGAGGAATTTTATATGGACTGGGAGGCGTTTGAGAAAATGATGCTTAGTGCTTACGCAGGCCCGGATGAGAACAGTGGTAATAGTGCAGAAGAAATAGCGCAGGGAAAAGAAGAATGGAGTGCTTTCGTAAATACACAGATAATGATGTTGAAAGGAAAAGCAGCCCTGACAGAGAATGATTCAACAATATATTACTTCGATGAAAACCAAGCAGTTGTGGCGGGAATTAGAGATGAAAAACCAATAGATGAGTTTGTACATTACGATTTGGATTCGTTGCAATTAACCATTTATAGTTTACAAGGAGGTAAGACTAATAAAAGAGTTATTCCTTCCACTTTTGAAAACAGTTGGAGAAATATACGCGACTCTGTAGTAATAGATAATAATGACGTAAAAGATATACTAGGATTCCAATGCGTGAAATACTATTTATTCCATAGTCATGACCTTGGGACAAATAAAACTGCATATCACTACGAACTCTACGTAACGAATGCCATAAAATTCCCTTTCTTTATTATGGATCATGCAATCACTAGTTCTATTTTCAGTGGTTGCGCATTAGAAATAAAGCACATTGGACCAGAGCCACTACCCTTTCAATCTACTAAAAGAGCCACTTCTTTTAATAGACAGGTAGATACTTCCAAATTTGTACTGCCAGAAAAATTTAAAGAATAGCCTGGTTATTAATAAATGGAACTATGGAAGCGCGCGAGTTGTTTTCGGGAAAAATGCCTTTTATGAAACTAATAATATTGCTAGCCCTATGTTTGGTTTTTATTCACCATGCGCTTTGTCAATCGCCTAAAAATCAACCTATTACCGAAGGAACAATTTCCTTTGAAACAAAATCTTTTGTAGATTGGCAGGAGTTCGACCGTCTGGTCACACAGCCTGCATTGGCAGAGATAGATAGCATGGAGATCAATGCCGAAGAAAAAGAGGCAAAAAAGAAAGAGTATTTGGAGTTTTTTGATCTAAAGAAGTTGATCGAACGCCTTGCTGCAATTGTTGAAACGATGGATATCGTTTTTTCCGGCAACATCGCCACCTCTGAAAAATCCAGAGACGGGAAAAAAGAAGACAACTTTTCTATCTATCAACTCGATTCCATGCGTACGGCCTGGTACTATTTTGATCATAAAGGTGTGCTCAGCCATAATAGTATAACCTCTACCCCCGAAGCCGCCTTTCGTTGGAGCCAAATCACCAACGCTGTCCGTATAGATTCTACTGATACCAAAGAAATTCTGGGTTTCCCCTGCGTAAAATATTACGTGGAGCATTCACATATAACTGATCTCAGCAATAACAGGAAAGAACCAACCGAATTCCGTTATGAGTTGTATGTAACAACCGCCATCAGGCTGCCATTTTTTTTGATGGACCCTGCCATTACCGAAAACCTATTCGATGGTTGTGCTTTGGAAATCAAGTACATCAATGATAAACAGCCCTATTCTTATGGTGTGACTCGTGCCACTGCGTTTAGTTCAACTATTGACAAAACCAAACTGGAAATCCCGGCGCGTTTCAAGGAATGAACTCATTCCCCCAACACCTGCCGCAACGCCTTCAAATTAGCTTTCTCTTCAAAAATGGCTTCTATTGGAATTTCAAAACCTTTGATCGTGAAGCTCTTGATTATCCCCGTAGGGGCCTTGAAAATTAGATCATATTCTCCCCGTACAAGTTTGTACTGCTCCACGGATTTAGTTTTAGGCGCAACAATCCAATATTCCGAAACTCCATGTTTTGCATAGTCCTGCATCTTGGTCTCGCGGTCAGTTTTCTCGGTAGATTTTGACAAAACCTCAGCCACAAAGTCGGGTGCAGGAAATTTCATCTGGTCATCGGTGAAATCTTTGGCCCGCTTGGCCGACCAAAAACAAATATCCGGTTCATAATCGTTGCGAGTGAGCGAAACCATAATTTTTTCAATGCCAGTAAAGCCTAAATCATGCACGTCAGCGAAGATGGAAACAAGACGATATAAACGACCGGTAGCAGTATTGTGACTTTTTTTAACCGGGCTTTGAAAAACGATTTTCCCGTTGATAAATTCCATTTTCCGGTTTTCATCCACGGTGCTGTAAAAACGCTGGCGATCTTCATTTTCCTGATGCAGGGCCGTCTGCAATTCTTGCATAATTTGGTGAACATCAACTTGTTCCAAAGCTGTTTTAACAAGTGCTGATGAATCGGCCATAATCAAGTGTTTTGACAAAAATAAGCACAATATAGCAAACTCAAGGTTCTTTTTTACGGAAGAACAAGTGCTGGAAACCGCAGTATAGGGAACCGATTATGCAGGGCTGAAAACTTTGCCTAAACTTGCGGTCGAACGAAACACCTTCCCGCATGTCCACACCCGATTCTACATCCCGCCGCAATCCTTATTTGCTGCCTTTTGCCCTTGTCTGTAGCCTCTTTTTCCTATGGGGTATCGCCAACAGCCTGAACGGCTCCCTGATCCGCCACTTCCAGTTTGCCCTCGATCTTAAGCGTTGGCAAGCCGGCATCGTGGATTCCGCATTTTATTTTGGCTATTTTGTAATGGCCATACCGGCGGGTATTTTTATGCGCAAGTTTGGTTACAAGCGCGGCATTCTGGCCGGTTTGCTGCTCTATGCTGGTGGGTCCTTCCTGTTTTATCCGGCGGCAGACTTGCGGGTGTATGCTTTTTTCCTGTTCGCCCTTTTCACGATTGCCGCTGGTCTCGCCTTTCTCGAAACGGCTGCTAATCTGTATGTTACCGTATTAGGCGACAAAAAAGACGCGGAATGGCGCATCAATTTCGCGCAGTCGTTCAACGGGATCAGCATTATTCTGGGGCCGATTATTGGCAGCCTGTTCATTTTTTCCAAACGGGAATACACCACGGAACTGCTGGCCACGATGACGCCCGATCAAATTCAGAGTGCGCGGATTGAAGAAGCACTTTCGGTGCAGGGCCCGTACTTGGCAGTTGGTATTATTGTCACTGTGGTGGCCATATTTTTTGCTTTCACCAAAATGCCGGAAGTGGGCCGCGACGAGGAGCAGGCGGCGGGCGATGTCAGTCTCTGGGGTTTGCTCACCAAATACCGGCATCTGGCCCTGGGCGTGGTAGCGCAATTTGCCAACGTCGGTGCCCAGGCCACTTTATGGGGTTATTTCGTGGATTTCAAACTGGATTTTGCACCGGCTGCCCATTTTGCGCCGGTCATTCCGTACGCGGATTTCTGGCAAAAATCCATTTTGCATCAGGAAACAGCCATTACGCCCGAACAAATGGCGGGTTTTCACGCGTCTTTTGCGTTGGTACTCTTCATGTTAGGTCGCTTTTTGGGAACATATTTGATGAGCAAAATGGAGGCGCGGCGCGTACTTTCCTGGTATAGCATCGCCGCAGTGGGCTTGGTCGTGCTGGCTTTTGCCACGGGCGGTCTGGTCGGCATTATTTGCATCATGCTCACTTATTTCTGTCAAAGCATCATGTTCCCCACTATTTTTGCGCTGGCCACCAAAGGTCTGGCTCCGGCGGAAAGCAAACTGGCTTCTTCGCTGGTCATCATGGCCATTGTCGGCGGTGCGATCATGCCGCCCGTTGCCGGATTACTATCCAATGCCGGAGGTATGCGGATGGCACTGTTGATCCCGCTGGTTTGCTTTAGTTATGTGGTCGTGTACGTGCTGCGTGGCTGGCGGATCAAAACAACGGTATAATAGATCTATAAATTCCCTGTGATATGGAAATTGGAATTGATAGTTTCGCTGCCGCTATAACCGGCAATACGACGGATACCGCCGTCAATAATAAAGATTCTTTGGCCCAATTGCTCGAAAGAATCGAACATGCCGATCGGGTAGGCCTGGATGTTTTTGGCATTGGCGAGCATCATCGGAAAGAGTTTCTGGATTCTGCACCGACCATTATTCTCGCGGCAGCGGCTGCCCGTACCCGGCGCATTCGCCTGACCAGCGCGGTCACGGTACTCAGTGCTGCCGATCCGGTGCGGGTCTTTCAAAACTTTGCTACGCTGGATTTGATCTCCCAGGGCCGGGCGGAAATGGTGGTGGGACGTGGCTCTTTTATCGAAGCCTTTCCACTTTTTGGCTTGAATCTGCAGGACTACGACGAGCTGTTTTCTGAAAAGTTGGAACTGTTGCTGCATATTCGGCAGCACGAGACGGTGACTTGGTCGGGCAGATTCCGTCCGGCTTTGAAAAATCAGGCGATTTATCCACGGCCCCTGCAAGATCCGTTGCCCATTTGGGTGGGCGTGGGTGGCACCCCGGAATCGTTTATTCGGGCCGGCACCCTTGGGCTACCGCTGATGGTGGCCATTATTGGCGGCGAAACGCACCGTTTTCGCCCGTTGGTGGACTTGTATCGGGAGGCTGGAAAAAGAGCCGGGCATTCGCCGGAAAAATTGAAAGTGGGTTTACACTCGCTTGGTTATGTGGCGAATACGACGGAGCAAGCCGTAGAAGAATACTATCCGGGCTATGCCGAAACCTTTACCCGGATAGGGAAGGAGCGTGGCTGGCCGCCAGTGACCCGACCACACTTTGATGCCCAAATGGGCCCGCGTGGAGCACTCTTAATCGGCGGCCCGGAAGAAATCGCTGAAAAAATCCTGCGGCATAGTGAGGCACTAGGGGGCATTTCCAGGCTAACTTTCCAGATGGATAATGCAGGATTGAGCCATGCGAAACTGATACAGGCGATTGAGTTGATCGGGACGAGGGTAGGGGCGTTGGTGAATGTGTAAAACACACGAAGCCCCCGCTGCTTGTGGCAACGAGGGCTAATGTGCTATATTAAGTTGGCATCGACTTACTCTCCCGGGGCATCAACCCCAGTACCATCAGCGCTGGCAGGCTTAACGACTCTGTTCGGAATGGGAAGAGGTGGATCCCCGCCGCCAAAGACACCAACAAGTCTTTGTTCGATCTGC
>JANPIV010000087.1:0-40531 GCA_031425155.1 Saprospirales bacterium | reverse complement strand
CGGGGGCTATTCTGTTTTTTAATTGTCACCCCCCTTCCGGGCGGTTCCCGCCGCCGATATCAATCTGGTCGGGGCCTCACCCCGCCGGTACTTACACATTATCATGAAAAAATACAGCCTGCCATTCCTATATGTGCTTGTCACAATATTGTTAATGGCCAATTGCGTGCGCGAAATTAACTTCCAGGAGGAGGATGCTGACCAGTCTTTATTAGTCGTAAG
This sequence comes from Saprospirales bacterium, assembly GCA_031425155.1. GTDB lineage: Bacteria > Bacteroidota > Bacteroidia > Chitinophagales > Saprospiraceae > M3007. Next base: position 40,309 of record JANPIV010000087.1, on the reverse strand, counting down.
CGGCGTATTTACCGATGGCTATGGACCGCATATTATCCGCCTTACCCGCCCGGGCAATTACGACAAACAGGTGTTCCAGACGGTGAAAGATGCTGAAATCCAATTATCTGATGATTCCGGCAGTACTTATAGCTACCAGGAAGTAACGCCCACCGATAAACCAACTTATTATGAGTTACGTAATGTAAAAGGCGAGACCGGAAAAACTTATACGCTAAATATCCGGCTGACGAATGGCGAACAATACCGCTCACATCCGCAAATTATGCCCGAGCCGATTGCACTGGATACGGCGGAAGTGCATGGCGAATGGTATTATACTACTACCGCTGGTGGCGAGGTAGTGCGCTCGCCTTTTGCCTTTGTATATGCCCGCACCACTGCTCCGGCAGTGACCAAGGATGTTTATCTGCATTGGGAGTCGGAGGCCGTTTATTTGTTTAATGAAATTGTACCTAAACCTTACAATATCTTTAATCCTTATAACTCTAACCAGTGTTTCGTTAATAATCGCATTAATGATCAGCTAGTAGCCATTGCCGATTTGAATAAATATGCCCCGCGTAGCGTGGTCTATGGAAATGCAGGAAAGCGAAAACTTGACCAGGCTTTTGAACGAAGAATTGCCTTTGCGGTGTATCAGCGGGTAATCGGCCGCGAAGCATACGAGTATTGGGATAAAATCAATAAATTACTGAGTGCCAACGGCACTATTTTCGACGCGCCACCCGCTGCGGTATCGGGTAATGTAGAAAATGCTACGCATCCTGATCTGCCCGCATTGGGTTTTTTCGAGGTGGGTGCCGCCGATACGGTGCGCGTTTATACGGGGAATGGACAGTTAGGCAACGAATTCCTTTTGCAAAATGTCCCTTATTGCAAACTGGATTATAGTTACTGGCCGCCGGTGAATCATCCTGAATGTGACAATTGCCTGTTAATACCAGGCGCGTATTATGAAGTGCCGTGGTGGTGGGAATAATTTTAATTATGAATTATGAATTATGAATTATGAATTATGAATTATGAATTATGAATTAGCCAGATAAAATTACATTGCAATTACTTCGGTAAAATTATTTTAGCTTAAATTTTTGCGTTATTTGCTGGTTTTCATTGCTAATTTGCCTTTTGCAATTTTGCTTCTTTACTTGCATCACATTAAATTGATTAAAGATGAAAAAATACAGCCTGCCAGTTTTATACGTAGTTGTTACGATGTTATTACTGGCCAATTGCGTCCGGGAGATTGATTTTCAGGAAGAGGACGCGGACCGCACCCTGCTGGTAGTGAGCGGTACTTTTACGGATGGATATGGTCCGCATATAGTTCGGCTCACCCGGCCCGGCAACTATGATAAACAGGTTTTCAAGACGGTTGACAATGCTGAAATCCAATTGTCCGACGATGCTGGCAACACTTATACATACCAGCAAATAGTACCGGCTGATAAACCGCCGTACTATGAACTGCTTAATGTAAAAGGTGAAACCGGAAGAACGTACACGCTCGATATAAAACTGGCGAATGGCGAAACTTATCGCTCACACCCACAAATAATGCCTGAGCCGGTTCCGCTGGATACCGTAGAAGTGCATGGCGAATGGTATTATACCAATACGACTGCTGGCGACGTAGTGCGCGCGCCTTTTGCCTTTGTATATGCCCGCACTGCTGCCCCCGCCGTCACCAAAGATCGTTTCTTACATTGGGAATCAGAAGCGATCTACTTATTCGATGAAATCTTACCTAAAACCTACATGATTTTTCCCGAGTCCCACCAATGTTTCATTAATAACCGGATTAATGATCAAGTAGTTGCGCTGGCCGATCTTAGCAAATATAGTCCGGGTGGTGTGGTATATGAAAACGTGGGCAAACGAAAAATTGATCAGGCGTTTGAGAAGAAAATTGCCTTCGCGGTATATCAGCGGGCGATCAATCGGGAAGCCTACGAATACTGGAATAAAATTAATAAATTGCTGGAAGCGAATGGGACTATTTTCGATGCGCCACCCGCTGCTGTGACTGGCAATATAGAAAATATTAGTCATCCAGATCAACCGGCCCTGGGATTCTTCGAGGTAGGTGCTGCCGATACCAGCCGCGTTTTTACTGGAAATGGACAATTGGGTAGTGAATTTCTATTGCAAAATACCTCATACTGCCAATTAGAATATAGTGGGACGTGGCCACCCGTCAATCATCCTGAATGCGATGATTGTCTGACCTGGCTAAAAGGTGCATACTATGAAATACCGTGGTGGTGGGAGTAAGTAAGAGGCAGTGTTTTATTTCTGCATGATCGAAACCGCGTAGCCGCCGCCTGCTGCGAGGGTTAGTTTCAATATAGAAGATTTAGTAACGGTCAATTTACGAATGTTCACCGCCGTTGGATTTTTCTCCCAGTCGGCGTCTTTGGCATCTTCATAGATCGTGGCTTCGTACTGCTTGCCCATTGCCAGGAAGTCCAGTTTGACGGTCAATACGCGCGCTTTTTCATCAGTAATACTACCAAGAAACCAGTTCTGCGTACCCTTGGCCTTGCGGGCAATCGTCACATAGTCACCGACGGCGGCGTTCAATACTTTACTGTCGTCCCAATCCACTGCTACATCCCGAATGAATTGAAAAGCGGGCTGGTTGACGTAATTTTCCGGTAAATCGGCCGCCATTTGCAGTGGCGAATACATGGTCACATACAGGGCCAATTGTTTGGCAACAGTGGTGTGGACCTGATGCCCATCCCGGCTGTATTTGGCAAATTTAATGTCAAAAATGCCCGGCGTATAGTCCATCGGGCCACCCAGCAGACGCGTGAACGGCAGAATGGTCTCATGTTCGGGCAGGTTGCCACGGCTGAAAGCATTGAATTCGTTGCCGCGGGCAGCCTCACAGGCCATGAAATTCGGGTAGGTCCGGTGCAGGCCGGTCGGGCGTACGGGCTCGTGGGCATCTACCATCACTTTGGCTGCGGCGGCTTTTTCCAGCACACGGTTGTAGTGGTTCACCATCCACTGACCATCGTGCCATTCGCCACGCGGGATGATCTTGCCGACATAACCCGACTTAATGGCGTGCAGGCCGAGTTTATTCATCAAGGCAAAGGCCTGGTCATTATATTTCTCATAACTCGTCGCTGCGCCGGAAGTTTCGTGGTGTACAATGATCGGTGCGCCCTTTTCCAGGCTGTATTTGGCCAATCCCGGCAGATCATAATCAGGATAAGGCGTTTGAAAATCGAAAACGTCTTCTTTCCATTTGCCAAACCAATCTTCCCAGCCGGTGTCCCAACCTTCCACCAATACACCATTGAAGCCATTAGCCGCTGCAAAATCAATATACCGCCTGGTGTTTTCCGTCGTCGCGCCATGTCGTCCGTGCGGTTTGCCGCCAACGCTGTCAGCATAGCTCCAGCTGGCTTTTCCAATCTGCATTTCCCACCAAATACCGACATATTTAGTCGGTTTGATCCAACTGACGTCTTTGATTTTATTAGGCTCGTTCAGGTTCAGGATGAGTTTGGAATTCAGTAGTCCTGCTGCATTGGCCGCTACCAGCACGACGCGCCAGGGGGTGGCAAAACCGGCGGGCACTTGTGCTTTCACCGGCGGATTGGGCGCGGGCACCAGATTGGCGGTGAATTTGCGCGTTGCATTGTCCACGTGCAGCTGCATAGCCGGAAAATTCACCAACGCGGCCTCGTGGATCGCCAAATGAACACCCGCCGCCGTCTTAAAAGTAATGGGTGTCGCTACATTTTTCATGTCTATCACGTGCATAGTCGCAATCGCCGTTTCTTCTTTCAAATAAGGCGTCGCATCTATAGTACTGATTTTGGAAGTCGTATAGCGATATTCATTGCTGTCATAGTCACCGGGTATCCACCAGGTGGTATGATCGCCCAGCATCTGAAATTCGGTCCGTTCCTCCTGCACCATCAGGGGCATATCCTGGCCTTTCATGTCGGGAAATGTATAACGAAAACCCAGGCCATCATTGAAAACCCGAAAGGTCAGGAGCAGCGTTTTGGCATCAGCCGTTTGTAGCGTAACGAGCAGTTCGTTGTAGTGATTCCGAATTTGCGCCACTTCGCCCCAGACAGGTTTCCAGGTTTCGTCAAAAGTGGTCGTTTTATTCGTTTGTATCTTGAATTTGTCTTGTAAATTCAGACCCTGCATTACAAAACCCAGTTTTGATTTACCAATAATGGTCTTACTATTAAAAGTAGCCGAATAGAACGGTTCGCCCTCGCTGGTCAGGCCAAACTGGACTTTAATCCGGCCATCAGGGGAGGAGACCGGCGTCAAAGTGGTTTCCTTTTGGGCCAATAAAGAACAGGTCGTGGTCAGGAACAGGGCGATCAGTAGAAAAGAATGCTTCATGTATAAGGAAAATGTAGTGAGTGAAAGTAAACCAAACGGCTGGCAGTAAAGGTAGCATCGTTGTTACACCATTTTTATATGTACCCGAATCAAACCTTCCCCGCGCAAACCCAAATAATCAGGCACCCAGCTACCGTTGGGCATTTTATAAGTCGTAAATTTCCATTCCACTTTCAGTGTCGCGCCGCTCGCCTGCCGAATAGATAATTTGTAATAACGGAAATGCCTGAATATAGGCGCGGAAGAAAGAATACGCCAACCATAGTAATAAGGAATAATACTGCGGGAAACTTGAAATATTGCCTGATCGCCCGGGTCAGTAGCCACTACATCATTCTCCGCAAGGGTATTTGCTGGAGTAATTGCTGCTTTGTCTATTAGAAATTCCCTGCCCTGCTTATCCAAGAGGCTTAAAACGCCATCAGACCGCCAATTGGTTTGAATATTGAGCAGTGGGTCTTTTATACTTCCAACCCGAAACAACCAGTCCTGTAAAATACAGGTACCATTATCTGCCTGATACAGCTGCGAAGACAGCCCGCTTTGCACAATAGCAGACACTCGTAAAGGCGGGTCGTAGGTCCGCAGCAGACGATCAGGATCTATGTAGCGCGCGAACACTGCTATTATTAATAGAACAAGTGGAAATATCAGTAGAAATATCAATTTTCGATTTTACATTTTAAAAATCAATAATTACCAGCAATAAACTATCATCAGCCGTATTGCCCAAGGGCTTAACTGACGGCGCATTTCAGGCTTGTCCGCTCCGTTCAGGTGTTTTGAAACAGCCTCTAAATATTTTTAATACCGTTTTACTGACTCAATAATATACAAGGGCCGGTTCTTTATTTCACTATAAATATTAGATAAATAAATAGAAATTATATACAGATTAAGACAAGTAATGGCAAAAAATACAGACATTAATACCACTAAAAATGCCCACCCGGAGACAGTTTCCACATGTTCTCCAAAAATATCCACCTGCGTAAGTTTGACTTTTATAGCATTGAACATGGCTACACCCGCTACCCCCACGGAAAGCAGAAAAATCCATAGCAGCAGCGAACGCAGGAAGGTCGTAAAGGAAGTAATGGCTACCAGGGAAGTGCGGAATTGATCACCAAAATTAGTCGCCGGATCGGTCAGCAGTGGTTCCGGTACATCGACCCAGGCAGTGTCATAGCCAACCAGTGCATAATTGGCTTTCAGATAGCGGCTGTTCTCGCGGAGACGCAGCAGCGAATTGAGTGCCCGGCGGCTGATCAGGCGGCTATGATGCGCATACGGATCGAGCCGAAGACCGGAATATTTTTGCATAATGCCATAGAACACCTTGTATAACAAGCGATTAGCCAGCGGCAACCGCCGTTCGCGCGCCCGCAAATACACGATGTCGTGGCCTTGCTGACTATACTCCCAGAGCTGCGTGACCAGGCTAGGTTTCTCCGCAAAATCAAACTCGAAAATGACCGTATAATCCCCGTTAGCGCGATCCAGCCCTGCCAGCAAGGCATTATCGCGGCTTACCGGCGTGCTTAAATTGAGTAGAAAAATGTGCTTGCGCAATTCTTCGGGCAGCGGTCGGATCACTTCATCTATGGCCGCCTGCTCGCAGTGATTATTGACCACCACAAATTCGTAATCGCTGAAATGTTCCCGCAACTCCCCGAACAAGGCACTCAGCCAGCCCGACAAAAGCCGGATGTGCTGGTAGGATTGTACTACCCCTACAATGGAGATGAAAGAATGACGGACCTGGGTCATGCGGCGAAGGTAGGAAATGGGCAGTAACGAAAAAGGTTTTAATCCCAAACGTATTTTTCGTCATATTCTACTCTATATTTTCGTAGAAATGCTACGGCCCTAATCCAAACTCAAAAAAGTCGTCCCCTTCGGAAAAGGGCGTTCCAGCAAGTCGAGAATGGCATTCATCGGCTCGTCATTTTGCTGGAAATCAAGGTCACCGAGTTCGAGAATAACTACTGGCGTCTCCGTCTCCGTTTTCAGATATTCAAAGTACGCCTGCTGGATTTGGTCCAGGTAGGCAGGAGCGATCTGCTGCTCCATATCACGTCCGCGATGGCGAATATGCTCCACCAATACCGGCACCGGGCGGTGCAGATACAGCAGTAAATCCGGCTTGGGAAAGGTACTGTTCAGCACGGCAAACAAGCGTTGGAACAAACGGAATTCCTCTTCGTGCAAGTTGTTTTTGGCAAAAAGCAGGGTTTTGACAAAGAAATAATCGGCGACCGTGCAGGTGCGAAACAGATCGGGGCGGGCGAAATGTTCCAGGAGTTGCTTATGCCGTTCGGTCATAAAAAACAACTCCACCGGAAAGGCATACCGGGCGGGCTGCTCATAGAAAAATGGCAGGAACGGATTATCCGTAAACTGTTCGAGAATGAGCGAACAGCCCGTGCGGGCGGCCAGCCGGTGGCAGAGCGTGGTTTTGCCTGCACCGATATTACCTTCGATGGCGATGAATGGATACAATAAGGCCACGCCGGTGTCCATCAAGAGTCCAGCATAACGACTTCCGACTGGTCTTCGCAGACCATATACAGTTCGTCAATAGGCTGCTTCAGAATAGGATGCTCCAGATCAGGCGCGATTTCCATCAGCGGTACCAGTACAAAGGCGCGCTGATGCAGTTCCGGGTGGGGCACCTCGAGGCCTTTATCGCGCACGACGCGCTTGCCGTAGAAAAGAATATCAATGTCAATCGTGCGCGGCCCCCACTTTTCTTTCTCCCGGCGGTCGCGGCCCAATTCCTGTTCAATATCAGTGATCGCCTGCAACAGGTCGCGCGGATCGAGCATCGTATTGATCATAATCACCTGATTCAGAAAGGAATCCTGCTGCGTATTGCCCCAGGGCTGCGTCTCATAGAGGTGGCTTTTTTTGGCAATTTTCCCGATCTGGTCGGAGATCATATTGATAGCGGACGTTATTTTCGCCCGGCGGTTGCCAATATTGCTGCCCAGGCCCAGATAGACATTGATATAACGCCGCGCTTCCCGGGGGAAATAAAGATTCTTGTCGTCGCCCGCTTCCGTCTTTTTGCCGCGTGTGTAAGGCACTTTCCGCTCCTTCGTCGGGTCGGGCCGTTTGTCGGTGCCCTCGTCGGTACGCCTGGTGCGGGCGGATGATGCAGCCGTTCGCTTCTCGCGGATGGGCGAATCGGGGCGTTTATCACTGCCTTCCTCCGGGCGTCTGCTGCGGGCAGGAGAAGCGGTGCGTTTCTCCCGAATGGGCGAGGCACTTTCACTGCGGCCTTCCGTACGTTTGCTGCGCGTGGAGGGAGAGAAGTCACCGCCCCCTTCGCTGCGTCGGCTGCGGGTGGAGGGTGAGGCGGTTCTTTTCTCCCGGGGTGGCCCGCTTCTTTCCTTGTCCTCATCGGACTTTTTCCTGCGGGCGGCGGGCGGCGCAGCCTTTCTTTCGCGCGGTGGCGCAGCCTTTCTTTCCCGTGAGGGGGTATTTTTCTTTTCGTTCGACATAATTCCCGCTGTTACAAAGCGGGCAAAGGTAACAAACCCTGCGGATTCATCATTCCGATCGTGAGTGTACAGATTTTTTTCAAATGAAATACTTTTGCGCCGCTCTTCCGGCCGAACAGGTATTCCTTGCCCGGAATGCGCTGCCTGCCAGTTTTTATTCATCCATAACATTTAAAATAATCCCGCGATGTAAGCAGAATACGGAATGCGCCCAATTAGTCAGTAAATTGCGCATTTCGTATTCTTTTTTATTTCGCATTCCACAGGGGCAGCGAAATCTCCTGCGTTAGTATCCCGCAAATTGTCTTTTTTTGCATCCATACTGACCTACAATTATGACGCGTCTGCTACTTACCGCCTTCTTACTGCTTTTTTTCGCCACTTTGCGGCTATTTGGGCAGTCCTATCTACTGACCAATGGCCAGCAAATTACAGATTGTAACGGCACGCTGTATGATAATGGCGGCGCGGCAGGCAATTATGGGGACAACCAAAATGTAGTCAGCACCATTTGTTCTGACGGTAGTGGAGGCACCCATATCCGGCTGAGTTTTTCGGGCGTAGCATTGGCTCCCGGCGATGAACTTTGCTTTTATGATGGTATGGATATTAATGCGCCTTTACTTAGTTGCGCCAATGACTTTCCATTGGGGGAGCCCTTTATTATCCAGGCTACTGCGTTGAATACCAGTGGCTGCATTACCGTTTCTTTCCAATCAGATGCCAGTGATAATGCATCGGGCTTTGCAGCCGTTATTTCCTGCGTGGCTTCCTGCCAGCAGGTGTTCGTGGATTTGGTTTCCACCAATCCCGCCGCAGTCCCTGCCGATACTGGCTGGATTGATATTTGTCCCAACGAGCGGATTTTTCTGACTGGTCAGGGCATTTACCCGCAAAACGGCGTTATCTACCCGCAAAGTGACCTGACGACCAAATTTGAATGGAGCTTTGGCGATGGTGGCATCAGCTATGGGCCGAATGCATCGCACCGCTACGACCAGCCAGGTGGCTATTATATTCAGCTTTTTCTGACGGATGTGCAGGGTTGCCGAAGTACCAACCTCATCAGCCAGCGCGTCCGGGTGTCTCCGCGGCCCAATTTTGATCTGACGGGTCTGCTCGATAATTCTATTTGTGCCGGTGATACCCTTCAGCTGAGTGCGTCGGTCAACGCGATGGCCGGCAGTACGCTGGCAGTGACCCCCAATGGGGCTTCTTTCGATGTAGAAGGTTCCCGTTCCGACTCGCTGGCGATTCCCGACGGCACCGGCATTCCCTACCAAACCGGCATCTATTTTACCGAATTTTCTCCCGGTCAGGTATTGACCACCGGAAGCGACCTGGAAAGTATTTGTGTCAATATGGAGCATTCCTGGATTCGGGACCTGGAAATAAAACTGACCTGCCCGAATGGTCAGATGGCCATTTTACACAATTTTGGCGGACAAACCGGCTCTGAGGTATTCGTGGGAGAGCCCAATGACACTGATGGTTTTAATCCCGTGCCCGGCGTCGGTTATGATTATTGTTGGAAACTAAACGCCACCAATCCTCCGTGGCTGCAATATGCCAATACTATACTCGGCGGAAATGGCACCCTCCCGGCAGGCGACTACCGTCCCTTCCAATCTTTTAACAACCTGGTGGGTTGCCCGCTGAATGGCGAATGGACTTTTACGGCGACTGACGGCTGGCAAATTGACAATGGGTACCTGTTTTCTTGGGGCATAAAATTCAAGGACGCGCTTTATCCAAACATTGAAACATTCACCCCGCAGCTGACTAACTGGAGTTGGAATAATCATCCTTCCATTTTCTATTCTACGAGCGATTCTATCGCGGCTTCTCCGCAAAATGCGGGTACGGCGGCTTATACATTTACGGTAAATGACAATTTCGGCTGCACCTGGGATACCCTGCTCAGTGTGGCCGTGCTGCCTTTCACCCACCCGGATTGTTTTCAGTGCGTAGAGAATTATCCTGCGCTGCGCGATACGGCCGTTTGTGTCGGTACGCCGGTACTGCTGGATGCCGCATCGTTGCAGCCCGACACGCTGGAAGTGCGTTTTGAAGCCTACCCGGATTATTCGCTGGGATTTGCCAACCATCCGCATGGCAATCCTTATGGTGCGGCCATTGCGGTAAATAGTGTGGGTTATCCTTTTCTGGGGGTACCCACGGCCCAGATCACTTCGGTCTGTATGGATATAGAAACAGATTTCGATGCTGATCTGAACATCTACCTGCGGTCGCCGGATGGCAAACAGCTCGAACTCAGTACAGGCAACGGTGGCTCCGGAGACAACTATAAAGTCACCTGCTTTACGCCCACGGCTACCGTGCCGGTGAAAGGCAGTGCGGCCCCTTTTAATGGCATTTATAAGCCGGAAGGGAACTGGACTGACCTGACCAATGCCGTCGTCAATGGCGACTGGAAACTCATGGTCTCCGACGGCTTCAGTCCCAACCAATTTGGTAAGGTAAAATGGTGGAGCATTGGTTTTAATTTTGCTAATACCATTACTTATACCTGGACCAATGCTGGTTCGCTATCCTGTGCCAATTGTCCGGCACCGATAGCAACGCCAACGGTAACAACAGATTACATCGTCACGGCAACAGATAAATTTAACTGCCAGCATCGTGACACGGCTACGGTGACGATTGCTACTATTTTTCCGGCACCTGCCAATTTGCAAGTCATCAATATAGGCGGCAGTAGCCTGACCTGGGGCTGGGATGCTGTACCGGGTGCCCTTGGCTATGAGGTACAGGTAAACAGCGGAAACTGGCAGGCACCCAGTGGCAATCTTAGCCATGAGGTGACTGGCCTGACGGTAGGGGACGTGGTGAATATTGAAGTACGGGCATTGAGCAATAGTGCCAGTTGTATTCCGGAAAGTAGTAGCGATACGTCTCCTTTCGTGATCTGTGTGCTGGATGCAGTACTCAGTTCTTCCACCCCTGTACAGTGTTACGGCACTTCTACGGGGTCCGCATTGGTGTCTGTTACGGCGGGCAATCCGCCCCTGCAATTTTTCCCCGATGGCCTGGGGCCAGCATTCAGTACGGGTAACCTGACGAAAATTTTTCCTGCCGGCAACCATTTTGTCGTAGTAGGTGACAACTCCGGGTGCCGGGATACGGTATTTTTCAACCTGACCCAGCCTGATTCGCTCTTCGTGACAGCTACCGCGATGGATGCTGTGTGCAATGCCGACAATTCCGGGCAGGTCGTCGCAATAGCTAGCGGAGGCACTGGCAGTATTGATTACGCCTGGCAGGGCTGCGTAAATGGTTCTATTATTCATGCGACCTCTGTAACCGACCTCTATGCAGGGTGTTATCAGGTCAGCGTAACGGATGAAAACGGCTGCACCGCGACCGATAGCGTGACTGTTAATGAACCGCCCGCTTATGAATTTGTGACCTTGCAGGACTCCATCTCCTGTTTCGCAGGATCGGATGGAGGAGCCAGTATTATGGTTACCGGCAGCACTCCACCGTACCTGTACCAGTGGGATAATGGCCAAACAACCGCGATCGCTACCAATCTGGATGCTGGTTTTCATGTTATTACGGTCACCGACTCCGCAGGCTGTCAGGCGGCTACCTTGGTGGAAATATTCGAGCCATTGATCCTGCAGATTGATAGTACCGCTACCCGGCAAGTGTCTTGTTTTGGCGGAATTAACGGCACCGCTACGGTATTCGCCATTGGCGGTACGCTGCCTTATAAATATGCCTGGAGTGATGCTCAAAATACGCAAAAAGCCACTGGATTGGCGGCGGGCACTTATACGGTGACCGTGACGGATGCCAATGATTGCACCAGCGAAGCAAGTGTCACCGTAGGTACGCCAAGTGCTTTACAAGTTGATTTTGCCAATGTTAATGCAGAAAAATGTGCCGACGAGTGCCAGGGAAGTGCCATTGTCGTGGTGCTGGGTGGTTCGTCGCCTTACACGTACGCCTGGGATAATACTTCGTTTCCCCCGTCCGATACTTTGACGGCACTTTGCCCCGGCATTTATACCGTCACTGTGCAGGATGTACGTGGCTGTACCCAAACCAATAAATTGACGATTGATTCGGCAATCGCCATTGATGTACATTATACTCCGGTCGCACCGGCCTGCGCGGGACAGTCCAATGGCACCATTACCGCCACCGCAACTGGCGGAAGTATGCCTTACACATTTGAGTGGAGTAACGGCAGTACGACCCCTTCCCCAACGAATTTGGCCTGCGGTAACTATTCCGTCACGCTTACGGATGCTGTCGGTTGTATAAAAATAAGTACGGTAACCGTAGATTGTCCGGATTCTATTCAGGTGGTCAATCTGACCGTGCAACCAGTAAGTTGTTTTGGACTGTCCGATGGCAGTCTGGTCTTACAGGCCACGGGAGGCGCAGGGGCATTGACTTACCAATGGAACGATGCCATCGGGCAAACAAATGCGCAGGCGCAAAACCTGACCGCCGGGTCTTATACCGTTACAATTACGGATGCCAACAATTGTTCTACTACTGCCAGTGCCACAGTACCAGAGCCGCCTGTGCTGCAAGTCAGTTTAAACCATGTTAATATACCTTGTTTTGGCGGCAACAATGGTAGTGCAACTACCGTCGTCAGTGGTGGTACTATGCCATACAGCTACACCTGGAATATTGCTTCCACTGATTCTGTTTTGCTCCAAATAGCGGCTGGCACTTATACAGTCACTGTAAATGATGCCAACGCGTGTTCGGCTACCGCTACGGTCACCGTCATTCAGCCTGCTACGGCCATTGAAATAAACACTACGCAAACCAGGCTGGCCTGCGCGGGCGCCCCGGACGGCGAAGCGGCAGTGACTGCCGTGGGCAACAACGGCCCCCCTTATGTCTTTACCTGGAGCGATGGTCAGATCGGCGCACAGGTAGCCGGACTGCCATTAGGCAGTATTACCGTAACTGCTACCGATCAGCTGGGTTGTTATAGCTCGCAAGTACTGGATATACAACAACTGGATAGTGTTAAAGTCTATATTGTCTATAACCAGCCGGTTTGCTTCCAGTCATTGACAGGCATTGCTGCGGTGAATCAGGTGAGCGGCGGTATAGGCATGGGCGATACCACCCGGTATCATTATCAGTGGAGCGTACCCGGATCCGCTGATGCGACCTTAATAACCGGACTGGCTGGTAATCAGACCTATGGCCTTACCGTGACGGATGCCCAGGGTTGTACCGGCCAATCCAGTATCAAAATTGAAGATGCGCCAGAGATCATCCTGCAGACTACTATCCAGAATGTACTCTGTTTTGGCCAAAACAATGGGGCAATAAATATTACTGCCAGCACTGGTGCCAGCGGCCAGCTGCAATATATATGGAGCACAACCAGTACGGGTTCTTCTATTCAAAATCTGATTGCCGGTAATTATCAGGTGACGGCCACCGATGCGAAACAATGTACCACTATAAAAACCATCACGGTGCAGCAGCCGCCCCCGCTTTCGGTGGATTTTGTTACGACCTTACCCGTGTGCAGCAGTGATACCAACGCGACTATTCAAGCCAATATACAGGGAGGCGTACCCAACTACGTATTAGCGTGGAATACTGGTAGCATTAACTCCGGTCTGACTGGACTCAGTCCCGGCAATTACTCGCTGCTGATCCGCGATAGCAATGGCTGTACGCTCACTGATTCGGTGTATATTCCTTTCCCGGATTCTATACTGATTTCAGCGCAAGCCACTGATCCACAATGTTTTGGGGCCGATAATGGCCGATTGCACCTGGTCGTTACCGGAGGTCATATTCCCTATCGTTATAGTTTGAATGATGGCCCATTTGGGGGCACCAGTACTTTTATCGGGCTGAAAGCCGGTGATTATACCATACAGGTCCGGGATGCCAAAGGCTGTACGGCTGGCACTACGGCAGTGCTGAATAATCCGCCAGCATTGACTGCTTCGATAGGGCCGGATACGACGATTGTATTGGGTCAATCCGTGACCCTGTCGCCGGAGGTGAATAATGCTTTCGGGCTGACCAGCAATAGTTGGCGCAGCGCACTGCTCGAAAATCTGGCTTGCGTGGATACGCCCGTGTGCAACGACATACTGGTGCAGCCTTTATTTTCCAATACCTATTTTGTAACAATCACCGACGAACATGGCTGTATTGCCCGGACCAGTATCCGCGTAAACGTGGAGAAACCACGCGGCGTGTATGTACCCACCGGTTTTTCACCAAATGGCGACTCCCAAAACGACCGCCTGATGGTGCATGGCAAGAGTCGGCAGGTGCGTAATATCCGTACGTTCCGGGTATACGACCGCTGGGGCGAACTGGTGTTTGAAGACAAAAATTTCAATGTCAATGACTCCACGCATGGCTGGGATGGCCAATTGCGTGGGGAAGATTGTGACCCCGGCATATACGTCTGGTACCTGGAAGCCGAATACCCGGATGGGTATGAAGAGGCTTTGAAGGGAGAAGTGATGCTGATTCGGTGAGGAGGTTTGAGAAAGGGTTTAGAAAGGTTTAGAGAAGTTTAGTCGCTTGCTTCGCTTTGTAAAAAACACGTTTTATCTTCGTGACATCGAATTTCAGGACAGCCTGTTATTCCGTGCATCCTTACCGATTTATTTAATCCGTTTCGCTTCGCCTTTCCCGCTCTAATCGATTGATTTTCAAAGCACTATCCAATGGCGAAATTATTTACCCAAACAATTTTCTGTTTCCTTTTCTGTCTTATCGTCCTGCCCGAACTTGCCGCGCAAGACCCCCGTTTCTCCCAGTACTATGCTTCCCCCTGGAATCTGAATCCGGCCATGACCGGCGTTTTCAACGGGCGCTGGCGGATGACGGCCAACTACCGCGATCAATGGAACAGTATCCTTTCTCCGGTCCCTTTCCGCACTTATTCGGCGGCCTTCGAGACGCGCTTTAATGTCGCCAATGACGACTACGCGGCCTTCGGCATCGGTGCTATGCACGATGAGGCGGGTACGGCCCGCTATTCGCAGAATAAAGTCCAGCTCGGCGGGGCCTTCCTGAAACAACTTTCCGGTGGGTACAATCAGTCCGAACACTACCTTTCGGCAGGTGCGCAGGTGGGTTTCGGCCAAAATTCGCTGGATTGGGGCCGCCTGTGGTTCAGCCGCCAGTTCGATAGTGTGACCGAACGACCCGATCCGAACGCCATCAATGGCGAGGCTACCATGAATGGCCAAACCAATCTTTATCTGGATTTCAACGCCGGATTGCTATGGTACACCGTTTTTGGCGACAATAATGACGGCTTTTTCTACGCGGGCGGTGCGCTGCATCACCTGAATAAGCCGAAAATCTCCCTGCTCGACGACGATGGCGAAACGCTCTACACGCGATATGCGGGCCACGCGGGCGGCCAGTTTCCTGTCACGGAAAATTTTGCCTTGTTGCCCGGTGTACAAGTGATGAAGCAAGGCCCGGCGATGGAAACCGATCTGGGTCTCAATCTGCGTTACTCCAATAACGATGTGGACGAACTGGCCATGCGTTTTGGAGCCTGGGCCCGCGTCGGCAACAAACTGGATAAAGGTTTCCAAATGGACGCTGTTACCGTGGTCGCCATGCTCGAAATGAACCGCTGGATGCTCGGCCTGAGCTACGATATTACCGTCTCCGGCCTGACCCAAGCCAATAATTCGCGGGGTGCATTCGAAGTATCGCTCACCTATTTCCATCCTGAAACGCGACGCTCACGGGTGACGTGTCCCAAGTTTTAATTTTTGAGGATTTGAGGATTCGAAGATTCGATCAATCACATGATTATCAGGTGTTTAATCGAATCCTCGCATCCTCAAATACTCGCATCCTCAAGTAATTTCTTAGTAAGCGACAGTCCCGTTTTTTCCTGTAAATGGTTTTCAGGCGGAGGGTGCGTAAATTTTTTAGTTAAAAAATTTACGCACCCTCCGCCTGAAAACCATTCCCCTTTAGCGCCGCCTGCATAATCATCAAAATACTGCCGCACATCAGCACGTGGCCAATATCGAAGAAAGTGAACCAGGTGTTGGGAGAAAATTTGGCTATGTGCGCGCCCGCTGCCGCCGCCGCAAACAGGATGGAATACAGCATGTATAAATGCGTCTTTTGCCGGGTTTTGTAGTACATCCAGCCTTCCAGCGTACCCACGATGAGCACCATCCCAAAAGCAGAATGTATCTCTACCAACGGAAACCAGAGCGTGAACAACACCAGGCACAACACCACGGCGAATTCTACCACATTGACTATGAATAAAATACGTGCCCAGCGTGGGCCGATGTAGGGCTTGGCCCGCAGTATGGACGCCTGTTCCAGAGCCGACACGGCGAGCATGCCCAATCCCCATCCCGGCACTTTAAAAATGAAAGGCAAATAAGACAAAAAGGCGTGTCCGGCGAGGCCGCCAATTAGCGTGGAAAAGCCCATCAACAGCAGAAAAATGCGAAACAGCCGGTTTTCATCCGTCCGTTCCTGCCGCCCCACCCGTGCCCAGGCATACCAGCAAACCACCGTAATCAGCACCGAAGTAAGGGCAATCGAAAATTCGGTTATGCGAACGCCCCCGAAATATAGATCGGGCTGCAAGTAATGAGTTTCTCCCATGCGACAAAGGTAGCCCGCGCCCCGATGATAGCCTAACTGACAAAAAATTCTTACCCTTTTGTAACACTCTGTCCCTTTCAGCGACTCATCTTGCTGTCTGAATCCATCTCCATCCGTGCGTACTGCCGACGAACAAGACTTCCTCCGCCTGCTCGATGAACATCAGGGCATACTGCATCGCGTGTGCCAGCTCTACGCACCACAGGGAGAAGAACGACGCGACCTGTTCCAGGATATGGTGGCGCAGCTCTGGCGGGCCTGGCCGGGCTTCCGTCAGGAGGCAAAAGTGACCACCTGGATGTACCAGATTGCCCTCAATACCGCCATCAGTATGCTCCGTCGGGTCAAACGCCGCCCTGTGCAGGTCGGTTGGAATGAGGCCCTGGCCCAACTCCCCCAACCCGATCCGGCAAACCCCTATGCAGAAGAAATGCCTCGTCTCTACCAGGCGATTGCCCGGCTGAATGATGTGGAAAAGGCCATTGCGCTGCTCTATCTGGACGACCTCGCTTATGAAGAAATAGCCGCTATTGCCGGAATTACGGTCGGCAATGCCCGGGTAAAAATGAATCGCATCCGCGAAAAACTGCGCGTGATGCTCCAATCGGACGACCTATGAAAGAGACTGAACCCGACGATCTGCAACAACTTTGGCAGGCACATAGCCGTCTGGATACCGAAGCCCACCGCCTCGAACCGGTGCAACTGGTGCCGCTTTTACAAGGCCGTACCCACCATGCCTTGCGCAAAATGCGGCAAAATGTGCTGTTGGAAGCCGTATTAGGCTTGGCAATAATGGCTGTTTTGGGCTGGCTGGGCTTTCGGCTGCCCGATCTGCGATGGGCTTGCTGGACTGCCGGTTTGTTGTTTTCCTGCTTTTATGGCCTGTATTACCGCAATTTTCGCCAACTGCAAGCCGCAGAGCAGGCAACCGGCAGCTTACGCGTCCAACTCAGTCATGCCCTCACTTATTGGCAAAAAGCACTGCGCCTGTACGTGGGTATGAATATGGCTTTATTGCCGCCTTTCTTTTTGGTGGGTGCGCTGTTAGGAGCCCATGAAGCAGGCCGTTTGGCACTGGTGCAAAGCTTGTTCGCCGAACGCTGGTATTTCTGGCTACCCCTTCTTTTTCTGCTGACCTGGGCCATGTACCCGCTCGTGCGGTGGCTGGTATGGCTTGCGTATGGTCGGCATTTGGCGAAGCTGAAAAACTGCTTATCGGAACTGGAACGGACGGAGAATGAATAAACAGACCGGCAAATGCTGTTGAAAAAATGGCTGTCCCTTTGTAACGAAAAAACAAAACGCCCGACCAATAAGGAAACAACTTTTTCACACATGACCTGGAAAAAACAGCCTGCCGATTCCAACACCTACTTGTTTGCGGACCGGGACCAGCCACTCGGCGAAATGCGTTTCGACTCCACTTTGACCTCTGCCGATTGCAGTTTTGGCAACCTCCATTTCCGTATTTACAAAAAGGGTTTCTGGGCAACCACGCCGCAGATCGTGCTGGCCGATGGCACACTCCTGCTCGAGGCGCGTTCCGAAAACTGGTATGGTTCCACCCAAATATTACACTGCGGCACCAAAATATTCAAAGCCCGCTGGCAAAATAAGCCGCTCGCTGAACTCATTATTTATGAGACCGACCGCAAGTACCCCCTGCTCTCCACGCGCCTGAAAACAGCGGGCTGCGAGACATTGACCGACCTCGAAATCAGCGATGCCGTACGTTCTCTGCCCGAATTCCCCTACCTGCTGGCGTATATCTGGCACTCTTTTTTGCCGGTTGCCGCACAAGGTATGGACAATGACACACTGGTCCTCCTGGCGGCGGGCGCATGACCGTGCTTTTAAATTGGCGTAAAGTTTGGAAAACCAAAACCAAAAAGGGAGAAGGATCAATCTGCAAACTGCCGAATATGGCATTATTTCGACAGAAAAAGCAGGCAGACAATAGTTAGCTGGCTTTTCGCTTGGTTTTCAAAACAAAAAATTTGATTTTTGCCGGGCGAACCATAGCTGCACCCTTTATTTTGGCAAAAGAACTTACGAACGAGCCGGTCGGCGAAGATAAACTGGTGGAGAGAGCCCTCCGCCCGAAGATGCTGGATGACTTCAGCGGTCAGCAGAAAATCGTGGACAACCTCCAGGTTTTTATCCAGGCGGCCAAACAACGCGGCGATGCCCTCGACCACGTGCTGCTGCATGGCCCGCCGGGTCTCGGCAAAACCACGCTTTCGCATATCGTCGCCAATGAATTGGGGGCTGCGCTGAAAATGACCTCCGGGCCGGTGCTCGAAAAACCCGGCGATTTGGCCGGTTTGCTGACCAATCTCGATCCCGGCGACGTGCTGTTCATTGACGAAATCCACCGCCTGAACACCGTGGTGGAAGAGTACCTCTACTCCGCGATGGAGGACTACCGGATTGATATCATGATTGATTCGGGTCCCAATGCCCGCAGCATTCAGATCACGCTCAATCCATTCACGCTGGTGGGTGCTACCACACGTATGGGCCTGCTGACTTCGCCGCTCCGGGCGCGTTTCGGGATCAATTGCCACCTGGACTACTATGATGTGACTACGCTGGAAGGCATTTTGCACCGTTCGGCGGCGATTCTGGAAATTCCTATTTCGGACGATGGGGCCTACGAAATTGCCCGCCGCAGCCGGGGTACGCCGCGCATTGCCAACGCGCTGCTGCGCCGGATTCGTGATTTTGCCCAGATAAAAGGGGATGGTACGGTCAATAAGGACATTGCCCGCTATGGCCTGGCCGCGCTGGATGTGGACGAAAGCGGCCTCGACGAAATGGATATTCGTATTCTGAATACCATTATTCATAAATTCAAAGGCGGGCCGGTGGGTCTGACCACGATCGGCACGGCGGTCGGCGAAGAATCCGGTACCATCGAAGAGGTCCATGAGCCTTTCCTGATTATGGAGGGCTATATTCAGCGCACGCCACGTGGACGTACGGCGACCGAAAAGGCGTATAAACATATTGGCGCGGTGCCGCCGAGACGGGAAGGGACGTTGTTTTAAGGCGAAACCATATCTTGAGTGTTGAGGCTGCACAAAAAATTTGACCAATTTTGGCCAGTGATCTTTATAATAAGAACAGTCTGCCATTGGATAGTCATTTTTGCCCCCTAAAATCCAGCCATGCGCTCACTCTTCCTCCTCGCTCTGTTCACCCTCGCCCTCGAGCCCCTCTTTTCCCAACACCTGACCAATGCGCAACGCCTGCATCTGGGCGACACGGGTGTACTCACTGCTGGCGCGCTGGATGTCTCCGGCAACCTGTACACCGCTTCCACGGCCAACCTGAAAAATCTGCCGGGCGAAAGTGGCATTGCCGGTTTGTTTCCGGCAGGCGATCCAGTGCTGAGCAAATACGGGCCAGACGGCACACTGCTGTGGCAGCACGAATTTCCGGGCAATTTTGTACGTATCTGTGATGCCGCGCTGACACCCGATCAGTCGCTGATTATTACCGGCGGCTATGTGGACACTTTGCGCCTGGCCCCCAATTGGCTGATTCCCGGCGATGCAGGGAATAGCAGTTTTTTTGTGGCCAAACTGGATGCCGAAGGCCATATTATCTGGATACGTACCGACGTGAGCGACCTGCCGGAAGATTGTCTGGGTTGGAAACTGGCTATAAATAATGACGCTATTTATGTGGCGGGCATTGACGATGCTATTTACGCCAGTCTGCGCCGCTACGATTTTGACGGCAATTTGCAGATAGAGAAAATCCTGGATATTCGCAGTATCAGCGACCTCGCGCTGGATGCGGATGGACACTTGTACGCGGCAGGTACGGCTTCGCCGTATGCGCTCTTCGACAGCCTGCCCGTGCCTGACCCGCCCATGTCCACGGGTTATGCCAATTATGTGGCGCAGATGGATGGCGACCTGAATGCACAATGGATCAGATCAACCAACTACATTACTTTTGATGAACATCCCAAAGTAGCCGTATTTAATGGTCAACCGATCATGCTCTCCAATGATTTTGGGCTGGGGCCAAACCAGTTGGGCTGCTACCGGCTGAAAGCCTATTCTTCCGCGGGCGACCTGATATGGACCGATTCTATTTTATGCGCCTTCTTTCCGCCTGATTATCAGCATTTTACCTTAAAGCCATTTTGTGATCGCCTATTGTTACAATATCCATCTGCGGGTGGCATGGCCATTAAATCTTACGCTGCTGATTTTAGGGATAGTCTGTTGTTACAAAGTTCGGTGGGCAATTTTGATCGGTCTTTTCCTTTTATGGCTGTGCAGGGAGATCGGGCGGTGTTTGGCTCCAATTTTCGCAATGCGGAGCTGCGTTTTGGGGATGAATTTGTATTAACTAATGAGCAATCGCCCGACTATCAGCAGTTTATTTTATTTCTGGAATGTGCCGATGAATCTACTAGTATTTCTACTATATCCTCTGCATCCGACTGGCATTTAGCCCCTAATCCGGCTGCGTCCGAGGTGTATCTATATCAGTCAGAGAATAGTGCTGTGCAGGCAATACAGGTAGCCTTATTTGATGCAACGGGTCGTTTATATTGGCAGACAAATACGCATAGTGTGGAGACGGTTATTCCAGTAGCATTACTACCGGCGGGCAGTTATTTTGTGCGGGTAATTTGCGATGGAAAGACAACCATATTGCACGGTGTCTGTTGGTAGAGAATACGATTTCTACTTATCAACTGATGTTACGCGCATTCTACGCAGCGACGTTTACGAAACTCTTAAAAATTTCGCAAACGATTGACCGTGTGGCGTTTGCGAAACCTCCAAAGGTTTGGTAAACGTAAGTCCTACGTAACATCAACTACTAACGCTGTACCACCGATGAGAACATTTATTATTTTTGTATTAAGTCTTGGGTCTTATCCATTAATGGCTCAGGAAAATTGCGCCCCTTTCTCGGAATCAGCCACCCGCCTTTTTTATATTCAGCGCACGGGCAACTCGGACACCATCGTGTATGACGCAAACACCGGCGACCATGGCCAATTTCAGAAAAACAATCCGGTTATTATTTATTGGAAACGGACTGATAAAAATGGCCTAAAAGAAGGACTTAATTATTTGCAACGTACCCGCGCGTATGGCATAAAACACGTTCCTGCCGGAAGTATAAACGAGTATTATTTTCACCTGATTGCTTATCCGCAGCGTAATTTTCTATTAAAAACCGACGATTGCGGCCATCCGGCAGTGCTACTGACTTTGGCTGGCAAAGAAGCGTATGTGAAAAGGATTTTTATTGACCTGGAACCCGCGAAACTCGGCTTAATACCGACTATTCATTACATAGAAATATTTGGGGTGGATGTACAAACCGGGGAAGCGGTTTATGAAAAATTAAGACCCTGAATACTCTAAGAGGCACCCATATTTATTTTCCGAAAAATACCGATCTTGCCTGATGAAAGAATTGTTCCCGTTTTACGCCGTCGGACATTTTATTAATCAGCCGTCCAACCCGACGGAATTTGAAGTGCTGCGCTTCGAGACCATGCAGGAGCCGGATGTGGACGACTTGCATAAGCATACGTTTTATGAAGTGCTCTGGTTCGATGAGGGCGAAAGTGTGCAGACCATTGACTATCAGGAGTACCATATTTGGCCGCAGACCTTGTTTTTTATCTCGCCGGGGCAGTTGCATCGCTTTGAAGAATGGCAGCCATTGAAGGGCGGCACCATTTTGTTCACCGAAGATTTTCTTACGTTCAATCGTCAAAACAAGGATACGCTGTTCGAATTGAGTTTTCTGGACAACCTGTACACTGCGCCTTTTTTACAGCCCGGAAAGGCGGATTTCCAAGAAATAAGGCATACTATTGAGTTGATTATCAACGAAAAACAGCGGCCAGACCATGCACCTACTATTGCCCAATCACTGCTGCATGTTTTGCTTTCCCAAATACAGCGGTGTATAAATGCTCAACAGGCGCCCACTGCGCCGAAACGATACGTGGTGCTGTACAAACGCCTCAAGTATCTGATAGACCAGCATTTCCGGGAGCCTTTGACCGCAGGAGATTACGCCGAAAAAATGTTTGTCACCCAGCACCACCTCAACCTGATCGCCAGAAAAGTGACGGGCAAAACCACCAGCGAACTCATTCGCGCCCGCAATATTCTGGAAGCCAAACGGCTGCTTACTTTCTCCGATGCCTCGGTTTCGGAAATAGCGGCCGAGTTGAATTTTTTTGATCTGTCTTATTTTGCCAAGGTCTTCAAAGCCGAAACAGGGGTCTCGCCCTTGGGGTTCAAAAAATCAATGTCCGATAAATACCGAAACGGACAGGTTTGGTCATAACGGAAAACATCAGTGAACGTCCACTTTTGCAGAGTCAATTTTGACCTATAAAAATCAGTGGACATCACAGGAGTTTTTCATTAGACCACACAAGAAAATGAAGCCAAAAATCTGGTTTATTACCGGTATTTCCAGCGGCCTCGGTCAGGCATTGGCCGCAGCCGTGCTGCAACAGGGCGACTTCGTCGTCGGCACATTCCGCAAGGCGGAGCAGGTAGAAAATTTCAATGCGCAGCATAAAGGCCAAGGCTTGGGCTTGTTGCTGGATGTCACGGATGCGGTAGCCATTGAAGCCGCCTTTTCACGTATCGAGCAGGCTTTTGGCCGCCTCGATGTAGTGGTCAACAATGCGGGCTACGGCTTTGCCGGGGCGGTGGAAGAGGCGAGTATGGCGGAAATTCGAGCCGTTTTTGAGACCAATGTGTTCGGTGCCTTGCAGATTACACAGCGCGCTTTGCCCATCATGCGCCGACAGCAGTCGGGCCATATTGTGCAGATTTCGTCTGGCGCGGGTTTCAAGGCTACACCCGGTTTTGGTATTTATAATGCCACCAAATTTGCGCTGGAAGGGTTCAGTGAGGCCCTGGCCGATGAGTTGCGTCCGCTGGGCATCCACGTGACGATAGTGGAACCAGGGCCTTTTCGCACCCGGTTTGCCGCTGGATCGCTATTTTCAGCAGCGCGTCAGATAGAGGATTATGCGGCCACTGCCGGGGTGTTTCGCCAGCGAATGGCCAGCATTGACGGGCGGCAGGAGGGTGATCCGGCGAAGGCTGCCGCCGCCATTATCCAGGTCGTAAACGCCGCTGAGCCACCGCTGCGCTTGCCGCTGGGCCGTATAGTGCTGAGCAATATGGAGGCGAAACTGGATAGTGTCCGCAAGAATATGGAAGAGTGGCGTACGGTGGCGGAAGCAGCCGTATTTGGGTGAGTTAGGAATGAGTGAGAAATAAGTACCCATTTTCTTATCTCTGGATGTCATTTCGACGGCAGGAGAAATCTGGTTATGTAGGATTGATAATCAACACCTTAGCAGATTCCTCCTTACGTCGGAATGACAACTCAAGTAAGGTTATTTCTGCCATCTTATTTTTTGCAGGTTCCTTAGTGCATACCCGGCAAGGTTTTCACGAAAGGCTGGTCGGTGATAATAGCAATTGATTTTCTACACTCCAATCCATTATTTTTTCCAGTACAGGCAGCAGGTTTTTACCTTTTGCGGTAAGTTGATAAGTGACCCGAATGGGGGTTTCATTAAAGACCTCTTTATAGATAAAATCAATTTCCTGCAATTTTCGCAGCTGTTGCGCCAGCATCTTATCGCTGATATTAGGAATCATTAATTGCAATTCAAAAAAACGCTTTTCGCCCTGCCGCAGATTCCATAAAATTGGCAATTTCCAACGCCCGCCCAACAGGTGAAAAAACGTGCTGATGGGGCAATCGGTCAGGATTTCTTGCTCATTAGCAAAATTACTAGAGTCTATCTTGCGCATGGACTTACCAAATGGTGAGTGGCTTACCTAATTGTCGTATTATCTGGCAACAACAGGTTTTCTGCTCAGAATGTTTGGTGCCCGTGTTGCAACACTTTCATATTTCTACTAAACTTAATTTTTCACAAAATGACTGAACAACAAATTGCTGCATCGCTGCAAGAATTGACTGCTTTGGTGGGGGAAGGTAAACCCCTGGAAGCCTTTGAAAAATTCTACCACGAAGACCTTGAAAAGACCGACCTGGACGGCGTGGTGGTCGTCGGCAAAGACAACAGCCGTCAGATCGGCCAGGTGCTATTGTCGAAAGTGACCGCCATCAGGGATTTTACGCCCATTGGGACGGTCATCAGAGGCGACCGCAGTTTCCTGATCTGGAGCCTAGATTTTGACCATGCCGATAACGGCCCCGTGAAAGTGGTGCAGGTGGCCATTCAGGACTGGAAAGACGGGAAGATTATCCGCGAACGGTTTATTGCGTAGTTTAAAAACAGGGGGCTGTCTCGTAAGACAGCCCCTAAGCGTTTATTCAGGAACAATAGTTTTCAAAGTCGCCTGTTCCAGCGCTGTTTCCAGGGTGACGAAGTAAGCATGGCCGGCGACGAGATTGGTCAATTTACGCATTACCAGATTCTCCCCCGGAAAAAGGTTTTTCAATTCTTCCCGATCAATGATTTTTCCGGTTCGGTCTGCAATGGTGAGATTGACCTGCGTGACTTTTGGTAAATTGAATTTGACGCTCAATACGCCATTATTAGGATTAGGAAACACCTTCATATTTAAGGTACTGGTGCTTTGCGGGTTCCGTACATGTGTTATGGACGAAGTATTTTTTACTATAAAAACCTTGAAAATCTGGCTGCTGGCACTACTTTCCGTACCAGTATTGATCCAGAAAATATTGGCAGCCGTACTGGCAATGCCCCCGTATATATAACCCACCAGACTGGTATCGGCAGCTAATTCATCCAGTTTGATCACGCCATTATTATAGACAGGTAGTGTGCTCAATGGAATAAATTCCGACCCTGCACCCAGCAAAGCAGGCATTTCCACGGGCAATTTATACTCCGTCATCATACCATCGGCCTGGCGACTCACCCGGGCAATCGTCCGCACAAACGGTATATTATTATCTTCTACCAATACCCCAAGACTGTCGTAAAACTGGGCAATTCCCCCAAAAAAGACCGTGTGCATTTCATTGGCACTGGCCGAAAATAGGGGCAGCGAGGCACAATGGTAATGGTTGTAATGCTGCGCAAAAGCATTATTGACGTTATATCCATTGCTGTCGATATTTACACAATTCAGGTAGGGAAAATCCACCGTTTTTTGAAAAACACCCGAAAAAGCGGTGAGCCCTTCTTGTCCGTCAGCCAGCATCTGTGGCACTACGTTAAAGTCGCGGCGGTGCAGTTGTTCCGGATCGGTCAGGGCGGGCAAGTGGTTCACTGACAATGTGTTACCGTCATCCTTTATTTCAAATCTGCGGATCTGATCGGTGTATTGCTGCACAAAACCCGGCCCATGATCCGGCCCCATCGGATTATAACGGCCTGAAAACTTCTGCCCACCCACCAAACAATACATGTCGTAAATTTTGGATAAACGCCCGCCCGTCACGCCAAACTGCTCATCCGCAATCTGCCGGAAGTAACTGGAAAAAGGCTGTCCATGAACAATGGCGGCGATCACGGCGGACACTTTTACGGCGGTCAATTTAGCATAAGTGACGTGGTCGTCGGCCGTAGCACTGTAGCCATAGCCGCCGAGGAGGTACAGGTCATCCCCTTCCTGCACAAATTGCATATTGCTGGCACTCAACTGCTCTTGAATGGCTACGGGCAGGGAAGTCAGCGGAGCCGTCCATTGCTGCCGGGTAGCCGGGTCAATGACGATCAGGCGGTTATTGCAGCCCGCCGAATCAAAAGCGGCAAAAGGTTGGCGTTGGTGCAGCCCGTCGAACCGGCCACCAATCATCAGCCATTTTCCATCGTGCTGACCAAAAGCGTAGGATTGCAACCCACGCGCATCCGGCACAGACAGGGCTTCGAGATAGAGGTTAAAAGGGGCGGTTTGAGCGTATGATGACCGGGCCATGCTGACTAAAAGCAATGGCAGCAAAAGTAATTTCATATTAAAAAATTAGCATGTTGGAAAGCGTAATTCATGCCGCAAAGATGCGGTGATTACGGGCTTATTTCGTGACTTGGATCACGCCGCAAAATGATTCTTTTATGGAAGCAGCAGATTACAGGCCTTCTTTTGTCGGTTAGTCGCGCCTGCAAATAACCCGAAAAAGGTATTTTTCCACATTTTACGCAAACAATTCAACAACCTTTGGCAGAGAGCACCAACCTGCCTACATTTACCCGACTCCGGGCCCCTGCCCCAAGTAGGTATTTAAAATAATCTTAATGAGTTTCCCGTCCTACCCTATTGCTAGTCTGCGCCTGGCCGCAGTGCTGACCTATGCGTTTTTGTTGCCTTTTTGCTTATTGGCACAAAATGCCACCCCCAATATTCAATTTTCTCCGGCTGGCGGCCTGTTCAACGGCCCGCTGGAAGTGTTATTGAGCAGTACCACGCCCAATGCTGTATTATACTACACCCTGGACGGTTCGGAGCCGGATGTGAATGCAGCCGTATACACCAATGCCCTGCCCATAGACACGAATACCATAGTGCGCGTGCGGGCTTTTGCGCCGGGCCTGTCTCCTTCCCCCGTGATGACGCAAAGCTATTTTGTTGATTTACAACATACTTTTCCCGTGGTATCGCTGGCCTTTCCGCCGCCGGCTTTCTTTGATTCGACGACCGGGATTTATACCAATTACACCAACGGATTGAGTGTCGTTGCCAATATCGAGTTTTTTGAACCCGGCGATACCGTGGCCGCCGCAGTCAATCAGCTGGTGGAAGTAGAAATACAAGGCACCGGGAGTATCGTACAAGCCCAGAAATCGCTGGAAATCAAAGCGAAGAAGAGTTTGGGACTGGCGGATATAAACTATCCGATATTTCCTGATCTGCCCTACGCAAGTTACAAACGCCTGGTACTGCGCAACAGTGGCCAGGACTGGTGTGTGCTCCAGTTTCGCGATGAATTTGCGACCAGTCTCGTGGGTGATCTCTCCGATCTGCACGGCTTACTGACGCCGCCGCATCTTTTTCTGCAAGGCTGGCGTCCGGCAGTCGTCTATTTAAATGGGAAATATTGGGGCATCCACAATGTGCGGGAACGCATGACGCAGTTCTATGTGCGCCAGCATTTCAACTGGACCGATTCGGAATATGACCTGATCGAAAACTATGGGGAGGCCATCACCGGCGATTCCATAGCCTGGTTTCAGTTTGTACACTTCCTGCAAGTGAATGAATTTTCCAGCGATGCCCAGTTCGCCCAATTAAGACAACAG
Source organism: Saprospirales bacterium (assembly GCA_031425155.1). GTDB lineage: Bacteria > Bacteroidota > Bacteroidia > Chitinophagales > Saprospiraceae > M3007. The sequence continues at coordinate 12,523 of JANPIV010000087.1, read as the reverse complement.
ATTGATTATCAGAACTATCTGGACTATTGCGTCTATAATGTTTATCTGGAAAATGAAGACTGGCCAGGGAATAATGTGCGCCGCTTCAAACACCGCAGCCCGGCCGGTAAATGGCAATGGCTGACCTACGACCTGGATTTCACTTTCGGGCTCTATCAATCCAACGGCTGGAATACCGGCAGTGCCTCGCCCAATGCGCTGGGCCGTTTGCTGGACTCCACGGCCCTGGCCTGGCCCAATCCCGATTGGTCCACCCTACTCTTCCGTCGCTGCTGGCAAAACGCCACGTTTCGCCGCGACTTTGCCAATCGCATGGCCGATATGTTGAATACGAACTTGCTGCCTACCCGTATTTATCAGCGGCTCGATCAGTTTCAGGCACTCTATGAGCCGGAAATAGCCGCGCACTATCAGCGTTGGTGGGGTGTTTATATCTCCAATGTGTGGCTGGATAATATTGCCAAAACCCGTTCGTTCGCGAAACAACGCCCCGCGTATGTGCGCAAGGAAATCACCGCTGCCTTGCCCGAAGCCAGCGGACTGGCTTATCTGATCGTGGATGCTTCTCCGCGTCAGGGCGGCTCCCTCCATGTCAGCACCGTACACCCGGATAGTACGCATTTTCCGTGGCCCGGCATTTATTTCAAAGGCGTAGCCGTACCGGTAAAAGCCATTGCGCAACCGGGTTTCCGTTTTATTAAATGGTCAGATACCAATTTAGGCAGTGCAGATTCTATTAATGTATTAGTAGAAAACACGCATTCTCTGACCGCTTATTTTGAGCGGGTTCACGAAGCAGACAACCCGGAAACAGTTAGTACTCTGGAAATTAATCTGCAACTTCAGCCAGCCACCAATGCACTCACTATCCGTAATTCTTTAATCGCCAGCAGCGATTTTCAAGTGCAAATAATAGATGCTCTGGGTCGGGTGATACTGGAAAGAAATTATGCAGCGCAGTCCGAAGAGTATTTGACTTTGGAAGCAGCTCATCTACTGACCGGCACTTACTTCCTGCGCGTCACCTTCGCAGCAAATGGATGGAGTGGCACGAAGGGATTTGTGAAATTTTGACAATTGAGTTTACTTGAGTATTTGAAGATTCGAGGATTCGTTCAAGTACCTGATAATCAAGTGTTTTGATCGAATACTCAAATCCTCGCATCCTCCAAAAATTTCTACTACAATTCCACACAGCTACCTTCCACAATTGCCACAATCCGGTCTTTGGGTTTGGGGGAAATAACAGCCAACCCGGTAAGATTGCCAAAAGCGGGCAGTACCCCCGTGTGGCTGCCAAACCAGAAACAAGGCAGAGTGACTTGCATCCGGCCTTTTCCGTGCAAGGCTATACCCGGATGAAGATGGCCACAAAGTTGGTACAAATCTCCCAAGGGCGTGGCGGAAGGCGCATGAGATAGGACAAACGGCCCACAGGCGTAGTGTTCCGGCAACAATTCCAGTCGCAGCTCCGCACAAAATCGAGCCGAAAAGCGGTCATGATTGCCGGGCACCAGCGCAAACCTGATCGTGGAATGATTATTTAGGAACATCTCCAGCGCGGCCCATTCGGCATTCTGATGGCTGTGAAAAAGATCGCCTAAAAAGATCACTTCCTGCGGTTGATGCGTACCAATCAAATCGGTCAGCACCTGAAAATCCCGCTCCGAGGAATCGGCGGGCAAGGGCATTCCACTTTTGCGAAAGTGCATGGCCTTGCCCACATGCATATCCGCAATGAGCAAAGTACGATTTTCTATTAAAAACAGGGCCTTTTCTGGCAACAAAAGCACATCTTGCCCCTTTAACTGGAATAGCATTATTTAGAGGATTTAAGGATTCGAGTATTTGACCATATTGACCACATTTCCACCCATTGACCACATTCATTTCACATTGACCACATTTCCATCCATTGACCACATTAATAGCTATTGTCCACATTCATTAAAATATGGCCCTTTTAGAATTTACCCAAAAAGGCATTTACTGTCCGGCAGCAAAAGTATATATTGATCCCTGGAAACCCGTGGATAGTGCGCTGATTACCCACGGCCACAGCGACCATGCGCGTTGGGGGCATCAGCGTTACCTGTGTACCCATGCCGCGTTGCCGGTCATCAAGTACCGACTGGGCGATGTGGCGATCCAGGGCATTGATTATGAGACCCCTATTCTTATCAATGGCGTGCGTTTCTCCTTTCATCCGGCGGGCCATGTACCCGGCTCGGCGCAAATTCGGGTCGAACACAAAGGCGAGGTCTGGGTGGCTTCCGGCGACTACAAAGTGGAACCGGACAACCTCTCCGAACCGTTTGAAGCACTCCGCTGCCATGCTTTTATCACCGAAAGCACCTTTGGCCTGCCCATCTATCGCTGGCAATCCCAACCGGAGATCATGGCCGACATCAATACCTGGTGGCGAAAAAATCAGGCCGAAGGCAAAACCAGTGTGTTGGTCGCTTATTCCTTAGGCAAAGCACAGCGCATCATGGCCAATGTGGATACCAGTATCGGCCCCATTTTTACCCACGGCGCGGTCGAAAATATCAACAACGTGCTGCGCGGACAAGGCATTGTATTGCCAGAGACCCAGCGCGTGATGTCTTTTATGGATAAAAAGTCATTTCCGGGTAGTCTGGTCATCGCGCCACCTTCTGCGTTCGGCACCCCGTGGATCAATCGCTTCAAACCCATGTCGCTGGGCATCGCTTCCGGCTGGATGGCCCTGCGGGGTGCCCGCCGCCGCCGGGCCGCTGACCGGGGTTTTGTGCTGAGCGATCACGCCGATTGGGAGGGATTGAACGCTGCCATCCAGGCCACCGGCGCGGAAAAGGTGTTTGTGACGCATGGTTATACTGATACTTTTGCGCAATGGCTGCGCGGACAGGGCTTGGATGCCAAAAAAGTAGAAACGCAGTATGAGGGGGAATCGCTGGATCAGGTGGTGGTGGAAAAAGAGGAAGTTATAAGCGATGAGTTATGAGTTATGAGTTATGAGTTATTCTGGTGATAGAGTGCTTTGTAATTTCCCGATTAATTCGTTGACAAAATGTATAACAATTTATGATTTTTATTTGTAGTATTCGAGATGTAGTGGTGGCATGGGTTCCACTCTCCTGGCACTAAATCCCGTTAAGCATTTACTAGTTAATTCTTTATTGTTTTTATAATAGCACTTTGCCTTAATTTTAAGTTAAACTAATTGAGTCAAAGTACTTATCTAAAAACACCTCTATCATCCTGCCCTCAACAACCCCAAATAACTCATAACTCATAACTCATAACTCATAACTTATAACTCATAACTCTTTTCCCCGTGCGCCAATTCGCTGACTTATTTATCCGTATGGATCAGTCCAACAAGACCAACGACAAGGTGGACGCCCTGGTGGACTACCTGCGGGAAGCTCCTGCGGAGGAGCAGCTCTGGGGTATTGCCATTTTGTCGCATCGCCGCCCGAAACGCACGGTCAATACCACGCTGCTGCGCGACTGGGCCGCAGAATTAGCAGGGTTGCCGGTGTGGTTGTTTGAAGAAAGTTATCATATTGTGGGCGATTTGGCCGAGACCATTGCCCTGGTTTTGCCAGAAAAAACAATAGAAACCGACCATAATCTACGCTACTGGATTGATTACATCCGTTCTTTGGATCAATTGAGTGAAGGCGAAAAAAGAGCAGCGATCATTGCTGCCTGGAACCAGTTGGACTATGGACAACGCTTTATTTTCAATAAATTAATTACCGGCAATTGGCGCATTGGCGTATCTGATAAATTAGTGGCGCGGGCGATTGCTAAATTCACCAGTCTGCCGGAAAATACCGTGCTGCATCGGCTCTCCGGGGCCTGGTCGCCCGATCACACGACTTTTCAGGAATTGATTCTGGGTGAAAATGCCACGGATGACCTGTCCAAACCCTACCCTTTTTGTCTGGCCTATCCATTAGAACAAGACCCGGAAGCACTGGGGCCAGTCACCGATTGGGTGGCCGAGTACAAATGGGACGGCATTCGCGGGCAGATCATCAAAAGGGGCGGCGAACTGTACGTATGGTCGCGTGGCGAAGAATTGGTCACCGATAAATATCCTGAATATCAAATCCTGCGCGCCAATCTGCCCGATGGCGTGGTGCTGGATGGCGAGATCATCGGCTGGAAAGAAGGTTTACCACTGCCTTTCGCGGCTATACAGACGCGCATTGGCCGCAAGACCATCGCTAAAAAGCACCTGACGGATACGCCCGTGGTGTTCGTAGCCTACGACATCATGGAATTTCAGCATAAAGACATTCGCGATCTGCCTTTTATCGAACGCCGCGCTCTGCTGGAAACCATCGTGGCAGAGTCGAGGGCCGATTGTCTAGTCCTGTCTATGGTCATAAATACGGGCTCCTGGGAAGAACTGGCCATGAAACGAGCCAACGCCGGAGAAGTAAAAGCGGAGGGCCTGATGTTGAAAAAAACCGATTCCGTCTATAAAACCGGGCGCAAACGCGGCGATTGGTGGAAATGGAAACTCGAGCCGCGTATGATCGACGCCGTGATGATCTATGCCCAACAGGGCGCGGGCCGCCGGGCCAATCTTTACACCGACTTTACCTTTGCAGTCTGGAATGGTGAGGAATTAGTACCCTTTACCAAAGCCTATTCCGGCCTGACCGATGAAGAATTCCGTAAAGTGGATGCCTGGATTCGTAAGAATACCCTCGAACGCTTTGGGCCGGTGCGCTCCGTGAAGCCGGAACTGGTGTTTGAAATCGCTTTTGAAGGCATTCAGGAGAGCAAACGCCACAAATCGGGGATTGCACTGCGTTTTCCGCGCATGAACCGCTGGCGGACGGATAAAAAAGCGGACGAGGCGAATACGCTGGATGATTTGAAAGGGTTTTTGGCGGGGTGATTTTAGAAAGTAAAGTCCTACGCTGATCCTTGCAATTTAATCATCACGAGTTACATAAAGAGTGTTCAGATATTACTTTTAGCACATTTATCTATCTTTATGTATACTGTACATTTTAAACAATTCAAAAAGATCATTTATAATATCTCCTTCATGATTAAAATAAAAACCATTAAATTCGGTTTTATATTTTCTTATATTATCGAACAAAGATTTAGCAGCCGCATTTTTCATACGGTCATAGCAAATTTTAGATTGATATAAAGCAAAAGAGTAACTTACAACTTCTTCCGCTTGAATACCATATTTAGTAGAGTATATTTCAATACTTTTCAAATCTGTTTCTTTAATAGGAATACTCATAAAATTCTCAAATTTTGAATCACTTAAAATTATTTTTAAGTATTCAACATTTCTGCTTATAATATCAAAATCTATCCTCTCAATCAAAACTTTCTCTTTGTATGTTGTCCAAGAATAAATTGCTGCTTTAAGAAAACTTTCATCTAATATACCGCCATCTTTTGATTTACCAAGATCAAAGTCCATACGTTCAATATTCCACCACAGAAAATCCAAAAAATCACGTTCAGTGTAGTATTGCTTTGTTTCGGGCACTTTGTTTTCATTCAAATATCCTCCATATAGCATTTCATCAAAATCATCATGCTCTACCGAAGTAATATATTTAACCATTTCTTTATTAACTTCATACATTACCCTCAAATGTTCATCAGTTAGTTCACTAGGATTGACTGGAAAACCTTGGGATTTAACAAATGATTCTATACGTACAGATGATTATATCTTTTCAGTAAAGTTATCATTACTGTGAGTTATTAAATTGCGAATATATTTAATCGCAAGATATTTATCTAAAAAAGCCCTTTTAACCTCTATTCCGTTTCTTTTGAAACTTAATTCAAGCGCATCAATTCTAGACTCATTACTGCCGTTAGCAAAGAAAGGTGCCAACACATTATCTTCATCCTTTTCCTTCCAATTTTTGAAGGTGGCTTCTATCTCTCCGATCATGAATACGCAGAATAATCTTGCAAAAGAAGGCTGAAAGAGTCCTTCAACGACCATTTTCTTAGGATGTGTAAGGTGGCTATCTCTCATATCCATTAGATACAATATATCATCTCGATAGTTTCGCGAGTGCCTTGAATGATGCATAATCTTGTTTATGAATATTTATTATGAAACTATGATATTAGTGCTCAAGTAAAGTTAAGGCTTCAAACAAATGGTACACAAAGGTAAAGAATGGAGGATACCTTTCCCCTAAAAAGCGGCACCCTTTTTTAAACATTCCCACTACGCACCGCATTTTACGTCCTCTTTATGTCCACCAAAACGTTACAACCCGCCCTCCACTGGTTTCGCCAGCACAACTGGAAACCTTTCCCCTTCCAGCAGGAGGCCTGGACGGCGTATTTGGCGGGCCAATCCGGGCTGGTGAATGCCCCGACCGGCAGTGGCAAAACCTATTCTTTGTTCTTTGGCCCAGCCTTGGAATATTTGGCCGAAAAGAAACCGGCTCCCACTACCCCACTTCCCAAAACCAGTCATAAAAAACCACCGAGCATCGGCCTGCGCGTGCTGTGGATCACGCCGGTACGTGCCCTAGCCAAGGAAATCCAGCAGAGTTGCCAGCGCGCTGCCGACGAACTGGGGCTGGGCTGGGAGATCGCCATGCGCACGGGCGACACCCCGGCCAAAGAGCGCACCAAGCAGAAAAAGAATGCACCGCAAATGCTGGTCACCACGCCGGAAAGCCTGCACCTGATGCTGGCCACCAAGGGCTATGCGGATTTTTTCAAAAACCTGAAAGTCGTCGTCTGTGACGAATGGCACGAGCTGGTGGGTTCCAAACGTGCGGTGCTGGTCGAATTGGCCCTCAGCCGACTCAAAACCTTGCTGCCCACCCTGCGCATCTGGGGCATTTCCGCCACCATTGGCAACTTGGGCGAAGCCGCTTTGCTGCTGCTGGGTCGGGATGCCGAAAAGAATGGTTATCAACTGGTTAAAGCGCATTTACCAAAGAAGTATGCCATTCAGACGATATTTCCCGCTACGATTGAACGCTTCCCGTGGAGCGGCCATTTGGGGATACATCTGGCGGATAAGATCATCCCCATTATTCATCAAAGCCAGAGTACGCTCATCTTTACGAATACCCGCCGCCAATGCGAAATCTGGTACCAGCAACTGCTGGAAACTGACCCGATGCTGGCCGGACAATTGGCGATGCACCACGGATCACTGAGTCGGGAGATTCGGGATTGGGTGGAAGAAAGTCTGCATACGGGCTATTTAAAGGCCGTGGTTTGTACTTCCAGCCTCGATCTGGGGGTGGATTTTCGTCCGGTGCAGACGGTTATTCAGATTGGTAGTCCGAAGGGCGTGGCGCGGTTCATGCAGCGGGCCGGGCGGGCCGGACACCAGCCGGGTGCCGTCAGTAAAATCTTCTTTCTACCCACGCATTCCCTGGAAATAATTGAGGGAGCAGCCCTGCGCCAAGCCGTGACGCACCAACGCCTGGAAGCCCGCCAACCTTACCTGCATTGTATAGATGTGCTAGTCCAATATCTGGTCACGCTGGCCGTGAGTGATGGTTTTCAGCCGGATTTACTACTGAAAGAAATAAGAACGACTTATTCCTACGCCGACCTGACCGACGAGGAGTGGCAATGGTGTCTGGATTTTATTTCCAAAGGCGGAAAATGCCTGTATGCGTATGATGAATATAAAAAAGTGGAACCGCAGGAGAATGGTATGTGGCTGGTGACCAATGCTTTTATTGCTAAAAAACACCGCCTGAGTATTGGCGCAATTGTCAGTGATGCCGTTTTGCAAATAGAATATATGGGTGGTAAGTTTTTGGGTTCTATCGAAGAAGGTTTTATTGGTCAATTAAAACGCGGCGATGTGTTCTGGTATGCCGGTAAAAGCCTGGAATTTGTACGTATTCATAATATGACCGTACAGGTACGCAAAAGTGCGGCGACCAAAGGCAAAATTCCCACTTGGGCCGGCGGGCGAATGCCGATGTCGTCGGAATTGGCCGTGGAAATACGCCAACTGATCGCCCTGGCCGCCGTGGGTGATGTGACGGAGCCGGAAATGGAAAAAGTGCTGCCTTTATTAGTCTTACAACAAGAACGCTCGCATTTGCCCGACGAAACAGAGCTACTGATCGAGTACTTTAGCGACACAGAAGGCCATCATCTCGTGTGTTATCCCTTTGAAGGCCGGGCGGTCCACGAGGGTTTGAGTGCGCTGCTGGCTTACCGCATTGCGCAATTAACGCCCATTACTTTTAGCATGGCGGTCAATGACTATGGTTTTGAATTACTGAGTGATCTGCCGATTCCCATAGAAGTGGCCCTGGAACAAGGGCTTTTTTCCATAGAAAATCTATCTGCCGATATACAAGCCAGCGTAAATAGCGTGGAAATGGCCCGCCGCCGCTTTCGGGACATTGCCAGCATCGCCGGACTGGTTTTTAAGGGCTTTCCGGGTAAAGAAAAAATGGGGCGGCATTTGCAGGCTTCTTCGCAATTGTTTTTTGGCGTATTTACCGACTACGAACCCGATAATCTGCTCCTGCGTCAGGCCTACCGCGAGGTGATGCAGTTCCAACTGGAAGAAGGCCGCTTAATGACGGCTTTACAGCGCATTAATCAGGGCCGTATTATATTGCGTACGCCCGCCAAAGCCACACCTTTTGCTTTTCCGCTGATTGTAACGCGGTTGCGGGAACGGCTGAGTTCGGAAAAACTGGCAGATCGGATCAAAAGAATGACCGTACGATTGGAACGGGGATAAAACTATTTCAACCTTTTAAGGATTCACTTTTACGACTTTTAACAACAGCGATTTACCAGTAGATTTATCATACAACCGCAGAATATACATGCCTGGCAAAACCCCGGCGTAATTCAGCGTGGCGGTATGCTGCACAATACTCAGGTTTTCTTCCTGTTGTATTCTGCCGGAACCATCTATTAATCGGGCTTGAAAATCACCATCCTGGGCAAATTCTATGGTTAGAATATCACGGACTGGATTTGGATAAACGCGTGCTTGCAAAGTAAATTCGGTCGTACTGACAAATGGCTCATCTATCAGTCCATTACAGTTATTATCCAGGCTATCCACAATTTCTACTGCATTGGGATAAATAGCGGCATTGGTATCATTGCAATCAAGATTATTGATTACATAGCCGACGGGTGCAATATTGATACAGCTTTGCTGTACAGAAATATTATTACCAAAACCATCGCCATCGCTATCCTGGTAGAAAGTAAACACGGCCAGTTCTTCATCTATCGTGCCATTGCAATTATTATCCAGCCCATCACAAATTTCTATGGCATTGGGACCAATAGCCAGATTGGCATCGTTACAATCAAGCGCATTCGTAACATAACCGGCTGGTACAGTGGCAGAGCAAGTATCAAAAGAAACCGTGCTACCATAGCCGTCGCCGTCATTATCAGCATAATAAGTGAAGATCGTAATCGCATCGTCCACCAGGCCATTGCAGTTATTATCTATGCCATCGCAGAGTTCTACAGCATTGGGATTCAGATCCGCATTCTGGTCGGAACAATCCAGTCCATTAGCCACATAACCAACCGGCGCAGCGGCCAGACAAGTATCCAGCGAAACGGCACTATCCCCATAGCCATCGCCATCAATGTCCACATAATAGGTATTGATAGTAATACTATCATCCACAGCGCCATTGCAGTTATTATCCAACCCATCGCAGAGTTCAGGCGCGCCCGTATAAATCGTGGCGTTATTATCATTACAATCATCTATGCTGGTGTAGCCGTCGCCGTCATTGTCCTGATAAAAGTAGGTTTTGGCCAGATTAAACGCGGCGGTGCCAACTTCAATACCAACCAAACGACCGGGAATATCATCGAAAGGCGGGTGAATACCGCCCCAAATACGCGAAAGACTGGTCTGGTCGGACGCATCGCGATAAGTGGCATATTGCAGTTTGATGTCCACACTGGGGCCTTTTTCCAGACCCAGAAAACCGCTGTTGGCCCCTATCACGAACTCGCCCAGGCCACCGGGAAAATACTCATCGCCGGTCAGCATGGTCAGCACTTCTGCAGATGCGCGGGAGTAAGTAGAGTGCCCCGAAATGTACCCGCCAAAAGGAGGCGTAACGAAAGTCTTCCGTTGATAAGGCCACCAGTTTTCGGCCAGAATCCAGTCCACGCCAGCGATCTGAGTAGTCGGATCAGTCACTGTCAACGGCCCGCGCCAGGTATTAAATTTGATTTTGTCGATGTTCTCACCATTTGGACCCGCCAATGGATCACCAGCGGCCACCAGTTCCACGGAACCTGGCGACAGTGGTACACCCGCCGGATGATAATGTGGCAAATTAGGGTCGGAACTTTGGCCCCGATCCGCCATGTAACGCAGGGCCGCTACTGGCCGCGTACCATCATACCAGCCTTTAATGCCCCAGCAGGTGACCGCAGCATCATGCATCGCGCCGCCCAGCGTGAAATACGCTTTTGCGTCATATTCCAGGGTGTCCAGCACCGGCCCTTGGCCATTGAACCGCCGAACGAAGTCGGGGTGATCCATCACGCGGTTGAAAATCACAAACCAGTGTCCCGGCGGCGTTTCGGAGTTCGGGCCATCGGCCCAGAACTGCGCCAGCACCCGCGTAAAATCGCCACGCGGGACTACTTGCGGGGTATAAGGCTGTCCGGTGCGCGGATTGATCGTGTGTCCGGTACCGGGATCGCCACCTTCGTCATAGTTATAAAAATCGTGCTGGCTGGCCAAATCCTGCGGATACCATTGGTTATTGCCGAGCGAGGCTGGTGAGATGTCCCACATGACCCCGTCTTCGGGATCGTGGTGGGCCGACCAGCGCATCACCAACAGATAACTCCACTTGTATTCTTCCGATTCGGTGGTGATGGCCGTTGTATCCAGTAACGGCAGCGGCCCCGGATCGTGATAAACCGGATATTGTACGCCATTGCGCTCAAAAATGGTTTTATCATCCGCCGTCAAGGCAAAAGGCATGACATTGCCCCATTCCGGACTTTGAAAATTCTGGGTCGAAGGAATAGGATTGCCGTTTTGGTCAATAGCGGTACTCAGGAAAAGCGGCTGCCAACGGTTGGGATCCACTGCCGTGGGGTTGCCGGGATTAGCGATTACCAACGGCGGATTGACGGGATGGTAAGTCTGGTTGGCGTAGTTATTTATCTCGTTGGAACCATCCTGTAAACCCATTTGCAGGACACACTGACCGATATAATTCCCCAAAGCCGCCGCCGAACCCGACGCATAATCCACCGATAAGTCGTTGAAATCGTAGCCCAAAGTGGTCATCAGGTTACGCGCGTTAGTGATGGTAGCGAAGGCGTTGGGCGAACTGGCAAACCGCCATACAATGATGCGATAGGCTGCATAACTCATGGCTTCTTCCCGCGCCGCCCGGACATCGGCTGGCACTGGCACGCCGGTAAACGGGCAAGTATAAGTACCTACCGTTTTGCCCAGCATGTAGGTAGTGGCCACAGTATCGTAAGCGGCCCAGGCATCGTATAGCGCGATGGATACGTGAAAAAGATTGCGGGCTTGAACGGGCGGACGGGCCAAATCCTGCCGAATACCTTGCAGGAGCACTTCATTCCAGCGACGAGCCACCGATTTTTGTGCGGTTACTGACGCGGAATAAGATACAATCAGCAACAAAGAAATCAACAGACGGTGTATTATTTTGTTCATTCTATAATTTATAATTAAAAAATGTGATGCGAAACGATCAAACCTCGCAAATATTTAAAAATAAATCTAGTTCCTCCTTAAATTAACATTAAAAAACATATTGTTAATTCAGCGTGGTGAAGAGCCAACGTAGCCGGTTTCTTCCGCAATTTTTTTGGCGCGTTCGCGATACATTTCGGGATTGTCTGGCGCAAAAGTGCCCAGGCCATCCACATAGCGATTGAACATGCAAAAGGCGGCGGCAATCAGCACCGTATCGTGGATTTCCAGATCGGAAGCACCCAGTTGCCGCGCCTGTTCGACCTGCTCGGCGGTGACAAATTTTCCGCCCAATTGTACGCTTTCGGCCACGGACAAAAGTGCTTTCATCTTGGCAGAAATAGGTGCCGTCTGGTAATCTTCCCAGACCTGTTGCACTAATGTTTCCTCTTCAGAATAATATTGGGCCACCGCGCCGTGAATATTTTGGCAGAAAAAGCAATCGTTGCGCGATGAAACGAAGGTGGCGATCAATTCGCGTTCGCCTTTGGTGAGTCCTTCGTCGGAACGCAAAAGCACCTCGGCCAACACGTTCAGCGGTGCCGCCGTAGTGGGCCGGAAAGCCATGAGCCCGCGAATACCGGGCAGTTGTTCGGTCAGGTGAATATGGGCCAATTTTAAGAAGTTATGAGTTATAAGTTATGAGTTATATCTGTCTCGTCCTGAAATAGGTTGACACCTAAAAGCAGTACTAGAGATGGAAAAGCAACAATCAACAGGTCGTCAAGTTCGTCGTTACAGTTATCATTTCAAACAAAAAGTGGTTGAAGAGATAGAGACTGGACGGTGTAG
>JANPIV010000086.1:0-18462 GCA_031425155.1 Saprospirales bacterium | reverse complement strand
GAACATTTGGATGGTTCAATCATGCTAGAAGATTAAGTAAAGATTACGAATTCTGCCCCAGAAATAGCCAAAGCATGATTTACATAGCATCCATCAGAATAATGCTAAATCGTCAAAAATAGGTTTTAAAACAGCCTCTTACTTGAAAATTCTATCACTTTTGGTTGCCGCGTTTGTTGTTTTCACCATAGAGCACGACGGAGGGGATGACTTTTGACTTTGCATTCTGCACAGTTGCACTTGGCGAAAAACACCAATTGCGGCGGGGAATCAGGAAATTACCGATATAATTATCATTTCTCCAAATCGTATCGATATTTTACCGAAAAAACAGCCCTTTACAAACCTCCTCACCCCTCTTCCTCCACATCATCACAGTGATAGTGCTGCTTCGGCGGTGTCGGCTTCTCTCCCGTTTCCCCGCCTTTTTTCACGTTTTGCAACTTCTGGATCAGCCGCGCCCGTTCCTGGCGCACCCAGAGTTGGCGTTGCGCGTCTTGCTGACGGTCAAAGAATTGGATGCCATCCACCCAGGTCGTTTCGGCGCGGGCATACACGGAAAGCGGGTTATCGTTCCATAGCACCAAGTCGGCATCTTTACCCACTTTCACGCTGCCGACGCGGTCGTCCACGTGCAGGAGTTTGGCGGGATTGAGCGTCACCATTTTCCAGGCATCTTCTTCCTTCATACCGCCGTTGAGCACACTTTTGGCGGCTTCCTGGTTGAGGCGGCGGGCCATTTCGGCATCATCGGAATTGATCGCTACCACCACGCCGCGGTCGGCCATCATTTTGGCATTGTACGGAATGGCCTCATACACCTCGTATTTGTAAGCCCACCAGTCGCTGAACGTGCTGCCGCCTGCGCCGTGTTTGGCCATTTTATCGGCCACTTTATAACCTTCCAGGATGTGGGTGAAAGTGTTGACGCGAAACTGGAACCGCTCGGCCACCCGCATCAGCATGGTGATTTCGGACTGCACATAGGAGTGGCAGGTGATGAAACGTTTGGATTCCAGGATTTCCAGCAGGGCTTCCAGATCGAGGTCTTGGCGGTAGGGTTTGCCGGATTTTTTCAGTTTTCCGTACTCCTGGGCGCGGGTGAAATAATCCACATACACCTGCTCGGTGCCCATGCGCGTCTGTGGGTAACGGGTCTGAAAATTGTCGCCCCAGTTGGACTGTTTCACGTTTTCGCCGAGGGCAAACTTGATAAAACCCGGCCAGTTCTGGAATTTCAGTTCCTCCGGCGCGTAACCCCAGCGGAGTTTGATGAGTTGCGTCTGTCCGCCGATAGGACTGGCCGAGCCGTGCAGCAGGTGGCTGCTGGTGACGCCGCCCGCCAACTGGCGATAAATATCCACGTCTTCGCAGTCCAGCACATCGCCGATGCGCACTTCGGCACAGCTTTCCTGGGTGCCTTCGTTCACCCCACGGGTGATGGCGATGTGTGAGTGCTCGTCAATGATGCCCGCCGTGAGGTGTTTATTGGTGCCGTCCACCACCACTGCATTGTCTTGCAAGGGTAGGTTTTTGCCGATTTTCTGGATTTTGCCATTGCTGATCAACACATCGGTATTTTTCAGAATGCCATCTTTTTCGTTGGTCCAGACGGTGGCATTGCGAATGAGGACGGTTTTCGCCGTGGGGCGTTCCTGCCAGCCGAAAGCGGTGAACGGATAGATCACCGGCCCTAATTCGGGGCGCACTACCACCGGCGTTTTGGGCGGCATTGGTGCCGCCGCAGGACTCACAAAAGTAGCGCGCCAATCCACCCAACTGCCATCTGGCCGGGTGCCGCGTCCCGACCACTCACGGGCGGCAGCCGTACCTGAAAGGGCCACATAACCCTTCACAATCGTGTCCGGCTGGAACGAAAGCATGACCAGGCCGCCCGGCGAATAACTGAAATTAGCCTTCACTTTGCTGCTATCGACCTTCACAATCTGGGCTTCGGGCGCGTCGGGTTTGCCACTGATTTTCAGGGTATAAACATCGCTGCCGACCGTCAGATTAAAGTTGCCGAATAGGTTGGGCGACGCGGTTTTATCCAGCGTCACGTCGAAGTTTTTGCCTTCTACCCAATTCTGATAAATCTTGGTATCCGCTTTGAAAATACTACCCGAAGTCACGAAAAAATTGGCGCGTTTGTCCTTTTCCAAACTGCCGACTTGGGCTTCGGCATGGATGAAACTGGCCGGTTGCCAGGTCAGGGCTTTCAGCGCGGTTTCCTCGGTCAGGCCATATTCCACGGCTTTACGCAGATTTTCCAAAAATTTACTTTTGTCTTTTAATCCATTGGTAGTCAATACGAAAGCGATGCCAGCGGCTTCGAGGCGACCGGGATTGGAAGGAGCCATTTCCCAGTGTTTCAGGTCGTGCAGCGAGACGTTCATCACGTCGTACGGGTCGCGCACATCGTAGTTGTCGGGGAAGTTCAGCGGCACGATCAGGTTCTGGCCGGTGGCTTTCACGGCATCGAGGCGTTGGTACTCATCGCCGACGGTTTTGACCAGATATTTCACGCCAAATTCCTGTCCGATACGGGCAATGCGCAGGATGTCGAGTTTGTCGGAAGTTTCAAAAAACTGCGGTAAACCCTGCACCGCATTCCAAGCGGCCAGCGAGAGGTTTTGCTCTTTCAAACGACCTTCCGCCTGATACCAGCGGCCATCCAGATAGGTCTGCCGGATCAGCGCGATGCAGCCCATGAGCGAGGAAGGGTAGTCCTGCGTGCTCGTGCCCTTGCGAAACGATGAGTGGTGACTGGCCATCGTCATCAGCATAGCCTCGTTTTCCCGCCGGTCGGTGAGAGCGACCAGTGCCCCGGTGCCCCGCGCTATGCCGTCGGCCCGATGGGTAAGTACTGCCCCGAAGCCGAGTTTGCGCAGTTCTTCGGCGGCTTTGGCATCCACCGCAAACACATCGGCGGCGTTAAAT
This sequence comes from Saprospirales bacterium, assembly GCA_031425155.1. Classification (GTDB taxonomy): domain Bacteria; phylum Bacteroidota; class Bacteroidia; order Chitinophagales; family Saprospiraceae; genus M3007. Next base: position 15,522 of record JANPIV010000086.1, on the reverse strand, counting down.
TCGGGTTTCAGGGCTTCATTCCAGGCAAAGGCCCCTTTTTTATTGGTCAGTTGCTGCGGACGTTGGGTCGGCGCAGTACCCACGGCTTGGGGCGCGGGCAGGCCATAGCCCGTGGCATATAAGTCAATAAAAGCCGGATAAATTGTCTTTCCGGTGCAGTCGGCCACTACCGCCCCGGCGGGTACCGTGACATTCGCTCCGCAGGTTTCCACCCGCCCGTCGCGAATGAGCAACGTGGCCCCTTCCACGCGGGTTTTGTAATCTATAAAAATAGTGGCGTTGGTAAAAGCGAACACACCGGGCCGCTCGTCGGAAGGCGCGGCAATTGGGAAGGTTTGCTGGGCGAAATTAACAAAAGGCAAAAGGCAAATAGCAAAAAGGCAAATGGAGCGTAGGGACATCCCGATTTTTATCGGGAGGGCAAGAGGCAAATACGGGCGGGTCGGAAATTTCATGCAGGCGAATTTTTTTGGGGGTAAATGTAGAAATCGAAAATAGCAAAAAAGCAAAAGGCAAGGAGAAAAGCAAAGGGCAACAAGCAAGAAGGCAGCAGGCAAAAATGCAACAAGCAAATGGAGCAGCAACATCCCGATTTTCATCCTTTGCTTACCAGTGTGCTAATGAAGAAAATTAGGATGTTGCTTTTGCTTATTTGCCTTTTTTTGCCAGTTGCTCATTTGCCTTTTTCTCTTTCACTTCCCGTTTGGCCTCCTTCAATGCCTTGGTAATAAGCCATTCGAGCTGGCCATTTACGCTGCGAAACTCGTCGTCGGCCCACTTTTCGAGGGCCACAAACGTCGCTTCGTCTATACGGAGCACAAATGATTTTTTTGCAGCCACGTTAAATGAGTTATGAGTTATAAGTTATGAGTTATGGCCGATGGAGACGTCGGCCATAACTAGTCAACCAATAAACCAGTTAAATGAGGTATGAGTTATAAGTTATGGCCGATAGAGACGTCAGCAATAACCAATCAACCAGTTAACCAATCAACCACTAATGATGGAGTGTTCCGGCATTCACGACTGGCGATACGCTGCGGTCGCCGCAAAGCACGACCAGCAGATTGCTGACCATCGCCGCTTTGCGTTCTTCGTCCAGTTCGACAATTTGCTTTCTAGACAACTGTGCCAAAGCCATTTCCACCATGCCTACTGCGCCTTCCACAATGGTGCTGCGGGCCGCGACGATAGCAGTGGCTTGCTGGCGTTGCAACATCGCGTGCGCTATTTCGGTGGCATAAGACAGGTTATTGATCCGGGCCTCGATGATTTCCATACCCGCAATTTGCAGCCGCTCACTGATCTCATGGGCCAGCTGGTGGTTCACTTCATCGAAACCGGAACGCAGGGTGATGGTGGCCGCTTCGTCTTCCCAGTTGTCGTAACTGTACATTCCTGCGAGTTTGCGCACCGCCGCTTCGCTCTGTATCTTGACGAAGTCCGGGTAGTTTTCCACCGCAAAAACGGCCTTGAACGCGTCGCTCACCCGATAAGTGACCACGGCACCGATCATGATCGGATTGCCCTGTTTGTCATTGACTTTGATGGTCGGGATTTCGAGTGTTACTGCCCGTAGCGTCACACTTTTCTTGGTATAAAACGGATTGGTGTAGAAAAAGCCGCTCTCTTTAATGGTGCCAACGTAGCCGCCGAACAAGGTCAGCACCCGCGCTTCGTTGGGTTCTACTGCGACGAAGCCTGGCGCAATAAAAATCAGGGGAACTAAACAGAGTGCAATGCCCGCAATAAATTGTTTGGTGAGCAGAAAGAAAATGCCGATGCCAAGCAGCAAGAAAAACAGCAGCAATATGGCCCAGCCGGAAGTAGGTTTGATTGTTTTTTCCATTGTGTTCGACTTTTAAAATGATATTATTTTGATAGCAAATTTATATCATAATAAATCGAAAAAACAATAAGCGGTTGGGATTAAACGACGAAATGAGATGGGAGAAGGCTGAACGTTTCAAAAAAACGGATAAGTCTGTATCGGCAGGTTTAGCCGCCGTCACTGAATGTAACCTTCGGCGGCTGAACCCGCCGGTACAGTTACTTCACATACCCCGCCAAATCCGGGTATTTCTTCACCAAACTTACCGCATCGGCTTTGCTCACGCGCACGCCATTCACGTAGGCCACCACAAAAGGCTCCTCAAAACCCTGCTGCGTAAGTTCCTGGCGAAGTTTTACGGCGTCACTGTATTTCTTTAAAAACCCGGCACTATAACGGTAAGAACCCGCACCCGGCTGGCTTTCGATCATCAGATCGGAGAACATCACCAGCGCATCATTGCTCAATATCTGGCGGGTGGTGGCCACCTCTACTTTGTAAGCCAGGCCTTTGGTGAGTTCGTCGAGGCGGGTGGTGCCATTGGCAGCCATGATGTCGGGTACCGCTGGACGCTGTAAATGCGCATTGGTAGCCACCTCTTCGGTCGCACTGACTAGCGTGATTTCGAGGCGGCGATTGAGGCGTTGGCCGACCGGATTGGGGGCGGCATCCAGCACGTTGCGAGCCAGCGAATAACCCGCGCCCACGCTGCGTAACAGTATTTGTCCGGCGGGAATGCCGCGCTCGGTGAGGGCTTTGCCGACCAGTTCAGCGCGTTTGATGCCGTAGTATAAATCGAATTTAGCCGGGCCGGTTTCGTCGGTGAAAGCAGTGATCAGCACTTTGGCGGACGGATTCTGGCGGGCCACGGCGGCAGCACGATCCACGATTTTCAGGTTATCCGGCGATAGCACGTCGCGGTCGGTGGTATAGAAAACCGGCTCCAAAGCCACGGGCTGCACTGCTTCGGCCAGGGATTGGTCGCTTGATTTGCGCAGTTCGGAGAACAGAATGACTGGCCCTTTGGGTTGCTGTTCCGGTTGCAGTTCTTTGTAATACACCAAATACAGGTCGCGCTCGCCGTAATTATCGTTCAAGCGGTCGGAGGATAAAAAGCCTTGTCTTCCTTCCTGATCCAGCCGGAAATAGGCGTCGTCGCCCGGCGAATTGATGCCCGCACCGAGGTTTTGCGGCTCGTTCCAGGTGTTCTTTTTTTCGTCAAAAACCGTTTTAAAAACATCCAAACCACCTATGCCATCCAGGCGATTACTACTGAAAAACAACGTTTTAGCATCGCGGGCGAGGAAAGGCGTGGTTTCGTCGTAGGCCGAATTAATGGCCGGGCCCAAATTGCGCGGCAGCGTCCAGATGCTGTCGCGGCGCGTGGTAAAATACAAATCCAGTCCGCCGTAACCACCCGGCTGGCGACTGGCAAAGACCAGCGTCGTATCATTAAAAAAGAACGGCGCGGCATCCCCCTCTTCGGGGTGCATCGTGCTCTGCACCATCGGCGGCATCACGGCGTATTCATCCTGCCGACTAGCGGTATCGGCAAAAATATCGCCCGCATACAGCGTAAATCCCCGAAAAAAGTAGAGGATCTGGCCCGCATTATTGAAACCCAGGGCCACTTCATGGCGGGATGTATTGAGCAGCCCCCCCAGATCGCCTGCATATTGCCAGCCGCTGGCATCCATGCTGGCCGCAAACATATCGCTGCACCAGTGCCCGGCTTCCTCGTCGGCATAGCCGGTATCATTACGCCGACCGCCCGTGCAGCCCGGTCGGGCGGCGGAAAAATAGAGCCGTTCGGCATGGTTCACCGAGGGCAGCGGGGCAAACTCGTCGCCGGGCGTGTTCACGCGGTCGCCGAGATTTTCCACGAGGGCCACGTCAGGATTTGGCTCGATGCTTTCTGCATTAACGCAGCGGCGAATGTTGTCCACTACCTGCGCCCGCAACGGATGTTTGTCGCCGCAGATACGCAGAAAACCTTTGTAGGCGAGAATGGCTTTCTCATATTCTTGTTGGCCATGCAGCAGCCGGGCGTAGTAATAGTGCAGGTCGGCGTCGGTGCTTTGGGGCTGGCGACCCAACACATATTCCAGGAATTGGCGGGCTTTGTCGGCCTGATGCAACTGGTAATGCGTGATGCCGAGTTTGGTCAACACGGAAATATCACCGGGCTTAACCTGCTGATATTGCGTAAGTTGCGTCAAGGCATCCGCCCAGCGGCCATTGGCAAAATAACGTTCACCAAGGCGTTTTCCGTCGGTGGGCTTTTGCGCGGAGAGGGTAGTGGCGGCCAGGAACAAGCAGAGGCAGGCCATGTAGCGCCAGGGTTGGCAAAAAACAGGTCGTTTCAAAACGGGAGGAAAAAATGGTAAATGGATCGGACTTTTGGACAGCGCAAAAATAAGGAACAAATCTTTTGTGGTGTTTTAAAACCTTATTTGGTCCATTTCACCCCTTCAAATCCTCCAATTTCCCCGCCGCTTTCAGTAACTTCACCACGGCCAGCCGATACGTAAAAACCTGCTGCCAATAATTCGTTTCGGCCTCCACAATGGCGGTCTGGGTATTGAGCAATTCCGAGAGCGGCACGAGGCCTTCCTGGTATTGGAAAAGCATTTTTTCGGTGATCTCGCGGGCGAGTACCACGTTGTCTTCCTGCGAATGCAGGCTGCGCAGCGCGTTGAGCACCTGCTCACGGGCTTGGCGAAATTCCAGTTTTTTGGCACCTTCCAGTTGCACCCGGTCGGTTTCCAGTTTCTGTCCTTCGATGTTCAGCAACTTGATCTTATGCACCCGCCGGAAACCGTCGAAGACCGGCACGACGACTTTTACGCCCACCACGGCCATGCCATACCAGCGTCGCCCGATGTTGAATACCTTATCAAGACTGAGACTGGAGCGTTGGGCCTGATAGTAGGCGGTGGTGTAGGCACTCAGACTGGGTAAGGCTTCGGCGCGTAAACTATTGACCTGGATGCGATTCAATTCCATATTGCGCAGCAAAAGCCGGTGCTCGGTGGTCGTCTCCGGTTCGATCTGCAGGGCCAGCCAGCGGGTCGAATCGGCGGCAGGATGGCTGCGGTCGTCCACCAGTTCCAGGGGCTGCTCGAACGGAAGGCCGCAGAGCAATTGCAGCGTCTGGCGCAGCGAACTGATCGCACCGAGCAGGTTCTGACGCTGGGTTTCGAGATTCGTCCGCGCCACCCGGATGCGCTTTACATCAATCGGAATGGCGTAACCTGTGGAGACCTGCAACTCGGCCATGTGGCGCAGGGTGTCGAGTTTCAGGCGGTTGGCATCCACGGTGTGCAGCAGTTGTTCGGTCTGCAACATTTGGTAGAATACCGTGGCCGTATTGGCGATCACCTCTTCCTCGGAGCGTTCGGTGAGCAGGTCATACACACTGCGGGTGACGTTCACGGCGGGCACCCCACGGCGGGCGGCTTCGTTGTAGAGTTGCTGCTGCACTTGCAGTTGCGCGGTGAATTGCCAAGGCAAATTGAATTGCGCGGGGATGTAGGGTTGGTCACCCTGATTGAACAGCGAACCGGGCAGCAGCGTGGTCGGCAACTCCGGGTAGTAGTCGGCGTTGAAATTCAGGTTGACTTGCGGATAGGCATTACTGCGTCCTTCCCGCACCCGTTCCTCGAAACCCTCGCGGTCGAGGCGGGCCTTTTTCATCTGGCCGCTATTGTCAATGGCCAGCTTGAGCGATTCGCTCAACGTGACTTGTTTGGGGGCGGGGGTAGGCTGGGCGGCCATTTTTCCAAAGAAAAATAGCGCAAAAACGAGGAAAACCGAATAACGCATGGGGGCAAAGATAAGGAGGGAAAAACAGCAAAAAGAGCAATTTGCATTTATCGCATATTACTATTATTACCCTGAAAAAATCCGGGCCAGCCCAAAATAAGGAACGTGTGAAAAATAATTTGTGAGGTTTTCTGCCGTCTTGGTTGTCATGTCGCAACGGAGTGCAGACATCCACACAAGCCAGGTAATCCGGAATTTCCTAATGAAGGCCTGTCTGATAACCTGGCTTGTGTGGATGTCTCCGTTTTCTCTACGACATGACAACTCAACATGAAGACGCAAGTGCTAACTAATTTTTCACGCGCCCCTAAAAATGAAATTTTTCAATCAATTTTTCTTACCGCACCAGCGTCACATCGCCCTCCAGCGTCTCCGTGCGGCCATCGGTATAAAGGACTACGGCGTGGTAAAGGAACACACCAGGCAGCAGGCGTTTGCCCTGGAAAGTGCCATCCCAGCCGTTGACGGGGTCATTGGCCGCAAAACCCTCCCGCAGAAAGACCAGCCGCCCTTCGTGGTCGAACACACGCAGGCTTTTCACGAAAGCAATGCCTCCGCCGGTAAAGACGGTAAAAGTCTGGTTGGCGGTCTGACTGGCTTCCGGCATAAAAACGTTGGGGACATAAATACTGCGATTCCGGTGGACGGTCACGGTGACTTCATCCATGGCCACACAGCCTGCGGTATCGGTGGCGTAGGCCTGAAAAGTGGTGGAGACAAAGGGGAATAACAGTGCTTCGGTAGGGCCCGTGGAAGCGGCGTAGCGGGCGGGTGTCCAGACTAAGGAACTAATTAAGTGATTGGTAGTCAATGAGTAATATAAAGTATCGCCGGAAAAAATAGCCGTATCCGCTCCGATGCCGAGAATGAACTGCGTACCCACTGGCAGCACTGCGCCCGCCTTTTTAGTACAACCGACTTCATCCATAACGGTCAGAAAATAAGGCCCGGGTTCCAGGTCAGTCCAGAAGGATTGCAGCCCGGGCGGGTCATTGTTCAGCGCAAACCGATACGGGGCGATGCCGCCGCTCACGGCGGTGATGGTCAGGCTTCCGGCATTTTCCCCGAAACATTTTTCGCCTTCGGCAGAAAAAGTCGCCTCGAGGGCCGATGGGGAGTTCAACGTTCGGCTGAGGTAGGTTTTCCGGCCATCGGGTTCAAAAAACACGAAGGCATAATTACCCCGAAAAAGGGTATCCAAAGTTATGATCTCGCCGATATCCCCGAAGGCACGGGCACCCGTTTCCCCATTGTCGGTATTTTTCCAGGTAAAAGTTACCGGAAATACACCAGCCAGTAATTTGATATAGAAAACCCCGTCGTTGCGATCAAAACAGGTCGGGTCGTTGCCCTGAATGTCCACTTGCACCGAACCCGTCTGCGCGACGAGCCATCCGGAGAGGAAAATGCCATAAGTAACAAGGGTGAAGTTTCGCAACATAGCCAGGTTTTTCAAGGAGGGCAAAGAACTAACGATTAATTCCGGTTAATGGATTTTCATTGGCCGTTTTTGTGCGGTTATTCCCATATTTTCTGTTTCCGGTAAGCCACTCCGCGAAAGAAAGCCACGGGTTGATCCGCTGCTTTCGTGACGCGCACAGCATAGTTGGAAATCGTTTGACCCAAATGTTCTTCCGTTGCCACTGCCGTTAATACATCTCCTTCCATCACCGGCGCGACATGCTCAACCGTACAATGAATCGAAACGGTCACTCGTCCCTGCGAATTGCAGGCAAACGCAAAAGCACTGTCGGCCAGCGAAAAAGTAATGCCACCGTGCGCCACGCCAAATCCGTTCAGCATATCCGCCCGCACCCGCAATTGCACGGTACACGTACCAATGCTTACTCCCACCAACTCCATGCCAAGCCAGCGACTGAACGCGTCCCGGGCATACATCTGGTGGAAAATTTCCTGTGGCGACATTTTTTTTAATGATAAATGATGAATTTGTTAATTGATGAATAGCAACGCCACTGACAGGATTCAATAGAATTTCAAGGAATGTTCCAATCTCAAGCAGCAACCCCCATTAGTAATTCATCATTCCGCATTCATCATTCATAAAAAGTTCTGCCTTCACGCATCATTTTGCGGAGCATCGGGCAGCAACGATAGCGGTCTTCCAGATACTCGTCGTGCAGGATGTCCATTTTTTCCACTATTTTTTCAATACCGATCTTGTCGGCCCAGGCCAATAGCCCCTTCGGATAATTAACTCCCTGCGTCATGGCCAGATCAATATCGTCGCGGCTCGCCACTTTCAGGTAACACACATCGGCGGCTTCATTGATCAGCATGGCCAAAATACGGCTGACAATGGTCCGCCCCAAATCTTCATCTTTGGTGGGTTCCGGCATCACCGCTCCTTCGCGGTAGTCATAAAAGCCACGTTTGGTTTTTCTGCCAAAAAAATGCGCGTCCACGAGGCGTTTCTGGGTAAAAGAAGGTCGGTAACGCGGATCAAAATAGAAGTTTTCAAAGACAATTTCCGTCACTGAATAATTGACATCATTGCCAATAAAATCCATCAATTCGAACGGCCCCATCCGAAAACCGGCCATATCGCGCATGGCCCAGTCAATGGTGGCAAAATCCGCAATCCCTTCTTCATAAATCCGTAGGGCCTCGCCGTAGTAAGGCCGCGCCACGCGATTGACGATAAATCCCGGCGTATCCTTGGCCAGCACCACGGTTTTGCCCCAGCCTTCCACGATGGTGCGGGCGCGATCCAGCACGCTCTGGTCGGTTTGCAGCGCCGGTATGATTTCCACGAGACGCATCAGTGGCGCAGGATTGAAAAAATGCACGCCGAGCAACCGTTCCGGGTGGCGCAGGTGGGCCCCCATCGCCGAAATAGACAGCGAAGAAGTGTTACTGGCCAGAATAGTGCCGGTATCCACAATCGCCTCCATGCTTTTGAAGGCGATCTGCTTCTGCTCCACCTCTTCCACAATGGCCTCGATGACCAGCGAACACTTGCGGAAATCGCTCATGTGGTCGGTGAATTTGATGCGGCTATTGAGCGAATAGGCGTCCGAATCGGTCATCCGGCCCTTGTCCACCATCATTTTCAGCGACGCCTGAATGCCCTTGCCCGACTTGGCGAGCGCAATGGTGAGGTTGTCGCAAATGATTACATTGTGTCCGGCTGCTGCAGCCACCTGCGCAATGCCACTGCCCATTGCTCCCGCCCCTAATATGCCAATCGTGTCCATGTTTTTAAGTTCGTTGTTGTAAATCCTGAATTAAACGCAAACCCGAATGATAGGTCACATTTTCCAAGGCTGCAAAAGTAGCGTACCCGGCGGAACCCTGCCCGCTTTTTTAATCGTGTCGCAATTTTATGACCGCCGTACTTTCGCCGCATGGAAGAACAAAAAACCCGTATTCTCGGCATTGACCCTGGTACCAACGTGCTCGGCTTCGCCATTATTGACGCCGACAAGCGCAGCATGACTGTTGTGGAGATCGGCGTGGTCACTTTCGCGCACATCAGCACGGAGCACACGGATAAGTTGCGCTATATTTTTGAGCAGGTGCAGGATTTAATCAAACAACACAAACCCACCCAAATGGCCATCGAAGCCCCGTTTTTTGGTAAAAATGTGCAATCCATGCTGAAACTGGGCCGCGCGCAGGGCGTTGCTATCGCCGCCGGTATGGTGAACGAACTGGCCACTACCGAATACATGCCCAAAAAAATCAAGAAGGCCATCACCGGCAATGGCAATGCCTCCAAGGAACAAGTGGCCGCCATGCTCGAAAATATTTTGAAAAGAACCTTCTCCGAAAAATATTTCGATGCCACCGATGCCCTCGCCGCCGCCGTCTGCCATTGGTACCAATCTTCCAATAAAAGCCTGAGCGGTGGAAAATCACACAATGGCTGGGCCGGTTTTTTGAAAAGCAACCCGGAACGGGTGAAGGGAAAATAAGGCAAGGAGCAAAAGGCAAGGGGCAAAAGAGCAAGGGCAAAGGGAGCAACGCGACATCCCGCTTTTTACTGGTCATGTGCAATGCATCAATTCTAAGTCCTCCACAATGTACTCTCCTCCTTTACGGGGGAGTAGGAGGGGGCTTTTTTCAAAATCATATTTGCCCTTAGTCTGTTAAGACCACCTGTCTTTTTCCTACTTTTGCGCCCGTTTTACCCGGATTATCAACTTTAATAAACTCCAGCCACCTTCATCAACTTTTCCAACACAGATGCAACCAAAAGAATTTTTAAAAAAACTCGGTCTCAAAACCCGCAACCAGGGTGCCTGGACCGGCCAGCAGGAAGTGCCCGGCAGCCGCCGCTACCTGGATTCCGCTTCGCCGGTAGATGGCCAATACATTGGTTCCGTGAGCATTACCACCCGCGAACAATACGACACCGTGATCGCCACCGCTGAATCGGCCTTCAAAACCTGGCGCGAAGTATCCGCTCCCAAACGCGGCGAGATCGTGCGGCAGTTTGGCGACGTGCTGCGCCAGTACAAAGAGCCACTGGGCCATTTGGTGAGTTACGAAATGGGCAAAAGTTTGCAGGAAGGTTTCGGTGAGGTGCAGGAAATGATTGATATCTGCGACTTCGCGGTCGGTCTTTCCCGCCAACTCTACGGCCTCACCATGCACTCCGAACGTCCGGCGCACCGCATGTACGAGCAATGGCATCCGCTGGGCATCGTCGGCATCATTTCGGCATTCAATTTTCCCGTGGCCGTATGGTCCTGGAATGCCTGCCTGGCCTGGGTGTGCGGCGATGTATGCGTCTGGAAACCTTCGGAAAAAACACCATTATGTGCCATTGCCTGCCAGAATTTATTCCAGAAAGTACTGAAATCCAATGATTTGCCGGAAGGCATCAGTTGCATCATCAATGGCGACTACAAGGTGGGCGAATACATGAGTAAAGACCCCCGCGTACCCCTCGTGAGCGCTACGGGCAGCACCCGCATGGGCCGCATCCTTGGGCAGACGGTGGCTGCGCGTCTTGGTCGGTCGCTGCTCGAACTGGGTGGTAACAACGCCATTATTATTACGCCTTCGGCAGATATGAAAATCGTGCTGACCGGGGCCATTTTCGGTGCAGTCGGTACTGCTGGTCAGCGTTGCACTACGACGCGCCGCCTCATCATTCACGAAAGCATTTATGAGCAGGTGAAAACTGCGCTCGCCAAGGCCTACCCGCAACTGCGCATCGGTGATCCGCTGGATGCCAGCAACCATGTGGGGCCGCTGATTGACAAACACGCGGTGGAAAACTACCTGCACGCCATCAGTGAAGTGAAAAAAGCGCGCGGCAATTTTGTCGTGGAAGGCGGCGTGCTGGAAGGCAAAGGTTATGAAAGCGGTTGTTACGTGAAGCCCTGCATCGCGGAGGTGGAAAACAACTGGGACATCGTGCAGCACGAGACCTTCGCGCCGATTCTTTATCTGCTGAAATACAGCACGTTGGAAGAAGCCATCGCCCTGCAAAACGGGGTGCCACAGGGTCTTTCGTCGGCCATTATGACCAATAATCTGAAAGAAGCCGAGCACTATCTCTCTTCGCGCGGCTCCGATTGCGGCATTGCCAACGTGAATATCGGTACGTCCGGTGCAGAAATCGGAGGTGCTTTCGGGGGCGAAAAAGAAACCGGCGGTGGTCGCGAGTCCGGCTCGGATGCGTGGCGGGCCTATATGCGCCGTCAGACGAACACAATCAATTATTCGGATACGGTGCCGTTGGCGCAGGGCATTCAGTTTGCGTTTTAGTAGCGCGAACTTCAGTTCGCTGTTTGTAATATACTTTTGGCGGTCAGACGGGCCTAGGGCTGGTCTGGCCGTTTTTTAAAATTCTACCTTATGCCTATTCCAGATTTTCAGACTATAATGTTGCCGCTTTTGAAAATTGCGGCTGACGGAAAAGATCATACTCAAGCAGAAGCCATAGTTACATTAGCTTCGCAATTCAATTTATCAAACGAAGAACTCAATGAAACCAGAGTTAATAGTCGGCAGACCCTATTTGATAACCGAATCGCATGGGCAAAATTTCACATGAAGAAAGCCGGGCTTTTGGTGTTTCCTCGCCGGGCTTTTTTTAGAATTACAGATTCAGGCAGACAGGTCTTGGCACAACAACCTTCCAAAATTGGAATAGTCTTTTTGAAACAATATCCCGAATATTTGGAATTTAACGGTCCAAATCGCAATAAAATTGGAATAACGGGAGAAATCCTGCCAGAAGTAGCTACTGAAAAATCTACGCCCCAAGAAATAATTGAAAAAGGCTATTTCGATATTCGCAGAGCGGTAGCATCTGATTTACTAGAAAGCGTACTAAATCTTTCCCCATTACGATTTGAGCGTTTAGTTATTGATCTTCTAGTAAAAATGGGCTACGGTGGTGGTTTTAAAGATGCCAGCACCCACTCTGGCAAATCTGGCGATGAGGGCATAGATGGCACGATTAAAGAAGATAAATTGGGCCTGGATGTTATTTATATTCAGGCCAAACGCTGGAAACCCGGAAATCAGGTAGGTCGCCCGGAAATCCAAAAATTTGTGGGGGCTTTGGCCGGGCAAGGCGCGAAAAAAGGCGTTTTTATTACGACTTCTACTTTTTCCAGAGAAGCGCGTGACTATACCCCGAGAAATGAAACGAAGATTGTTTTGCTGGATGGTGAAGAACTCATGCAGCTGATGATTGACTACAATCTAGGCGTTTCTACCATAAACATTTATGAAATTAAGCAGGTGGACAGCGATTATTTTGGGGAGGAATAGAAATATTCCGACATCAATCTTTGGAATGAGTGAGAAATAAATTCCATTTTCCCACACCTGAATGTCATTTCGACGGCAGGAGAAATCTGGCTGCGAGGCATTGATAATCAACACCTTAGCGGATTCCTCCTAGCGTCGGAATGACAACTCAAGTAAGGTTGTTTCTGCCACCCTATTTTTTGCAATTTCCTCTGGACTCTACCCGCGCCGCGTCACCAGCATCAAATTATATATATCTCCCAAATTCTCCGCAAACCAGTCCACCTCTTTATTGGCATAGACCCGCGCTTTATTCAGGATTACTAATCCACAGGATTCCACCCATTTCAGCGCATCTTCTTCTTTTAGCCAATGAATAAAATGGCAGGGAATGAGGGGGGCAATAGGTAATGAGAGTAAAATAACTGATTCCGCCGGGCAATTTTGGGCTATATTCTTTAAATACTTCTCTGGTTCCGGTGCATGTTCGATGGCATCCTGCAAAATATACGCATCGTAATCGCCCGGATAAGCAATGTCGGCTAAATCAATTGGTTTAAAATCAATTTTATCTGCATAATTACTATCCCAATAAGAAAGAATAATCTTGGCAAAATCAAAGGACGAGGGAAATTTATCCGCCAGCGTCAAACGAATATCTTGTTTGGCCTTATTATTCAATACATATTCCCTGGTGTATTTCATGGGTGCGCCAAAGCCAATATCAATAATACTGCGGGGCTGATATTGTTCTATAAAATCATAGAGTATATCCTGCCGTTCCTGATGCCAGCTACCGGCCAGAATATACTCCATATACATGGCGATGCGGATGGTCGTATCTTCGTAGGCATCATTATCCAGGCTTTCTACTTCGCTGTTGTAGCGCACAAAGCCGTCTATCATTTCCGCTTTGGTGACGTTCATCTCGCGGCTCACGTGCTCAAAAATTTCTTTCTGGCTATTGTAGATGTTGTTGGCTCGTTCTATGAGCAGATCGTTTTTAGTCATTTTTTGTTTTTTTAGTATTTGAAAAAATACTAAAATAATAGTCTCAAACCCGCACCAGCCCCATCCGTAATCTTTTCGCCCCGAACAATTTAAACCGCGTCGTCACAAAGAACAGTTCATTTTCACTGATTTGCCGACCATTGGCAGGCGTCATCAGGGCATCCGCGTCTTCTTTGGAGTTGAATACTTTGCGGCGTTCCATTTTTCCGGTGCTATCCACCGTGACCAGCGCGGCCACGGCATCGCGGAAACTGCTGATACGTTTGGCCCGTTTTGTAAGCGGTTGATTGATATTGTCTTCATCGTCATTGTAGAGGAAATACAAATTGTCGTGCTGCTCCATCAGCATATAACCATTGAAATAGTCCGTGTCCGAAAATTCCTGTTTTTTCGGGATCATGCGCACCCAGTCGATCTGCCCGGCCGGGCTAATACTGGTGATAAAAATTTCGTTGTTATAATATGTCGTGCGGTAATAAATACGGCCTGCTGAATAATAGGAGGTCGTAATTTGATAGGCTTCTTCGGCAGTGACTATGATGCCGCCATCGTCGCGCAGCACCAGGTTCTTGAACTCGAATTTGGAGTCGAGACCTTCGTTGCCGCTGCGATCTCTTTGCGTATCAAAAAGGTCTATATCCTTGGCGGACAGTTCCTTACGGGTACCCACTTCGGCGGTGCCCGTCTGACCATTCAGTCGGGTAAAAAACACACCCTGAATCACGCCCTTGGTATCATTGGCATAAAAACCGGCGCAATTCAGGTCATTCTGGGGACTCAGCCGGAAGGCAACATCCGTCACAAACCGATCATTCAGATCGAGGCGAAATTCCCGCGCCTTTTCGGCTCCATCCTGAAAGCGGAAGATCACCATTTTGTAGGCCGGTTTCCGTTTGCCGCCTTTTTTCTTCGATTCCTGGTTGCGTTTTTCCTCATATACCTTGCCCAACAGGTACACCTGACCGTCATTGGCCAGCGTCCACGAGCGAATGGTCAACTGTTCCTGCGTGTAAGGCAGCGTAAAGGACTTGCCCCACAGCCGGCGGAGTTGGTTGTCGTGGACATTAATATGAACCTTCATGCGCAGGTCGTCGTCATTGTCATCGGCGGCGGCTACTACCAGCATTTTACTGGTATCCTCCGACATCATCCAGCGCACCTCCGTAGGCCGGTCGTCCTTCTCTTCGTACTGCACCACGCCGACTTTTTGCGGCTTCGAAGCCTTCCCGTCCAGACTAATCGCCACAGCGGTACAGGTGAGTTTTTTCTCCTTTTTATCCAGCAATTGGGTACATAAAAAGAACTTATTCCCGGCATACATCATGTTGCCAAAACGCACATCCTGCTCATCCACCCGGAATTCTTTGGAATACAGCAGATGGAACGTCCGGTCGTATTTCTGCAGTGTTGGCGTAAAAGTCGTCCGCGAAAACAGACTGCCTTCGTCCTCGGTCAGCAGCACGTAATGGGCGGTCGGGTCGGAGTGGAGGTGGCCCCAAAAGTTGAGGTCGCGTTCCATTTTGATTTCCGGGCCGATTTCGACGGCTATTTTCTGGCAAAACAGGTTCCCGGTATAGAGCAGGGCGGTGAATAAAATCAGTTTTTGCATGGTCGGACAATTTGGATATATTATAACCAGGGTTGGTATGGAAACTACCTGCCTGGGGCGTCAATGGCTGCAAGATATGACGAGCAGGCTAATTGTTGTCGGTATGGTAATATAAATGCAATGGTTATCCACCAGAAAATGGCGGAAGCAGGGCCACCGTTGTGCTCCCTTCAATTGGCGTACTCGCATTTATCATCCGGTTATTGAGGGCAATAAAAAACTTAACCTCCTTTAATGCCGGATAGTTCTGATAAAGTAATTCATATAATTCATCGGTATTGTGTACCTCTTCTATTTCCAGGACGGAGCTGCCCATTAGTTCGGCTAATCTTCCAAATATTTTAATTTGTATCTTCATGTTCCTTTTGTTTAAGAGGCTGTTTTAAAACCTATTTTTGACGATTTAGCATTATTCTGATGGATGCTATGTAAATCATGCTTTGGCTATTTCTGGGGCAGAATTCGTAATCTTTACTTAATCTTCTAGCATGATTGAACCATCCAAATGTTC
>JANPIV010000085.1:0-3013 GCA_031425155.1 Saprospirales bacterium | reverse complement strand
TAATCAACGACTTGTCAAAATTTGCCATACTGATAGGAGAGCCAATTTATAGTGTCTTCGCTAGAAACGATAGAATCTCCAAGTTGGGTAAAAAACATGGCAATTGATTATCAGCAAGTTACATCACAACAACCCTATTATGTATCTTGATTACTCAAATCAATAACCTGCTTTTTATGTGCCCATCATCCCGTGTTTTTACCCTCTTTTTCGCGCTGTTACTAACCCACAATCTTGTTTTAGCCCAAACCGAGGTGCAAGCCTGGGGGAACATCACCGGCATCCGGGTAGAAGGACAAATGTTCCGCCTGGAAAGCAGCCTGCGATTAGTAGAAAATGACTGGCGCAAAGAGCGCGTCACCGCGCGCGAACGAAACTGGACGACTTATCGCCGGGAAAACGGCGCGCAAATAGTGCGTACACGCATGGACAGCCTGTTTTTCATGGAAACAGTGCGGGATATGGCCCCCGGCAAGGTACAGGTAAAACTGGAAGCCGATCCACATGCAGATATGGAATTGGTGGGTACTTTTTTTCACGTAACGCTGCCCGCCAAAGATTTCGCAAAGGCCGATATTCGTTTGATCGAGCCCGCTACATTCCATCTGGACGCACACAGTGCCCTGCCTGCGGGCGATCACGAGACCATGCGGGTGTGGGCCAAAGGATTGAATTTAAAAGCCGCTCAGCAGGAAATAAGCATACAATCTGATTCTGCCGTTTTAATTATAGTAAAACTGGATAATAAGACGGGTGATCTGGGTCTGTATTTTACCCTGCAAACCACCCAGGCTAAAGTTGGTCAGCAAGTAGTACGTCTTTTTGATATAGCCGTCACCGGCAGTACCGAAGTAGCGGCGGTGAAATTGCAATTATTCCCGGATTATCCGGGCAATTTATTTTTAGGTTTGGGTGGGAACTTTCGTATTCAAAATATAAAAACGGACCCACAGGTAATAGATTATTGTTTAGAAAATCTGGATGTGCGCATGGGCCGCGTGGAATTACCCTGGCAACTGTGGCATCCGGTGGATACGGTCAATCCTTTGGCGGCGGCCCGCCGGGGCGAATTGCATCCGCGCGTCCAGGCCGCGATGGAAATGGCCCAACGACTCTATAAAAAAAAGATGCCCGTCTTGTTAGCGGCCTGGTTTCCACCCACCTGGGCCGCAGAGGGTGAAATCAGCAGAGACCTACGCCATGCCGATGGCACTTATGGCAATCCACTGCGCAGTGACCGCACCGCCGCTATTTATGCTTCACTGGCCGACTATATAGTCTATTTAAAAGAAGCCTACGGAGTAGAAATTGCGATGTTTTCTTTTAATGAATCTGATCTGGGCATTAATGTGCGCCACACTGCCGAAGAACACGCGGCATTTATCAAGGGTTTTGGCGCGTACTTGAAATCCAGGGGATTGACCACTAAACTTCTATTGGGCGATACAGCCGACGCGAATGGATTTGAGTTCGTGAATGCCGCGCTGGATGATCCCGAAACCTGGGCTTATATCGGAGCAGTATCTTTTCATTCCTGGCGCGGCTGGGAGAAAGAAACGCTCTTAAAATGGTATGCCGCCGCCGACCGGCTGAATGTGCCTTTGATCGTTGGCGAAGGCAGTATTGATGCCGGTGCCTGGCGTTATCCCAATATTTTTGAAGAAACGCACTATGCATTGGATGAAATAAAACTCTATGTGCGCATGTTGGCCATCTGCCAGCCACAGGCTATTTTACAATGGCAACTAACCGCCGATTATTCGCCTTTATCGGGTGGTGGTATTTTTGGCAACGACCGCATTCCATTGCAACCTACGCAGCGTTTCTGGAACTTAAAACAATTGTCTCATACACCCGCCGGACTGTATAATTTACCCTTTACCTCTACTAGTGATGATTTATTCGTAGCCGCATTGGGCGATGCCAAACAAAAGAAATATACCTTTCATTTAGTCAATGAAGGGCCGGGCCGCGAAGTAGTGCTGACCGGATTACCAACCAATCTGAAACGTTTGCGCGTGTACACTACCGATCAAACCAAAACCATGGAAAAAGGCGAACTTATCCCGGTAAATGCCGGGGAAGTAAAGTTTAAAATTGCGGCCGCCTGCTTTGTGAGTTTGATGAGTGAGTAGTAGATGCTACTATAATTAGCCCTGCCAAGTTTTGAAACCTGGCAGGGCTATACGGGAACTATTACACCACTTTAAACTTCTCGCTCTGCACATTCACTACCTCATTGCCCCCGGACAAATAGGCTTTGGTACGCTGAAATTCAAAGGCATCGCCTTTATTCAGGTTTTTTAATTGCGTGCGCATTTGAGCCGTCAGCAGGCTGGAAGTCGCCGTCAGGGTAGTGGTTTGGCCGCTTTTGGTAATAGAAAGCGTCATTTCAAAGATTCGCGCCCCCCTGGCACAGCCATCCACTACTATTTCGGTCTGGTTTTCTATTTCTTTTTTAGTGATCTCGCCACCGAACTTACCCGCAAACAGCACAAACGCACCGCCATACGGAACGCTGGCCCTCTCGTTTTTTAACGGTGCTGCATCAGGAACCGATTTGGTGACAAAAGAACTGCCCAGCAACAGCATAATAGTGAAGCAAAAAAGATACTTTACGTTGTTTTTCATGACTAAAAAGTTTTGGTGAACTAATTTTTGTACAAACTTAGCCGCATTTTTAGCCGATTATTTGAAAAGTAGAGCAACAACGGGGCAAGGTAGAGCAACAGCCATTTTTCTGGATAAATCTGGAAAATGTGCTGTTGCTCTACTAAAAACGGTAGTTGCTATACTTTTGATGGAGGTACAGGGAATTAGTAAGTTATTGTACTTGCTGCTACTATTAGTATATCGAAAATAGTGCCGTGACGTGGACAGTTCCCGAAAGGGATAAGAGGCTGTTTTAAAACCTTGAACGGAGCGAAAAGGCCTGAATTTTGGCGATAGATGAAGATTTATTTTTAGTGCATAGCCGAGTCTATTCGCTAAAAATAAAGCAAAATATAGCGGC
>JANPIV010000084.1:0-46423 GCA_031425155.1 Saprospirales bacterium | reverse complement strand
AGCGTAGTTCAACCCTTTCCGGGTTGTTCCCATTATTTCGTCCATTTTTCCCCGCATTTCATACGGGGCTATTCATATTCAACCCTTACGGGTTGCACGACACTTGGCTTTTCAGAAACTTGTGTACATACCATAGGTTTTGACAACCTTATAGGATTACCGAAAATACCAATATAATTCTGTTGGCATTTTTTAATTTTGACTTATGAGGCAGCCTCTATTTAATTGATAACCAGATATTTAGGGGCACTGCCCCAGTGCTAATACCTATGAGAAAACTCTCAACCCACACCCTTTTGTGCCAATAACGCGGCTTGTAACACCTCCCGTTGCGTACTCACGGTGCGGTCGTGGGCATACCAGGTATGTACAAGCGTTTTGGCTTGTTCATAAATGCTCTTGCGCAGATCCGCATCCGTCGTGGCCTTCATTTCAGCGACCAAATCATGGATCAAGGCATGGGCAGCGGCGGGTCGTGGCCCCCAGGCACCGCCCACTTCGCGGGTTTCTGCGTCTGCAAAAACAAGTTTCGGAATCGAACGGCTGCCTTTGGTCAGGAAAGCATCCATAAGATCGGGGTGCTCATCGCGGAGCAAAAAGCCGAGTTGGATGTGGTCGTTCAACAGCGATAGTTCGTGCAGCACCGGCACAATTTGCGAACTGTCGCCACACCAGCCTTCGGTGATGACCAGCCAAAGTTGTGGTTTGGTCAGTTGCGGCAGCAATTCGGCCGCCTGTGTATCCAGCCGGAAGGTTTTGTCCAGCCGGTTCATACGCTGCTCGTTCAATTGTGAATACTCCAGCAGGTCAGGGGTTTGATGATGGCCAGTCGTTTTTCCTTCGGCCATCAAGCCGGTGACCAGGCTGCGGTAGCCAGCGTAGGTGAGGGCCTGAGCAATGAGGTCTTGTTCTATAATTTTCATGTGGAGAAAACGGTTTTTTGCGGGTCAGGTTCATGGCGACGGCAATTGGATGGTGAAAGCGACGTTTAGGCTCCGTTTCTGTTGTGAAACGTCTATTTTTGTGGCCCGCTAACAGTAACTAATAACCACTAACTACGCATGCAGAGTTATTTTGATATACAAGCCCTGAACCAGCGTATTCATGCCGAAAGTGCTTTTGTGGAGCAGTTGAATCTGGAAACCTCCAAAGTCATTGTCGGGCAGCAAGTCATGCTGGAAAGGCTGTTGATCGGTCTGCTGACACGCGGCCATATTTTGCTGGAAGGTATGCCCGGCCTCGCTAAAACGCTGGCGATCAAAACATTGGCGCAAGCCGTGGATGCCAAGTTCAGCCGTATTCAATTCACACCCGACCTGTTGCCCGCCGACCTGATCGGGACTATGATCTATAACCCGGCCCGTTCGGAATTCACGGTGCGCAAAGGGCCGATTTTCGCCAATTTCGTGCTGGCCGATGAGATCAACCGCGCGCCTGCCAAGGTGCAAAGTGCCTTGCTGGAAGCCATGCAGGAGCGGCAGGTGACGATTGGCCACGAGACCTTTCCGCTGGAAGAGCCTTTTTTGGTGTTGGCCACCCAAAATCCGATAGACCAGGAAGGCACTTATGCCCTGCCTGAAGCACAGATTGACCGCTTTTTATTGAAAGTAAAAATTGGCTACCCTACGCAGGAAGAGGAGCGCGACATCGTGCGGCGCAACCTGAGCGGGATCGAACCGAAGGTACAACGGGTGGTGTCGCCGACGGCCTTACTGCGGGCCCGCGAGGTGCTCCACGAAATATATGTGGACGAAAAAATAGAACAGTATATCATTGATATTGTGTTCGCTACGCGTGAGCCGACAAAGTACGGCTTGAAGTCACTCGCGCCGCTCATCAGCTATGGGGCTTCGCCACGGGCCAGTATTGCGCTGGCACAGGCGGCTCGTGCCTTGGCGTTTTTGCGTCGGCGTGGCTACGTGGTGCCCGAGGATGTCCGCGCGATCTGCCCGGATGTGCTGCGCCACCGTATTGGCCTGACCTACGAAGCCGAAGCCGAAAATGTCCGCCCGGAAGAAGTGGTGGAGCAGGTGCTGAACGCGGTGCAGGTACCGTAGTTGAGTATGATGTATGAACGAGGAACTATGAACTATGATGTATGAACTATGCAGACTACATTTCAAAAATTGCTGGTTTGAGAATCTTCGGTATTACCGTTCATCCTTTATACATCATAGTTCATCGTTATAATATTTTTTTAATCGGCCAAAACCGCTTTACGCATGATACCCTCCTTTCTTTCCTTGATTAAATATCTCATTTTCAATGTCTTGGAGCACAAATTTGCGAAACTTTCAGAGTTTCGTAAACTTACCCTCCTTTGTATTCTAATAATACTCATTACTCCCGGCCTGCTTTTTTCCCAAAAAACGACCACCGTTCCAACGGCCAAACCTGCCGGCGTCACCACCCGCGACACGGCCATTATTAAGCTATTTGAACAGCCCGCCAGCATCAAGTGGGTGCGGATTTTCAAAGGGCGCGTGGATGATGCCTCGGCGGTGGATATGACGCTGGGCTACGATGGCCGCAGTTGTCGCGGTTATTTGAATTATCTGAAAAGCAAAACGCGCGTCCGGCTCGAGGGTACACTGGTGGATAGTACGCAGCTGCGTCTGGAAGAGCGCGGCCCCGGCAATGTGTTGGTGGGTCGCTGGGAAGGCCGCATCAGCAAACGCCGCCTCGAAGCGGACTGGACGAACGTCGCTAACACCCTGGGTATTCACCTTTCTGCCGACGAATTTGTGCCCGGATTGGTCCTCAATCTGGCTTGTAGCGAAAATAAATGGGCCAATCACTACGTCTCGCGCTATAATGGTGCCCGCGTTGATCTTGTGCTGATGCGCATTCAAAACGATGCCCTGCGCGGGTATTGCTGGATAGAAACCGACGACAAGACCTACACCTTGCAGGGCAAAATAGATAAAAACGGCGAATACGAGATGGAAGCCCTGCTGCCTACTGGCCGGGTGGCGGCGCAAGTGGCGGGCAGCATCGAACCTGGCCGCCCGATGACCTGTATTTGGGTCGGCAGTGGCGAGAAACGGGAATTCAACTTCATCCTGAAAGGCAATTACGCGCTGGGCTGTTACGACTACGCGGACTATGGCTCCAGTTACGATGCGCTTTATCCGCGCACGGCCTGCACGACCTGCAATACCTGGTTCGATCAGCAACTGACGGCCTGGGTAAATCGCTGTAAATCAGTCATTGCCGCCAAAAAAGACCCGCCGACTGCCGCCACCCGCAGCGCACAACGCGCCAGTGCCTGGTCGGAAATCGCTTGCTGGACGGACAATGTATTCAGTGGTTATCTCACCTTCTCGGATACCTGGAGCGAACAGGCGCAGGGCGTGGCCTACAATTTCGATCTGCGCACCGGCAAGTCCATTTTGCTGGAAGAATTGTTTAATAAAGGCTTTAACGCCAAGACCTGGCTGGAAGACTATGCCCGTAAGGAAATGCCAAAAATGCCGCAATTTGCCGCCAATCCAAAGTACCGCGAGTGGCTGACGAAGGAAGGTTTTCCGCTGTTTGCGCTGCGGCGCGAAGGGCTGGAAATCAGCACTTTATTTCATCCGCAGTACGGGCGGCAATCGCTGCTGGTGCCGTATAGCGCATTGAAACCGTATATGAAGAAGGAGAACCCGGTGGCGGAGTTTGTGAAGTAAAACAAAAAAGCGCAACCATCTGCTCACCAGATAATTGCGCTTTAAAACTTTGTTGGGTTACAAGGACTCGAACCCTGAATAACAGAACCAAAATCTGCTGTGTTACCATTACACCATAACCCACCGTGCTTTCTCTCGAAAGCGGCGGCAAAAATACGCCGGGTTTATTTTTTGTGCAAGCCAACCGGCTTTTTTTTTACTGTTCAGGCGAAAATTACTTTCATTTAGGGCAAACGGTGCCAATATTGCGTCCGGTAGAACGGTCCCAGGTAGCCGCGTACCACGAGCGTGTTGGGGTCACCCTCTTTCAGCCAGATTTTGCAATTGTACCATTTTCCCTTTTCGGGGTCTAAAATGCTGCCTGATTGCCACATGCCATCCTTCAACAGCATGTCAATCAACAACACCATGCCGGTGAGTGGCTGGTTCTTGCGCTCGCCGGGACATTGGTCACAGAGCGTAGTGGCCGGTTTCCGAAGCAGTTTTTCGATCTTTCCGTACAATTTGCCACTGGATTCGAAGAGTTGAATATGGCTGCGGGCCTCCCCGGAATTATCATCTATCGTCTTCCAGACGCCGGTGATGGACTGGGCGGTTGTCCATTGGGAGAAAAATAAAGCAAACAAAGGGAGCAAAAAATATCTCATAATGCGGAAGTTGGGTGAACAGATAAGTAGCGTTCGCGAAGGATTTGCAAGTGATGCAGGTGATGCCCGACAATGATAAAAAAGTATGCCCGCACCGAAACCGGCCAGTTGCTGGCAGTACCAACGAATTTTGATTGCTCTTCCGTACACTGCGCCAGCAGGAAAAGTGTGTTGTCGCGCACGGTTTTCCATTCTCTCGACAAATCCTTGACAGTGCGCCGCGACACATCCGCTTGTTCCATCCACATATCCTGATTGAAACCCGGCAATGCGATCCGATCCGCCCGCATGAATGAAAGAATACGATAAGCAAACACCCGCTCCGTATCAATCAGGTGGATCAGCAATTGTTTGATGGTCCATTTTCCGGGAGCATACGCATAGTCACCCTGCTCCGGCGAAAGGCCTGCCAATAATAGTTGCGTGTCGCGCATCGTCTTCTTCAGCAAACTTTGCGCAGTACCGCGCGGCGGCAAGGCATGCAGATAAGTCTCGTGAGGAGGCGCGTATTCGCCTTTTTTAGGTCGTTTCATAATGAATAAATGGGTAAACTTCAACAATCTCCACTTTTTAAGCCCTGGCCATACGCGTCATAAACCACACTTCAAACCCCGTATAAATCACATAACACCACAAAAAAATGGCGACAAACCACTGGTTGGCCGGATGGGAAATCTGCTGATATGCAAAAAGAAAAACGAGCGACACGACCAATTTGCCAAATACGGAAGTCGAAACCAGCCCGGTGAAAGCGAACTTGTTACTGCTACGCATGGCATTTTGTCCCGCCAGGAATAGCCCCAGGCAAAGCAGACCAAAAAACAACAGCGTGGCGATGGAGAACTTCCAATGGGTTTGCACCGGCGGAAGCAGGAAGTGCAGCAAAGCGAGACCAAGCGCGGCACCAGCGGTCACGGCTAATAAACCGTTAAAAAATGATTTTGATGTCATAATCAGGAGCACTGATCGGCGGGTAAAACGACTGATTATCAGTTATTTATAAGTTATTGTTAACCAGCCAACAACCCAATCCGGGCTATTTATCGCGGAGCAACTGCCGATAAAGCGCATAGAGGGCCGCTATCATAAATAACACCGTCAGCAGCACGGCCCACAGCGGTCGCTCCAGGTGCATCCGTGCATCCAGCCAACGCCCCAGGAACACGCCCGCCAGACACGCGCCCAACAACTGAAAAGCCATGCCGCCATATTTGGCGGTCGCTTTAATTGCGGACTTCCGCTTTTCCTCCGGCAACTTGTTTAGCGGTGTTTGCGGCATCATTAGGTGCTTTAGGATCAAAATTTTTGGCGGCACCGTTGGTTTTGCCGACTTCCATTTTGCAACTCACGTTGAAACGGGCACCGCTTTGCACCAAGAGTTTGTTGGTCACGATTTCACCATCCACTTCGGCGGTTTCGCGCACATTGAGCAGTTCGCTTACGGTGAGCAGCCCTTTAAAACGACCCTCGATGACGGCGTTCTGGCACTCAATTTCGCCTTCTACCACGCCGGTTGGGCCAATGATCACTTTTGATTTGCAGGTCAGTTTGCCTTTGATCGTGCCATCCACGCGCAAATCGCTGTCGCAGCGTATGGTACCCTCCACCAGGGTACCTTTCACCAGGGCGTTCAGTGCGCCAGCGACCGAAGGAGTCTTGATTTCTTCTGAATTTTTAGTGTTACCAAACATAATTTCTTCCTGGTTTTACTATTTGAAAAAACGTACTTTCTTCACTTGGCTAATACGAGTTTTCGGCTTTGCTCGAGGCAGTCGAAAATGAACTGCCGGTTTTGGGTTGACAAAAATGAAAAAGATTTCCGAATGCACGAAGCATTCGGAAATCTTTTAACAAGAAAGCACTGGCAGAGGCCGGCAGAAGCACCTCCGCCAAGGCTACGGCGGTTAAAAATTCGGGCAGTACACACCACGACGTTCCGGGCCACAGATTTTATACACCAGCGAAAACTCGAAGGCACCGTTGCCATTCGAAGCGGTACGCAGGGTAGAAGTATTAATATCGTAGCTGAAACCAATGGTAAATTGCTCGTAATCAAAACGAGTGCTCAGGATCAGCGCGTCCATCAATTTGCCACTGTCCAGTTTGTTGGATACGCGCGCCCAGGCACCGAGTTGGAAAGCCTGGTGGTAGCGGCGGCTGTTGCCGAGCAGGAATTTGAACGAGGTACCGGCATTCACCTGGAAGGACGGGCCTTGCAGGAAAGTCACCACACCTGGTACGATACCGAATTTCTGGCCCGCCATGAATTCACCACCGGCATGGAAAGTGAATTTCGAGTACAGCGGAATGTTCTGATTATCAAACGATTGATTAGCACGATTCAAGTGGCTGAAAGCACCGCCAAAGTAGAAATTGGTATTCTCATCGAATACGCTGAACCATAGGGCTCCGGCGGACAAATCCACAAAAATAAAATTGGGGTCTTCAATAATCTCGCCCTGCTGGTTTGGGTCGAACTGGCCATTACCGTTGTTCTGGCTGGGCCATTGCAGGTTGTTGCTGTTGATACTGCGCTGACTGACGCCAACATCGGCACCCAGCGACAGATAGTGGGCTTTGCGGCGATAGCCACCCATTTTCTTGGCATAAGAACCGGACAAACGACCTTGCAAAGTAGCAAACTCGGAAGCACCCGCCTTATCGCCCCACAGGGTACCACCTACGCCAAAATAGTCGTAGCGACCGACCGGAATTTTCTGGTCGTAAGAGGCAGAATAAGTGTTGTAAGCGTTTTGTTTCAATACCGAAGCCCACTGATTGCGGTAGTTGGCCACCAGTCGGTGGTTACAGTTCATCACCCCCGTCAGAGCCGGGTTGAGGTTAAGCGGACTTTGATAGAACTGCGAAAAGTGGATGTCCTGGGCTTGCATCGCGAAGGAGGACAAGAGGAGTAAACCAGGTAAAATGAGGTGTAAAGCAATTTTTTTCATAGACGAACGGACCATGTAACTTTTGGATGAAAAACAACGTGCAAAGGGTAGTGGGCTTCCAGACATCGGCGTTAAAGTGCGCGAAGATAGGATTTTCAGTTTTGCTGGCGAAACAATCCGCAGGTTTTGCCAATATATCCTCAAAATTTAACTTCTGAAAACGCTGAGGCAAAACGCGCAGGGCTGGCAGCGTATTTTAGCAAATGTGTTAAGGTGATTGACAGACAAGATGATTTAACGTCTGAAAACGCTGCCCAGAGGAGGGAAAAAGGCAAAAAAGCAAAAAGCAAAGGGCAAATAAGGGTACAGCACTATGCCGATTTTTATCGGCATAGCAAAAAGAGTAATTCGTACATTAGCCAAAAAACAACTTGTAAAAAAATAGTTAAAAGCTGAACCAAGGCAAATAAGGAGCAACCGGCAAATTTGCCGGTTGCTCCTTATTTGCCTTTTGCTTTTACCGATGAAAAACCGGGATGTCGCTGCGTTCCATTTGCTTATTGCCTTTTGCCCCTTGCTTTTTTGCTCTTTATTGATTCGCCG
The DNA here is from genome assembly GCA_031425155.1 of Saprospirales bacterium. Lineage (GTDB taxonomy): Bacteria > Bacteroidota > Bacteroidia > Chitinophagales > Saprospiraceae > M3007. The sequence continues at coordinate 38,611 of JANPIV010000084.1, read as the reverse complement.
GTTGCATATTGCCCACCGCAGCGGGAGCAACCGTCTTGAGGCTGCCCGGCAAAATAATTTCCAGTTCCCGCATGATTTTGCCGTTGGGCCAGCAGCCTAAGAAGCGCTGGCTCTCGGTATTACCAAAGGCTACCTCCATATTGCAGCCCTCGTTGCGTGTGCAATCCAGTAGCGCATCGCCGAATTTCCAGTAGCAATTAAAATCCACTTCATTCAGGCGAGACGAATACAGCACCCGTTTGGAGGTATAATTCCGTACGCCGGTATCAAAATCCAGGTCGTAACTATAAGGCTCAGAGTGTGAAGAGTAGATCCAGCGTTGTCCATCGGAGCAACGCCGCTGGATGACCAGATTGCGCTGCGGCGTATTTACCGCCGTACGAAATACGAGCCGCCCAAATTCATCACCCACCACATAATCGTCTTCGCCTACCACGACCACCATGTGCAGATCGTCGGGCAGACCTGCATAGTCAGGCAATCGTGCGCCTTTGAGCGGACCGCTGCCTGCCTCGCACAGGAGCATGGAAGATGGCTTGGGAATGCCATGACGCTGCCAGTTTACGCCCAGATTGGAAGCAATAACGCCGCCGTAAGAGTGGGCAAAATAGCCTACATGATCCGTTTTGGGTCGCACATGATCGCCTTTTTCCAGGGCTTTCAGGGCATTACGAATCCCTTTGGCCGCATTGGCCGGGAACGCATCGGCGCGTGGCCACACCAGATTCAGTTGGTAGCGCGGGTAGATCACGATGTTGCCCTTGGCGACTAAGTGCTTGATCCACTTGCCATAAGCCATCGGATTGTAGGCCCCGTAGCCATGCAGAAAGACCACCACCTCCGCCGAATCCGGTTTCGGATCGGCAGGCTCGAACATCCAGTAACCATCCGCCGTGGAGGCACTATCGTAGAATGCGACCGATTGGTGGATATATTCCGCGCCGCCCGGCCCGGTCGCTGGCTGGCCCGGATATGGCGTACCTTGCGCAGCAGCAAAAAGTCCGCGAAACAGCAGCGGCGACAGCGGCAAAAACCGCCGTAGGTTTTGCTTCCAATTAGGCCGACATTTGCCCGCAGGTGCCGGGGTTGGCTGTGCGGACATGGCCTCATTGGTCAAGAGATAGTCCTGTGAGAGGGCGGAGACGGGGTTATTTTCCATAGAATCAAGCATATAAATTGTCGGTACTTCTCTAAAAAGAGGGCTTAAACGCCAAAAGCAGGGGTTTCGTTTTTCCCTTTTTGGTAAAAAAATGTGAATGGCCAATACTTTTGCCGGTCGCTATTCGCTTACAGCCCTTGAAAAACAGTGAAAAAAAGGAGAGGTTGTCAGACATTTTCGATGTTCCTACATTTTTAAACCCTTGCCCACGGCTATCGCCTGCTCAATTTTTAGAAAAAATGAAATTACTGCTCTGCTGTTTCTTGGTCTTGAATACGCTGCTGGTGGCCTGCCAGAACGATACACCAAGTGCTATCCCGCCCCGGGTGCCTCCTACCGACGTCGTCCCGGCGGAGGAGTCCATACCGACGGCGGATACCTTGATGGCCGAACATCAGGAAGAAAACCCGACCGCTGATATGAAGGCGATTCCGGCAAATTCCGGGACCCCAAGTCCTACTAAACCAATGCCAGGGATCAAATCCAGTCCGTTCGCCCAGCATGGATTTACGGAGGTGACTACGCTTGATCCCAGTATTCGGCTGGATATCCGGTATGCCACGACTGACAATTTTACGAAGGCAAAAATATACGACTGCCCGCGTTGCCTGCTGCGCCCGGAAGCGGCAGAAGCCATCGTCAAGGCGCATAAAATGCTGCAGAAGAAAGGTTTAGGTTTGAAAATGTTCGACTGCTACCGGCCCCGGCCTTATCAGCAGCGTCTGTGGGACAAGGTGCCCAATGCCGACTATGTGACGCCGCCCGCCAAAGGTTCCATGCACTCGCGCGGAGCCGCCGTGGACCTCACCATTGTGGATGCCAATGGCAAGGAACTTGATATGGGTACGCCCTACGATTTTTTCGGCGTAGCGGCCCACACCGACCATACCAATTTGCCCGCGAAGGTGTTAGCCAACCGCCGTCTGCTGCGCGAAACGCTGCAGGCCGTGGGTTTTAAAGGTATTCGTACGGAGTGGTGGCACTTTTCGTTTCAGGGCAAAAACTATCCTTTGTCGGACTATGTGTGGCCGTGTGATAAGTGATATATAGGTTTTGTCATTCAGAGCGGAGCGAAGAATCTGAGAGCAAAAAGTATTTTTGAAGGCCTTCGGCCCCGGATTCCACGCCTTCGGCTCTGAATGACAAACGTTTACCTTAATTCATATTATAATTCAACCCAAAACGTAAAAGCCTGCCTGGCTGCGGATTGTACAATAAATCATCCGACGTGCCCGTAGCATCCAGCCCGGCATAGTGGCGATTAAACATGTTCTGCATTTGCAAATACACCAAAAAGTGGTTGGACAAATACATCTGCGCGCGCATATCCCAGGTACGGAAAGTCGGGTAACGCTCCTGCGTCGTGCGCTGCACCTGATCGCGATAGAGCACGGATTTGCTGAGGGTAGAAGTCTGCCGATTGGAAGCAAACATTAGTTCCAACTTATTGATATTGAATACAAAACGCACCTGCGTCTGCCAGCGGGGAGCGTTGAACACGTCGGTGGTGACAGTGCGCTGTTCGCCAAACCATTCCCGGCCCCGGGCATACTGAATAAAAACCTCCGTACGTCCGCTCAGTTGGTAGCCTTTCATCCGGTCTTCTTTTTGATAGTTAAAATTTTCGGAAACAAACAAACCCTGCAAACCCCACATAGACAGCGCGAGGCCCGGCGTGTTGCGATAGCCATAACTCCAGCGGTCGTCCGGGCCATCCGGTTTTTCTTTTTGCAAAAAACCGGGTCGCGTCAGGTCGCGGGCCTGTTCCTGAAAAAAGGTCAGATGCGCCCGATAGTCCTGTTTCCGGTAACGCAGCCCCACTTCAAAAGAGCGAATCGTTTCGGCCTTTTTCGGGGGATTTTCGCCGGGCCGAATGCTGCTTTCGCCAGTCGTTGCATCACTTACATATAATAAATAGGACTGGGCAATTTCGTACAAAGAAGGCCGACGATAGCCCGCAGCATAATTGGCATAGGCCGACCAGGCTGTATCGAGCTGGTAGAAAACGGCGGCCCGTGGCGTAGCAAGCAGTAGCCGCTCATAATTGGTGGAAAAATTGGTCGCCGAACCAGCCATGACTGACCATTTGCGGCTTCGCCATTCCAGCTGGGCAAAAGCCGAAGCATCCAGATTGCCCGCCAGATAAGGCGGAAAGGGTTTCTCTTCGCTGCTCGACTCATACAGCAGCGTGACGTCGAGCGGTCGGGCCAGGTAGCTGCTAGGCGGCACACCGAGACCCAGATTGGCCTGTATGCCCGCGTCCAAATGAAGCCTGGCCCCCAGACTGGTATTCAGCCGCGACTCGAAACGTACATCGGTACCATTCGCAACGGTATAGCGACTGCCCTGTGCCAGTTTGGCAAAAGTGCGTTGCAACAACACCGAATCTGGCGCGGCCTGCGGTTGAATGCTGTCGAATTTAAAATTGGCCGCACTCAGCCGGTCAAAAATGTAGGTCGTCGTCGAAGTGTTATTGATACGATAATTCAGAACGGAAATATTGGTGTTGGTGACCCGGCGGCGACGCGTCTTTTGAAAGCCCAGCGCGAAGGTTTCCGTACGTTCGAGCAACTGGTCGGACGGGTTGCTCCACGACACCGATAAAGGGTTCAGTCCCAAAGGACTATAATCCGTGCGGCTCATGCGGTGATAGGTAAAATGCAGGCCACGAAAGGTCAGATTAATCCCGAAAAGACGACTTTCATGGCCAGCCACGACAGTTTTTGGCAAACTACTGCCCGCTTTGGGAGGTACAAAATTCGGATTCTGGTTATATAGCGAAGCACCCCGGCCCAAAGGCACGTAATTGTCAATATTGAATAAATTGGCATCATAGCGCACATTGGCACCCTCCCGAACGGTGCTGCTGCCATACGCACTGAAACGAAAAATTTTCTTGTCTCTGCCCAATTTTCCGCCGCACATTACATCCAGGCTGTTGTAGCCGTCGTTGCCAAAAGAAATATCGGCCTGGGTAAATATGGGCCGCTCCGATTCTTTCAGAATAATATTGATCACGCCGACACAGGCTTCGTTGCCATAAATGGCCGAGGCCGGGCCATAAAACACCTCAATGCGCTGTGCCTGCCGGATCGGCAATTGCGCCCCGATGGAAATACCCGCCGCCACGGAAGGCTTGACGGGCACATCATTGATCAGAATTTTGACATATTGATTGCCCGATAGTCCACGCATCAGAAAAGTCTCTCCCTGCAAAGCATTACCCGAAGGTGACACCCGAACGCCGGGTGCGGCCTTCAGTACATCGCCCAGGGTCACAAAACCATAGCGCAGAATGTCATCTGCCGTGATGACCCAGACGGACCAGGGCAATTGCGCCACGTCTTCCAGTTTGCGGGTGGCGGTGATGGCCAGCGTACGGTGCAAATCCGGACCGCGGGTGATGATGTCTTTTTCCTGCAAGCGTTCAGGCGTAAGCAACAAGGTGGAATCCCGCTGAGCCAGGAGCGCAGTAGCACCGAAAAAAGAGAGCAACAGTAGTAAATACCTCACCATGGTGTGTGTTATGGGTTGATTAGCGATTGGTTAATTGGGGGACGCGGTAAATATCCGGTACGGATGGCTTGCCATCGCTGAAAATAGGAACATTATACAAATAAAAACCGCCATCTCCGGCAAGCGGAAATGGCGGTTGGGCCAGACGGAGCGGATTTGCTCCCGGCATAACCTATCTTACTTTTGTTCCACTTTCGCGGCTGCGGAGCAAGATTTGCTGGATTTGGCACCACTTGCGCAGCAGGCTTTTTTCTCGCCCGTAGTACAGGATGCGGCTTTTTTAACCATACCGGCTTTTTCAGTTTCGCTCACCGTGGCTGGTGGAGCGACGTTGACAAAAGCATTTGACGTCTCGTCGAATTGGACGCTCACAAAGCGCACATTGCCTTGCTGATCGGCTTCTTTACGTACATAGCTCATCGCGCCATTTTCTGCCTGGCGTTTTTCGATGGTAGGGTCATTGGCAGCAGCACTGGCCGCTTTAGAGGCGCAGCAGCTTTTACCAGCACTGGCAGTGGCATGGCAGGCCTGGGCATTCGCAGTAGCGATACCGGCAGCCAAAAAGAAAGCGAGCATTAAAATCGCATTTTTCATGAATCGAACGGTGGGTTGTAAATAATGGTGAAGAAAAGTGAGTATTCAAAGATTCGAGGATTTGATCAAATACTCCCATCCTCAAATCCTCAACATTAGTATTGAGCGGATAAAAGTACGCCAATCCGGGCCAATAGATTGTCTTTAAACAAATCTTAACACCGGACTGTCCTCAACTTACCAAACCGGCTTTGGCCGAAACGTCCAGCATCCGATCAATGGAAGCGCGGCCCTGGGCAATCACCCAATCCGGTAGCACGATCTCTGGCAGTTCATATTTCATGCAGAGATAGAGCTTTTCCAGCGTGTTGCGCTTCATGTGCGGACAGTCGTTGCAGGCGCAATGGTTGTTCGGCGGGGCCGGAATGAAGGTTTTATGCGGGCTAGCTTTCTGCATCTGGTGCAAAATACCCGACTCGGTGGCCACGATGAATTCGGTGGCCGGGTCATTCATCGTATATTTCAGCAGGCCGGTGGTGCTGCCAATATAGTCGGCCATATCCAGCAAATGGGCCTCGCATTCCGGGTGGGCGATGAACTTGGCCTGTGGATAGCGGTTGCGCAATTTCGCGATGCGCTCGTGGCTGAATATTTCATGCACCATACACGCACCATTCCAGAGGATCATGTCCCGACCCGTTTTCTTGATGAGGTAGGCACCCAGATTTTTGTCCGGCGCAAAGATGATCGGCTTATCCTTCGGAATACTCTCGATGATCTGCACGGCATTGGTGCTCGTACAGCAGATGTCGGTCAGCGTTTTTAACTCCGCCGAGCAATTGATATAACTGACCACCACGTGATCGGGGTATTTTTCCTTGAATTTGCGAAACACCCCCAGCGGGCAGGAATCCGCCAGCGAACACCCGGCTTTCAGGTCGGGCAGCAGCACTTTTTTGGTCGGCGAAAGCATCTTGGCCGTCTCCGCCATAAAATGTACCCCGGCAAAAACGATCATATCGGCGTTGGTTTTGGCCGCTTCCTGGGATAGTCCCAGTGAGTCGCCAATGTAGTCGGCAATGTCCTGTATTTCGGATTCCTGATAATAATGCGCCAGAATCACGGCGTTTTTCTCCTTTTTCAGGCGGTTTATTTCGGCCACCAGGTCGAGTGTGGGGTCCACTTCGAGGTCGAGGTAGCCAAAACGGTCGAGTTGCTGGTCGGTGCTGAGAGCAGTCATGGTAGGTGCGTTATTGAAATATGATGCAAAACAAAATTTTGCCAAATAGGATTAAAAAAGATTCGTGCTAACAATGTGCGTTAGGTTACCCTGCTTTTCAAAACGATATTCGTAAAGATCCATTTCGATGACCAAAAGATTTTCGTCGCGTTCGGTGATCTTTGGCCATACGGTATCCGGGTCAGGTTTATTATATCTGGGATCATACCCGGAAAAATCCAGATTATACACGAAAAGCAGATAACATTCCTCGAAAGAAAAATCGGGAAAAGCATAGGTCTGGCCACTTCCGCCACCGTCGCCCTCCTGTGCCAGGTAATCTTCAATGATGACCCCGTTGCGGTAGGTATATATGTCCCGGCGATTCAGGCTATCCCGCGTAGGATGATCCGAATTAATTTCCAGTCTGCGTTTGCTGGCCCGCCCGAAATTTTTTTCTGCGTAGGCCAATAGCGGTTCTTTCCCCCGCTGGTCGGCATATTTTTTCTCTGCCTTCGACAAAGCCGGATATTTAGACAAATAACCATTAAACATCCAGCCTTCCAGATTCCGGTAACGCACTTTGGACCAATAACCTTGCAGGGTGATGCCGGGCATATCTTCCACCGAAAACGCCTGCACTTTTACGGAATCCAGTACAACGACCGATTCGCCATAAGAGATGGTTTGCTTTTTGATACCTTTTATGGAGGGGCTGCTGCGTAGCGACAGACCGTGATAGGCCCATATATACAAGGTGTCGCCGGTGGCATAGTGACCGATAGCGAAAGTACCAGACGGACAGCAATAGTAAAAGAGCAGAAAGAGGAGCGATTTCCTGAAAAAAGCAGGGAAAGTCATGGCATTTAGAAGGGCTGGTGGAGCGTTCGGGCAAAATTACCTGGGAATCAGCACCAAAGAATGCCCGTTCAGAGAATATTTTTTTTGCCGCTCTTTCCATTCATTTAATTTTACGCGCTCATTGGGCAAACGCCGCTATAGCCTAAAGTACCAAACGTAAAATCACCTGCCCCGGCTATTGACCAGAAAAGCAGGTGATTCGACATATAAAAACAAACTTTGAAATGACGGCAAGGACTAAACTACTTACTACATGTAACCGCCGCATAAATACGATAAGAGAGAGCCAATTTTTTGCAAAGGTGCATTCGGTACGTTCGCAGATGGCCTAACAAAAGCGACATTGATGCGGATAAAAGCGAAAAAATGCGATATATCACTGGTATCAATCTAAAAACAGGGTTTTTTCTGGTGTTTTTTAGTGGCCTTTGTTTTTGCGGAACAGCACAAGACGGGCCGAGTATTCCTTTTTTGAATACCACTCCGTACTTGGACGGGGACTTGCGGGAATGGAATAGTACCCCTACCGTATCTTTTACAATGACTAATCAACCAGCACTTTCGGCCAATCAGGCTGATGTCTGGCTGGGTTTTGATGAAACTAACCTCTACGGCGCATTTTTCGTACACGATGCCCGATTGGTTCAGATCGAGCAGGGCCATGGTAATCCGCTGCTCTACCACAATGATGGGGTGGAACTCTATCTGGATACCAAAAATGACACTTCGAGTTACATGGATGCCAATGACTTTCAGATCATTATGGATGCCAGCGGGCAACTGGTCGTATTTCGTGGTGGCGACACTTACCAGATAAAAGCGACACTTAATCAGGTTCCGAAGGATACCATAACCAGTTCATTCATTATGGACTATGCAGTGGCTCAGCATGGTACACTGAATAAGGATGAAGACGAAGACGTGGGTTACAGTTTGGAATTTCGGATACCCTGGGCGTCGTTAGGCCTGCATCCGCGCAATGGCTACCGTTTCAAAATAGATATTTGTCTGAATGATGTTGATACATTGCTCGGCCCTGGCGGTGCATCAGGTCGGCCATTGTCCACCCAAATGAATTTCCAAAGCATGACGGGGAGTTCCAACTTCGGCTTCCCCAAGAACTGGCAAACGGCTATCCTGCACGGAGAGTCTTCTAGGTGGCATCGTTTTAAAGAGTTGCATTATTTACCACCCGTCTTCCTGAGTCTAGTGTCCATTCTGGTAGGCATAGTGGTCTGGCTGGGCATTCGCAACCGTCAACTGCGGCAGGTGCCGCGCAAAGCAGCCCAGGATATCCAGCTGGTACATTTTTTCTTTGAGCAAGAGCCGGTGACCATCGCTACACTGCCGCACCAGGAATTATTTACGCAGACCAGAGAAATCGTACTTCAGCACCTGAACCAAGACCTCTCGCCCACCGCCTTGGCGGCCCAGTTGTTTATTGGCTTGCGCCAACTGCAACGTATTTTCAAAGACGAGTTGCAGACCACTCCCAATGCTTTCATTATCAGCATCAAAATGGAGGAAGCCGCCCGCCGCCTGAACGCAGGAGATGTTTCTACCGCCGAACTGGCTTACGTATTGGGTTTTGCTGACCCGGCCTATTTTGCCCGGGTGTTCAAAAAGTATTTTGGTTGCAGCCCGACTGTTTTTGCGGAGCGAAGAACGAAACCGGGGCAGTAAATTCCCGCTTTTCCCGACCTTCGCCGCCCATGAATCTAACGCTCTTGCGCAACCCCTGGGTTTGGCTGGCTTTCGGCCTGCTGGCGGTGCTGCTGCGCGGCCTTTTTATCGAAGTAATGGACGTGGATGCTGCGCAATACGCCTCCATCGCCATGGAAATGGGCCAACGCGACAGTTGGCTGCAGGTGCTGCATCGTGGCGGCGACTACCTGGATAAGCCACCGCTGTTGTTCTGGCTGTCTGCTGCTTCCATGCAGTTGTTTGGCTGGCATACCTGGACGTACAAATTGCCCTCGTTACTCGGTGCATTGGCGGGGGTATATGCCGTTTACCGTTTTTCAAAACTGTTTTATACCGAACAAACGGCCCGTCATGCGGCCTTCATTCTGGCTTCCAGTGTTGGCTGGCTGGTCATTTGCAATGACGTCCGCACCGATACCCTGTTGCTGGGCATGACCGCTTGTGCCGTCTGGCAACTCGCTGAATATGTGCAGTTTAGCCGTCTAAAAAACCTGCTGCTGGCTGCCGTTTTTATGGGTCTGGCGATGTTGGCCAAAGGGCCAATTGGGTTAGTGATGCCCGCTTTTGCGGTGGGTACGCACCTGCTCCTGCGGCGCGATTGGCGACACCTTTTTCAGTGGCGGTGGCTCCTCGGTCTGGGCGTGGTGGCGGTGGTATTGGCCCCCATGGGCTGGGGTTTGTATCAGCAATTTGATCTGCACCCGGAAAAAATAGTGAATGGCCGGAGCGGCGTGTCGGGCCTGTGGTTTTTCTTTTGGGAACAAAGTTTCGGGCGTATTACCGGCGGGAACGTCTGGAAAAATGACACCACCGGCCTGTATTTCCTGCACGTGTATTTGTGGGCATTTTTACCGTGGTCTTTGCTGCTGGCAGGTGCATTGTGGCAGCGGCTGCGCGAGGTAGTTGGCCAAAAGTTTTACCTGTCTAGTACGGACGAAGCTTATTCCCTGGGTGGTTTCGTGTTGACTTTCGTGGCTCTTTCTCAATCGCAATACAAACTGCCGCACTATATTTTTATCACCCTGCCCTGGGCGGCGGTACTGGTGGCGCGTTGGCTGAATCAGACCCCCTCTACGGGGGGGCTGGGGGGGGGTAGCGGGGCGCGCTGGGTAGTCGGCCAATACTTCGTGCTGGGCGTACTGGCACTGGCCTCTTTCCTGCTGGCCGGTTTTGTTTTTCCCACTTGGAATCCCTTGATCTGGGTTCCACTACTCAGTATTTTTGGTTGGTTGGGCCTGCGTATTTTTAAAAATTCCTTTCCCAAAAACCTGCCCGACGTACTGGTGCAACGCAGCGTATTGGCCTTGATCGGGGCCATTTTTGTACTGAATTTTCATTTTTACCCCCATTTACTGCCTTTTCAAAGCACTTCGACGGTAGCACAGTGGGCCAGACAAAACGATATTCCGGCAGATCAGCTGGTGGCCTATCATCGGCACGGCCACGCGCTGGATTTTTATAGTGGTCAAATTCTGCCTTTCTGGGATACGCCGGATGAAGTGCGAAACAAGGTGAAAGCATCGGGGCCAATCTGGGTTTATACCGATAAATACGGCTATAAACAACTGGACCGGGCCGGACTGCGCTATTCATTGGTGGCCGCTTTCCCACATTTTCAGGTGGCCCTGTTAAAAGTAGAATTCCTGAATCCCGCCACGCGCCCGCACACCCTGGACGAGATTTTTCTGCTAAAAATTTTGCCGGAATAAAATCTATGTGACCAAATTTTGGAAACTGCGTACTTTTCCAAAATCTTAGCGTTTTTCAAGAAATCGTCATTTATGGAAAATATAACTAACCCTGTTCCGAAAACGGAAAAGCCCTGGCTGCAACACTATCCCGCCGGTGTGCCTGCCAATATTGACCCCGGCCAGTACACCAGTTTGCTGGCTATGCTGGAGGAAAGTTTCGCCAAATACCGCGATCTGCCTGCCTTCATTTTTATGGGCAAAACCTTCACTTTCGGCGACATGGATCGGCTGAGCACCCAATTTGGTGCCTACCTCCAGTCGCGGGGCCTCGAGCCGGGCGACCGCATTGCGCTGATGATGCCTAACCTGCCGCAGTATCCCATTGCGCTGTTTGGTGCATTACGCGCTGGTCTGATTCTGGTGAATACCAATCCGCTCTACACGCCGCGCGAGATGAAACACCAGTTCATTGATTCCGGCGCGAAGGCGATCATTATTGCCGAGAATTTTGCGGCCAACCTCCAGCAGATCATTGCGGAAACACCGATTAAAACGGTGATTGTCACCAGCATCGGGGCCATGCTGGGGGTGAAAGGCTGGATTGTCAATTTTGTGGTGCGCAACATCAAAAAACTGGTGCCGAAGTACAGCTTGTCCAACACGGTGGGTTTCGCGGAGGCCCTGGCGCAAGGGCGCAAGTTCACGCTCAAGCCCTCACAATCGGCGCTGGACGATACCATCATTTTGCAATACACGGGCGGCACCACCGGCCTCTCCAAGGGCGCGATGCTGACCAATCGTAATATGCTGGCCAACATGATGCAGATTCGGGCCTGGCTTTCCCCGGTATTGCCACCCGGCGAAGTCGTGGCCCTCTGTCCGCTGCCGCTTTACCATATCTTTGCTTTTACGGTCAATTGCCTGGCCTTCATGAGCGTTGGAGGCATTAATGTGCTGATTGTCAATGCCCGCGATTTGCCGGCATTGATCAAGGAATGGCGCACCCACCAGCCAAATATTATTACTGGCGTCAATACTTTATTTAACGCCTTGCTGCATCACCCGGATTTTGCTACCCTCGATTTCAGCAGTCTGAAAGCATCGGTAGGTGGCGGTATGGCCGTCCAACGCGCCGTCGCCGAACGCTGGCAACAGGTGACCGGCTGCCAACTGACCGAAGGCTATGGCATGACGGAAGCCAGCCCGGTGATCACCGTCAATCCGGTGGATAGTGCCATGCGGCTCGGTACGATCGGCATGCCGATACCTTCCACGGACCTGCGCATTGCCGACGAACAGGGGAACTCGCTCCCGCCCGGTCCCGATCAGGTGGGCGAACTCCAGGCCAAAGGACCGCAGGTGATGAAAGGCTATTGGCAGCGGCCGGAAGAGACCAGCAATGTGCTCAAAGATGGCTGGCTTTGCACCGGTGACATGGGTTTCATGCACCCCGATGGCTATTTCCAGATCGTGGATCGCAAAAAAGACATGATCCTAGTGTCGGGTTTCAACGTTTATCCCAACGAAATAGAAGACGTGCTGGCGATGCATCCGAAAGTGCTCGAATCGGCGGCCATTGGTATTCCCGACGAAAAATCGGGCGAAGTGGTCAAGGTCTTTATTGTCAAAAAAGACCCGACACTGGATGCTGAAGAAATTATTGCGCATTGTCGGCAAAATCTGACTGGTTATAAAGTGCCAAAACAGGTGGAGTTCCGCACGGAATTGCCGAAGACGAATGTTGGGAAAATACTGAGAAGGGAGTTGCGGGATAAATAATTTAAAAATTTTGGGTGCGTATTAAAACAGCCTACTTTTGCCCAAGAGTGGACTTTAAAAACATAACCATGGAAAAATTAAAATTTATTGACCTGTTTTGTGGTATTGGCGGCTTTCATATAGCTATGAACGAGGCGTGTTCTGAAAATAATATTCATGCTGAATGTGTGTTTTCATCGGATATTGATCCTTATTGTCAGGAGAGCTATGAAAATAATTTTGGGCAACGTCCCGCAGGCGATATAACCCAGGTTGATCCTGAAAGTATTCCCGACCACGATGTATTGTTTGCAGGGTTTCCGTGCCAGCCTTTTAGTATTATTGGGCAGATGAAAGGATTTGATGACACAAGAGGAACCTTATTTTTTTACATTGCCAATATTATTAAGCAAAAACGCCCGAAAGCATTTATTCTGGAAAATGTGAAACAACTGGTCGGGCATAATGAGGGGCAAACATTAAAAGTTATTATAAAAACCTTGCAAGATTTGGGTTATCACGTCCAATATGCAGTCTTGAATGCCTTAGATTATGGGTTGCCGCAAAAAAGGGAACGTGTATTAATTGTAGGACATAAAGACCCGATTTTGTTTTCTTATCCTGCCCCTGTAAAGCCATTTAAACCGCTTACCGAAATTCTGGAAAACAAAGTGGATAAAAAACATTATGCTTCGGATTATATAAAAAACAAACGAAAGGTCACTCATACCTCGGCGTACAAACCCTCTATCTGGCACGAAAATAAAGCCGGTAATATTTGTTCTTATCCATATTCCTGCGCTTTACGGGCTGGTGCTTCTTATAATTATTTGCTTGTAAATGGAGAACGGCGATTGACTCCACGGGAAATGTTTCGTTTACAAGGGTTCCCCGATACTTATAAAATTATTGACAACGATACACAGGCCAGAAAGCAGGCAGGCAATGCGGTTCCTGTAAATATTGTGAAAGCGACTATTTTAAAGTTGTTGCCCTATGTGGCGACAACACTGGATATGTCTTCTGTATTGAGAGAGTATGAAGTTCCGTATAATACGCGATAAAATGGAAAACAGATCGCCTAAGTTAAGAACAGTTGAAAAGTCATTACCAAAATTTTCGCTGAATGATTTCCCAAAGGAATTTCCTTTTTTGCTAGGCAAAGAAATTATTTATCTGCTTGCTTCCAAAGGGAAAGCGGTTCTGGAAGGTGCCGAGTGGGAATCTATTTTTGCCGATTGTATTGGTGCTGAGTGGAAGCCATCCAATGTTGGGTTGGATGACGTAATACTTGGAAATACGGCTTGGGGCGCAAAAACCGTCAAGGCTACAAACCCGGCTGCGCAATCAAAAGTTAGGCTCATTTCGGGCAGAAACTCCCCAGTTTATTCTTTTGGAGATACAATTGACCGAAAAGCAGACCCAAATCTTGTTGGAAAATCTATTTTAGACATTTGGAATGAACGGGTTTCGGCAGTAAGGGAAAAATTTCAAAACCTCAGGACGGTGGTTTTGATAAAGTCCAATGATCTGAGCGAAGTGGTGGTGTTTGAGTTTGAAACTATTCGCTATGACCCTGAACTCTTTGTTTGGGCCTGGAATAAAAATGGCAATCTTGTAGGTGTCATAAAGTCAACCAAAGAACATCGGTTTACCTGGCAGCCACATGGTTCCCAATTTACTATCATTGAGGATGTGCCTGAAAAGAGTTTGCTAATCCAGATCAAACAACCTGCAACTTTAAATAAAGAAGCAATCCTATCAGCACTAGGATTTGATAAGTCTTGGATCACAATTACCCAAAAAGATAAATAAATATTTTTCCGCAAAAGAGATTTCTACTGCAAATAAGATGAACCTCTTGTAAGCCATTGACTTACAAGAGGTTGTTTTTTATAAAATATTATTCAAATAAAAAATACTTTTGTTTGAAGGCAAAAAATTTTGGAATGTGTTTTGCAAGGTCAGAATAAACTTGCTGAGCAGTATGGAAATACGATCAAAGAACGATGCGAAAAAAGAACACGTGCTGCGCGCGGCCTCGGAGGTGTTTGCCCGCTATGGTTTGGATAAAAGTACTCTGGATGACATCGGGAAACGCGTTGGCCTGAACAAAGCCAGCCTTTACTATTATTTCAAAAGCAAGGAAGACCTTTTTGCGGCGGTGGTACTGGCTGAGATGCAGGCTTTTATGACCGACCTGAAAGCGAAGACGCTGGCGTACCCCGATGTGCGCAAACAAATCCGGTTTTTTCTGACCGAACGCATTCGGCGTCACGGAGAGGTGCTTCACCTGACGCAAATTTCGGCAGATGCCCGTTCGGAACCACTCTTCGAAGAAATACAGCAGGAGACCAGGGCCGGAGAACTGGCTTTCCTGACGGGCCTGTTCCGCAAGGCTTCGGCAGATAATGCGCTGGCTTTGACGCTGCCTTCCTCTGTATTGGCCGAACGTGTTTTCTATTTATCGGAGGCTCTGAAACATCAAATCCTCCACTCCGCCAAGTCCCTGCTGGCCGGAGAAATAGATTTTGCCCCCGCCACGGAACAAATGGATTTTTGGTTGAAAACGATTTTACGGTAACCGTTCGTACATACGGTTTTATTTTTGGGCCCGGGCGACCAGCCAAATCGCCACCGCCCCAAAAATAATATTGGGAATCCACATGCCCAAAGCAACTGGCACCGTGCCACTACTCGCAAAGGACACGGCAAACTTGGATAGCAGAATAAATACCGCGCCAATGCCAATGCCCAACGCCAGGTGCAGACCCATGCCGCCCCGCACTTTACGCCCCGCTACGGCAAGCCCGATAACGGTCAAAATAATATTGGTGGCGGCATCGGCGGTGCGGCGATGTTTCTCGATTTCGGAATTTTTGATATTGGAAATGCCCCGGCCCCGGTCCCGATCAATCACGGCCTGCAACTGCGGCGTGGTCAGTTCCTGGTTCTGATTTTGGTAGTAAATAAAATCCTGCGGCGAAAGATTGATCGCCGTATCCAGCGGAGTCGTGAACTGCGTGTATTGTTCGCGTTGGCCATCGGGCAGGAAAGTGCGCACCGAATAATTATTGATCTGCCAGATGTTCGGCTCGGCTTTCCAACTGACATTATCTGCCTCTAAAATGCTCTCCACCCGATTGCCATAAAAGCGTTCCAGCCGCAGGCCACTCGCCGTTTTGCTGGTTTTGTTATAACCCCGGATATAGACTTTCGTATTTTCTCCCAACAAAAAATGCAGATTGGACACCTTACCTTTTTCCTGATCCGTCCAGACGAACGTGTGTTCAAACCAAAGGCGTGACTTATTGAACATCGGAGTAAGAAAGTGATTCAGTCCCAAGTGAAACAAGGCCACCGCGCCGCCGGCCAATAAATACGGACGCAGCAGTCGGTTAAAACTCACGCCCGCATTCAAAATGGACAGAATTTCAGAATTGAACGCCAGCCGCGAGGTAAAAAACACCACCGCAATGAGCGTGTACAGCGGCATCAGCAGGCTGGCAATGTTGAAAACAAAACCCGGATAATAGTCTATCAGGATATTTTTGATTGTGCAGGGCTTATCCAGAAATATCTGCACCTTATCGCTGAAATCAATGGCCGCCGAAATGAGCGTACAGATCAGCAGCGAAAAAGCGAAAGTGGATAAGTACTTCTTAATCAGGTATCTATCGAGAAGTTTCAACATAGTAATTCGATGTAGACCAACCTTTGGTTAGTGTCATGTCACCAACCAAAGGTTGGCGGTACTAACTGAACAGCCCCACAATATCGCTCTGCGTGAGTTGCTTGATGAAGCCCTGTTCGGTGCTGATAAGATCTTTGGCGATGTCTTTTTTCTTGCCTTGTAATAACAGGATTTTCTCTTCCACGGTGTCTTTGCAGATCATTTTGTAGGCAAAAACTTTCTTTTCCTGCCCAATACGGTGCGTACGGTCAATCGCCTGTTGTTCCACGGCAGGGTTCCACCACGGATCCACCAGATAAACGTAATCGGCTTCGGTAAGGTTGATACCAACGCCGCCCGCTTTGAGGCTCATCAGGAACACGCGGCACTTGTGGTCTTCCTGAAAATGCCGCACCCGTCCGGCCCGATCCTGCGTGGAGCCGTCCAGATATTCATAAGGAATACCCATTTTTTCCAAATGCTGCCGGATCAAATCGAGCATTTTCAGGAACTGCGAAAACACCAGAATTTTGTGGTTGCCCGCATTCTCTTCGATCTCGCGGACGATCTCGTCCAGTTTGGCCGAATCGTTGCCATAGTCGGCATCATCGGAAAGCAAAGCAGGCGAATCACATATCTGGCGCAGTTTCAGCAGGGCTTCGAGGATCAGGAAAGATGATTTTTCCTTGCCTTCCACCGCCATTTTATCCACGATTTTTTGCCGGTAGGCTTCGCGGAACGTGTCATACACTTTCCGTTGTTTTTTGCCCATTTCGCAATAAAGAATGGTCTCGGTCTTGTCCGGCAAATCCTTGGCCACCTCTTCTTTGGTGCGTTTCAGCAGAAACGGATAAATCAGTTTGCGTAGTTCGCGGGCCTTGTTTTCGTCACGATATTTATCAATGGGCGTGGCAAATTCGGTGCGGAAAAACTCCTGGCCGCCTAGCAAACCCGGATTCAGAAAATCCATCTGCGAATACAGATCGAACGTGTTGTTCTCCACTGGCGTACCCGTCATCACCAACCGGTTTTTGGCCGTCAGCAACTTAACGGCCTTGGAAGTCAGCGAATCGGGATTTTTGATGGCCTGCGACTCGTCGAGGACGACGTAATTGAATTTGAAGTTTTTAAAAGTTTCAATATCACTCCGCAACGTCCCATAAGTAGTCAGCACGATGTCGCAGCCCTGCAAAAAACTCAGGTCGCGCTGCCGACCAATGCCCCGGTGAACGTGAATACGCAGTTCGGGAGCGAATTTTTCCACCTCGGCCTGCCAGTTGAACAGCAGGGTAGTCGGCACCACCACGAGGTTCACCGCGTCGGGAAACTGGTTTTTTTGTTCCTGCAAAAAAGTGAGGACTTGCAGGGTTTTGCCGAGACCCATATCGTCAGCGAGGCAACCGCCCCAACTGAATTCATCCAGAAAATGCAGCCATTTGTAACCCTCCTGCTGATAATCGCGCAGCGTAGCCGTAATATTTTTTGGCAGCGGCACGTCCTGTATTTCCTTGAAATAAAGCAATTTCTGCTTTTTTTCCTGGATTTCTTGCTGGATTTTCTCGTCGTCTATCTGCGAATATAAATCGTCAATGAGTGAGAAATGCAGTTTGGACAGTTTCAGTTCGTCGCCCTTGACCTGCCCAAACTTGAACAGCGAGGCGTACTTTTCCAGCCATTCTTCGGGCAACATACCGAGCGTACCATCGCCCAACTGGATGTAGTTTTGTTTTTTCAAAACGGCTTTGCGCACATCGGCGAGGGAAGCGAACTGGTCGCCAAACGCCACTTCCACTTTCATATCGAACCAGTCAATACCCGATGAAGCCCGAATGTTAATGGACGCGCGATTGGGATTGTACTTGAATTTTTTGAGCTGGCTAAATCCAAAGACCGGCACTTCCTGGGCTTTGGCGGCCTCAAAAAAGCGGAACAGCCACTGGTTTTGCATGGCTTCGCCGAATGGCAAATAGAAGAATGGCTGACCAGCTTGTTGCTCAAAATCAGGATGCAAGGCTTGCACAAAACGATAAAAATCGTGCTCCCGCTCCGGCACGCGTTCCCACACCGTAATCTGATCGTCTATATAAGTGACGCGCTCTTTTTTTCCGTCCAGTAAAAATTCAAAGTCTCCTTCTTCCGGTACCGGATTTTGATAGGGAAACATGGGGATCAGCAGCAGATTTTCCTCGTCTTCTTTCAAGTAAATCCGACCTCCCAGAAAAGTCAGGGGTTGATATTCGATGGATTTGTCAATATTAAATTCTACCGAAAACTGGTTGGTCAGCGGCAGCACAAACTCCATTAATAGATTGGGCAGAAAACTCTTTTTCACCCGCACACCGCCCGCCGGGGCCAACTGGTGCAAGATGGTCGCCGCCACATGATCGGCTATTTTGGCTATTTTGTCTTCGTAGTGAATCAGCCAGAAGCCATAAAACTTAATTTTTGAGGCGGATACCGACTCTTCACCGAGCAGCACAAACGCTTCCAGCACGGCAAAATCACCTTCTTCCCGCAGTTGGAAAGTAGGCTTCACTGGCTGGGGCAACACCTCCACGCGGGTAAGCGAGTTGGCGCGGTGTTGCGCATCTGAGGTAATGACCGTGATTTTGTCGCGCAGCAGCGGTAAAGTCATCGCCCACACCTGCCCCAAATACTCGCGTGCGGTCAATCGTGCCGGTTCACTCAAATCCGCTACGACCAGGCTATGATAATACCAGCGGGGCATCTGCTCGCCGGAGGCCCGGATTGCGGTCATCAAGGCATTGGTACTGAAACTTTTTTTGGCAATATTCAATAAACGGCTGTCGGTCTGACTGATTTCTGGCACCTCGGATTGGTCGCCATACGTGGAGTACATATTCTCCATTTTGCCCAGGTGACTCAACTTACCCTTATCCGGTTGGTAACGGGCGGTGAGTGGCACCAGCGTCAGATCGGGCAACGCATTTTGATCCAGTTTGGTAATGGCATACACCAGCACGCGCTGGGTGGATTCTTCTTCTTTTTCAAAAACCTTGGGCACTGAGAACGTTTGGCTTGCAGCAGCCGGGGCCGGGACCGCCTTTTGCCACCATTCACCTAGTTGGTGCGGCGACCGGATGGACTTGTCCAGCACACTCATTTCGAGACGTCCCTTATCGTTCACGGAGAAACTGAATTTGCCTTCCAGATTATCTTCCAGCGAAAAACCGTATTCTCCAAGCAGGCGATTTTTTTCTTCCGTCCAATCACGCATACTCTCAAAGGCGAGCACGCCAAACTGTTCGCGCAAAGCCATGAGTGCCGCCAGTTTGTGCGCACACAAAGGGTCGGGCAGCACTTGGTCGCAGGAGCAGAAAGACTGCACCGAACCTGGCTCGGTACGTACAAAACGGAACGTAAAATCCTGTTTTTGGATGGTCACCGTTCCCTCGGCCAGTCCGTTGTGGGTAGTATAAAAATTGACTTTTTTGGAATTATTGCGATTTTTCCAGGTTTGATCGGCGGTGTTGGTACGCAGCGATTGATCGCTGAGGTCTGGCAGCCGTACCTCATTGTCCAGCATGGCATATTCCATCGCTGGCTCCGGCGTTTCAATCAGGTTCTTTTCGCTGAGGGCCATCATTGCGGCCACCCGGTGCTTGCACAGCCCGCCCCAATCGTAGGGGCAGGTACACGCCGCCGTCAGACCCTTTTTTCCCTGAAAATTGCGGATAGTCACCGTGTACTGGTCGCCGCCCCGCTCACTTTGTACTTTGAAAATGGCCAGCCCGCCCTCCTTATGATCCAGCATGAGCAAGTCATATTTGCCTTGCTTGTAAATATAAAGCCCTTTATCCAACGATTGGGTGGTGGCATTACTGCTCAGATAACTATCAATGCGCTCGCTTCCGGGGTGCGTCATACGAAATATGGATTTTTGCAAAACGCAAAATTACGGGATTCGTCGCAAATGCCGGGTATTTTAAACGGGAGGTGGGAAAGTTTTTAGAGGCAAAAATCTTGAGCATTTCATTGGGTGTAAAAAAAGTATAGAGCATACAAAGTAAACAAAGGCCGTATTTTGCCATTTTTTCACGGGTTTTATGGCCTTGTTGGAATTAAACCTAAAACTCTAACCAATGGGATTTCGTGCCACCCTCCTTCGCCCTTATGCCAAAAGCATCGCCCGTTCTATTGATCGCTGGTCTGCCGATGCGATCCATCGTCAGGAGCAGGTACTGAAAGACTTGCTGCGCCAGGCGGCTACAACGGCCTTCGGGCGCGACCACCATTTCAGCGAAATACCTGATTATGAGGCTTTTAAGCAAGCCGTGCCGATCCGGGATTACGAAGACCTGAAAGGCTATATCGAACGGGTCAAACAGGGCGAAAAGGACGTGCTCTGGCCGGGTGTGCCTGCCTATTTTGCCAAGACTTCCGGCACTACTTCGGGCGTGAAGTACATTCCGATGAGCAAGGCCAGTACGCCGCTGCACTTTGGCACGGCCCGCAACGCGGTGTTCAACTACTTCGCCCGCACCGGCCACGGCCAATGGCTGGATGGCAAAATGATCTTCCTCTCCGGCAGCCCTACGCTGGACGATGTGGCGGGCATCCCCACCGGGCGGCTGAGCGGCATTTCCAATCATCTGGTACCCGGCTGGCTGCGTACCAATCAGCTACCTTCCTGGAAGACCAACTGCATCGAGGACTGGGAAGAAAAACTCGAACGTATTGTGGATGAGACAATTAACGCGGACATGCGGCTCATTTCCGGTATTCCGCCGTGGGTGCAGATGTACTACGAGCGGCTGCTGGCGCGGACTGGCAAGCGCACGGTGAAGGAGGTGTTCCCCAATTTTTCGGTCTTTGCCTACGGCGGAGTCAATTTCGAGCCGTATCGCGCCAAACTGGAAGCACTGGTCGGAGGCCCCGTGGCCAGCGTGGAGACTTACCCGGCATCGGAGGGTTTCATCGCTTTTCAGGATACATTTCCCAGCCAGGGTCTGTTGCTCAATGTGGATGCGGGCATGTTCTTTGAGTTTGTGCCTGCCGAGGAGATTTTTAATGAAAATCCCACACGCCTGTGGCTGAAAGACGTGGAATTGGGCGTGAATTATGCGCTTATTTTACACACCAATGCCGGCTTATGGGGTTATAACTTGGGCGATACCGTACAATTTGTCAGTAAAAACCCCTACCGTATTATAGTAAGTGGTCGCGTCAAACACTTTATTTCGGCCTTCGGCGAACATGTAATTGGCAAGGAAGTAGAAGAGTCGCTGCTGCCGGTGGCCAACGCGGCGGGCATCCGCATCGTGGAATTTACCGTGGCACCGCAGGTGAATCCCCCGGAAGGAGGTCTGCCTTACCACGAGTGGTTCATCGAATTTGATAATGTACCCGCCGACCTGAAAACGTTTGCCCAGGATGTGGATACCCGTATGCGCGCACAAAACATTTATTATGATGATCTTATCACTGGCAGCATATTGCAACCCCTGAAAATCAAGGTATTACCGCGCGACGCTTTTCGGGCATACATGAAAACGCAGGGTAAACTGGGCGGACAAAATAAGGTGCCGAGGCTGGCGAATGACCGGAAGATTGTGGATGAATTAGGGGCGTAAGCTAGAAGACAATACGTTTAGAATGAGCGAAATGCTACTCTGCGAGGGTGAATGCCGGGTCTGACTGTATGAATCAAAATCATCGTTCAGGCAGATCAGCGTTTGTGGGGCATAAACATAAAGCGGCACCTGGGTTTTCCAGATGCCGCTTTATGTTTTACTAAGAATACTACACTAAGAATTTTTTGAGGATGCGAGTATTTGAGTATTCGATCAAAGGACCTGGTCAGCACGTAATTGATCGAATCCTCAAATCTTCGAATCCTCCATTTAAAGGAACTGCCTTTATTTCAAGTAATTAGTTTCAAAGAAGGTACGGTAACCATCCAGCGTCTTGTTTTTCAGCACCCGCCGGTAGTTTTCCTGCGTGATGGCAAAATACTCCTTGTTATAGGTTTTCTTGTCCGTTTCGCCCAGGAAGCCTTTCCGACCTTTTACCTCTTGGTAAAAGCGCATCACCTGTTCTTTGTTATCAAACTTACGGATGACAATAATCGGAGCGTCCGTGTTGGTACCGAGGAAAATATTGGAAATGCGCAGTTGTTCCGTTTTATGGAATTCCCGGTTATAATCCGATACAGCCCCTTTCACATCGTCCAGGCGAATGTCATTGCCGGTGAGAGCCACGATGAAATAGTGCAGTTTATCATCTTCGCGGGTAAAGGAATCGTCTATTTCCACCTTGTTTTTGGCCGGCTCCAACACTTCAAAACCTTTGCAACCCAGCAAACGGGCAATTTCTTTGGCGCGCGTGGATTCTGCGCTTTCCGGGTAGCGGGCAATCACCTCAGACAGGGCCTGGCAGTAGGCTTCGTTGCCGCGCAAATTGCCAATACACAGTGCGCTGAGCAGCGAGAACTTGGCCATCAGCGGATTTTGTGAACCGTATTTTTGCGGAGCACTCGTACAGCGATCATAGGCCAGTTGGTATTGTCCGATCTGGAAATACGTAAACGTGGAATCGTAGTAAGTGCTCAACTCTTTCTCCCGGTTTTTGCCCGAGGCCAGGAAATTCGGATCGGACAAAGCACGGGCATACAGGCTGCTGGGATACTTCCCGGTTAGTTTGTCGTAGTAGTATTTTGCCTTCGGCGGATTGTTGAGATCGGTGTAATCCAGAAAAGCATAATACCAGGTTTCCTTTTCAAATTTTTCCATCGTCGGGTAGCGCGCCTGCTCCTCTTCGAGAGAAGCGGCACTCCGCTTGTAGTTCTGGAGTTTGTCGCGGAAAAGGGTGCCCAGCGTGTACAAAGCCTCGTAGTTGGATGCATTGATGACGGCCAGTTCTGCATCATTTTTGGGCAGGCTCTGAAAAATACTGCCGAGTTCCGTATCACTTACAGTGTTATTCCCCGAGCTGTCGGTGGTAGCGACCTCTTCGTTGCTATTGGGTTGCGCCCGATTGCTGCGCCGCCAGTTATCTTCCAATCGGCGGTCGCCCCATACCTTGGTAAAGTCCTTTTTGCCTTTTTTCACATAGGACTCATTATAAAAGTAGAAAGACGAAGCCTTCTGTCCGGCGACGGGTGTAATTCCTTTGGCCGGGGTGGTGACTTTGGCCGCCGCCGCCGCAATACGTGCTGCCGCCGCCTGGGCTTCCGCCTCTTTCTGCTGCTGCTTGCGAATCTCTTTGGCCAAATCCTTACGTTCGGCATCGCTCATGCGATACACCCGCATGATGCTGTCATTGGCCGCCACCGTGGTTAGCAACCGGGCAATATCGGTCAGGTTGGCCGCGTAGTCCATAGCGCGTTTGTAGCGCGGATCGGTGGTCACCAATACCGTGACTGTACTGTCATAATAATTTTTGGCGTGTACAAAATCCTCGGCTTCAAAGTAGAGGTCGGCCAGTTTCAGGTAGCTCTCCGCCCGTTGAGCGGCATTGCCTTTGCTGGTATCGAGCGATTTGCGCAGGTAGGCAATGGCGTCTTTTTTCAGGCCGTCTTTCAGGGCGATCTCGGCCAGCGTGTAGTAGATCTGGTCCTGATAGTCCAGGTTCTTTTCGTCTTTGGCCATTTTTTCCAGGCTGCGATTGGCCTCGGCACTGCTCATCTGGCCATTGCTCCAGCCTGCCTGTACCTGATGCAGGCGGGCATTGAATTCCATTTCATAGGCGGGGGCACTGCTCAACACGGTCTCGTAGGTGGCAAATGCTTTCTCATATTGTCCGGCGCGATCATATAACTGCGCCAGGATGAAGGCATAGCGGGCACGGTCTTTTTTCTTAGTGGTCAGTTCGACGGCCTTTGCCAATGGCTTGAGGGCTTGGTCATATTTCTTTTGCTTTATCCAGAGATCGGCTTCGGCTACGGCCAGATCGTCTTGCAGGTTGGTCGGGAAAAAGCGGTCTTCGTAGAGATCGCGCAGTACAAATTCCGCCTCCTCATATTTCTCGCGGGCGGTGAGGGTACGGACAAACCAGACCATGGCCAGCGGGTAGGCGGACTGACGGCGCAAACCTTTTTTGTAGGGACTGTTCCCCAGCAGCACTGCCTCCTCGGGGGCGGGAGCGGGTGTTTCTGCGACGGCGGGCGTTTCGGGTGCTTTGGCCGGTGCTGTGGTGGGCGGAGGAGTGGTCGTGACCGGCTTTGGGGTTTTGGCAGCGGTTTTACCCTTGCTTTTGCCCTTGGCTTTACTCTTTTTAGCCTTTTTCTTGTTTTTGGCGGCTACCTTTTTCTTTTTCGCCGCTGCTTTCCGCTTCTCTTCCAGGACCTTCTTCTTCTTTTTGGCAGTGTCTTCTTTCTTTTTCTTTTTCTCCTCGACTATCTTTTTCTTCTCCTTAGCGATCTTTTTTTTGTTTTTAGCGAGGGCCGCTTTGTTCTTTTTGGTCTTTCTATTGGGGTCGTATTCGTCTTTGATCCACCGGAAAGTAGATTCGGCAGTCTCAAAATCCTGCTTCACGTATTGCGCCTGCCCGATGAGGGTGTAGTTATCGTCGGACCAATCGCCTACGCGGTGCAGCGCGATGCCACTGGAGGCTTTTTTCACCACATTATCCAGGTCGCCTTTGGCGGGCTGTGGATCGGTGGCCATGTAAGGATAGAGGTCCAGCAGCTGGCTGTAATTGTCCTGATGCTGTTCTTCCAGACGGGTGGTGGTCAGGCGGAACAGCTCGTCCGCATTGAACCAGTAGTTGTATTTTGAGGTGAGAGAATGGTAGCCACGTTTTAGCCAGCCTGTCTCCTGGCCTTTCTTTTTCTGGGTGACGCAGCCGGTCACAAAAGCGCCAGCCATCAAGGTCAGCAGGATTATCCAAAACTTTTTCATGCGGTGATATTTGTCAGAATCAGGATGCTCGTTGAACCTGATATGTTGCTTTTTTGCAGTAAATGGTTGTCTAAGCGGATGTTTTTTAACAAAAATTCAGGCAGCAAAATGAGTGGGTCAGGCGTTTTGTCTGGTTTTCCGGCGGCAAAGATCGGCAATTGGCTGCAATTGAATAAATACTTGTTTATCAATCATTTAACAAACTTTAATCACCCATTGTCAATAGTTATGGGTTTTTGAGCGACCTTTGTTCTCCCCATTCCACTCCTCCAACGTTTATTTTTCCTTTTCAGGATGCAAAAATATTTTGGTTTTCTCAAAAAATTAGCCGCTTTCTTCCGGCGAAGTAACAATGATGAACGCAGTTTGATGGAAAAGCTGCGCGACAAACACCGGCTGGTGATTATGAATGATGATACTTTTGAAGAAGTAACATCCATCAAACTCACCCCGTTAAGTGTGTATGTTGGCTTTAGTACCCTCATCGTAGCTACTGCTTTTCTGGTGGTAGTGGCCATCGTCTGGACGCCTCTCAAACGTTATATTCCGGGTTATGGCGATTTCAACCGCGATGCGCAGATTAGCGAACTGGCCGGTAAAGTAGCCAGCCTGGAAAGCGAAATCGAGGCCACCCGTCTCTACAACGAAAATATTCGCAAAATCTTGGTGGGCGATATGGCCAGTTTTAGCAAAGAAGCCGCCGAAGAACAAAGTGAGCTCCTGCAGCCTGCCGATACGCTGCCGAAAGATGCCGACCGAATCCCCGAAGATGAGCAGCTGCGCGTGGCGGTCACGAAAGGAACTTTTACCAGCGACCCTGGCCCGCCCGTGGTGGCTGCCAGCGTGGGAGGCGTTATTTCACGGGATGTTCCGCTGGAACAAATTTCTTTTATGCCACCGGTCTCCGGGGAGGTCACGGCCAATTTTGATCTGCAAAAAAGTCACTTTGGCGTGGATGTGGCTGCGGTCAAAAATACGGCGGTCAAAGCGGCCGCCACCGGGGTGGTTATTTCTTCCGGCTACACCGTGGAGACGGGCTATAGTATTGCTATTCAGCATCCTAATAACGTGGTGACGATGTATAAACACAACTCCATCCTGCTGAAAGACGCGGGTAGCCCGGTGAAAGCCGGCGAGGCAATTGCCATTATCGGCAATTCGGGAGAGAATACGACCGGCCCGCATCTGCATTTTGAAATATGGTACAAGGGCCGCCCGGCCAATCCAGCGGACTATATTAACTTTAAATAATTGATGGTCAATTCTTTATGAGCCCGCCCGTTGCTCCAGAAGTGCTGCCGGGGAGGAAGGGTTGTTAAAGATTTTTTCAAAGATGGCTGCTTCTTCAGGCAGGTATTCGGCAAAGCGTTCGCGGAAATTGGTATAATGATGAATGGCCACCGCCAACGTATCGGCATCGGGCAACCCGATCAGTGACTCCACATGGGTGCGCGGCATGCTGCTGGCCTCCGCCAGTCGTAGCCAGGCTTGCTCGCCAGAGAAAACCGGCCATGCTTCGGCAGGATGCAAATGCACAAAAGCGCGGGCGTATTCGTACAGGGCCACGTTGAACCATTTATCCGGCTGCGTGAAGGCCATCATCACCTGTTCGGCGGAGAAAAGCAGGCAACCATCCGGCTCATACAACTCCGAAGCATGGGCCACCGGATGGACCTGCGTCGGGAAAGGGCCCGGATAGACAATCACTTTTTCAAATGGCTCGAACAAGAAATCCTGCTGCCCCAGTGTAATGGCTACGGCCTGGGCCGCTAAGGCCGTCTGTACATCCTGCGGCACATTTTCCTCCGGCCAGGCCATCGGTGTCCAGTCGGTAGCAATGCAAAAAAGGGCTACGCGTTCGCGAAATTGCTGCTGCTGAACAGGATGGAGCCGCTGGTAGGGGCGGCAAAAACGCTCCAGCAGCCGGGTCAGGTCGGGATTCAGTTGGGGAGGGCGTCGCCGGTACCACCACCAGTTTATTTCTGGTTTCAGGATGTAAATAAGGGCGGTTATGACCAGAAAGGGAATGACCCAACGGGAATAATCACTATCTACTTCCCAGGCCAGATAAAAAAACACCAGCGTAAGCAAAACGGAAGGCGCAAGGAGGGCGTTGGCAAACATGGCAGATGAAGGAGCAAAAAGGGTACAATGAAAGCAAAAAGCAAACCGGCCATACTGCTGGTGCAGCACTGGAAGACCTTAATAATGGGCGAATGTAGAGGCATTGCCGGAGTCAAAACAGAGAATTATGGGGTTTTTTGAAAAAAAAGCAAATTGACGAATAGGTTTTAAAAAAGAGGATATATCTTTGCCGCCGCTTTTAGCAGCACCCTGGTGCCTTAGCTCAGATGGTAGAGCAATGGACTGAAAATCCATGTGTCCCCAGTTCAATTCTGGGAGGCACCACCAGTAAAGTTCCGAAGGATTCATCCCTTCGGGACTTTTTTTGTTTAGTTGGCTAGCCTGCGGTATTTTGTTCATTTGCCATCGGTTTCATCCATTGTTCCTTCTTCCAACTAACAACCAAACTTGTCCGAAGATATTGTCATCCGTGTACTGCTATTGCCCATCGCATTACTGTATGGGTTGGTAGTAGGTCTGCGCAACCTCCTGTACCGCATCGGGGTGTTGCGTAGCGTTCGTTTTGATTTGCCGGTTATTTCCGTTGGTAATCTGTCGGTAGGTGGAGCGGGTAAGTCCCCGCACATCGAATATCTCATTCGCTGGCTGGACCAGTTCATCCAGGTGGCGGTGCTGAGCCGGGGATATGGGCGTAAGACGTTTGGTTTTCGCCCGGTGACGATGATTGATACGGCTGAAGATGTGGGCGACGAACCGTTGCAGTTTAAACGAAAATTTCCCGATGTGCCCATTAACGTGGGGGAAAGCCGTGCGCTGGGCGTGCCGGAAGTAGTAAAGTATAGCCCGGACACGCAATGTGTGCTGCTGGACGATGCTTTTCAGCACTTGGCGGTCACTCCCGGCCTGAATATTCTGCTGACTGAATACAACCGGCCGTTTACCGACGATTGGCTGTTGCCTTCGGGCCGACTGCGTGAGTGGCGGCATGGCTACCGCCGCGCCGATATAATTGTGGTCACCAAATGCCCAGGCAGTTTGACGGAGGCCCAGCGGCAGGAAATGCAGCTGAAAATTGACCCTTATCCCCGGCAGAGAATTTACTTTTCGGAGTATCAGTATGCCACGCCCTACGATATGTTGCGGCCCGACCGGCCACGCCCCTTCGATCTGGATACAGACGTGTTATTGGTCAGTGCAATCGCCAACACGGATTACCTGCTGGGTCATCTGGCGCAGGAGGTGCGTTCGGTGCAGACCATAGAATTTGAGGATCACCACTATTTTGAGGAAACCGATCTGAATGAATTGCGAAAAAGGTTTGACAATCTGCCTTCTCCCAATAAAATTATTCTTACCACTGAAAAGGATGCCGTTCGGCTGGAGCTGCACCAGGCTTACTTTTGGAAGCATGACCTGCCCATCTTTGTGTTGCCGGTAGAAGTTGCTTTTTGTGGCGATGATGAGGAGGCTTTTCAGACAGATATACAGCAGTTCTTGCTGAATTTCCGGTCGTGAGGATTTGAAAAAACGGCTGCGTTTTGCGTATTTGATCAGATACTTGATTATCAAGTGCTTTGATCGAATACTCAAATATTGATAGTCATTATTATTTTGAAATAGCGGGACATTTTATCACTGACCACTACTTCCGCCCTGTATTTCATCCAGATATTCTTCCTGTGTACCGGCAGGGGTGGGCGTGGGCACTACGCTCGCCGTGGCATTGGCAGAGGTCGCCATTTGCCGGAATTCTGCATCCAATGCAGCGGAGATAATTTTCCGGCGGCCCATGCTCTGCTCGAACTCATTTTTTACGGCTTTTTTACCGCGCTTCATGTCGTATTTATCCAGATTCCCCACAATAGTATAGTATATATTGAACAAGCCTTTTTCTGCCGGCAGCGGATCAAGATCATTATCATGTTTGCGCATCCGGTTCATTAGCACCTGCCCGGCGTTAATTTTCATTTTATAATCAATATCATTATCGAAAGTATGCGTGCCGGAAAGGGTCAGATTCAGCGCATTACTTTGGATCAGCATGGCCGGTAAGTACAGTTTCTGGTTACTGATCTCGAGGTAGTTTTGCATATTGGTGAATTTCACCCGGCGCAGGTCTTCCAGATGGACAAAAGTGCTGAAATCTTCCAGCATCTTGAGGTCCACCATCTCTCCGTCGTTGCCATGCAGATCAGCGAAAGCGTGCAGGCGTTTCATGTCAAATTCGCCCTTATCGTCCCAGTAGGCCCAGAGCACCATGCGTCCGCTGAGTCGGCCACGCAGGTTTTGGTCGGTGATCACCTCCTGACCAAAGTTTTCACACTGCGCCATCATGGTCTGCAAATCCAGATTCTGGGCCGTGATATACATTTTCAAGGCTGGTTTTTGCTCAAAATAAGCATTACCGACCAATTGCAGATTGCCGTTCATGGCTTGGGTGTTGCCACTGATTATCAATTCATTATGGTCAAAAGCGAGTTTTCCGCCAAAATTCTGCCCCTCTATTTTTCCATATTTGAAATGCGCAATGGCTGCCTCGAAAGTGCCGCGCAACTTGTCGGTACTCTGCTTGCGTTCGGCATTTTTTTCAATATGCAACGAATCCAGCGCCTGTTGTCCACCGGCCTGCGATGCCGTTTCCTGCACCGTAAACATGCTCAGCAATTCATCCACATCCAGATTTTCGGTGCGCATCCGGGCAGTGAAATCCAGAAAAGCATCGCTCGTATTCAAAGAATCTGCGAAAAGCACGGGCAGCAGATTTTTGGCATTTCCGTCCAGGGCAAAGTCGCTCTTGCCCGCCCGCAGGCGCAGGCTGTCGGCACTAAACATATTATCCTGCAACCGCAGAAAACCGGTCTCTACCAACAGCGGCACCTTATTGTAAGTCAGGGCGGCCTGCTCAAATTGTACCTCGCCCGAAGCGGCGACATTGGCAATACTGCGCATACTGATGATGTCGGCGTAGCGGCCCTGCACGGTCAGGCCGCGGAGGCGCACCAGACCATCGCCGCCAGTAATATTCTCATTGTCCAGCAGGCCATAAGCCGCCGCGAGCGGTAGCGCACCGCTGCAGGTAAAATCCACCACCGGATCATTTAAGTTGGTGATTTTCAGGCGCAAAGCCAGCGGCTGGCCGCCAAAATCGCCTTTGAAATCCGCCACTTCGAAGTCGCCGGAGCCATCCGGCTGGGCGTTGTAGCGGGCTTTGAACGACACATTGCGCAGCGGACTTTGCAGCTTTTCGGAACTGACCTTGCCATCGCGCAGGGCCACTTCGAAGCTCACCAGCGGCGTCTCGGTCTTACTGACGCGGCCTTTCACGAGGCCGGTACAGGTGTAGTTGCCGGTACTTTGGAAGTCATTGAAGTAGGCGTGGTACTCGCCAGGCAGCAGGTTGGCCAGCATGGAAATATCACCTTCCTGGCTGACTAATTTCAGGTTCAGATCGGTGAAATCAGATTTGACCACCGCGATGCCATCCATCGAAAAAGTGTTTTTGCCCAACTGTACTTCCACCCGTTGCAGGTCGTACACGCCTTTTTGCAAGTCCACAGCCAGCACCGCATCATAGCGGACGGGTTCGCCCGCCAGATAGCGGCTGCCGTCGGATTCCACCCGCGCAATTTGCAGATCGGCCTGGCTGCTGAGGCTGAACTGGCGGGCCGAAAAATTGCCCCCCAATCCCGCCTGATTCACCATCAGATCAATAATCTGTTTGGTTTTCTTGTTGTCATAGAGCACCACCACGTGTTTCAGTTCGGCATTTTCCAGAGCCAGTTGCAAATCACTGTCCGCAGTCGGTTTATCTTTCGGAGTTTCCTTAAAAATGTCGGTATTGGATTGACCTCTTAAATTGACCACCAGTCGTACAGCCCCATTATTTACTTGTACACTATGTATTTTGATTTGATCGCCAAACAGACTGAAAAAATCGAACCGGAAAGAAATCCGCTCGGCAGCAAGTAAGTAACCGCCCATCGCATCTTTCAGACGGACATTGTTCAGGTTGACCGACGCATCAGGAAAACCCGATAAGAGCGACAAACTGGCATCGCCAACTAACAGATCGTTTTTCAGATTTTTATTCACCTCACGCACTACTTGCTGCGTGATCTGATTATCAAAGAAAACGGCGGCTCCAACCAGTAATAACAGCGGAATACCGATGATAAGCAGCAGTATAGTGAGGATGCGGCGTAGTCGGCTTTTGCGGGGTGCCGGTGTGTATGGTGCGGTCGTGGACATGTGATGGTGTTGGTTGTACTGGCGGGTCTGAATGCTGGAAGGCCACAAGATAAGCTGGCGGCTACATTCACCCATCATACACGATATTACCTGTCAGCCTGGCCGACGCGAAATTTCCGAAACTATAGCATTCGGGTCATCTATCACTGATTGCTCGTCCGTGCTCAGGTCGAGCGGCATTTCCTGGCCCTATGAAACAAGACCATTTTGATTGTCAACTAATAAAAAAAGAGGCTGTCTCACAAGTTAAAAATTTGACAGGATGAACAAGATATGCAGAATATATGACCTTAAAAATCATGCATTTAAACTTGTAAATCATTTTTATCCTGACAAAGAAACTTATGAGACAGCCTCAAACAACGAAAGAAATATTTCTCTACTGTTTCACAAAATCTCTAACCCCCGGGCCCCAATTGCAACTGCCGCCATTGGTAGCACTCGCGAGGGTAGAGGGAAAAATCAGCACTTTCCAGCTCAAAGTCAGCGGTGCCGTACTGACAATGGCCGGTGGATAATCGGCAGTATAAACCGCACTGGTCAGACCTTCCGGCGCGGAGGGGCTGACCAATTGCAAACCCGTACCACAGTGATTGACCTGGTTGGGAAACGACAGACTATCCATGCCGGTGGAGCTTGCATAGTTGTACAGCAAATACGGCACAGGGGGCACGGTCGCAGCACCTCCCGGACTGTCCAGCAGATACACGCCGTTTACCACCCTCGTGAGTTCCAGAATATAGCCATTAGCCTCCCGGAGATAAGCCCCTTCCAGTGGCGTTGGGCCGGGGTTGTTATTGGCTCCGGCGATGATAATATCGGCACCGAGGGTGGTTCTGAAATTTCCCTTGCTGTATTTTTGAAAACTGAAATTAGAAGCACCAATACTGGTGGTATCTCCAAATCCCAAAATATCCGACTTGAGAATCCTGATAGAATCCATCCCGGTCTTGCCGCCATAACCGCCTTCAAAACCATAGACGGAATCCACTGCAATGGCCACCACATCGGGAATATCGCTGTAAATCGTGGTGTTGCCCTGGGCATAAATGTAGGTGCCGAGGTATGACACGGCGATATATGGCACCGAGGTGGGTTTCACCTGGGAATCGTCGTCTTCCGTTTTGACGCAGGCCACGACGAGCAAAACGCAACTGACCAGCAGGGAAGAGAAAAGTAAAATTTTATTTTTCATAGTGGAATGAATTTTATTTGAGTATTTGAAGATGCGAGGATTTGAGTATTCGATCAATTACCTGATTATCAAGTGTTTTAATCAAATACTCAGATTCTCGCATCCTCGGAAAATTTATTTAGTTATCCCAAAACACCTTGTCGGTGAGTCGGTGTTGACCGGGGAAATTCTGGTTCAGGCTCTCCTCATCTTCCGGGTAAGGCATGATGCTGGGGAAAATGCCCGCGCCCAGGGCGTTGAGGGTCGGCGACTTGAAAAGGCCACCCGGCCCATAAAATATCCGCATCTCCGGGGTTTCAAACCGCCGGGTTTCAATCCAGCTTTCCAGTGGTTGCAGGCCGTTCATACTCGTCCATTTTTGCAA
The DNA here is from genome assembly GCA_031425155.1 of Saprospirales bacterium. GTDB lineage: Bacteria > Bacteroidota > Bacteroidia > Chitinophagales > Saprospiraceae > M3007. The sequence goes on along the minus strand of JANPIV010000084.1, from coordinate 5,743 downwards.
AGCAATGGAGCGGATCGGGTTGCTGGCGTCGAATCCGCCAGGGCCAGCCAGGTACGCCGAATCCAGGTCCACCCCGAGGTATTCAAAACTGGCGGCCACACCGGCTTCATAGGCCGCCTGGGCATCCGTGCTGATCCAGCCGCGCGCGGCCGCTTCGGCCAGCAGCAAATTGCCTTCCCAGGCAGAAATAAAGATGACGGGAGCCGTCGGACTAAAGATCAGGCCGCCTGCCGGAGCCAGGGCACCAGCGGGTCGGGAAAAAATCGCGCTGGGCGGTGCATTGGAAATATCGCCGGGATAGAGGCCAATATGCGTACCTGCGGAAGTGCGGTCGAAGAAGGCATCAATGCGCGGGTCCTGCGTAGCGGTCAGGTAATCCAGCACGGTGGTGGTGGCCACGTAGTAGTTGCCGATCGAACTTTTGGCAGCATCCCAGAACGGATTGCTGCCCGACGAGCCGCCAGGAAAAGCAATAAGGCCATTGTCTTCATTACGCGTAATAAACTGGTCATTACTTCTATACAAGGTGGCCGTTTTGCTGCGGCCGCTTTCTCCCTGCCGCAGGTAGATTTTCAGTAGCAACGTATGGGCAAACTTATTCCACTGTTCCATATCGCCATGATAAACCAGATCGTCCACGCCCGGCTGCACGTGCGCGCCTTCCGCTTCGATGATGCGAATGGCTGCCAGCAGTTCTGCTTCAATACCCGGATAAAGTACATCTTTGGCACTGTCATAATGAGGATGCAGGATAGAACCATCGGGAATATCACCCTTCAACGCTTCCGTGTAGGGCACATCGCCAAACAAATCGGCTAAAACCTGAAAGTTGTAGGCTTTCATGATTTTGGCAATCGCCCCGTAATAGCTTTGATCCGTGGTTTTAGTAATAAAATTCAGGTTGACACTGCTTCTCGACATGCTTCTGAACACTTCGTTGAGTTCGGAAGCGGCCATTTTGTGCTGATCCGGGTCGCCCAAAGCCACGCCGGGGCCACCCGTATAGTATTGTGACCAGATATTCACAGCAGGATAGATGCGCTGGCCAATCCCGATGGCGGTTTCCAGTTGGGCGGTACTGAGTTGCAGATCTACCCGCGAATTAATGGACTGGTTGGGGTCCACGTTGACGTCCAGATAGTCCTTACAAGCCGGGAGGGAAATACCGAGACCAAGGAGGAACAAGAAAATGAACTTTAATTTATGCTTCATTTTTAGTTGTTTTTTAGTAAACAATTAGAAGTTAAGCCGAATTTCGGCCCCGTAACTTTTAGAAGTGGGCGTGGTGGTGGTTTCAATCCCCACGGCATCGGAAGCACCGCCTACGCCACTCACTTCGGGATCGGCGAAGGTGTTTTCCTTGGCGACCCAGTATTTCAGGTTTTTAGCAAATACACCGATGGTTATGCCTTTGAAAGCACCCAAATTGGCCGTCGGAATATTGTAGGAAATGGCCACTTCCCGTAGTTTTAAATAAGAAGCATCCAGCAAATAAGAACCGGCGGGTGCGCCCCGGAAGTAGTTGTAGGCACTGGTTTCGCGGGTATTCGGGCTGTATCCGCCGCTGCCATCCTGTACCACGCTATTTTCTACGATAAATGGCTGACGGTCATTTAGTAATGTAGTGAGTGCCGTGCCATTATTTTGCGTGCTCAGCATAGTAGCCGAATAGAATACACCGCCTTTTTTGCCATCTAATAAAGCCCGTACCGATACTCTTTTAAAGAGCGTCAGTTCTGTACCAAGAGAAGCCAGGAAATCGGGTTGATAACTGCCCAGATATTCCGCAGTGGCACTTTGGCGTGGATTGCCCTGGGCATCTACCACAATATGTCCGGCACCGTCGTACATATAAGTCGTGCCTTTGAACGTGCCAAAAGGTTGGCCTTCGGCAGCCACCAGATTTAGAGTGCCATGACCGGCGAAGTGCGTGAAATTAGAAATGATGGTCAATTCGTCAGTATTGGACTCATTCTTAATGATTTCCTTGACGATGTTGCTATTTCTGGAATAAGAACCATAGAGTTTCCAGTCCACTATGCGCGTTCTGATCGGTGTGACGCGCAGGGCCAGTTCGTGGCCTTTATTGACCATACGTCCGATATTCAAAGGCACCACCTGATAACCCGAAGACCAGGGAATACTAACATCCACAATTTGATTAGTAGAATTAATATTATAGTAGGTGTATTCCACACCAATTCTACCCTTGAAAAATTCGAGGTCCACCCCGACTTCCGAAGTAATGGACAGTTCGGGTTTCAAATCCGGGTTGCCAATAATATTCAATTTACGCGCACCGGGTACGCCGTCGAATGGGAAACGAAGTTGGTAATCGGGCCCTAAATCCAGTAAAAGCGGGTTCAAACCATAGTAGGAATCCAGGCGATAGGGTGGCGCATCCTTGCCTGCCGAACCAAGACCGGCGCGGAATTTCAGGAAAGAAAGCGGCCCGGCATCAAAGGTTTCCAGATTGGTGGGCACAATAGAAAGACCGCCGCCCTGATAGAAGAAACCTCGTTTGCCCTTTGGCAGCGTAGAAGAGAAATCCTGCCGCGCCGAATATTCCCCAAAAATCCAGTTTTTATAACCCAGCGAGGTGTTCAGATAAACGCCCATCAGCCGGTATTGATTGGAAAAAGCGAACGAGCGGGGGCTTTCTGCGGAGTTGGTCAGGTCATAAAACTCTGGAATAACCAGTCCACCCACAGTGGTTCCACCGACGATCCGACTGCCCTGATCAATAGAATTAAAACCTAGGGTAGAAGTCAAACGGAAATTGTCATTTAGCGGCCTCGAATAACTGGCGTAGGCATCATAGTTCAGATTAATGATGCGATTGGTCGTTTCCTGATACGAACCCAGGCTGAAATTCTCGCGAGGTGCTTCAAAGTCACTTAAATCACCATCCGACCAGGAAAGTGCCCGCTCGTAAGAGAATTTTGGCCCTTTCTCGGTTACATTACTGGTCACGAAGTTGGTACTGATGCGACCTGTAATAGACAAATATTGAATGGGCGTGAAAGTCAAAGAAGCACTGGAAACCACGTTGTCCACTGTATTGCGCAGCTCCTGTTTATCCAGAATGTAGTAAGGATTAATAGAATATTGCGCATAAAATCCCTTAAAATCCTGGTAGGGGCTGTTATAATCGCGCATTTCACTGAACGGAATATTCGCCGGGGTCTGGGTCACAAAAGCCATCGTCGGGGTGCCAGTGGAATAGCCGAAAGGATAACCACCTTCGGTGGCCCCGCGCTGATTGCTTTTAGCATAAGTCAAAGAAAAGTCCGAACGTAGCTTGGGTGAAAACTGGGCACCGACATTGACCAGCACATTATTCTTGTTGAGATTGGTGTTGTGGACGGTGCCTTCGTTATTGAAATTGGTATAAGACACATAGTAACTGAACTTATCCGTGCCGCCGGAAATAGAAATACTATTACGGGCCGTATTACCAATGTCAAAGAAACTCTGGATGTTATTCTTCACCGGACTATATGGGCGAACTAATTGCTCTATTTTCCCATTGCTCAATGGCAACAAATTACCGTCCGCATCGGCAGGGACAGCCGTCCAGGGCAGCAGACGCCCGTCAAATTCGGCTCCCCAGGCAAAGTTCTCGCCCATATAAATATCAATACCGCCCCCGCAGCCATTACAACTCTTATAACCCGATCCAAAGCGTTCCTGGTTTTTAAAAAGCACGTACGCTTCTTCGGCACTATAAGAAGAAGTAATAGAAATGCTGGCTTTTTCGTTTTTCCGGCCCTTTTTAGTAGTAATTAAAATCACGCCGGAACCGCCCCGGGAACCATACAAAGTAGTGGCCGCCGGGCCTTTCAGTACCGTTACCGATTCTACATCATCCGGGCTAATATCATTGCCCCGGTTGCCAAAATCCACGTAGTTGTCGCGGGCGCCGAGTTTGCCGGTGCTGCCGTTGCGCGTACCCGTGCGCCCACCGCCGGAAGCCGACGAATTGTCCACTTGTACGCCATCTATGACAATCAGGGCATTATTCCCTTGCGTCAGCGACGTCTCGCCGCGTAGCACGACCCGCGTAGAAGCCCCCACTGCGCCCGAGGCCGCGCCGATTTTGACCCCGGCCACCTTGCCTTGCAGGGCATTCAGCACACTTTTGTTGGCCACGGCGTTCAGGTCTTCGGAATTGACCGTTTGATTGGCATACACGACGTCACTTTTATTCCTGGTAATACCGAGCGCAGTGACCACTGCTTCTTCGAGTTGTACACCCGAAGCGAGGACAACGTCCACCACATTATTAGTGCCAAGGGTGATTTCCTGCGTGGCATAACCCGTGTAGGAATACACCAGCACATTGGAACCTGCCGGTACCTGGACCGAGTATTTGCCATTTCCATCCGTAATAGTGCCTGCGGTGAGTCCTTTAATAGCGACGGAGGCACCAACCAATGGTTCACCGTCATCTCCGGTTAATGTTCCCACGACCGTGCGTTGCGCAGAGGCCATACTGGTTAGGGCCAGTACCAGGGTGAGTACCAGAGGGAGCGTTTTTAAAAAATGCTTCATAGAAATTGTGTTTGGGTAATGAAATGGTGAAAGTTGGATTCACCTTACCGAAACTGGATTAGGTAAGCAAATAAGCAAAAAATGCAATAAGCAAAGGGCCAATACCGACTAATGCATTAATCCCATCGCTATTAAGCAATTCTCTCTATTACTTGTAATAAAATGATTTGGCAAAAGACTAATAAACTGGCTGGGCATGCAGACAAGCATACCTTTTAAGCAGTTATTCAGAAAAATTAAACCGGGAGGTTTAAATGCTTTAACAGTGCCAAATGTCGTGCGGTGCGTAAAAGACATAGTGGCCAAATCCGATGCCAGGGCTGGCACCAGCGCGCGTTCTCTTCAAGAAGTGCTTCATAGAAAATGTGTTTGGGTATTAAATGGTGAAAGTTGAATCTCACCTTACCGAAACTGGAAGTAGTTATTGGCTATTAGTTAACTGGTCTAAGCAACCTCAACTAATACTGATGAACTACCGTAATGAAATGATTTGGCAAAAGGATTAAAGTCGTTTAGCAGTTGGGGGCCGGTATTATGATCTTCGCCGGTTTGCATGTCCGCAGTCATTTTATTCTGCCAATAGCCGACATATCCACCAAAGGTAAGAGATTTTAAACAAAAAAATATTTACAAGTATGTTTTTGTGCAAAAATGCCAAATTTTTGTTTTTTTGCCGTGTTATGGTTTCTTCACCAAGCACATGGTGGAGTGAGTGAACATGCGCTTAACTTTTTGTCAGGCTTGCTCTTGGTGTTTTCACCATAGCCGTCAGGCTAAAATTAATAATGAAACACAAGAGCATGAAAACGAACGTATTACATCTATCATATTGTAACCGCCGATCTTTAGTCGGCGGATAAACAGCACCACGATGCACCTCTATCTTCTTTGCAAAACATCCACATTTACGATTATTTGCTATATGCTGATGTTTTGCAAAGATGATAGATGTTTTTAGAGGGTTGCTTTGAGCCCCTCGTTGAAACGAGGGGTTACAAGATGGTAGATGTAATTTGGTGGTTGTGAATTATTTATATGGCTTTTATTACTTAGAGGCTGTTTTAAAACCCTGAACGGAGCGGAAAGGCTTGAATTTTGACAGTAGATGAAGATTTATTTTTGGTGCATAGCGGGGACTATTCGCTAAAAATAAAGCAAAATATAATGGCAAAAGACAGGACTTTACGCC
>JANPIV010000083.1:0-11125 GCA_031425155.1 Saprospirales bacterium | reverse complement strand
CCGAGCACATAAGCCAAACCCCAATAACAAGAAGCACAATCGGGGTCTTGCCGGGTCGCTTCTTTAAAAGAACGAGCCGCTTCGGCATGATTAAAACCATAAGCAAGTATCAAACCCTGGTCGAAATACTTTTGAGCAACTTTGGATTTAGTAGTGATGGGATACGTAAAGTTTTCTGTAAGCCCTGCAAAAAGTGGCACAAGCGTCCCGTCAAACCCGGGAGGTGTATTCAATACAGCACTTACAGGGCCACAGAAGCGGGTGGGCGGAACATCCTGCAAATAGGCAATGTTATTCGTCTTTATAACCGTCTGTTGGCGGTGATTGCAACTAAAAAGGGTAATTACTAATGCCAGGTAATAGACTTGTTTTTTCATTTTAAAAAACTTGTTTTATTGTTGAAAAATTAGATAAAATAGGGAGGGCCGCATCATTTGTTATTCAACTTTTTTACCCTCGAAAGAAACGAAACAACATCTTTCAAGAACTCGTCAGGTCGCTCATACTTTAAAGCATGAGAAGTTTCTTTATAGACCTTATGCGTAATCAAATCAGGATGCGCCTGTTGTAGTTTGGCATTTTCTTCTTCAAATGCAAACTGGTCTTTATCCGATACGGGGTCCAGTATTAATAAAGGAACATTGAGATTTCGGTATATTACCTTTGGGAACAACAGGGAATTAGAAGTGCCAAATAATTTGTCGGAAGCAAAGGGTCTGTAAGTTAAAGTCAGTAATTCTTCCACGGAGTTTACGCCGCACAATTCAGTAAGCCCGGGATTGAAAACCCATTTTCCTGCTGCATTTTTCTTCACAGATGCCAATATTTGGAAAATATGTTTTTGGTTATAGGCATCACCATCCGCCCATTGTTTACTGGCTTTGAACTCAGACTCAAAAGTCATTTTTTGAAATGCCTCGTATTCGGCAAATAGTTTTGTAAATCTCACTGTTACCGAATCTATTGATTCCTTATGTTCATTACATGCCCAGGCTGCCGAACCGCCGTCTTCCAGAATAAGACCCAGGACACGATCAGGGTATGCATCGTAAAAAACCGTAGCAACGGAGCCGCCCCGTGACCATCCGCCAATGACGGCCTTTTTTATTTTTAAATCATCGAGCAAAAATTTAATATCGTCCGCTACATGGTAAAGCGACACGTCCTTGTCGGGTATTGGCGTGAACCCATGCCCGTAATAATCTATCGAAATCACGAAATAGCCCTGTTTTACTAAAGAATCGGCAAATCCCAAGAGTTCATACGCATCGCTGCCTGTTCCATGTGCCCAAACGATAGGTGTTCCAGTCGGTTTTCCCCAAGTCAGATAATGCATTTTTACATTATTGGTCTGGATATAATGACCGTGTGCTTGTTCAAATTTCAAGAATTCGGCTTTGGTTTTTATGAAAAAAAGGGAGTCTTGAATGGATTTATCCTGTGCTGCCAATGAAAGCACGGAAAGGCACAGCAATAAAATTGATATTACCTTTTTCATTTTAAAAACTAATTTTATTGTTAAAAAATAGAGTTTTAGCGTCGGCAGGGTTTCATACTCTGCCGACGTTTCGCCACATCTACTTCGCATCATCGTTGCTGATGTCCCGGATGGTTAGCCATTTGCCGTTGCGTTTTTCCCACACGGCCATGTATTTGCCGGAGTAGGTGACAATGGCTGCATCTGTTCTGACAGTGGTTTTCCCGATTTCCGTCACGCGGGTTTCGTCGCCGTACACCTCCAGCGTTTCGAAGCTGACTTTTCCGATTGCCTTGCGATTCGCCATTTCCGCCTCAATGCCTTTTTGGATGTCGGCTTTGCCCACGAGCATGGGTTGGTCGTCGTTCATGCTGATGGCATCGTCGGCGTAAAAGCCCACAATCGTGGCAACATCTTTCGCATTGAAAGCGGCAGCCCAGGCATTTTCTATGGCTTGAATTTCGGCTTTGATGGCCGACATATCAGACGTGGTGAGCCAAGACTTGGCGATCTTCCACTCGCCATCCTTTTTTTGCATCGCATTGGCGTAACTGCCCGTGATATTGATGGGGATGTCGTACACATAGGTTTTGCCATACACTTCATAGTTGCCTTTGGCTACCCAGGCGTGTTCGGCATCCGACCAGCTGATGCCGGTGTGTTTGAGCAGCAGCGTGGCGTTGTTTTTGACGAATTGCTCGGCGAAATAGGCGGCGATGTTCGCTGCTCCTTTGATTTGTTTGCCCTGTGGATCAATGCGCACCGCGTCGTCGGTGTACATTTTTTGGAGGGCGGCGCGGTCTTGCACGTTGTAGGCGGCCATAAAACGCTGGGTGAAGGCTTGTATCTCCAATTCGTCGTTGACAGATTGGGCATGTACACTGCTACCGGCGAGGCAGATCAGCGCGGCGAACAAAAAGATGTTTTTCATAAAAAATGTATGATTTGAAAAGTGAATGGTTGGCTGAACTGCGGTTTATTTTAAAGCCAATGTGTCGGTATTCCACATACCCATCGTGGATAGCCACTTGCCCTCGGGGCTGCGGCGGAGCAGTTCGGTGTATTTGCCGCGCTCAACCACGACGCTGCCATCCGGCATTTTTATCTTCATTTGCAAACGCCCGATCTCGTAGCCCAGGTTGCCATCGCTTCCGGTGGCGGTGGTGGCGACTTCTGCGTCAAAAGCACCGGCTTCAATGGCACCGGCCCAATATTTTTGAATGTTGGCGCGTCCTTTTACCGGCCCTTCGTTGGGCGGAAGCAACACAGCATCCTCCGTGTAGCAGTTGGCTGCTGCTACGGCATCTTTTGTATTCAGGGCCTTTACAAAATCCCGGTTCATTTGAGAAAGTTCTTCTGCTGTTGCCGGTTTTGGTTCTGGCGTTTGCTGGCAGGCAGCAAACAAAAGAATGCAAAGGGTGAGGGTTGCGAAAAAACTTGTCTTGCTCATTGTCGTGATGTTTAATTTGTAAAAAAATGATATGGTGGAGGTTAGCAGACGCGGACGGACGGTTTTGAACCGACTGCCTGTCGTGTTATTAGTATTTATTGGAATAAATGTCCACGGTCCCTTCGAGCAAAAGCCGTCGTTCGCAACCGTTGCAAGTGCCGGTAAGTTGAATTTCCTCGGCCTTTAACCGCGCTTTGGGCAGCAGGGTCAGCGTCGCGCTTGACTGAATTTCGAGACCCAAAACCTCCACTTCGCCAGTGCGGATAACCGGGTAGTCGTTAGTAGAAGTAGATACATCGGGGATGATTACGTAGTCAAATTCGGTTGGCGTGCGGCCATTGCTCCAGTTTTTGGAAAAAGACCAGTCCGTTTCGTGTCCTGGCGCACCGCCGTACCAAACATTGATTTTTTGTGCCGACGCTACCATTGAAAATAGCATGAAAAAGCAGATTGGGAAGTTGATGGACATAGTAGGTGATGTTTTTATGTGGAATGATTTTGTTGTTGGTGTGGTCGCGCTCAACGATTGCGATCATAAATCCGCTGGCCGCATTGTCTGCAAAATGGCCTGCCGGTATCATTGGAATAATTGTAGTTGGGATACCGATTGTTTAGTCCCGAATTTCCGTAATAATTGCGGTTGTAAAACGGAGCAGGACAAACACAATGGCCCCCTTCTGCCGCCCGTGCTGCTTGGATGTCGGCGACCCGTGCCTGCTGCGCTACGGAGCAACTGCCGCAAAAAACACTCAGTCCCGCTACCAGTATTAGGAGACTTGTAAAGGGTTTAGGCGTATTTTTTTGTGGCTTATTCAAGTCCTTGCAGGCATTTATGACCGAACACAACCAGACCATTGCCATCAAACCAACGGCGCCAATTAAGGCTAAGAGTGCATTTTGTTCGAGCAGTCGAACGGTGTTATGGAGGTCCAATGCGTCTGCCTGTGCCGTGTGCAGGGAGGCCGGGGCTTGAGCGAAAAGGACACCTGATCCGGTCATGGTGAACGCGCAGCAGAGAAGGAGTTTCGCAGTCATGTTGTATGTTTTTTAGTTGAAAATGTGATGGGGCAAAAGTGGAGGAGAGCGACGCTTGGAGCCGGGTAAAAGCGTTTCAAAAACCGGTAATCTGGTTTCAGGGCGCAAAAAAAACGGGTAATTTCGTTGCATGGAACGAAATTACCCGTTGGGTAAAATATTGATTGTCAGTTATTTGCGGGTTGCACTTGGCACTTCCCCAAACTCCTCCTGGTATAATTTTGAAAAATAGGGAAAGAGCATTAAAGCCCGGCTTAAAAAGACTCGAACAAGCAATTCATATCCAATACAATATCCACTGCGCCAAGGCTATGCTCGTTTGGAACAAGGAGAAAGGTAGTCAATAGCGTAAAAAACACCTGTTTGGTGGTATGGGTCGCGGATTTAAAAATGGCCGTTTTCAGTCGAAATGCGTCGGCTTGTTCTTTACTGACGACAAAGGGGGATTGGTAAAACTTGATCTCAAACAGGTTGATGGCCTGATCGTTTCTATCCAACAACAAATCAACTTGAATGCCACGCCCGAAAGCGCTGTTTTTCAGGTAATAAGCGGATGCCTCGGTGTATATGCCGGATATCCCAAGTGCTTTCTTGATGGCGGGGACGTGTTTCAGGCATATACTTTCAAATGCGTATCCGCTCCAACTTTTCCACGACGGTGTCTGAAAGAGTCGCTCCCAGGTACCTGCGCCTTCACCACGTTTGTCTTCAATAAACTGCAAATAAAACAGCGAAAACTCGTCGGTCAGGCGGTAGCGAAGCTCCTTTTTCTTTTTGCCAAAAGCATAAAAGGACGCCACAAAACCGGAATTGACCAATTCTTCCAGGGTGGTAGAACTGTTGCCGCCATCCGAAAAACCCGTCTGTGTCAATATCTCGGCGCGTGTCATACCCTGCCAGGTACCAGCCAAGGCCCGAACGATGCGAATATGATTTTCAGCGCGGTCAAAAAGTGCTGGGTAAAGTTGTAAAAACTCTTCGCGCAGCAAGCCCTGTGGTGAAAAGCAGATTTGGTCAATGTTTTGAACCGCAGTCTTACCGGCCTCTACCTCTTTTAAATAGTGCGGAATGCCGCCCATCGCCATGTAGATTTGCACGATTTGATAACGGTCCAACTTTACGCCCCGGCTCTTTAAAAAAAGTTCGGTTTCATACAGATGAAAGGGCAAGAGATGAATGCGCCGCGTAATACGGTTGTGCAGTCCGCCTTTGTTGCGTACCACGTTGCTAATCATCCAGGATGCCGCAGAGCCGCAAATAACAATAACTACATTGTTTTGGGAAGCCCAACTGTTCCAAAAAAGCCCAAATGCCCTCAAAAATTCGGATTTTCGCGCGGCTAACCAGGGAAATTCATCTAAAAAAACCACCGCTTTTTCTCCTTTGAATCGCGTTTCTAAATAAATAACCAACATCTGAAACGCTTCCTGCCAGTTGAGGGGGGCGCTGAAAGGCAGCATGGCGCGGGCATGGTAGTTGAGCCGATCCGTAAAGTGCTGCAACTGTTCGCGCACACTGCCATTTTGAATCCCGGTCATTTCAAAACCTATCTTACTGGCATACGCTGCCCGTACCAAAAAGGTTTTCCCTACCCGACGGCGACCAAAAACAGCCACCAATTCAGCCTCGTTCGATTGCCAGGCTTTTTCTAAAACGGCTAATTCTTGTTGGCGCCCCACCAAAGGTTGCTGCATAATAGAATTTTTTTGGATAATGATGCTGCAAATATACATATTCCGCCCAGATACAAAAGATGTTTTTGGGCGGAATCTTTTGATAGAAGACACATTCCGCCCATTTGAGTATATTGTTTTTGGGCGGAATCTATTTCGTGAAATAAATTCCGAATGAAACAAGGAGGGTAATTGCCTTGCTATGCCACCATTACTATTTGCGGGTTGCGCTCGGTACTTCCCCAAACTCCTCCTGATACAATTTTGAAAAATAAGACGCATCTTTAAAACCCACCTCCCAGGCCGCTTCCGACACATTGGCGGCGCCACTTTCCAGCAAGGCTTTGGCCTTCTGGAGCCGGTGCGAACGGATGAGATCGGAGGGCGCCAGGTCGGTCAGGGCCTTCATTTTGCGAAACAACTGCGAGCGACTCATGCTGATCTTCTGGCAGAGCTGCGGGAGACCAAAATCTTCCTGCTGGTAGTTGGCTTCCACGATAGCGCGCACTTTTTGCAGGAAACTGTCTTCCGGGTCTTCCACACTTGCGTCGGCAGCCGTTGGAGCCAGTACGTTTTGCTGGTATTTCAATTGCAATTTTCGGCGCGATGCGAGCAGGTTCTCCAGCGTCACCAGCAATTCTTCCTGGTGAAAAGGTTTGGAAAGATAAGCGTCGGCGCCCCGGCGCAGCCCGGCCAGACGGCTTTGCACGTCAGCCTTGGCCGTCAGCAGAACGATGGGGATGTGGCTGCTACGCTCGTCGTTTTTCAGTGTTTCCAGCACTTCGAAGCCGTCTTTGAAGGGCATCATCACGTCGCTCACGATCAGATCGGGCACGGTTTCCAGGGCTTTTTCAATACCTGCCTGGCCGTTGTAAGCAAAATCGAGCTGATACAGGTCTTTAAGGCAGGCATGGAGGTATTCCACCACATCGGGGTTGTCTTCAATGAGTAAAATGCCTGGTTTGTCTGGATCGTTCGGGCCGGTTAGTTGGATAGATGGGCGAAGGGGGATGGGTGTTTTCCTGATTTCAACTTCTTTTTCCTCAAAAACGCTGTTGTTCGTTACCGGCAGTTTCACGAAGAACGTACTGCCCACGCCGACTTCGCTTTCCACCGAAATCTCGCCACCCATGGCTCTGACTAATTCGCGGGTCAGAGAAAGCCCGATACCCGTACCGCCCGCCTTGGCATGTTCCTGATTTTTGGCCTGAAAAAACCGCTCAAACAAATGCGGAAGTTCTTCTTCCGGAATACCCGCGCCTGAATCGGAAACGGCAATGTGGAGCCATTTATCTTCCATATCAGCCCGCAGGATCACTTTGCCGCCGGAAGACGTGAATTTGATGGCATTTGACAAGAGGTTGTGTATAATTTGCAAAAAACGGTCAGGATCGTAGTCCATCACGATTTTGGCCTGCTCGCTTTCTACGCGGAGCATTAGATTTTGTGCGTTGGCCAGCGAGTGCAGGCTTTCGGTAATATACCTGGTAAAAGCCAAAATATCACCCTGTATGTAGTTCATTTTCAGGGCGTTCGACTCTAGTTTGGCTAAGTCGAGCATCTGGTTGATGAGGCGCAAGAGGTTTTCGCCGTTGCGTTTGATTAGGCCGAGGGGCTGGGTGATCGTGACGGGGTGACTTTGAGTCACCCCGTCACTCAGCACACGCTCAGACATACCCAAAATTACCGTCAGCGGCGTCCGGAACTCATGGGTGATATTGGTAAAAAAGCGAGATTTAAAATCGTTCAGTTCTTGGAGTTGTTCGGCCTCCACTTGTTTTTTGTCCTGCAACAAACGGCTTTCTTTTAGGGCAAAATCGGCTTGTTGCTTAGCCAATTCCTGTTGCTTTTGACGATAGGCCAGGCCCATCGAAAAAATCAGGATTTCCAGGATGGTGCCTGCTTTGAGGTAAAAGACACTAAAAGGCGTTTGGGTCATCCTCGAATACAAGGTCAGCAGGAAGCCCAAACTGATCACCACAATGCCTGCTGTAATGAAAAAGCCTTTCGGGTCTTTGGTCTTGAACAGCGGGTGAACGAAGAAAAAGCACGAAAGAGAAACCAATGCGATGTAGCAAAGGATCGGGCGGTCATCAATTACATAACTGAAATTGTATCGGAAGGCAAGAAAGAAAAAAAGCGCTATAAAAGGCAAGCCCAGCCAAATCACATAACGAAAATAGCGATCCCACTTGGGGAGCAGATGCTCCAAATCCAAAAAACTTCGGATGAACGCCAAATAGCACATCAATCCTGTATAAATGGAGATTTTGAAAAAACTAAAATAGGCAGGGCGTTCAACAAAAACAAAACCCCCGAGCCAATCCTCTATATCATCAGTCGAATACGCTGTATAAGCCAACACCATCAACAAGTATCCTGTGTAGTAGATATAACTGCTGTCCCTGACGAAGAAATAATTCAGCAAATTGTAGAACAACATCATCAGTAAAAAACCGGTGAACAGGGCACTCCAGGTTTTAGCCTCCACCAATTTATCGTAAAAAATATCAATTGGCTGCAAATAGGCCTGAAAAGAAGGCGGTATGGCAGCGTGTTCACTTTCACCCTGAAAATACAAGGTGACAACTTTCCCGGGAGGAAGCATCAATTTGAACCAGTTGCCGGTTCTTGTCGGGACAAATATTTTCTCGCGTTCCGGAACAAAACTTCCATTGACTTCGGATGTCCAGGTGCTATCCTCCCCCAACTGGAACAGCGTAACTTTCGTGAAAGTCTCCGAAAGGTTTAGTACCCATTCCTGGTGTATTTCCGCATCGGGCAAGCGGTTTTCCACCTGTATCTTTCCCCAGTACGTTTTGTCGCTTTGGAGATCGAAGGTTTTGTCGGCAAAGGCTACAAACTGGTTTTGCAAGCGGGGCTTGACAATTTCCTCTATGGCATATCCAGTAACGGTGTCTGCCAGCACCTGTATGTGGTTCCGCAGCCTGTAATTGTCAGTGTTCTGCAAAACGCATATTGGCGAAATTGACTCAGCCACCGGCCTTGGCTTGGATGGACTGTTGCACCCGACCAACAAGAATAGTAGTATGATGCAGTAAATTTTTTTTTCGACTATAACATTCGTCATTCTGCTGATTATTTGCGCGTTTCACTGGGTGCTTCTCCAAACTCCTCTTGGTACATTTTTGAAAAATAGGAAGGATCTTTAAAACCGACCTGCCAGGCCGCCTCGGCCACGTTGGCACCACCGGTTTGCAACAGGATTTTGGCTTTGTTCAGCCGGTGCGTGCGGATAAGGTCGGAAGGTGCCAGATCGGTCAGGGCCTTCATTTTGCGGAACAACTGGGAGCGACTCATGCTGATCTTCTGGCAGAGCTGCGGGAGACCAAAATCTTCCTGCCGGTAGTTGACTTCCACGATGGTGCGCACTTTTTGCAGGAAACTGTCTTCCGGGTCTTCCACACTTACGTCGGCAGCCGTCGGAGCCAGCACGTTTTGCTGGTATTTCAATTGCAATTTTCGGCGCGTTTCGAGCAGGTTGGTCACCGTGACCAGCAACTCTTCCTGATGAAAAGGTTTGGACAGATAGGCATCGGCGCCTTTGCGGAGTCCGGCCAGGCGGCTCTGTACGTCTGCTTTGGCGGTGAGCAGGATGATAGGGATATGGCTGCTGCGCTCGTCGTTTTTTAAGGTTTCCACTACTTCGAAGCCGTCTTTGATGGGCATCATCACGTCGCTGACGATGAGGTCGGGCACCGTTTCCAGGGCTTTTTCGATGCCGGCCTGCCCGTTGTAGGCGAAATCCAGCACGTAGGGGCGACCCTCGCGGTCGCCCACGCCCCGAAAACAAGCACTCAGGTATTCCACCACATCTGGATTGTCTTCGATCAGCAGCACCGTTTTTAAGGAGGAATGAGGAATGATCGATGATGAATCTTGTCGCACAGGTACATCGTGGGGGGCTTGGGCTTGCCAGCCTGCCATATCCTCCTGTGCTGCGTTATTGGTCACCGGCAATTTCACCAGAAACGTGCTGCCCACGCCGACGGTGCTCTCCACGGAAATCTCGCCGCCCATGGCTTTGACCAATTCGCGGGTCAAAGAAAGCCCGATACCCGTACCGCCAAGCCCCATCCCGGCCCTCCCCGATAGGGATGGAGAGGCGTGTTCCTGATTTTTAGCCTGAAAAAATCGTTCGAACAAATGCGGCAACTCCTCCGCCGGAATGCCTGCACCCGAATCGGCTACCGAAAGATGGAGCCATTGGCCTTCTACATTTGCCCGCAGGATGACTTTGCCCCCGGAAGGCGTGAACTTGATGGCATTGGACAAAAGGTTGTGGACGATCTGTAAAAAACGCTCGGGATCGTAGTCCATGAAGATTCTGACCTGCTCGCTTTCCACCCGAAGCAGCAGGTTTTGGGCGTTGGCTAAGGAGTGCAGGCTTTCAGCGATGTACTTGGTAAAAGTCAGAATATCTCCCTGTACGTAATTCAGGTTCAGGGTATTAGACTCCAGTTTCGCCAGGTCCAGGATCTGATTGACGAGCCGCAGGAGGTTTTCGCCGTTGCGTTTGATCAAACCCAGGCTGTTTTTGGTGTCGTGTTCCGTCCGCCGTCCATCGTCCGCCGCCAACCGTTCCGTCATGCCCAGAATCACCGTCAGCGGCGTCCGGAACTCGTGGGTGATGTTGGTGAAGAAGCGCGTCTTCACCCGGTCCAGCTCGCGCAGCTGCCCGGCCTGGGCCCCAATTTCGTCGCGCTGCGTGGCCAGCAACTGGTTTTGCTGGCTGATTTCCTCGGTCCGGTGGCGCACAGTGGCCTCCAGGCGCTCGTTCTGGGCGCTCAGCAGGCGGCGGCGCTCGGCTTCCTGGGCCTGGGCCTGGACCGAAAGCCGCTCCACCTGCTGCAGCTGCGCTTCGAGGGCCCGCCGGGTAGTGGCCACGTCGCGCGCCAGGTAGCCCGAGGTGCACACGGGCAGCACCAGCAGGCCCAGCTGCATGGTCAGCTGCTGGGCCTGCTGGTAGGCGGGGTCCCAGAGCAGAAACACATCGGCCGCCACGAAAAAGTACATCAGCAGGGTGCCCAGCATGCCCAGCGCCAGCAGCCACACGCCGGGTTGCCGCTGCCCCATGGCCCGCCCCAGCACCCGCAGCGCGTCGAGCCAGGCCACCAGGTACAGGCCCGAGGCCCACGGCGCCAGGTCAAGGTCGGGCCGCGCCCAGGTGCCAGCCACCAGCACCAGCGCCACCGCCCCCAGCCCCGCCAGCCAGCGCCGGGGCGGGGGCCGCCGGCACGCCGAGTACGTGAAGGCCAGCAGCAGCACGATGGCCAGCGCCGCGCTCGCCTCGTAGCCCAGGTAGGCGGCCCGGCGCGCGGCCCCGTCCATGCTGGTCGAGCGCAGGTACAGCATCAGGCCCGTGCCGGCCGCCGCCGCCAGGTACAGGCTGTAGTAGAGGTTGGCCCGCTGCGGCCGGTAGTACAGGAACAGGAACAGGTGCAGCAGGGCCAGCACCCCCACCCCGGC
>JANPIV010000082.1:0-88129 GCA_031425155.1 Saprospirales bacterium | reverse complement strand
GCTACACCGTCCAGTCTCTATCTCTTCAACCACTTTTTGTTTGAAATGGTGGCTGTAACGACGAACTTGACGAACTGATTCTTGCTGTTTTTCCATGTCTAGTACTGCATTTAGGTGTCAACCTATTTCAGGACGGGACACCACCACCCGATACTTCTTCCCCTTCATTTTCTCTCCCTGCACCGCCGCCAGCAGCCGCTCGACTATACTTTTCTTCACCGCTACAAAGGACATAAAATCCAGCACCTCGATTTTTCCGACCTCGTCTTTCTGCAAGTCGCCTTTTTTGGATAAAAACCCCACAATATCCATTCTGCTGAGTTTGTCTTTCTTGCCGCCACTGATATAGAGCGTGATCCAGGGAGAAGGCTCCGGCAGGGGCGCATCGGCGGGCAATTCGAGCAGCGGCGGCGCATCCGACAAGTATGGTGGCAGCGACTCGTCGGGCTGCATGAGGAGGTAAGCATGACCCTCCGCGTGCATCCGGGCCGTGCGTCCGTTGCGATGCACAAAGTCATCCTGTTTCAAGGGCAATTCGTAGTGTATCACGTTTTTTACTTCCGGGATGTCCAGACCGCGGGCGGCCAGATCGGAAGCGACCAGAAACAGCGTACTGCCATTGCGGAACTGCACCAGCGTTTTCTCGCGGTCGGGCTGATCCATGCCACCATGAAAGCAGGCACTGGGAATGCCGAGTTCCAGCAGGGCATCGCGGACTTGCTCGGTGGTGTCGCGTTGATTGCAAAAGATCAGCGTTTGTTCACTGCCCAAAAAGCACAGTAATTGAAAGAGCGCCAGGTTTTTATCTTCCGTAGCGGCCACCACTCTTTGCACGATGAGGCCATCGGTAGATTTTTCGGCGGCTTGATAGAAATTCAATACTTTCGGATTCGTAACGCCGGTAAAAGCCGGGATACGCGGCTTGTTGGTAGCAGATACCAGAATGCGTTTTTCCAGAAAATGCAGTTCTTTAATAATATCCGTCATTTGCTCCTCAAAACCCAGGGCCAGGGACTTGTCAAACTCATCCAGCACCAATATGCGGATGCCTTCCAAAGCGAAGGTGGCCCGATTCACATGTTCCAGAATACGGCCCGGTGTACCGATCAACAGGGCCGGTGGCTGACTCAGATTTTGCGTTTCTATTTGCATCGGGTGACCGCCATAACAGGTATTTACCTTGAAACCCGTGGCCATTTTCTGCCATACCCGCTCGATCTGGATGGCCAGTTCGCGGGTCGGCGACAGGATAAGGCATTGTACGCCAGCCACATCTGTTTTTAATTGTTCCAACACCGGCAACAAAAAGGCCAGCGTCTTCCCGGAGCCGGTCGGGGCCAGCACGATGACATTGGGATGGTTTTGAATAGCGGGTAAAGCCGTTTCCTGCATCGCATTCAAAGCGGATATGCCGAGCTGGGAGAAGATTTTGAGGCGTAATTGATCTGCGTCCATGTAGCAAAGGTAGCGCGATTTGCCGGGCAAACGCGGGTGTACTCGCTATTGTGTCTGAAATTGTGTTAATTTGGCTTTTGATACAGAACCTACAAATTAAAGGAATTAAAAATATATCCGAATGCTGCGCACGAAAATTTCCTGCAGCAGTATAGGACGGAATGGCGGCAGGATGTAGAGGGTTTTATGGAAAAACTGGATTAAGGAACGTGTAAAAAATAATTTGTGAAGTTTCGTTTTTCTTAGTTGTCATGTCGTAACGGAGTGCAGACATCCACATAAGCCAGGTCATCCGGAATTTCCTAATGAAGGCCTGTCTGATAACCTGGCTTGTGTGGATGTCTCCGTTTCTCTACGACATGACAACTCAACACGAAGACACCATTAATAACTTATTCTTTACACGTTCCTAAGTCAAAAAGACTGACTATAAACAAAAAAACCGCACCGGCTGTGCCGATGCGGTTTTGTATCCGGGGCAGGAGCCGCCGGACTACTTAATAATCGCAATATTCACGCCCAGAATAAAACGGGATGGCGTTTTGCTGAAGTTGTAGTTGTCGCCAAAAAAGGTAAACTGATCGCCTTCATTGTTGAAACTGCCTTCATAGCGCAAGTCAGCAGAAATACGTCCGGTACCAACGGTCAGACCAGCCAGCCAGCCCCAGGTAAACTGCTTAAAACGCTCTTTATAGCCATTAATGTCAGTCAGTTCTGAATTGCTATTCAGGAAGTAATGACCGACTGGTCCGGCATTAAAGCGCACCGGGCCCATTTTGAAACCAACCAGGATGGGTATATCCAAATGCTGATATTTCTGGTTTTTGATAACTTCCGAAAAACTGCTCTCTTTAAAACGATAATCCGTTTTAGTAGAATTAAACAGTAACTCCGGCTGGATAAATATTTTATTACCCAAACGTACATAAGCACCAAACTGGGTACCAAATTTAAACTTATCAACGCCCAGATTCAACGTACTGTCGCCAGCATTAATAATAATATCTTGGGGTTTGTTCACTTGGGTATTGATGCCGCCCTTAAGGCCAAAATGAACAATTTGTGCCGATGCGACGTGGCCCAGCATTAATAAAAGAGCAATAACAGGTAGATTCTTCATGTGTGTGTTAGGTTGTGTTTTTGTCAAAACGGCCCGCTTTTCAAAATGGTGTGTTGCGTTGCCTGATCAGAGCACTTTTAACCGTTCTCTAACAAGGCATGTTATGAAGAATCAAAAATTCGGTGCCAAAGGCAATATTATTGAGCAATATTCAACGAAATGGGACATACCTGCCAGTTTTGGTAGAGGTATGCCCCACTTTAAAAATTTATGTTATGCTATTAATTACTGCTGAATGTCGCTTGCATTGCGCAGGATGATCTGCTTGGCGTTGAAATCCGACAGAATAGCCGTGATGGTCACTTGTCCGGCAGGAGTGGCGGTACCAGCAAAAGTAGCCGCCGTTTGCGTGAACATCGGGATAGTGCCCGTGCCGTCGCTCACTGTACGATTGCCGGAAAGGGTCGCGCCGCCGGTGATCGTAGCACCAACGATTTTGACCAGAGTACTTTCCCAGGCATTGAAATTCGCATTCAGTTCAGCGATGGTGGCGGTACGTGGAATTACCGATTTGCCGGTGCTGATTACTTTTGCATTCGCCAGCGGTACATTGTTTACTTGCAATAACTTGTTGAATTCGCTCAATTCGCGTTCAGAAATGACGACTTCGACCTCGTCACCCAGATTGAATGGAGCTGTTTCTTTGAAACGGACCACAATACCTGCGGTGGCGTCTTGCAGATAGATGTTGAAGCCATTCAGGTTTTTGGCCGAGCGGTCGGAAATAACGATGCCCTTGATCTTCCGGTCGTCCGGCGCGGCGGTGGTAGTGCCGGTGAACAGGCTGCGTACTGCACTGATATCAATCAGGTCTTCGTTGCCAGTGATGGCTCCGCAACGGGTGCCGGTCATTTGCACACCGCCCGGATCGCGCAGCGCGAGTTGGTAAGTGCTGCCAAAAATACCCAGCACACCTTCAATAGTGCCCTTGCCGGTAGGCGTCTTTTGACCGGCAAAATTGGCGAAACCGCTCGTGCGCACCACTATTTGCTGACCGCCGCAGGTTTCTACCGTCCGGTTGAGGCTGAATTGCGTCACCGGATCAGCAAAAGTCTCGTCGCTGTCGGCATCCGTGAACTGTACATTTTCCAGACGAATAAAGGTGCTGACGTGTTGAAGGCCCAATTGGCTGAGAGTGAGCACTTTTGGAGCCACCGGAGCAGTGGCAAACGCCCCTTTTACCACCTGCGCCCGTACTTGCGCTTCGGTCAGGCCCACGTCGCTCAATACACCGTTTTCTTCCACCGTGCTGCCCACGATTTGGGTCAAACCATTATAGTCGGTCAGGACCAGATTTTTGCAGTAGATATAAATTTTACGGCCCATCGGAAACTGCTGGTACAAAAAGCCATTATTGAATTTCACCTCAATACCACCGGTCTCGTCCTGGATCACAATGGTTTTGTAGTAGTTGCCCGAACGGTCATCCAGCACCACTTCGCCGCCAATCAGCAGATCTTCGGTGACTTTGTCAAAACCGCCCGGTGTCACGTGCAGTGATTTCAGTTGTTTGATGGTCGTGGTCGGTGTCAACGTAACCGGATCGCCACCGACGGGTGGTTCGTCAAATTCGGTTTTGACACAACCAAATGCACCAGCGGTCAGTAAGAGCGCGAAAAGTGCCTGAAACAAGAAATTCGTTTTATTACCAGTGAGAAACATGGTCTTTATTATTTTTTAGTTGAAAATCAAGAGAGTGAAACATTAGAATTAAGGGGTAATACCTATTGATTAAGAAAAACGTTGACCGCTGCAAACCAATCAACTAATACCCAATAAACCAGTAACTATTTCCTTATGGTTAGGCTAATGAAATAATTGGTGCCAAAAGCATAAGTCAGTTCGTTGGTATAAAAACGAATGTCTTCGGCGGCATTGGCATAACTGCTGCGGTAAGAGTCGCGACCGGAAATGATGATGTCCTGATTATTCAGCAAGTTATTGACTCCCACGTTAAGATAGAGAAAATATTTATTGAATTTCCAGGATTTGCCCCCGAAGAAATCGAGCGAAAACGCGGCGGGTGCTTTCTGTTGGTCCAGAGCGCGGTGCCAGGGCTCCGAATCTTTCACCAACGACTCCACATAAGCGGCAGTGCGGCGGGTGCGGTCAAAATCGTACCAAAGATCGTCGGCAAAAGTAGCCGTCAAAGAAGCGAACCAAAAGCGGCGGCCTTCGTATTTAATACCCAGCATACCCGTGGTTTGTGGCGTACGCGGCACTAAGTAATTCTCCTGATAAACAATGGCACCGTTCACGATGGGTTCGGAGGTATTATCCTGCGTCACATACAGTAAAGGGCGGGAAGTGTAGTGGTAATACCCCGCATTGCCAGCGGCAGAAACCGTCCAGGCAGCACTGGGCTTGGCCTCAAAAGCGGCTTCCACACCGGCATGTTGACGATCCACACCCCGCAGGATGGAAGTGCCAAATACGCCCAAAGAATAGAGATAAAAGAGAGAGGCGTCGGTCTCGCCCTTGAACTGCGTCAAATAGCCGGTAATACGACCGCGCAACCGGGGCGCACGCAGCATATAACCGCCTTCCACGCTTTGAATACTGTAGGGTTGCAGACCCGGCACCACTTCGTTGCGAACCCGTGGCGAGAGGAAAGCATCGCGGAAATGCGGTGCCTGAGTGCCATAAAAACCGTTGGCATACAGATAGTTACGACCGTTCATTTTGTAGGTCACGCCACCTTTTACACCATACGTATTGAAAGACAGTTTCTCCGAATCGCCAAGCGAATTTTCCGGGAAACGTCCGTTTTGCATGTAGCCGGTGCGCCAGAAGTTTTTTACTTTCAATTCGCCGCCCACGAACACCGCCAGGTTGCGGAAGTCGGCTTGCAACTGAGTCCAAAGGCCGCCATTGCGAATGTTTTCATCATAATCGTAGCCAAATTTTTCGTCTTTACGCACCACACGGTTAGGGATGCGCACGTCATTATCCTGCACATTGGCTACGCCAGGGCGGTCTTGCTGCGCAAATTTGTCACTATCCAGCCAGTAGTCGGCACCGAGCAGATCGTCCACCGTCTTGAAATTCTGGCCCCGGTACCATTGGTAATTAGCCCCCACCTGAATTTTGGCCCGGTCGCCGAGTGCCTCGCTGAGCACGGCATTGAAGCCGGTTTCCTTGCTGTCGCTGCGCTGATTTTCGATAATAAACTGGGCGCGATTGCCGGTAATCGTGTTGCCAGCCTGACCATTTGCATTGAAAACGGTTTCCGGCGTATTGCGGTTTGTTTCATAAAACCGCGTCCAGTCCAATTGGCGCAACGACTCATTATTGCGCAGCAAATCGGCTTGAATAGCCGCCTGCTCCGGGTCTTCAAAAGCCGAGGGCAGGTTGCGGTTAAAGTCGGGAGCGGGATTGCTGCCCAGGTACTCCAGACGCGAATCACCGCGCTCACCCGCCTGCCCGTAGGCCGTGGCGGTCAGCGTAGTAGTGCGCGAAGGATTCCAGTCGTAGCGCAGAATGCCGATGGGCTGATGGCTGTAGCGCACCACGGCATTGCGTTTGTCGCCGTTTTGGTAGCCCCAGTTGGGATTGTAGTAGTTTGAACCAGCCAGATCATACATTTCCTGGAACGTATCGCCTGCCCGGCCCTGGATGCTTGGCGCGCCCAGAAAAGTGACATTGAACGTATGTTGCAGGCCAATTTTTTTGTCCACCGAAAGGAAATAAGACGTACCTTGAAAAAAGGTGCCCTGTAAATAACCTTCCTGTGCCCAGCGGTGACTGCCCGACAGGGTGACTGCCCAGCCGCCCGGCATGAGGCCGGTACTGGCGGTGAGCATTATGCGATTGGTATAGTTGCGGTTGGCAATGGCATAGGAAGCGCGGATTTGTTTGCGCTGCGAACTGGCGCGGGTATCCAGGCGGGTCGCGCCACCCACTTCGGAAAAAGCAAAATCGGCAGCATCCAGACCAATGGTGGTTTCGCGCAGTCGTAACACATCGTTCAGACCGCCAAACTCACCGAAAAAAGCCGTGCCTGTTTCCGGGTCATTGATGGCTACACCATTCAGATAGAGCGGAAATTGGTCGGAATCGTAGCCCCGTTCGCGAAAACGATAGGCACTCCAGCCAAAACTGGCAGTCTGAAATACATCGCGCGAGGAGTGCAGCAGGTTGGCTACCTCGCCACCGCCTTCGCTATCTGATTCCGCTTCATCCAGCGTCACCACCGGGATCGGTGTAGTCAGCGTTTCGATGTTCAGATCGCGCTGAAGGTTGAAAATCAGGACCGGGCCATCATTTTCAACAAGATTCGCCGTGGTTTCCAGCGGAAAATACCCATTGCTCGACAGCGTAATGGTGTATTGACCGGGCTGCAGGCCTTCCAGCACGAAAGCCCCTTTCTCGTCGGTGGCAGCCACCTGGCCGGTACCACTCACGACAACCGCCGCGTCGTTCACCGGGCGGTTATTCTCAGCGTCAAGCACCGTCCCCCGCAGGGTAATGGTCTGGGCGCATAGTGCCTGTGCCAACAGCAGCAGCAGGGCAGGAAAAAGTAATTTTTGGAACATAGAAAATAGTGTGGTCAATGTGCTAATGTGGTCAATGTGCTAATAGTCAGCACATTGTCTTGAAATTGGCTGAATATTTTCGTTCAAACCTTATAATGCGGGCAGGAGGTGATAAGTAGGATAACAAAAATCGAACACGCGGCTTTTCAAAAAGCGGTCAAAGGTAGAAAAAGACCGCTGGCCAATGCTGGAAGCCATGTTAATTTATTGCAAAGTAGGCGGGCTATGGCCGTGAATGGCGTTCCTTTGCGTTGAAAATCTAAATTTTACATGAAAAAACTCACTTTTTTTGCCTTTTTGGCCAGCCTGTTTTTCTTTTTTCCCAACGTTGTGTCAGCACAAAATGACGCCAGTTACAAATTAGCCGCCATTGGGTTTTATAACTTGGAAAACTTGTTTGATACTATTCCTTCCACCACTTCCAACGACTCGGAGTACCTGCCCAGTGGCCGGATGGCCTGGAATACCTATAAATACACGAATAAACAGGCCAACATGGCCAAGGTCATCAGCCAATTGGCGACCGAGAATACCCCGGATGGCGTGGCCCTGCTGGGTGTGGCCGAAGTGGAAAGCCGCAAGGTGCTGGAAGACCTGGTGCATGAGCCTGCCCTGAAAGCACGTAACTATCAGGTCGTACATTTCGATTCGCCCGACGAGCGGGGGATTGATTGCGGTCTGTTATACCAGCCCAAATATTTCAAGGTGACGGGTTCCAAGCCGATGCGGGTCATGCTAAAAGACCCCAAAACCGGTAGTATTGATTTTACCCGCGACATTCTATACGTGTCGGGTCTGTTCGATGGTGAACCTATCCACGTGATGGTCGGGCACTGGCCTTCGCGCCGGGGCGGGGAAGCGGGTTCCGGCTGGATGCGCGCCGCCGCCGCCGGGGTGTGCCGCCATATCGCCGATAGTATAAAAGCGGTGAATCCGGATGCCAAGATTGTCATCATGGGCGACCTGAACGATGACCCGACCAACAAGAGCCTGACGCAGGTGCTGAATGCCAAACGCAGCAGCGATGACCTGAAACCCGACGAATTGTACAACCCAATGTACGACCTCTATAAAGAAGGCAATGGTACGTTGGCCTATCGCGATGCCTGGAATTTGTTTGATCAGCTGGTCCTCTCCAAAGGTTTTGTCAATAAAAAGACGGGCGGCTGGCAGTTATTCAAGGCAGTAGTATTTCGTCAACCCTGGATGCTGCAAACGGACGGCGCATTTCGCGGCTATCCATTGCGCACTTCTATCGGCGATGTTTTTATCAATGGATATAGCGACCACTTGCCGGTGTATTTGCTGATGCTGAAAAAAGTGGAAAAGCCGTAGTGAATGGATGGCCATCTGAATAACAGACTTGTCTTTGAAGGATGGTTTTTATAGAAAAAAAGTCGATTGATGATATAAGATGGATGAATGTTGATTTTTGATGTAAAAGAGCACGTCACGGGCCATCAAATATCAACATTCATCAATCTGCATTTATCAATCAAAAAACGTTATACTTTATATACAACTGAAGACCAATTAGTTGCAATACAGCAAATTTCATAGTTACTTACTTTATTAGTCAATACGCACGCCTATATTCAGCCCAATAGCATATATCTTTCTATTTAGACTACCGGATTTTGCCGTATCCAGTAAATTGCAATCAAAAGTAGGTTGGAAGAATAAACTCGTTTTAGAGGCGAGTTGCAAATCGTAGCCTATGCCGATGGTGCCATTGAGATTTATTTTTCTATAATCGGCTACTGTATCCTCTTCTTTTTTAGTAATACTACTACCATCCAAATATCCAGACTCTTGTTTTTTGATCCGGCCAAGTTTTAGGAGCGGCGTCAATCCACCAATTACGTAAAATTTATTTTTTCTTTTAGTCAGATTATATCTGCTCAATACCGGCAAAATAATATCCTGGTGTATCCACGAAAACCGGACAGACTGGATAGCCGATGGTTCCGGTTGCGCAAAAACGAGATTGGAATGTTTGCCGGTTGTATATCCGGTATGAGCATATCCGGCTCCTGTCAGAATACTCCATTTTTCATTTATTTTGTACTGGGTGAACATATAACCTGTATAACCAAAGACTGTCTTCTCCAGACCTCTAAATGTTTCCGCCACTGTTCCGGGTACAGTTCCATCATTTGATAGGATGTTGCCGGAAATTACGGGACTAACGACCGCTCCGAAATGGAATTTGTTTTGGGCAGAGAGGGAGAGGGAAATGAAGAGGGATAATAGAAAAAGCAATTGTTTCATTTCTGAATTTGCTTATTATGGATAATTACGTCCGAAACAGGTAGCGAATGATGTTAAGCAGCATGTAGATAATGCTAATTCTGGCAATCTTTTTTAAAGATACAACTACCAGCCTAATCGCCGCTCATGGCATCCTTTTTTAACCAACTTTCTCACCAGAAAAGCGTTGCTTACGTATTCAGCCGCTGGCCAGTCCCAAAGTACTTTTGAATCTCGTCATCTTTCATCTTACTACTAAGCTAATGCGTTCTTTCTGCTCCCTCTGCGTTCTGCTGTTGCTCATTAGTTGCAACGCCACCCATTCCCGCGAAAACAAAACCGTCACCGCCCCTGCTGCGCCGCCAGAGGCACCCAAATACAGCGGCAAACTACCGTTGGATAAGATCAAACTTCCCGCTGGCTTCCAGATCGGTGTGTATGCCGAAGGCGTGGTGAATGCCCGTTCGCTCTGCCTCAGCCCCAAAGGTACGCTCTTCGTGAGCACCCGCGAGGAAGGCAGCGTGTATGCCCTGCGCGATACCAATGGCGACCAGCGCGCCGATCAGGTTTTTACCATCGCCAAAAAACTGAACATGCCCAACGGCGTGGCCCTTCGCAATGGCGCGCTGTATGTGGCCGAAGTGAACCGCATTTTGCGCTACGACGACATTGAAAAGTGCATTGACGCCCTGGCGCGCGGCGAAGCGAGTTGCCCGCAGCCCGTCACGGTGTATGATAAATACCCGACCGAATCGCACCACGGCTGGAAGTACATCGCTTTCGGACCCGACGGTAAACTCTACATTCCCGTAGGCGCACCCTGCAATATTTGCGAATCGAAAGACCCGATCTATGCCTCCATGACCCGCCTGGACGTGGACAAGCCCGGCTCCAAACCCGAAGTCATTGCCAGCGGTATTCGCAATTCGGTGGGCTTCGACTGGCACCCGACGACCGGCGAACTGTGGTTCACTGAAAATGGCCGCGATATGCTCGGCGATGATATACCGCCCTGCGAACTCAATCGGATAACAAAAACCGGGCAGCATTACGGTTACCCATACTGCCACGGCGGCACTATTTCCGACCCGGAATTTGGGAAGAACCGTTCCTGCGCAGACTTCATTGCCCCGGTACAAAATCTGGGGCCGCACGTAGCACCATTGGGGATGGAATTCTACACCGGTAAAATGTTCCCCGCTACTTATCAAAACCAGGCTTTTATTGCCGAACACGGCTCCTGGAATCGTAGTACTAAAATCGGTTATCGGGTGAGCCTGGTCAAGCTGGATGCACAGGGTAAAAGCCTGGGTTACAGCACCTTTGCCGAGGGCTGGCTGGAAGGCAGTGAAGCCTGGGGGCGGCCTGTAGATGTGGAACAATTGCCCGATGGCTCGCTTTTGATCTCTGATGATCAGGCCGACGCTATTTACCGGGTTTGGTATGCCGGATAATATCGTTGCTTTTTTACTGATTTAAACTCAACATACATCCGCTAATCTTTAAACTCGTTCCTCATGCAATGTTTTCGACTTTTGCCTGGATTCATGCTGGCTGTTTTATGTGCCCAAATAGCCTTTGCGCAACCTGATATAAACATTTCATTAATTACTACCGCTGCTTCTACTGTGGACATTACTGGAGCGAGAGATGGCTCCAATCGTTTATTCCTGGTGAATAAAGGGGGCACTATCCGCGTTTTCGATCTATCTGCCAATACACTACTGGCGGGCAATTTTCTGAATATTTCTACTTCTGTGCTGAATAGCGGGGAGCAAGGGTTACTAGGCCTGGCGTTCCATCCGAATTATGCGACTAATGGTTATTTTTATGTGAACTATGTAAGCGACGATAACGGTAATACAATTATTAGCCGTTTCACTAACCCCAGTCCTGCTTCTAATGCCACGGTGAGTAATGCTACCGAACTGGTGCTGTTGAGCATTCCTCAACCATTTTCTAACCATAAGGGTGGCGATCTGAACTTTGGCCCTGATGGCTATCTCTATATTGGGATGGGCGATGGCGGCAGTGGCGGCGATCCCGGCAACCGTGCGCAGAACCCTATGGAACTGTTGGGCAAAATGCTGCGAATTGATGTGAACAGCACATCACCTGGCCGTAATTACGCTATACCTCCTACTAATCCTTTCTTTGGCAGTACGAGTACCAAAGAGGAAATATGGGCACTGGGAGTGCGCAATCCCTGGCGTTTCAGTTTTGATCGTTCAACTGGCGATCTATGGATTGCCGATGTAGGTCAGAATTTGTGGGAAGAAGTAAATTTTCAAGCGGCTGGCAGTGCAGGTGGCCAAAATTATGGCTGGCGTTGCTGGGAAGGAACCCATCCTTACACGCCCGCCGCTTGTGCAGTCAGTCAGACACCTCCGATCTTTGAGTATGGCCGGGAATCCGCCACCGGTGGCGTTTCTATTACCGGCGGATTTGTGTATCGCGGCACGGCTATACCCGCTTTGCAAGGCTGGTACGTAGTGGCTGATTATGGTTCCGATAATTTCTGGCTGATCCAACCGAATGGCACTTTTGATTTGCAAACAGATGTGCCAATCTCTAGTCCGGTTACTTTCGGCGAAGATGATGCCGGAGAACTATATGTAGGTGCTCAAAGTGGGGCTATTTATAAATTCACTGCTGCATTGCCCATCGAATTATTGAAATTTAGTGGTCAATACCGGGATAGTCGTAATCAGTTGAACTGGACAACGGCCACTGAAAAGAACGGCGATTATTTTCAAGTAGAAAAACAGGTAAATGGCTCTGAATTCCAGGCTATTGGCCAGGTAAAAGCGGTGGGTGAAAGCCTGCAACAACAACGTTATTCTTTTGACGATCCACAGGCAGTAGCCGGAGCCAATGTTTATCGTTTGCGTATGGTGGATCGGGACAACCGTTTTACATACTCGTCGGTTGTGACTATCATGGTCAAAGAATCTACTAAATGGCAACTATCGCCCAATCCGGCTACGGGTAAAGTGACGCTGGCCATCAATGGGCAGGATGAACCGCGCGACATTAATTTTAAAGTGTATGATGTGCATGGTAAATTAGTGCTCAATCACCGGCAATCTGCGCCGGTAATGCCTTATCAGCAGGATTTTCAACTGACGCAGTTGGCCGCCGGCGTTTATTTCTGTCATCTCGAAGTGGATGGAAAAACGGAAATACAGCGATTGGTGATTGAATAACTGATGTTACGCACTACTATTGTGTGTCATTCAGAGCCGTAAGGCGTGGAATCCGAGGCCGAAGGCCGTAGTATCTTCAATTTTTGTCTCGGCCTCGGATTCCACGCTACGCTCTGAATGACACACAATTAGAGTAGCGTGATGTTCTATAAATTCTGCTTCCTATATAACATCAGTTAACTAGTTTTTCTTAATTCCCTCTATCGTAATCTTCACACCTCCATAACCATACGTGTCCGCTCCCGGCTCATAGTATCTTGCCCCTGCGGCATTTATAAGTACATTGGCATTATAGCGATCATTAAAAATATTACTGATGCCCACAAAAGGTTCTATGGCCCATTGCCGGAATTGGTGGCGATAACCCGCCCGAAAAGTCGCCAGGTTGTAAGCGTCATTTTTATCCATATTTGCATCATTGGCATAGAAACTACCCACGCGGCGTAATTGCGCCACCGCCGTGATGCCTTTCGGGGAAATCCAGCGCCATTCGCCAAAAACATTATGCTGCGGCACACCCGGCGTACGGTTATTCTTAAAATTCTGATCGCCAGATATATATTCTGTGTATCTGAAATCTGAGTAAGTGTAATTAACGGAGAAAACCAGTCCCGGCTGCATCGTCCATTGTACGCTGGCTTCCAGGCCTTTGCGCTCCGACTTGCCCGCATTCCGATAAAAAGTGCGTCCGGGGAAATCCATCAATTGATACGGCACAAATTCGTCGCGCAAACCAATAAAGAACAGCGCAGTTTCTACCCGAAACACGTTAAAAACCTGAGCCTTCACCCCCCACTCGCCAGACCAGGCCTTTTGTGGCTTTAAGCCCGCATTAAAACCGCCTACGTTGGCCGGATTAGCCGAAAGTTCGTTCAAAGTCGGTGATTCGTAATTGGAAGTAACATTGACGTACATCGCAGAGCGCGGATTCAGTTTCCAGGTCAGGCCAGCCAAAGGGCTGAATCTAGT
Organism: Saprospirales bacterium; assembly: GCA_031425155.1. Lineage (GTDB taxonomy): Bacteria > Bacteroidota > Bacteroidia > Chitinophagales > Saprospiraceae > M3007. The sequence continues at coordinate 74,594 of JANPIV010000082.1, read as the reverse complement.
GCGTGGTATGGCATCTGACTGATCGCCATCGCTTAAAAACTGATCTTCTACGGCTAATTTTATCCTGTCCAACCGCGTACTGGCCGTAAGTGCCCATTTATCGGCCAATTCCAGATGATGTATCCAGTAAATGCCCACGCTGCCGAATTTCTCGTTCTGATCCAGCGTAGCCGCCCCTTTTATACCCTGATCATTATTAAAGCGGCGGCGATGATCGCGTTGCTGATCCTGATCCACCCCCGCCTGCATTCGATAAGGGCGGCGAAAGAGTTGGCTGTTTAGTTCATACTGCACACCAACACCACCAAACAGGCGATTGATCTCTACCAGACCACCATTCTGAAAGGCCAGTTTATTATTAAAGTCACGGGCAGTAACAAAACCGCGTACTGTCAATCGCTGCTGGTCATTTAGGCGATGTTCCAGGATTACGCCCGCCCGGCCTTGTTCCACACTTTCTCCGGCGTCGAATTGTACATTCTGGGGACGGGCTTGCTGGCGATTCGTTGCCACCTGTTCAGCGGTGAGGCCACCCGCATCATCGGCTTGCGGACTATTTCCATAGTTGAGCAAGAGCCGCAGCGTCGTTTTATTAGAGAAATCTATTACCCATTTATTATTGACAATTAACTGGCGCACACTGGCATGCTCCCGGTAGCCGTCGCTTTGGTTATAACCCACACTCAGAAACGTGCCTACTTTGCCCCAGCGAACGCCCGTTTTTGCCTGATACCGCTGGAAGCCATAACTGCCCTGCACCACCTGCACTTCGGCAAAAGGCGGCGTGGTCGGCTCCTCGGTTTTTAAATAAATCACCCCACCCGACGCATTGCCATAGAGCGCAGAGGAGGCACCTTTCAGTATTTCCATACTTTGCAAAGCCCCGGCATCCAGATTGTCCACATCTGCCTGTCCGTCTGGCGTGGATTCGGGAATACCATCGGTAATAATGCGAATACCGCGAATGCCAAAGGCTGACCTGGCCCCAAAACCGCGAATAGAAATCCGTAAATCCTGCGAAAAATTATCGGGATTCTGTACAAAAACGCCAGACACGGTGTTCAGCGCGTCAAACACCGACAGTTGTTGCTGAACGGCCTGCAACTGGTTTTTATTCAGCACCGTAATCGCAAAAGGCGTTTGGATCTGGTCGTTGCCCAGCCGCGTGGCGGTTATAGTCACCGGCTTAATATCCTGATTGGAAAGCGTATCGGTTTGGGCGAATAGGGTATTGATAAAAGCAGTACAGAGGATGGTAATGGTAAATTTCATAAGCAGCAATAATGTACGGCGAAACACCAGTTTCGCCAGTTAGCGTGTCCAAAACTGGTGTTTTGGTTTATATAAGCGTGCCATCCCATTACCTGCTTTGTCGTAGCGTACGTCACGGAACACCCCGCTTTTGTCATCCCGCAGGGACCCGTCCACGTTATGGAACACAGCGCGACATACACCGTAACGTGGACGGGTCCCGACAGGAGGACAACGAATGGCATCCCCCACCTACTGCCCCAAAGCAAAAGCCACGATCTGATTCCCCTTTGGCGTCCCCAGTTTCTCCCCGCCACAAGCCACCACGACATATTGTTTTCCCTGCACTTCATAAGTAGCCGGGGTAGCAAAAGCCGCCGCTGGCAGGGTAGTCTCCCAGAGCAGCGTGCCATTCTTTTTATCAAAGGCGCGAAACTTTCCATCCTTCGTCCCGGCGATGAAAAGCAGGCCGCTAGCCGTGACCACCGGCCCGCCATAACTCTCGCATCCGGTGGGTGGATGACCCTTTTGCCGCAGACTTTCCGTATCTCCGAGGGTCACTTGCCAGCAGTATTCGCCGGTATTCAGATCAATGGCGCTAATGGTACCCCAGGGCGGAGCGATGGCGGGCAACCCCTTACTATCCAGGAATTTATGGTAACCGCCGTGTTTGTAAGGCAGCACCGCCGGTGTTGACGCGTCAGCATGAGCCACCGCGCCGACTTCCTTTTTTTCTTCCCCAAAAAGATAGGCCACGATGGCTTTGCGCTGAACTTCGGAAAGAGTAGGGAAGCCGGGCATCATGCCTTTGCCGGAGGTAATAAGTTGATGCACCTGCGCCTGATCGCGGCGTTGATTGATATTAATCAGCGAAGGATAACCGCTCTGCGCATTGCCGCTCCAATCTTTTTGATGGCAGGAGGAACAGTTGGCCAAGTAGGTCGCTTCGCCCAAAGGTAGCGCATCGGCGACCTGACTGCCGGTCGTTTCCATCTTTAATATCCAGGCCATTTCGTTGGAGTTGACGTACAGGATGCCGTCGTCCGGGTCGGCTCCAGCGCCGCCCCATTCCGCGCCGCCGTCGTAGCCGGGCAGTAATAGTACACCGTCCAGATTGGGGGGAGCGAAGCGGCGGCGGTCGGCCTGACGGAAGGTTTGCAGCAGTTCCTCGCGGTTTTCGGCGTAGGGACTGATGTCTTGTTCGGTGAGCGTAAAGGCTTGACGCGCAAAGGGTTTGGGCAGCACCGGAACCGGCTGGGTTGGCCAGGCAGTCTCGCCGGTCAGCAGCGAAGGCGGGGCTTCCACTTCCTCGATCTGGAACAGCGGTTGTCCATCTTTTCGGTCAAAAACAAAAACATACCCCTGTTTGGTGACTTGCGCCACGGCATCTATCACCCGGCCATTGCGCTTCACGCGAATCAGATTCGGCGGTGCGGGTGGGTCGCGATCCCAGATGTCGTGGTGCATGAACTGGTAGTGCCAGACCTTCTTTCCGGTGCGGGCATCCAGGGCCAGCAGGCAATCGGAGTACAGATTTTTACCCAAACGCTGTGCGCCGTAGAAGTCGGGAGCCGCCGAGCCGATGGGCACAAACAGCATCCCGGAAGCCACATCCACGGCCATGCCCGCCCAGTTGTTGGCCGCGCCGATGTCTTTATTCAGGTAGGCTTCCGGGTTTTCCCAGGTCTCATACCCCGGTTCGTCGGGGTAGGGGATGGTGTGAAAAGTCCAGACCAGTTTGCCGGTCACCACATCGAAAGCGCGTACGTCGCCGGGAGCCGCATCCGCGCCTTCGGAGAGGCGGAGCGGCATGATAATGAGGTTCTCAAAGACGGTGCCGGGCGTGTTGGAGATGATGAATTTGTTGCGCGCCACCTCGGGCAGCCCCTCGTGCAGATCCACTTTGCCCTGCTCGCCGAAGGTGGGGATGGGTTGCCCGGTTTTCGCATCCAACGCGTACAGATTGGGGCCGATGGTACAGAGAATGCGCCGGTCTGTGCCGTTAGACCAGTAGGAAACGCCGCGGCTGGTGCTGTGCCAGGCTTTCAGCGGATCGCCGAATCGCCAGAGTTCCTTGCCGGTAGCGGCATCGAGGGCAAAGGCTTGCACGGCGGCGGTCATGCCATATAGTACGCCATCCACTATGATGGGACTCATTTGCATCTGGCCGCTGTCCGGCGCAGAATAGGACCAAGCCACTTTTAATTGGCTGACATTCTGCGGGTTAATTTGGGTCAGTGAGGAATAATGGTTGCGATCCGGGCCGCCAAGATAGTCCGACCAGGTGGAATAGTCACGTTGGTGGGATTGGCAGGCCGGGAGATTCAGGAGAATAATGGTGCCGCTGATCCATAGAAGCAGCGGCAGAACCGTAGTGGGTAGTAATGTATAGCGCATTCCTTCCAGATTGTTTTGAAGGACAAAAGGTACGCCGGAAAAGCAAAAGCCATTCAAATATACCGCAGCAACCAATTTTCCGGGTGCGCCGCTTTGTAACGTCCGTACCATTTGCAAAGCGGATAAAGTAATAATACAATACCCAACCACACCAGATAAACCACTGGCAATTCCACTCCGGAACCGGCTGCCGGTCGCCCAAACTTGAAAGCACCAAACTCTAAATCATCCCAGGTAAATCCCTGCAAAAACACCATGATAAACATAGCCGGATGGATAATATACCAGTGCGCTAAATAATAGAACAAAGGCACCTTCCCATAAGTAGAAAAGAAGTCGGTAACGCGATTTTTTACGCCATCAGAAAGCGATAAAATAATGCTCATAATACCCAGCGTCACCAATGCGTACAAGAGCGACGGCGGGTATTTATTGACATTCATAAAAGAGAAAAAAGTAAACAAGGCCGTCTTTTGGGGTGCCCAGGGAGCCGGATCGCCATACACATTAGTCAGCCGAATCAGGCAGAACAGCGACAGGGAAGCCAGCCCAATTTGCAGCCATATTTTTTTCCTTTTTTCTAATGGCAATTCAAATATTTTTCCGGCCGCAAAGCCCGTCAGCAGGATGCCCCACCACGGAATGAGTGGATAGAGTACCGTAAAGTTGAAATTAGGTGTGATCTGAAAGGGCTGCAAACGGAAGAAAATAGCCCAAACAAATTGCGCCGCGTTATTTCCTTCAAAAAAGACCCCTTGTAATAGATTATGGCCAAAAATGATGGCCAAACCCGCGATGGCTAAAATACGCGGCGATACTTTTAATAGAAAAGACAACACGATAAAACCCAGACCAATCGCAAAAATCACCTGTATGACCAGAATACGGAAATAAATATCCGTCCACAGGATAAAATTGATAACCGTAAATTCCAGTAGAATCAGCCACAACCCTCTGGTACGCAGGTAGTGTTTGGTTTTTGCCAGATCATTATTTCTTTTAAAAACCAGATAAGCGGAAGTGCCGGACAGAAACACAAAAGTCGGCGCACATAAGTGCGTGATCCAGCGCGTCGCAAAAATACCCGCCGTAGTGGTGTTTAAATCAACTGGATTCTGGGTCAGTGAATTGATATGGAAGAGGTCGCGCACATGATCCAAAGCCATGATGACCATGACCAGGCCACGGGTGAAGTCAATAGAGTTGATTCGATTCATCCGGAATAAGTCTTTGCAATGGTAGCACTAATGAAGATGCGAATATTTGACTATTTCATCAAATATCCGCATCTACTGAAAACTTAATTGGTCATTTATTCAATCCACCATAACCCTGCCTGCGGCTACCCACTGGCCATTTTCACTGAATACCGCATAAAAGTACATGCCCGTTAGCAAGTGCTGACGTACTAGTTGGCACTCAGACCATATTTACTCCTGGATTCTCCTTAGCCTTTGTTTAAAACGCAATTCCCATGTTTTTTCGTCATAAGATTTTTCACTAATTCGCAAGACGGTACCGTTTGTTTGCAATATAAAGCCTTGTCTCGACATATAGGTATCGCCATTTATAGTAAATTGTCTATAAATGTACCAGTCGTCATCTATTTTCCTGGTGTCCCAAACTTGATAAAGGCCGTTGTCGCTTACCCATACGAAGCCCCATTTATTATTTGTTTTATCCCACGACCGAAGGGCCATTGATGACATTCCATTAGAAAAATGCCATTCCTCTATAAAACTCGAAGGGTGTACGCCACGTTTGATCTTAAAATAAGAATTACTATCCAGGCTATTGTCTTCCTTTATTTCATACCAGGTTCCTTCCCAATAATCAAAATATCTTGCTTCCCCATCTGGAATAAAAGGTTTTGTATCCTGGGCAACACAAAATGTGTTCATGAAAATGAGCACATAAAATATGGTAACTTTTAATTTCATAGCAGTAGGATTTAAGTAATTAGACACTGGATATTAGACGTTCGGCCAAATTATTGGTTGGTAAGGTCTGGTTTACCTATCATTAAAAGTCCAATGATCGTGTCGTATCTCCTGAAAAAATTGGACAAACAAAAGGTAATCGCCTGTATAGAACCTACTTCGTTGCCGTGGCCTGCCCCGCTATCCAATCAAATTGTCCCTTCCCCGCCAGTAGGCCAAACCACCTCGAATATACCCAGCAATAACAATGCTGCGAACTACCCAATGTGCTTTGTGGCCTATTGGTTTCGCTTGCTTTGGCCGTAGTGACGGCTGTTGATGCTTATGACAAAGGGGGAGGAAAACCTGCTTTTCCTCCCCCTTTTCTGGTCGTACATCTATTACTTCCACCGCCGCCGAATACTTGCGGAACTTTGCAACCTAACCAATCCGTTCGTGTCCTTCCGACACTTATTTGCTACCTACCACACTGCTTTCGTATGAAGAACCTACTCTTATTGCTGTTTACCTGTCTGTTATTTTGCGAAGCAGTCTCTGCGCAAACCCCTCAAAGAGAAATAGTTAGAAAACAATACACCACGCAGTCTGCGGGTAATACATCCATTGAATTGGACGGTATTCCCGACGAAGCAGCCTGGGACAAAGTGACCTGGGCGGGAGATTTCATCCAAAATCAACCCGATAACGGGGCCAAACCCGACCAGCAAACCCAGTTCAAAATCATGTACGATGAGAAATTCCTGCTCATCGCTTACCGCTGTTTCGACCGCGCACCGGATAGCCTCGTGCAGCGCATGAGCCGCCGCGACGAGTTCCCCGGCGACTGGGTGGAGATCAATATTGACAGTTACCACGATTTGCGTTCGGCCTTCTCGTTTACCATCTCGGTGAGTGGCGTGAAAGGCGACGAATTCGTTTCCAACAACGGCAATAACTGGGACTCCAACTGGAACCCGATCTGGTACGCCAAAACCCACGTGGACAGCCTCGGTTGGACGGCAGAATTGAAGATTCCTTTCAGCCAACTGCGTTATGGCAATCAGGAGGAGCCCGTGTGGGGCTTCCAGGTGCAACGGCTGATCTTTCGCAAACAGGAGCGTTCCACCTGGCAGCATATCCGCCAGAATGCGGGCGGCTGGGTCAGCGAATTTGGGGAACTGCGCGGTTTGCGCAATCTGACGACCCGCAAGCAAATCGAACTCGCCCCTTATGTAGTGGCCCAAACCGAACGTTTTGAAAAAGAAGAAGGCAATCCCTTCGCCGATGGTTCCCGTAATAATCTGAGTACCGGACTGGATGGCAAACTGGCCGTGACCAGCGATTTGATTCTCGATTTTACCATCAACCCTGACTTCGGACAGGTGGAGGCCGACCCCGGTGCGGTGCGCCTGGATGGTTACGAGGTGTTTTTCGAGGAACGCCGCCCGTTTTTTATTGAAAGCCGCAACCTCTTCGACTATCGCCTCACCGGCTCGGAAGCGGGCGGCGACTACGATGCCGACCTGCTCTTTTACTCCCGGCGCATTGGCGGCGCGCCCCACGTTTACCCGGATTTGAAGAATGGCGAGTATGCCAACGTGCCGCAAAAAACGTCTATTCTGGGCGCAGCCAAATTCAGTGGCAAGACCAAAAAGGGCTGGTCCATTGGCCTCATGGAAAGCGTAGCCCAGCGCGAAATGGCCAAAATAGACCACAACGGCGAACAACGCGAACAACTCGTGGAGCCACTCACCAACTATGTCGTCGGACGATTGGTCAAGGATTTTGATCAGGGGAACACCATTATTGGCGGCATTTTTACCGCCGTAAATCGCGAAAAAGCCGTGGATTGGCTGCATCGCGGTGCCTACTCTGCGGGCGTTGACTTCCAGCATTTCTGGAAAAATCGCTGGTGGTACGTGAAAGCGAACGGCATTGTCAGCCGGGTGGAGGGCAGCGAAAAGGCCATCCTGGAAACGCAGACCAGTTTCGTCCACCTTTTCCAGCGCACCAATGCCGATCACTTATCGGTGGATGCCACCCGCACCTCGCTCACCGGCAGCGGCGGTACGATTCGCGTGGGTAAGATCGGTGGCAAGCCTGACAGTCTCGGCGGCATATTGAAGTTTGAAACCGGCATGACCTTCCGCTCGCCGGAACTCGAATTGAACGACATCGGTTTCCTGTTGGCCGCCGACGAGATCAATCACTTTACTTGGGTCGGTTATCAAATCCAAAAACCGTTTTCGATCTTCCGCAACTGGCGTATTAATTACAACCACTGGGCGCGCTGGGACTTTGGCGGTCGCTTCCTGTATTCGGCCTTTAATACCAATACCCACGCCTGGTTTAAAAATAACTGGCAAGTCGGCACCGGCCTGACCGTGAATCCGAACGAAATTTCCAATAATGCTTTACGTGGCGGCTCCTCGCTGCGTCGTCCCCCGGGTCTGGGCAATTTCGCCTACATCCAGACCGACGGCCGCAAAAAGGTTTCCTTTTCGGCCAATACCTTTTTTGCCTGGGGTTTTCAGAAGACCGTAAAGGTGCAGGAACTGTCCGTCGGCGTAGAATTCCAACCTTTGAATGCCCTGAGCATCAGTCTCTATCCCGGTTACAGCCGTTCGTGGCGGAAACAGGACCAGTTCGTGGATCAGGAAGATTTTCTGGATGCCCGCCGCACGGTAGTCAGTGAAGTGGAACAACGCAGTTTTTCGCTCACCGCCCGCCTTAATTACAATATTAATCCTAACCTGACGATCCAATATTACGCGCAGCCCTACATTTTCCGGGCCTTGTACAGCAATTTTGGTTACGTCACCGATCCGCTCAATAAGGATTACGATCAGCGTTTTCATCAGTATAGCCCGGCGGAAATTCAGGCCGTCACTGATGGTTTTTCTGTGGATGAAAACCGCGACGGCGCCACAGATTACACCTTTAGTACGCCTGATTTTAACTATATCCAGTTTCGCTCCAATCTGGTGGCGCGGTGGGAGTATGTGCCCGGTTCGGAAATATATCTGGTTTGGTCGCAGGGCAACCTGCCCAATGCCTACGGCGATCTGAACCGATCATTGCTCAGTAGTCTGTATGACAACGTGCGGGCAACGCGGCCACAGAACATTTTCCTGTTGAAATTTACGTATCGGTTCTTGTTGTAGTCGCGTACTCTGGGAGTTTTCCTACTTTTGCGCGCTTCAAAGCAAACATGGAAAAAATTCTCATCCTCGATTTTGGCTCGCAGTTCACCCAACTCATTGCCCGCCGGGTGCGCGAAGCCAATGTGTACTGCGAAATAGTGCCGTACAACAAAATCCCCGTGCTGACCGACGACATTCGCGGCATCATTCTCTCCGGCAGTCCTTTTTCGGTGAAACAAGCCGATGCGCTGCGGGTGGACCTCGATAAAATCGTCGGCCAGCGGCCCGTGCTCGGCGTATGTTACGGCGCGCAGTTGATCGCCGATTTTTATGGTGGCGAAGTGGCCCGCTCCGAAAAACGGGAATACGGCAAGGCTCTGCTGCAAACCAACGACCAGGATCACGATCCTTTACTGGCGGGCGTATCGGCCCGCTCGCAGGTCTGGATGAGCCACGGCGATACCATCCTGCGGTTGCCGACGGGTTTTGAACTGCTCGCGCATACCGACAGTATTCCGGTGGCGGCGTTTCGGGCGGAGTCGGGCCAGTTCGCGCAGCCCGTTTATTGCCTGCAATTTCACCCGGAGGTGTATCACTCTTTGGAAGGTTTTCATTTGCTGAAAAATTTTGTTCACGGCGTCTGCGGCTGTGCGGGCGACTGGACGGCAGCGCATTTCGTGGAAGAAACCGTTGCTGCTTTGCGCCAGCAAATTGGCAGTGAAAAGGTCATCATGGCTCTGTCCGGCGGCGTGGATTCCACGGTGGCGGCCACGTTGCTGCACCGCGCTATCGGCGACCGGCTGTTCTGTTTTTTTATTGATAATGGCCTGCTGCGCAAAAACGAGTACGCCGAAGTGTTAGCTTCCTACCACGGTATGGGCCTGAATGTAGAAGGCGTGGATGCCCAGCAGCGGTTCTATGCCGCGCTGGCGGGCGTGAGCGATCCCGAACAAAAACGCAAGATCATCGGCAAACTTTTCATTGATCTGTTTGAAGAAGAATCCGAGGCGCACCCCGATTTTCAATGGTTGGGGCAGGGCACTATTTATCCCGATGTGATCGAATCGGTGAGCGTACATGGCCCTTCGGTGACCATCAAAAGCCACCATAATGTGGGTGGGCTGCCAGAAAAATTGAAACTCAAAATAGTGGAACCGCTGCGGATGCTCTTCAAGGACGAAGTGCGCCGCGTGGGGGCCGAACTGGAAATCCCCGGCCATATTTTGCAACGCCATCCTTTCCCCGGCCCCGGGCTGGGCATCCGCATTCTCGGCGACATCACCCCCGAAAAGGTGCAAATATTGCAGGAAGCTGATGCTATTTTCATCGGCAAACTCCGCGAACACGGCTTGTACGATCAAGTCTGGCAAGCCGGTACGATTTTGCTCCCTATCCAATCTGTGGGCGTCATGGGCGACGAGCGCACCTACGAAAAGACCATCGCCTTGCGTGCCGTGAGCAGCACTGATGGTATGACCGCCGAATGGAGCCGTCTGCCCTACGATTTTCTGGCCGAAGTGAGCAGCGAGATTATCAATCGCGTGAAAGGCATTAATAGGGTAGTGTTCGATATTTCCACGAAGCCACCGGCGACGATAGAATGGGAATAATTTTTAATGATGAATAATAAGTAGTGCCTTAATTGTCAACATCTCATGGTTAATCATTAGTCATTCATCATTCATCATTTTTGTAATGGTTCGCGTAAAAATCTGTTGCATCAGTAGTGAAGACGAAGCCCGGCTGGCCATTGGGGCGGGTGCTTCCGCTTTGGGTCTGGTCGGGGCGATGCCGAGCGGGCCGGGTGTTATAGGCGACGAATTAATTGAGGTCATTGCGCGGATGGTACCGCCGCCCATCGCTACGTTTTTGCTGACCAGCGAGACGGATGTGGCGGCGATTGTGCAACATCAGCAACGGGTGGGGACGAACACCATACAGATCGTGGATGCTTTGCAGGTGGGTACCTACGCGGACATTCGGCGGGCATTGCCAGGCGTGAAACTGGTGCAGGTCATCCACGTCACCGGCGAGGAATCGCTGGATGAAGCTCAGAAACTGGCTCCGCAGGTGGATGCGTTGCTGCTGGATAGCGGGAATCCCAATCTGGCGGTGAAAGAACTGGGCGGTACGGGCCGCGTACATAACTGGACGATTAGTCGCCGGATCTGTGAAAGCGTCGCGGTGCCGGTCTTTCTGGCCGGTGGCCTGCGTCCCGATAATGTGCGGGCGGCTATTGAAGCGGTCGGGCCTTTTGGGCTGGATTTATGCAGCGGGGTGCGCACGGCAGGCCAGTTAGACCCGCAAAAACTGGACTTGTTTTTCCAGGCCATACATCAATAATCGGTCTGTTATCAGATTGTAACGGCGGGCAGGCATCAAAAACTGTCGGCAAATCGTTTTTCTCCCTATATTTGTCACGCTATCAGGCGTTTGTCTGTTCTGCCCATTTACTGTCTGCACTATTTCGAGAGTCCAGGCAACGCTAAACCGCCCATAAAGGAATGCTATTTTCAAACTGGAAGCTGCTGTTGATACTGTTCATTGCCGGGGCACAATCCGGCTGTTACACCTTTAAGGGTATTTCGATTGACCCACGGGTAAAGACCTTCGCGGTGCGCAATTTTGAGACGCTGGCCACTAATGCGCCCCCTACGCTGGGTCTGGATTTTGCAGAATTGCTGCGCGATAAAATACGCTCGGAAACACCATTAACAGCCAAAAATGAGGAACCAGACATCGAATTTACGGGCAAAATCGTGGATTTTCGGGTGTCTCCAGTGAATCCCAAACCCGGCGAAGTAGTCGCCGCCAACCGCCTGGAAGTACGCATTCGGGTCGGTTATATCAATCGGATTGACGAGAAAAAAGGCTGGCCCGCCGAGCGGGATTTCAGTCACTTCGCCGATTTTTCCAGCAGCACTGACCTGCTGGCGGTACAGGCCAATTTGTTGTCCACGATCAATAAGCAGTTGCTGGAAGATATTTTCAATGCGGCTTTCAATGACTGGTAAAATCAGGCATCGTGCAGGGTCAGGATGGGCACAGTAGAGTGGTGCGCCAAAGACCGCGAAACGCTTTTCGTAAACAATTCATGCAGTAGAGAGTGTTCGTGGGCTACCGTCACCAGGCCGTTGCATTCCGTGGATTCGAGGAAATGGTGAATGGCCTGCACCACATCCTGATCGTGTATGTAGTGGAAATCGTGCGGGATCGTGCCCAGTTTTTCGCTGATGGCTTTTTCCTGCTTATGGTCGCGCGGGGCGCCGGGTTTGGTGGATACATGAATGATATTCAGGCCCGTATGTTGCAGATAGAGTATTTCGCGCAGGACTTGCAGCGAGTTTTTACTCACGGGTAGTCTGAAATCGGTGGCGAAAGCAAAGCGGGCATTGTTGCGGAAAGCTGCTTTGGGCGGCACCGCCAACACGGGCGTTTTACTCTTGGCCAGCACGCCCGAAGTAACGCTGCCCAATGCCACCCCGAGCAGGCCGATAGAGCCAGTCGTACCCATCACGATCAGGGAAACCTCCAGCTCGGTAGCCGTCTGGCAAATGGTGCTCACCGGAAACCCGATTTTACATTCCAGTTTTATTTCCACCTCTTTCAGGTGGGGGCTACGGGTAAATTTTTTACTCCATACCTTCATCCTTTGCAGGCGTTGCTCCACATAGTCTTCGATAAAAAAGGCGTCATAAATATTGTTCTCCACCCCTTCGTTGGGGTAGATCACGTAAAGTACAGTGACGCTTGCACCTGACCGCTCCGCGAGTTCGAGGGCGTACATCATGGCATTATTCGCGCAGGCGGAGAAGTCGGTCGGGACCAGAATGGTTTTCATATTTTTATGCTAAATGAATGAAAATCAATAGTTTGTAGCAATAAATTAATCCTGCTCCCGGTAGTCTATCGGATCGGCGAACTCCTGCTGGACATGTTCGCTGGCCACTGCTTTAGCCTGTTGCTGTTCGAGCGTAAGATCGTCGCTCACGGAAGTTTCCAGCCAGACCTCGCCCGATTTGCGGAACACCTGTACGTGCAGGCCGTATTCCTGTTCCAGTAGTCGTTCCAGTTGCCAGACCATCATATCCGGCTCGAGCAGCAGATAACCCGTTTTAATATGCGGAGCCAGCTGCTGGAGGGTCAGGTCTTTCTCCTCGATCATGAACTTGGCGGCACTTCCTTTGTAGGCATGGTGTGGCTTAGTAAAAAAAACGAGTTTCAGGCCCGGGAATGCTTTCAGAAAATCGGACTGAACATCAGCCACCGTACGGTCAGGAGAAAAATGGAGTGTCATGTGCTAAACGTTTTATTGGCACAAATGTGCATAGTGCCGGGAAGCGGAAATAATGACGCGCATCAACCTGTACCATGACTTTGGTCGTCGCAGGTACCCCCGTGACTACCATCACCCGCAGGCATGATCGCTATCACCTGACCTGCACACAGCAGGCCGGAATTTTGCCCCATAAAATTTCGCTTACTATGCCTGTCTCTTCCACTTTATCTCCTGCTGCAAAACCTGCTATAGGTGCAGATATTTGTTTTCACTGCCACGATCTCTGCCCGCCTGTTCCGCCTAGCGGGGAAGACCGGCTGTGTATTGGCGATAAGCATTTTTGCTGCCCCGGCTGCCAGATGGTGTACGAAATATTGAATACCCATAACCTCTGCGAATATTACGTGCTGGATAAAAATGCCGGGCAAAGCCTTAAGAATCACAAGGTTGCCAAAAACTACGCCTACCTGGACGATCCGGAAGTGCGGGAAAAACTGCTCGAGTTTCAGCATGGCCAGACCGCCCAGGTCACCTTCTATTTGCCGCAGATGCACTGCGTATCCTGCATCTGGCTCTTGGAAAGTCTCGGCAAACTCGACGCAGGAGTTACCCATTCGCGGGTCAATTTCCTGAAAAAAACCACCTGCATCCAGTTCAATCCCGAAAAAACTTCCCTGCCCAAGCTGGCCCTGTTGCTGAATGCCATCGGTTATGCCCCTGACATTAATCTCGGCGATGTGGAAGGACAAAAAAAGCCGGTTTTAAGTCGGCGGCTGAGCTATCAATTGGGGGTGGCCGGCTTTGCGTTTGGCAATGTCATGCTGTTCAGTTTTCCCGAATACGTCGGTATGAGCCGCGAGACGGACGCCTGGTTTTCCGCTGCCTTTGGCTACCTCAGTCTCGCGCTGGCTTTGCCGGTGCTGCTGTTCAGTGCGCGCGATTATTTCGTGTCGGCATGGCAGGGACTGCGCAACCGCCAGCTCAATATTGACATACCCCTTTGTCTCGCACTGCTGTCGCTTTTTGGGCGCAGCGTCTGGGAGATCGTGACCCACACGGGTGCAGGTTACCTGGATTCGTTTTCCGGCCTGACGTTTTTGCTGCTCATCGGCAAGTGGTTTCAGCAGCAGGTCTGGCACCAGCTGTCCTTTGAGCGCGACTACAAATCCTACTTTCCCGTAGCGGCGATGGTGCGCACAGGCGAAGAAGAAACTTCCGTGCCCGTCAGCCGACTGGTGCCGGGCGATATTATTGTAGTGCGCAGTCAGGAGATTATTCCTGCCGACGGAATTTTGCTAAAAGGCTCAGCGCGTGTAGATTATAGTTTTGTGACGGGCGAATCGGAACCCGTGCTGGTACAGAGCGGTGAGCGCATCTTTGCCGGCGGCAAACAACTCGGCGAAAGCATTGAAGTGGCACTCAGCCGCCGGGTCGCTCAAAGCCACCTGACGCAACTCTGGAACAATGAAGCTTTTAAGACCGATGCCAAAGGCCAGGTGACACGGCTGGCCGACGCCGCAGGCCGTTATTTCACCCTGCTGATCCTGGCGTTTGGCGGTGCTGCATTTGTCTATTGGGGCCTGTGGCGCAGCGATATGCGGACGGCGATCAATGCCTTTACGGCAGTGATGATCGTGGCCTGCCCCTGCACGGTGGCGTTGGCAATTCCATTTACGCTGGGCAACATTATGCGTATTCTCGGTCGGCATCATTTTTATTTAAAAAACATCCGCATCGTCGAGGCTTTTGCCGACATTAATACGGTGGTTTTTGATAAAACCGGCACCATTACCAACGTAGCCCAGCAGGAAATGCGCTTTCAGGGGCCGCCGCTGGGTTATGCCGAAAAAATGGCGGTTCGCTCCCTAGTGCGGCATTCGGCGCATCCGCTGAGTCGCCGTCTGTATGAATCCATGCGTGGAGTACCGACGGAAAGGCCGGTTAATTTTGAGGAAATACCGGGCCTCGGAATTCAGGGTAGGGTACAGGACAAACTGGTGAAAATAGGCTCCGCCGCGTTTATTTCTGCGGCCCACACCGATGGTTTTCCGGCCTCTACGAAGTTTAAAGACCATAATAATGGCGGCGTTTTTGTAGAAATAGACGGTGAAGTACTGGGCCATTTTGAAGTAAAAAACCGTTTTCGCACGGGATTGGCCGATGTGCTGGCTTTCTTTACTACTCCTTCCAAAACGCGTCATTTTGAAAAACCGGCCAAACTGGAGACCTTCCTCCTTTCCGGCGATCAGAACCACGAGGCTGCCGCGCTGGCGCCTTTTTTCTCAGCAGACACCATGCTGTTTCAGCGCAGTCCGCAGCAAAAACTTGATTTTATTAAAAAACTGCAGCAAGGTGGTCGGCGGGTACTCATGCTCGGCGATGGACTGAATGATGCGGGCGCATTGCGCCAGAGCGATCTGGGAATTGTAGTGGCCGAGAACACCAACAATTTTACGCCCGCCTGCGATGCTATTCTCCATGCGGATGAATTTGCCCGGCTGCCGCAATTTGTGCGCCTGGCCCGGGCAGGCGTGACCATCGTGAACCGCTCTTATATTATTGCCTTGACTTATAATATGATCGGTTTGAGTTTTGCCATCACGGGAGCACTGTCGCCATTGGTGGCCGCTATACTGATGCCAGTCAGTTCCATTTCCATTGTCCTGTTTGGTGTGGGAATGAGTAACTGGGCTGCCCGGCGGATACTGCCAGCGGAACAAATTATATAAGACAATAAGGTGTGAATTTGACGGGTACAAGCACTTATCTTCGCTCCATGTTAACCTTCCGTAGCGACGTGAAGTGGTCGCGTTTTGTATGGTTTGTAGTGGCGGTTATTTTTGCTGCTGATCTGCAACTGCCGTGGCGGTTCGATATTGTTTTTGCCTATCTCCTGGCCCACTTTCTGGCCATTTTCTTTAAGGAAAAAAGCGATGTGTTACTATTGGCGGTGGTGACGACTGTGCTGACGATCATTGGCGCAGTACTCAAGCCACATGAGCAGCCCCTGGAACAGATGTTGCTGGAGCGGATGTTCCCGATTTTGAGCTTTTGGGCCGCCGCTATTTTTGTTATCCGCTTTATTTCGCTGCGCGAAATGGAAGGGCAGCAGGAGGAGAAATTCAAGGCCCTGTTCCAGTATGCCACAAGCGGTATTTTTTTGGTCAATCAACGCGGCCTCATCGTCACTACCAATCCGGCTGCCGAACAACTCTTTGGTTATGAGCAGGATGAACTGCTTCACAAGCCAATCGAAATACTCATTCCAAAACGGCTGGAGCATCGTCACGAAACGCATCGCGAGAAATATCACCAGAATCCGCATCCGCGTAGTATGGGCATCGGCCTGGATTTGAAAGGACTGCGAAAAGGCGGCTCGGAATTTTCGGTGGAGGTGAGTTTAAGCCCGTTCAAAAGTTCGGAAGGTGCTTTTGTGGTCGCTTTTGTAGTGGACAATACTTACCGTAAAAGTTATGAAAACTCGATTTTACAGCAAAAACAGGAACTCGCCAGTCTGACCGAGGCTTTGAAAAACCTCAACGAAGGCCTGGAAAATAAGGTAAACGAACGTACCGCCGAACTGGAACAGGCCAAAAACGAATTGGCCAACGCCCTCGATAAAGAACGCGACCTCGGCGAACTGAAAAGCCGGTTTGTGAGCATGGCTTCGCATGAGTTTCGTACGCCCCTCACCTCTATAATGTCGTCGGCCGGTTTGGTCGGTCAATATGCAGAACGGGAGGATTGTGGCAACGTAAAAAAACATGCCGACCGCATCAAAAACGCGGTGAACGGACTGAATACCATCCTCACCGAATTCCTCTCTTTAGGCCGCCTGGAAGAAGGCCGGGTGCAGCATCAGTCGGTGGAGTTCGATCTGCCAGTCTGTGTGGAAGAAGTGCATGAAGAACTGAAAAACATGTTCAAACCTGGTCAGACCATCCACTATGTCCATACCGGCCAGCCAATCGTACGTCTGGACCGGGCATTGCTGAAAAATATCCTCAGCAATCTGATTTCCAATGCGAGCAAATATTCGCCCGGAGGCAGCAGCATCGAAGTAACCAGCCGTATTGGAGATGAAAAAACGCATATTAGCATCAGAGATAAAGGCATGGGCATTCCACAGGCAGAACAAAAACACCTGTTCGACCGCTTTTTCCGGGCCAGCAATGCCACCAATATTCAGGGGACGGGCCTGGGACTTTATATCGTGCAGCGCTATGTGGAAATGATGAGCGGGCAAATGGGTTTCCAAAGTGCCACCGAAGAAGGCAGTACGTTTTGGGTCGAATTTCCTAACGCCACGCAGCAGTAGCCGCCCGCCACGGTCATCAGTTATTTCTTAAACAATTTCTTGGGTTTCTAAAACCGCGTGAACCGCTCCGTAAATTCCTCTTTTTTGATCCTGGACACCGGCACACTGACCTTGTTGGGCATGACGACATAACCGCCATCGCCCCGGATGTAATTGCGGATGTGGCGCATATTGACCAAAAACTGCTTGTGGATGCGGAAAAAATCGCCACCGGCCAGCATGTCTTCCACATCGCCCAATGTCTTGGTAATCAGGTACATCTCTCCGGTCGCCAGAAAGAATCGGGTGTAACTGCTGTCTGATTCGCAGTACATCACGTCGGCCAGCTCGACGAATGTGTAGCCGTGGGCATACGGCAGGGCGATCTTGTCGAATCGTTTGGCATCGGGGGCGTACAGTTGCTGGCGCAAAAAATCCAGCTGCGTTTTTTCAATTCGTTGTTTTTCCAGGGCCTTGTCCACCGCCTTGCGGAGTTCGTCGGGGCTGACGGGTTTGAGCAAATAGTCCACCGCGCTGAAGCGGAAAGCCTTGACGGCAAAGCGGTCGTAGGCAGTGGCAAAAATCAGCGCAAACGGCAGCTCGCTCAGTTCTTCGAGCAATTGAAAACCGTTCATCACCGGCATCTCAATGTCCAGAAAAACGAGATCGGGTTTCAGCGCGCGGATGGCCGCCAACCCTTTTTCGGGGTCGGTGTATTTACCCGCCACCGCTATTTCGGGGCAGGTCTCCATGAGCGTGAGGTGCAGTGCCTCCACGGCATCCGGTTCGTCGTCTATAATGAGTGCCTTCATGTTTAAACAGTTATTGGTTCATTGGTTTATTAGTAATGCAAATCAACCAATACACCAATCAACCAGCAAGCGGTATTTCCATCACCACCCGCGTTCCCATGGCATTACCGTCTTTATCGGTCAGATCAATGGTTTCAAAATAAGCCAGTTTGCCGGTTGCTTTTAGTCGCTCGGCGGTGATTTTTTGACCGAGACTTTTCCGGGTAAGCGCACTTTTGCTCTCGAGTTCGGCGGAGGCAGCGCGGCCAATGCCATCGTCTTCAATCTCTACGTGCAGCAGGTCTTCGGCGGGCAAAGTGAGCCGGACGCACAACTGACCACCCGCCGGACGGTGCATCAGGCCGTGCCAGATGGCGTTTTCGACATGGGGCTGGATCAGCATTCCGGGAATTTGCAGGAAAGTAGGGTCTATTTCGGGGTCTATTTCCAGCGAAAAACGCAATTTTTCCTTGAAACGCAGGGCCTCAATATCCACATACAGTTGCAGGGCTTCGAGGTCGCGGGCCAGAGTTATTTTCTCCGTACGGCTGTTTTCGAGCACCAGACGCAGGAGGCTGCTGAATTTTTGGAGGTATTTGGCGGCGGTGTCGGTGTCGCGTTCTTTGGTGTAGCGATAGATACTGTTGAGGCAGTTGAAGATAAAGTGCGGATTGATCTGGGCCCGCAGGTTGGCCAGTTCGAGTTCGGTGCGGCGACGTTCCTGACGCTGGCGATAGGAGTAAAAACCAAAGGCAACGCCGCCCAGGAGCACCAGCAGGACCAACGCGAACACCAGCCGCTGCTGCTGACTACGGACGTCACGCAGGGCGAGTTCGCGTTCCTGTTCGGCCTGGGCGAGGCTTTGTTTTTTCTCAAAATCATAGGTCATCTGGATTTGAGTGACCCGCCGGGTATTTTTCTCGTCATTGATGCTGTCGCGGGCGGCAACGTGCAGTTTATAATAGCGCAGGGCATCGTTAGGACGGTTTTGCAGCTCGGCGAGCCGACTCAGATGTTCGTACAACCGCTCCTGATAGGTCAGGTCTTTCAGGGAAACAATGATTTTTTGCGCGGCGGCGAGGTGACTGGTGGCCTGTTTCAGATCGCCAAGATGAAGATAACAATTGCCCAATAACAGGTTGATATTGGCGAGAAACTGATCGTCGCCATTGACGAATTTTTCCTGCGTTTGCCGGGCTTTGAGCAGCCATTCCAGTTCTTGGTGATAGTTGCGCTGGTGCGATTGCGCCCTGGCCATACTCACATACAGCGCGGAAAGGCCGTTCGATTCGGTTTTGTCCCGGAAGAATTCGATGCCTTTTTCGAGGTAAATGGCCATACTATCGGTCTCGCCGAGTTTCTCGAATACATCCCCCACCAAAATCGAACAGGCGCAGAGGCCATGTAAGCGTCCGGCCCGCAGGCTGAGGTCCATACAAATCTTGGCGTATTCCAGTTCCTTGTCTTCGTATTTGGGAATTCCGCCATACATCATCGAAATAAAGGTGGCATTTTTCGCCATTTTGCCCGTATCCCGCAGTTGCTCCCAATGCCGGTAACTCAATAAAAAAGTATCCAGTGCCTCCGCAAAACGGCTTTCATATTCGTACGCATGGCCGATCATTTCCAGATTGAAGGCCACCCCCTGCTCCTGCTGGAGTTGTGTGGCCAACCGCAGGGCCTCCCGATAATACCGGCGACTGTTTTCGTAGTCCTTTTGCTGATGATAATTAATGCCGATCCGCTGGGCCAAAACCGCCCTAGCCCGCTGATGGGCGGTATCAGCATCTACCGGAATAAGTTGCAGTTCGGTCAATAGCGAATCCAGTTTCCGGGTTTGGGCAGGACAACTAAAAACGGCCAAAAGAGCGAACATTAAAAACGGCAGACGCATACGTGCAGACAATATTCTTTGCTGAAATTTTTATAGAAAACAATAAAGTGGGAAAGATAGAACCTGGCCGGAAACATGCGCTTCCTTTTTTGAGGAAATTAGTAAACACCGTCCATTTCCCCGTTCACGGGTCATTTTTCGCAGTTGGTTAGAAACAGGTGCCAAAGCCCGACGACCGCCAATACCTTTCCATAGCAGTTTTACTATTTTCAAGAAAAACACATGGAAAGACGCAATTTTCTCACCGCAGCGAGTTTATTGGCAAGTTTTACGCTTCTGTCAAAAGAAGTTTTTGGTCAGGATAAAGCCGCCCTGCCTGGTGCCGACCCATTAAAGCCGGTTTTACTCCCGGCTCTGCCACCGCTGGATCACAAAGGAGGAATGGACATCCGGGTGTGGATGCGCTCTGGCCTGACCAACGGCCTGTTTTCCAGCGTAGAGTGCGCGGTCGCTCCGAAGATCATGGGGCCACCACCGCATTATCACCAGGAATTAGATGAATTGATGCTGGTGCTGGAAGGTACGGCCTCCGTGATGGTGGAGGGAGAAGTGGTGGAGATTGGGGCAGGCGGCTGGCACCTGCGTCCACGTCACCTGACGCACACGTTCTGGAACGGTTCCGACCAGCCTTTGCGCTTTATGGACATGTATTTCAATCAGCCTTTTGAAGAGTTTCTGGAAAAGGTATTCTTCGAATATACCCCCGAAAAAGGCTACCCTTTTGGGTCAAAAGAAAGGGACACCGTAATGAATCAACTCAACCAACAATTCGGTCTGGTCTATGCTTCTACCGCAAACGAGGAGCGTCAGGCGATTATTAAAAAATATGGCTTAAAATAACCACAACATGAAACATCTATTCCTCTGTACTGCCCTGTTGCTCAGCACCCTGTGTGCCTGTCAAAAAGCCAAAAACGACGGTCCCGCCGACCTGTTCGATGGTAAAAAACTCGAAGGGAAGTGGACACCCGTCAAAAGTACCGTATTGCTGAAATACGACGATGGTTCGGTGCAGAATGTCACGGTGAATGGCGAACCGGGCGAGTTCCTCGAATTCAAATACACCAAAATAACGGGGCATAAGTCCGAAGGAACACTATCTGCTTTTGCGGCCAATACTGCATCCACCGGCACCTGGTCGCTGGCGCAGGACAAAGCCGAACTGGACCTGGTTTACAACGGTATCGGCGCAGTCAAACATTATCAATACCGGCGGATTGATGAATTGACTGAACACACCCTCATTCTGAGTGCCGACGACCGCATGGTGCTGTTGTTTGTCGAAGTCAACGACTTGAATCAAAACGGGCAGAAAAAGATTGTCGGCGGCAGCGTTTTTGAAGAATTCAAACGCTGACCGCCATGCTCAAAGTCATTTTTCGTATCCTGTTCTTTGGCCTTGGCCTGTTTACGATCTACATTTTTGGACGAGCTACCGTAGAACCCCTCTGGCAACGGGTGACCGGCACCCACGTCGAAGGTCGGATTTCCGGTTTTCTGGCCGGTCGCAACGCACCTTCCGTGCAGCGCGAGCCCGATGGCGTACGCAAAGGAAAACGCCGTGCCCGCCGACCCGTATTCGCGTATCTCCCTGCGCCCGGCGCGCCCGACAGCCTCGAAGGCCGCAGCAGTACCAGTGCTTTTATGCCATTCGGCAATTACCGGCTGCACGAGCGCGTCACGGTGGTTTTTGATAAAAGCGACCCGGCCAACGCCCATATTTTTGGTGCTCAACTCATCGCGATGGCCTTCCTTGTCACACTGCTGGGACTTTATATGCTACGGATCGGCGTATTAGGACGGTTGTAGTCGTCGTTTCTTGTCAAACAAAAACTTTTTTCCATGAAAAACATCCTCGTTATCGCGCTACTATTGACCATCCTGCCCGCTGCCCAGGCCGCCACCTGGTACGTTGCCCCTACGGGAAATGACAACAACCCCGGCACCCTCGCCAGCCCTTTCCAAACCCTGCCCGCTGCCATCAGCGCGGCCAGCCCCGGCGACGAGATCCTGCTACGCGGTGGCAACTACATCAGCCAGGAAATTCGTATCAATAAAAGCGACCTGCATATCAAATCCTACCCCGGCGAGTGGGCCGTCATCACTGCCGTCACCAATGTGGAAGACGTGAGTGCCTGCCTGTGGTATAACGAACCGGAGACCACCGGTGGTTCGCTCGAACGCCTCGAGATCGTGGGCGGATACTACTATGCCATTAAGTTTGAAACCAACTGGGAATGGGACAATTCCGTGCCTTTCGGCCAGCGACGCGGGGTGAGCAATGTGACCATTCAGGATTGCAATATCCACCACAGCGGGCGCGACGGCATCAAACTCACTCCCGCCTGCGCCAATATCGCCGTATTGAACTGCGAAATCCACCACACGGGTGTCGGTCCCGGTGCGCTCCTGGACCTCAACGCCGAAGGCATTGACAACGTGAATGCGCCCAATCTCACCGTGCGCGGTTGTTATATTCACGATGTAGCCACCACGGGTATTTATGTAAAAGGCGGTGGCCGCAACTGTGTCATCGAGCAGAATACCGTCGAGAATTGCGGGGAAGGCGGTATTTATCTCGGTTTTTATACTGATGCCGAATGGTTCGATACGGACTTCAATCCTGCTTATTTTGAAAACGTCAATGGATTGGTAATCAACAATTTAATTATTAATACCCAACACGCGGGCATTGGTCTGTGGGGCGCGAAAGACGCACAGGTCTATAATAATACGGTGATCAATGGCGGCCAGGCCGAACATGGCGGTTTGTTTTTCAATACGACCGACGTGTGGATTGATGACAATAATTCGGCGCGGGTGGGCAGCCAGAATGTGCGCATCCAGAACAACATTTTTGTGCAGGCCGCCACGCAGAATCTGGCGATGGTGCGCATCCGCGAGAACGCGCTGACCGGCCTGACCAACGTCATTGACAACAACTTTTACTACGACCCGAACGGTGCCGTTTTCCTCGACGACAACCTCGATTGGCAGGAATGGACGCTGGCGCAATGGAAAGCGCAGACTTTTCGCGACCTGCATAGTTTCGATACCGACCCGAAACTCGACGCCACTTATCATCTGCTGGCCAATAGCCCTTGCATCAATGCAGGCGTGAATCAGCCCGGAGTGACCCGCGACCTCGACGGCCAACTGCGCACGGACGGTGCCAACGACGTGGGTGCGGACGAATTTGGCGCGGTGTCGGCGGTGCAGGGGCCATCCAAAGTAACCGATTTCGCTTTAAACATCCTGGCCAATCCGGCCGACGAGCAACTTGTTTTCACCATTTTTTCCGAAAACGATCACCAAACGCTGCTTCAGATTATTGGTATAAACGGACATATCTGGCTGCGCCAAAAAACATTGATTCCAGCGGGAAAATCAGTACAACAGGTAGGAATTGCTGAATTTCCCACTGGCACCTATGTACTGCACGTGGGGCGGAGCAGCCGGGTTTTTATTAAAAAGTAGCTGGTCCAGTTACCTTTCTCGCCCTGACATTCCGGGGTAGAAAAGCCGCTCCCATCGGCCTACGATGGAAGCGGCTTTCTCATTTTTCCTAACGCCAACCAAACCTCCATCATGCCAGTTAGTGACCAAAGTCATTGTCTTCCGTCCCGTCCTCTGCCAACTTTGTTGAAAAAACATGAAACAACAAGTTTGGATATTGCTCCCGGTACTTTTGGTCACATTAGGTCTTTTTGTGGGCTGTTCCCCTTTTGAAAAAGTCTATTCCGAAGAAGAGCCCGGCGTCAATCTGAATAAATATCGCACCTACAACTGGTCGGAAAACGCCACCAACCATCCCGGCGACCAAGGCCCGGCCTGGCTGAATGCCAGCACTCAAACCAAAATACGCACGGCCATAGAAAGCCAGATGGGTCACTACGGTTTCGAGCCCTGCGTGGACAAGCCCGACCTGACACTACACTACCATGTGGTGATCAAAAACGAGGTGTTATACGTACATAATTGGGCTTGCATGCGCCAAAACGGTGGCCCTTTTGAACAATGCAACCGTGTACGCGCCGTACAATACCGCGAAGGCACTCTGATCCTCGATTTTCTGGATACCAAAACTGGCAACCAGGTGTGGCGCGGTGTGGTAGTCGGTGGATTGGAAAACATTCAGGATGCCGACGCCGATGCTCGTATTCAAACCGCTGCCAAAGCGATTTTCAAGAAATTTCCGGAGAAACCCATTCCACAAGTCCTTCCATAAATAACTCAATACTAAAATGTTATGAGCATCAATCTCCGATTTTTACTCTTTTGGGTGGTCTTCATGCTGGGCAGTCGGATGATCGCCGTAGCGCAAACCGATGCAGCCCTGCTCCGTGATCTGGCGGAAGAAAATAAAAAATCCGTCGAAGCCCTCGTACTCTATCCTTCCGAGACGCGGCTGGCCATCCTGGAAACCACGAAGTATCCCGAAATCCTTATTAAAATGCAGGATATGCGGGATAAAACCAGCACGGCTTTCCGCAGCCTCATCGAGGATTTTCCCCGGGCCACGCAGACGGTTTTCTATGATTTGAATCGCTATCCCGGACTGGTGGAATCGGTCGTTTTGCAAAAAAACAACCCTGCCGCTACCCGTAAAACCCTGGAAGTGCTGCCCGAGGGAAGCCGCGACGAAGCCTACGGCGTAGTCTCCCGGCAGATGCCGACGCTGCTGCAAATCAACGACCTGAACCAAACCACACACCGGGCGTTCGGGCGGCTCACCGCTGGGTTGGCTAGTCCGGCGCAACGGGCATTTGAGCAATTATTGGATTTGCCGGAGGTGATTGATCTGCTCAATGAAGACCTCCGTTTTACTATTCTGGTCGGCGAAACCTACCGGGATAATCCCGGCTGGGTGATCCATAAAACGGATTCGCTGAACCTGACCGTCGCCCGCGCCCACGCCGAAGAACTGGAAAACTGGAAAACCACCCTCGAAAACGATCCCGCCGCCAAAACGGAATTGCAGTCCGCCGCCCGTGACTATGCCGCCGAAAATGGCTACAATGACCGCCCCGGCGACGACCTCTATGCCGATGAGAATAACTACAACCGCGACAATGACATCGTGGTACATCATTACTATCAGCCCTATTCTTACTGGTATGGCTATCCGTGGTGGGAGCCGTATCCGCGCTGGCGGCCATATCCGTGGTGGTGGGATTGGGGCAGCTATTTCCCTCCGCACGGCGTGGTGATCGTGTATTTGCCTTCCTACCATTTCACGCACTGGTACTTTGATCACCCGCGCCACCACGACCATTACAGCCACCTTTCTGCCGATTTTGTGAACCATTATTATGGCCATCGGCACTCCGGGACCAGCATTTCCGTCGGGGTCCATGAATGGCATGAGCGCAACCGGACGATCATTTCCGATGACTTTATGGCCGACAAAAACCGTCTGCCCGAACGTCTGAAAGAGTACGGAAAGTTTGAACAGGGGCGGCAGGAATTCAATACCAAAAATCCCCGCAAGACCGAGACACCGGAAGAATATCTGGAAAAGAATGGCCGCAAATACCCGGAACTGCAACGTTCGCGCGAAGCCGCAAAAATCGAAACGCAGCGTGATAACAACATGAAACGCGAAAAGGACAAGACCTGGGCACCCATCAAAGCACCTATGGGACGCGAACCCGCACCCACCCCGAAAACGGAACGTCCGCCCCGCCGGGAACCCGCCCCCACGCAAAAGCCGCCCAAAACGGACCAGCCCACGACCCGTGAACCAACCTGGACGGAACAGCCCCCTAAAACGGACCGGCCGACCACCCGCGAACCCGTGCAGCGTCCGCGTACCCAGCCGGACGAAGCAAAAGACTATCACCGTCAAAAATGGGAAGAGAAAAAACCGGCTCCGGAGAAACCGCGCAGCAATCCCGCCCCCGCGCCGAAAACGGAAAAGCCGGCCACTGGCAATCGGGGAAGACGAGGGGGATAGATCATCAACACGAGCTATCCCGAATTAATTATGCGAATCATGGGTTCGATTAAGTAAGCAATTGAATACCACACACTTAGACCTGCCAGGTTTCAAAAATCTGGTAGGTCTCGTTACCAACCACCTGAGAATCAGCACTTATTCTTAACTCATGATTCGCGTTAATTACCATATCCTGCACCATTCCTCTGCTAAATTTACAAACCATGAACGTCCATTTTTTTACACTCACCAGCCGGGCTTTATGTTCTACAGTCATTGTTTTGGCCGCTTTTTTCGGCTTTTTTGAAAATGCAAACGCCCAGGTCCCCATTACTTTTCCAGTCGACATCCTGGAAGGACTCCGAAACGGGCAGATCACCGTCACGCATTCCACCCTCGATATTGGTACTATTGAGCAAGCCTTCGATGGGGATGTAAATAGTCTGGCCCGTTCGGCAGCCGTAAACCCGATGGTCGTGACGCTCCAGTCCGCCTTTGTACTACACCTAACTGCTACGAGTTTTACCAATAATAGTGAGGCCGTCCGCTGGACCGTAGAAGCGGCCCTTACGCTGGCCGACCTGAATGCCAAAATTGGCTCTTATCAAAAACTGGTGGATGCCGCCCCGCATACCGGCTTTGCTACTTCGGTAAAAAACGTCGCCGGACAAGGCAAATTCCTTCGGCTGACCATTCAAAAAGAATGCTGCGACGCCTATGTACATCTTCAGGAATGGGGCATCACCGCCACCGCGCAGATCGAAGCGACGGACCTGTGCATGCAGCCCAATCAGGTGCGGCTCATCACGAATGCCACTTTTCAGCCCAACTGGTTCGCCACGGATGCCAACGGCAACAAATTTCCGCTGTCCTCGGGCATCACCTGGTCTTCCAGCGATCCGGCCATTGTTTCGGTCAATAATAGCGGTGTTTTTTCTTCCACGGGCCATCTCGGCGAGGCCACGGTTACGGCTACCTGGAACGGCCTGCATTTCCAGACCAAAGTGAAAGTCGTCGCCGATTTTATATCCCCCGCAGCCGAAAAAAAGGTGGTGAAAGTGGCCCTCATTATCATTGATCCGCAGATCCCGGCGGCGGGCGGACAGCGTTTTTCGGAAAAATTCTGGTCTTTTTTGGGCGGCCCGATGGTGTTGGCCCAGCAAACCCGCGATTCCATGTACTCCATCAGCGGCGGCACGGTGGATTATCAATTCACGGAAATACATCATGAGCCTAACCTGATGACCCGATTTGGCGGCACCACCCTCACCGTGGATTCCATGTACCGGCTCTTTCTCGAACCCGGCCAGACGACTTTGCACCACGTGGCGGAGGAACTCGGGCAATCCGAATTTATGTACAATGACCTGCTGAACAAGTACGATATCTGCAACAAAAGCAATAACCATCAGGTGGACGAGGTGTGGGTGTGGGCCATGCCTTTCATCGGGATGTGGGAATCCAATATGACCGGCACGGGCGCTTTCTGGATCAATGGCGCAGTGGTGACCGGCAATTCCTGCACTGATCTGCTGCCGATCATGGGCTTCAATTATGAGCGGTATGCGGGCTGTGCGCTGCACAATTTCAGCCACCGCATTGAGACGACGCTGTACAAATTGTTCAACACCTCCGTCCGCTACGTCGCCTCCGACCCGCCGTATCCGACCGGTGCTCCGGGCAATCCGCTACAAACTTTTATGAATTATGACCAACTGGAACCCGGCAATGCCCACGTGGGCAACAGCCATTTTCCGCCGAATGGCGTGGACAATTACGATTACGACAACCTGACTTTTGTGCCGACCCACGCCCCGAACTGGAAGCGCTACCCCTATCTGTTCGACCAGACCGAACCGATCAATTGTTCGGCCTGGGGTTGCGAGGGCGATTGCGGGCTGAATTTTATGAGCTGGTGGATGCGGCATATTCCGCACTTCAGGTGCCAGGACAAAAACGGCATCCTGAACAACTGGTGGCCTTATATTATTGATTACAATGAAGGCAAGGCATTGGAAGCACAAATCAGTGATTGCGATTGTCAAATGTTTGACAATGAAACGGTTAACTGCACTTCCAAAGGCGATTTTCCCTGGCATGACTGGATTGCACGGGTACATATCAACGACCTGAACCACCCCTCCGGCAAAAGCCAGTACTCCGATTTTACCGGCCAGACGCTGCACCTCACGTCGGGCGGGACGTATACCGTCTCCCTCTCGGCGGATTTCAGTTATTTCACCTACGACGAATACTTCCGGGTCTGGCTGGACCTGAACCAGGACGGGATTTTTGCCGAGCATGAAAAATTAGCCGAAGGCATGCTCCCGCGGCCTGCCGACGGTACGCCGGAAGCCACGCTGGATTTAGTCAATGCGCTGCACCTGCCAGCCGGACTCGGTGCCCTCCAAAACGTGAAAATGCGGGTCAGCATGAAACGCGGCGGCTACCCGACGCCCTGCGAAACCATCCCTTTCGGCGAGGTGGAGGATTATAACGTGAACATCACCGGTACCATCGTGCATTGGGTCAATTTGAAGTCTCAAAACTGGTCGGCGCCCTCCAATGCCACTCCCGGACAAACCTTAATCAGCACCTTCGATCTGGTGAATGCCGGCACCCTGCCGGTGTCGGGCGGTTTTTCGGTGGGTGCTTTTCTTTCTTCCGATAATGTCTGGGGACCCAACGACCAGCTGCTCGGCAGTTTGTCTTATCCCAACCTGGGCATCGTCACCCTGCCCGGACAGTCTCTTCCATTCACCATCCCGGCGAATACCGCCCCGGGTAATTATTTTCTGATCCTCCGGACCGACTTTGCCAATCAGGTCACGGAATTGTACGAGGATGACAATGAAATAATTATACCGTTTACGGCACTGCCCCTCAACAACCAGCCGAATTTGCAGGTGTTCAACTGGACGCTCATCGCCAATGCCGTGCCCGGGCAAACCCAAAACAGCACGTTTAACCTCGTCAATGCCGGGAATGCCCCCGCCGCCGGCAATTTTTTGGTGGGTGTTTTTCTCTCTACCGATAATGTATGGGCACCCAACGACGTGCTGGTGGGTAGCCTGGCCTATCCCAATATGGCCGTCGGCACGTTGCCCGGGCAAATGCTCCCCTTTACCATCCCGGCGAACGCAGCTCCGGGCAATTATTTCCTGATCCTGCGGGCAGACTTTGCCAATCAGATGGCGGAATCGAACGAGGCGGACAATGAAGCCATTGCGCCGTTTACGGTGCTCTCCGCCAGCCTTGCCGACCTGGAACTGACGGCTACCGCTTCCCCGACCACCATTGGCACGGGCGCCATGGTGGGCTATAGTATTTCTATCCTCAATAGGGGCACCGCAACCGCTACTGGCATCACCATCCGGCATTACAAAAACGGCCATTTTGCCGCTTATGAAAATATCGTTGCCGCAGCCGGTACGTTCAGCAACCAAACCAGCCTGTGGACCATCCCCAGCCTCGCGGCAGGCCAAACGGCCACGCTATCTTTTAATGGCTACATCGTGGACCTGACCACCCCGCAAATTGATTTTTTCGAGGTCATGACCGCCTCGCCGGGCGATCCCGACAGTACGCCCGGCAACGATAACGGCGCGAAAACGCCCAACGAAGACGATGAAGCTGTGGTGCAGCTGACGCCCATAGCTGCGCCAAACTGCCCCTCCAAAGGCCTTTTCCCCTGGGAAGACTGGATCGCGCAGGTGAAAATAGTCGACCTGGACCACGCCTCCGGCAAAAGCCAATACTCCGATTTTACGGCTAATGTGCTGAACGTGAATGCCGGCTCCCCCATAGGGGTCACGCTCGGAACGGGTTTCAGCTACTTCACGTACGACGAATACTGGAAAATCTGGATTGATTACAATCAGAATGGCATTTTCGAGGAAGCCACCGAAACCTTTCTGTCGCTCACAGTGCCAAAACCAGCCGACGGCTTGCCTTTCTACTCCGCAAACACCACCGCTTTCGTACAGGGCGGTTTTAGCCAGGATTTTACGACGAAAATGCGCGTGGCCATGAAACGCGGTTCTTACCCAACACCCTGCGAAACTTTCGCTTATGGCGAAGTGGAAGACTATACCATACACATCGCGCCGGGTGGCGGCCAAAGCCGTCCGGATCTGAGCCTCCTCAACTTCCTGGCCGTCTCGTCCGGCGCACAGGGAGCCGTCGTGCCCTTTACCTTCGACCTGAAAAACAGCGGCACTTCGCATGCCATCGGCAACTATACCATCGGCGCTTACCTCTCAACCGATCCCCAGTTGAGCACCAATGATGTACTAGTAGGCACCATTCAGACCGGGAACACGCCCATTGGCACCATACCGAACGTGCCGGGCAGCATGGCGGTACCGGGCAATCTCGCACCGGGCACTTATTTCTTTATCCTGAAAGTCGATATCGACAACACCATTGCCGAACTGAATGAACTCAACAATCTGATTTCCCGACCCTTCACGGTCACGGGTACCGGCAGCAGTGGCGCCGACCTGGAGCTGACGCTCACGGCCAGCCAAACTTCCGCGCCGATTTACAGTAATGTGACCTACACGTACACCGTTAAAAACACGGGAAATCAACCTGTTACGAACGCCGTGATTTTTACGGGTATTTGTTCCAATCCCGGCGGTGCTGCCTTTTCGCAGGCAACTGGCCTGGTGTATGCGGGCGTCCCGGCGGCTCCGACGCTGGGCGCGTACAACTATATCGAGCAGCGCTGGACGATCAGCAACCTCGCGCCGGGACAGTCGGGCACGCTCACTATTTCGTTATTCACGCTGACCACCGCCGAGCGAAAAGTGGTGGCTTTTGTCCAGTCGCAGTCACCGGCCGACCCGGACTCGCAGCCCGGTACCATGCCTGCCAACTGTACGCCCACCCAGGACGACGAGGCGGTGTGGACGATCAATGCCGGACAAAGTGTGCTGCCATCCGATACGCGGCAATCAGGGAATAATCCATTAGAAACAGCCAATGTGCACATATTTCCCAACCCGGCTAGCGAGTCGGTTTTTATCAATCTGGAACGCTGGTCGGGCAAACCGACCTCCATTGCGATGTACAGTCCACTGGGCATCCGGGTTTTGGAAAAGCATTGGGGGGAAATCCCGCTGTCTCCGGTCGTGCTCGACTTGTCGGGCATCCCTACCGGCCAGTATTTCCTGAAAATGGAAACGCCGGGTGAGCGGGCTGTTTTTGGGAAATTGGTGGTGGTGCGGAGGGATTGACGCCTTGTTTTTAGCCAATTTTAAGAATCATCAAAGGTGCCTATAAAGTGCGTACGGCCAACTTTGCCTTAGTTTTTAACGAATAAAACAGCACATCATGGACAGCACACATTGGCACTTGATACTCAATCACTTCCCCATTATTGGGACGATTCTTGGCACTGGCATCATGGCTTACGGCTATTTTACCCAGTCCGAACCCACCAAAAAAGCGGCGCTCCTGACCTGGGTCGTCATGGCCCTGATCGCCATTCCGGTCTTCCTGACGGGCGAACCCGCCGAGGAAAGCGTGGAAAACCTGGCCGGGGTATCGGAAGTCATAATTGAACAGCACGAAGAAGCCGCCGAACTGGCCCTTTGGGTCATGGAAGCCCTGGGTTTGTTATCTTTGCTCGCGTTTTTTATCAGGGGAGAAGGTAGCCGGAAAGCAGTCGTCGGAGCGACGTTCGCGCTGAGTTTGGCCACTTTTGGATTGATGGCTTACACGGGTTATCTTGGTGGCCAAATCCGGCACACGGAGATTCGCAGCGGAGCGGCGGCCCAAACCCCCACGGAGCAAGGCAGCGAAAAAGATGACGATTGAACTATGCGAATTTTATTGATAGAAGACGAAGCGTCCATCGCCAATTTCATTAAAGACGGCCTCGAAGAAGAGGGTTTTGCGGTGGATGTGGCCGATAATGGCAAAAAAGGGTTGCAAATCGCGCTCGACAATCTGGAAGAGTACGACCTGCTGCTGCTCGACTGGATGCTGCCGGGCCTGAGTGGCATCGAAATTTGCCGGGCCATTCGGAAGCAAAATCAGCAACTGCCCATCATTTTCCTCACGGCCAAAGACACCGTGGACGATGCGGTTTTTGCCCTCGAAACGGGGGCGAATGATTTCATCCGCAAGCCCTTTTCGTTTGAGGAAATGCTGGCCCGCATCCGCGTTCTACTGCGTAGCCAGAGTGGCGAACAAACGGTTTTTCGATATAAAGACCTGGAAATGAACCTCGATACGCACCGGGTGACCAAAGCGGGTGTGGCGGTAGAACTGACCCAGAAAGAATTTGCGCTGCTCGAATATCTGCTGCGCAACAAAGGGAAAGTCTGCCGCCGCACCCGCATCATCGAAAAAGTGTGGGACATCAATTTTGACCACAGCACCGCCGTCATTGATGTGTATATCAATTTTCTGCGTAAAAAACTGGAAAATCCGGGAGCCGAGGAGTCATTCATCACCACTATCCGGGGCATCGGCTATCGCATCAACGACGACGCATGAAATTGAAATTCAAAAATCGCATCGCGTTTTTTTTGACTGTTGCGGCGGCTACCAGTACCTTTTTGGTATTTATGGCCGTGTATCTGGTGGTGTATCGCACGGCTTACCGGCATTTGGACAATGACATTCGGAGTGAAAAAGAGGACATATTCAGAACGCTGAAATGGTCCGGGGATTCCATCCTTTTGGAGCCGTCGGCAGAATGGACAGAACGGGAACACGAACGGGTGGAGGTAAATCCTACCTTTCTGCAAATCACCGACAAAAACGGGGCTTTGGTCTTTTTATCGGCCAATATGAAAAACGCCCATTTGAGGTTCGATCCGGCCCTGCAAAAAGTGGTTTTTTTCAACAATCAATTCCACAACGAGCGCATCCGGCAGGGCCAGTTTCCCATCGTCAATGCTGCGGGACAATTGATCGGCCATTTGAGCGTGGGCATTTCGCAGGTGGAATCCGCACTGGTCCTGCAAAATCTGCGTCTGACACTGCTGCTGGCCTTTCCGTTATTGACCCTGATCTTTTATGGGGCCTCCTCGTTCGCAGCGGCGCAGGGTATTGCTCCGATCCATCGGCTGATCCAGGCGGCTAATGATATTGACGATCAAAACATGGCTACCCGGCTGCCCTTGCCGCCGCGCCGCGACGAGATATATAAATTGGCCACCACGATCAACGAACTATTGGCCCGCATCGCCAAAAGTATGCAGCGTGAAAAACAAATCACGGCGGATATTTCGCACGAGTTACGTACGCCGCTTGCGGGTATTCGCGGCACGCTCGAAGTGCTGCTCCGCAAACCCCGCGAGCCGGAACACTACGTGCAAAAAATAGAGCAGGTGCTCCATGAAACCGACCGGATGAACAAAATACTGGAACAACTGCTCCAACTATCGCGCCTCGAAGCGGGCCATGTGCCGATCAAGACCGAACAGATTGATTTACAGGAGTTTTTTCGTAATTTGCTAAAAAAATGGCAGCCACTTTTGGTAGAAAAACAAACTCGCGTGGAGATAAAAATCCCTTTAGGAACGGTTGTCGCCGCCGACGCCAATTTATTGGAGATGATCGTCGGCAACTTATTTAGCAATGCCCTAAAATATGGCTTGAACAGCAATAATAACATTGGCATTTTTTGGAACGAACAACTCGGAACGCTCACTTTTCAGGACGATGGCCCCGGTATTCCGGCAGTACATTTGGCCCATATTTTCGACCGTTTTTACCGTACCGATGCTTCCCGGAATGGCCGGATAGCAGGCACCGGGCTGGGGCTTTCTATCGCCAAAAAAATGGCCGATTTGCAAAGTATTGATTTGACAGTGGAAAGTGTGGAGGGACACGGAACGGCTTTTCTGCTGCAATTCCCAGTTTGATTTTAAGCCGTTTTTTAGAAAACCAGCAGATTTTTTAAAGGGCAACAGGGGCAATTTTGTGGTATCAAATCATTGATTCACAAAAAAATGATATTATGAAAAAGCAAATTTTGATTGCCCTGACTACTGCATTTGCCGTGTTGATCTTTTTGGGTTCCTGTACCAATGCCGCCGAAAAATCCACTTTGCAGGAACCAACTACCCAGACTGAAACCGTCGCGCCTCTGCCAAAAGATACGGCGATCAATGTACAACCGGCCAGCATGACCGCAGAAAAAGGGGAGAAGGAAGAGCGGGAAGAAAAAGACGAAGACGAGGCAGCCGAAAAAAAGAAGTAAACAAAAACAGCATGAGTCATCCCGAATTCTACAGATTGTCTGGATTAGCCGCAGCGCGGCGAAATATTGGTAGAAAATAGCATGTCAACCAGTATTAGAGGTGCAGCGCACTGAAATATATTCCGGTGCGCTGCACCTCCAATGGGTATTCATTCGGTTTTACTACCAATATTGTGGGGCACTGCCCCTGCCCGCGTCAATTGAAAAAATTTGGGATGACTCATGTTAAAAAACATCTATCATGACTGAAAAAGCTGAACAACTCCAACTGGAAGTGGACACCGCTTACCTCTACGACAGCCTGGCCAACATCCAGGAAGATGCGGCGACCGCCGAGGTGCTGCGCAGTCTGGCGGGCATCGAAAAGAGCCACGCGGCGCATATTCTGGCCAAGATACAGGCCGCGGAGCCGGGTTTTCAACTGCCGCCGCCGAGTCGGAAGGCCAAATTCCAGTTTAAAATGGGCGGCGTTTTCGGTTATGATTTTATCATCGCCAACCTGTCGTCTGTGGAGCGGCAGATCGCTCGGGCGGCCATCGAACACAAACTGCAAAAGGGCGAAACACCGACGGGTTTTGAGCACAATCACCTCAAAATCCTCGAATCGCTGTCCCAAAACACATCGGCCAACGTGAGTGGCGGTTTTCTTTCCAAAATGGAGGGACGGCATAAATCGGTCGGCGGCAACGCCCTGCGGGCAGCCGTATTGGGGGCCAATGATGGGCTGGTCTCCAACATGAGCCTCGTCATGGGCGTGGCGGGTGCGGCGGCGGGCAACGATACGATTCTGCTGACCGGGCTGGCGGGCCTGTTGGCGGGTGCTATTTCGATGGCCCTGGGCGAATGGCTGTCCGTGCAAAGTTCCAGGGAATTGTTCTTAAAGCAAATCGCCCTGGAAGCCGAAGAACTGGCCTCCTCGCCCGAGCAGGAGGAAATGGAACTGGCCCTTATTTATCAGGCCAAAGGTATGGACAAGGCCAGAGCCCTCGAAATGGCGCAAAAAATCATGGCCGATAAAGACACCGCGCTCGATACGTTGGTGCGCGAAGAATTGGGCATTGACAAGGCGGAGTTAGGTGGCTCGGCCTGGGAAGCGGCCATCACTTCCTTCTTTTTGTTTGGCCTCGGTGCCATCATTCCGGTGAGTCCTTTCTTCTTCACCAATGGTAGCACCGCCATTTATATCAGCCTGGGCCTGAGTGTCTTAGGCTTGTTTGGCATCGGCAGTGCCACCTCGCTGTTCACCGGGCGGCCCATCTGGTTCTCCGGCCTCCGGCAGGTACTTTTTGGTCTGACCGCAGCGGCAATTACCTACGCCGTCGGGCATTTGATCGGGGTTTCTATCGCCGGGTGAGTAGTATCATTTGCTACTCTTCACTTTGCTGAAAAATTTACACGGTAACCCGACTTTAATGAGATTATGCGAATAAAAACCCATGCTATGTACACAAGTTGCCAGTCTTTGGATAGGTTGCGGCTGAATGGGATTTATCACTAATAATCAACACAATGTGACCCCGAAGGGAGGCCAGCACATTGGTTGTCAGACTATTGCAACCCCACCCCTAGCCCCTCCCCCGAAAGGGAGGGGGACATGATTGTGGTGATTTTTATTCATTATCAGTACCTTGGAAATAGAACAATATTTCATCAAGGTGCTGTAAATCAACAGATTGAAACTCAATTTAGTCCTCCTCCCTTTCGGGGGAGGGGCTAGGGGTGGGGTTTAGC
This sequence comes from Saprospirales bacterium, assembly GCA_031425155.1. GTDB lineage: Bacteria > Bacteroidota > Bacteroidia > Chitinophagales > Saprospiraceae > M3007. The sequence continues at coordinate 38,733 of JANPIV010000082.1, read as the reverse complement.
CTGACAGCTACCGGGTTGCACTTCATTTAGTTTTCCAGAAATTTGTGTACATGCCATGGGTTTCAAAAATCTGGAAGGTCTCGCATTAAATACCATTAACCGCCAGGCAACGACGTATGCCCCAGCATTTGGCCCAGCACCTCTTCATCTGCCTCCTCGAAAATAGGCTTGTGATACCGATTGAGTTTGCTGAGAATATGCAAGAGTTGGCCTTTTTCCTCCTCTGTCAGGTCGGCTACCACGGCATTGGATAGTTTTGAAATACCGCCCTGTATGGATTGGAAGGCTACCCGGCCCGCATCGGTCAATTCAATCAGTTTGGAACGTTTATCGTCGGGGTGCGGGGTTTCGCGGAGCAATCCCTGTTTCAGCAGCCGCTTGAGGACTTCATTGCCCGACGATTTTTCCATGATGCAATGCCGCATTACTTCCGTCTTTTTCATTTTCAGGTCGGGGTACAATGACACCAGCACGCCCCAGTCGTCTTCCGAATACACGATGGAGTGGCGAAAAATCCGGCGTCCGTAAAACTGCGCATACCGGCCGATGATACTGAAATACATCGTGATCAACGCATTGGTCGGTGCGCCGAACATGGGGTCTGCCTGGTCGCCGAACCTGCGTTGCTGGCTGGAAATCAACCAACTAATAAAATCCTCATGATCGAATATCTGGGTATTGCCCCCTTCCGACTCGTAGGCTTCGGCCAGGTCAAGCAATTGCCGGATAAAATCAATTTGCATTTTAGTTTGATTTAAAATTATTTTTTTAAAAAAAGTATTATTTAAAACGAACAATTAAGACGGCAAATCGTTCGGTGATAGCCTTCAAAATTATGCGCCTAAAGTTTTCGGCAAAACCGGATTGCTGAAAACTGCGCGGCGAAGGTCCGAAGGTTTTTCAAAAACACTCTAATTTGCTAAAAATCATGCGTTTTATTACATTTTTACTCTTTTTTCATAGCCTGTTCTCCCCACTTCAAGCCCAAAACACCGGCACCCTTACCGGAACGGTCAAAGACAAACTTACCCAGGAAGCCTTGATCGGAGCGACGATTAGAGTGGAAAATGCCGAATTAGGTGCCGCGACGGATGCGGATGGCAATTTCCGCATAGGGGGCATTCCGCCCAAATCATACAATATCGTGGCCACTTATCTGGGTTATGTAGCCCAAACCAAATTTAATGTGGTCATCACCACCGGCAATGCCAACCAGTTGAATTTTGAGCTGGAATCCGATCAGCAATCGCTGGGCGAAGTCACCATCGCGGAGAATCGTTCCGTCCGCATTGCCTCCATCGAAACGCCACTTTCTATCCAGAATCTTTCGGTAGAAGAGATCAAAAGCAATCCGGGCGGCAATTTCGACATTAGCCGAGTGATACAGGCCCTGCCCGGTGTGGGTGGCGTAGCGGGTACCGGTAATGGCTTCCGCAACGATCTCATCATTCGCGGTGGCGGGCCGAGCGAAAACGTTTTTTACCTCGATGGGGTGGAAATTCCGGTCATCAACCACTTTACTACGCAAGGTGCGGCGGGTGGCCCGGCTGGAATACTCAATGTGTCATTCATCGAAGATGCCACGCTGGCCACCAGTGCTTTTAATGCCCGCTACGATAATACCCTGTCATCGGTACTGCAATTTCGCCAGCGCGATGGCAACCCAGAACGCATACAGGGAAACGTGCGGATAGGGGCCTCCGAGACGGCACTCACGGCGGAAGGGCCATTGGGCAAAAAAAATGGCAAAACAACTTTTCTCGCTTCGGCCCGGCGTTCTTATTTGCAACTGTTATTTGAATTCATCGGCTTACCCATTCGTCCCGACTACTGGGATTTTCAATATAAAGTGACCCATAAAATCAACGCGAAAACCACTTTTACCGCCCTGGGTGTGGGGGCGATTGACGATTTCTACTTCGAGGCACCCAAAGATGCCACGCCGGAAAATCTTTATATCCTGAGCTCCGGGCCGGGCGTAAACCAATGGAATTATACCCAGGGATTTACCCTCAAACGCCTGATTGACAATGGATTCTGGAATCTGACCTTTAGCCGGAATATGCTCGACAACCGCCTGGACCAGTTCGCCGACAATACGGATGGCAAGCAGTCGGATGAATCGAAACGCATTCTCGGTATTCAGAGCCAGGAGATCGAAAATAAACTCCGGTTCGACCTGAATCGCTACGTCGGTTCCTGGAAATTCAGTGCCGGGGCTATGGCGCAATATGTAAAGTATAATAGTAATTCCTATACCCGCTTACGGGCAGAAATCCGCGATTCGATGGGCCAGGTCGTGCAGCCCGCCGTACAAATTCGCTTCAATACGGCCATTGATTTTTTCAAATTCGGACTGTTCGGACAGGTCAATCGCACCTTTTGGAACGAGCAGTTGGGCGTATCGGCGGGCATCCGGGCCGATGGCAACACCTTCACCGATGACGGGGCCAACCTGCTGCGTACGATCAGCCCGCGATTGAGTGCGAGCTACGCGTTTGCGCCTAAATGGAAACTGAATGCCTCGGTGGGCCGCTACTTCAAAACGCCACTTTACACGGTGCTGGGTTATCGCGATGCCGCCGGACGACTGGTCAATCAAAATCAGCCGTACCTGCGCAGCGATCATTACGTGGTCGGCCTGGAGTACGTGCCTGCGCAAGTGCTGCGCTTTACGCTGGAAGGTTTTTACAAACGCTACGCCGACTATCCGGTGAGTGCTTTTAATGGCATTTCATTGGCCAATCAGGGTGGTGACTTTGGCGTGCTGGGCAACGAACAAGTGTTGCCGGTGGGCCGTGGCGAGGCGTACGGAATAGAACTTTTTGCGCAGCAAAAACTAAATAAAAACTTATATTTTACTGGATCATACACCTTGTTTTGGTCAAAATTCAGCAACCGCGATGGTCGGCTGGTGGCTTCCGCCTGGGACAACCGTCACCTGCTGTCGCTGCTATCGGGTTACAAGTTGCCCCGCAACTGGGAGGTGGGCGTAAAGTACCGCTGGCAAGGCGGCGTGCCCTATACGCCGCTCGATCTGGATGCCAGTCGCCTGAACTACGCCAGTCTCGGCACTGGGGTACTCAATAACAGCCGCCTGAACACGTTGCGGCTCGGCAATTTCAGCCAATTGGACCTGCGGGTGGACAAAAAATGGAACTTCAAACGCGTTACGCTGGATATATTTGTGGATATACAGAATCTCCTGAATACGGTGAGCCCGGCGCCGCCTAATTACACCTTCCAGCGGACTGCGGACGGCTCTTCCTTTGTAACTACGGATGGCCAGCCGCTGCTGGCCGATGGCAGCAATGCCATACCACTTTTACTCTATAATACGGAGGGCTCCCTGCTGCCAAGTGTCGGTATTGTGGTCGAGTTTTAACATTGATTTGACAGAGAAACCACCTCCTGCCGTTGTTGAGCGTCCCCGCCAACAACAGCGGCGGAGTGAGTAATCCCTAAAAAACGAACACTTTACTTAACGTGAGTTCGGGTAAACCCCGGAGGGGTTAAATATGAATAGCCCCGTATGAAATGCGGGGAAATAGTAATATCATAGAAAAAACAACCCCAGCGGGGTTGAACATTGCTATGTAGCACCCGCGTTTAACCCCGCCGGGGTTGCCCCGTCTTCCTCTTTTACCCCCAGTTTCACTGGGGGCTATTCATATTCGACCCCTCTGGGGTCATAACGTATTGATAATCAATCGTAATCTCTCCGAATTCACGTTTACTTACTAAAAAACAACGAGTTGCCGTGGTTGTTGGCGAGGACGCTCAACAACGGCTAATAGAAAGTACAACATTTTCTGATCGATGAATGCAGATTGATGAATGTTGATTTTTGATGGCCCACGACGTGTTCCTTTACATCAAAAATCAACGTTCCTCCATCTTATATCATCAATCGAAATCTTTACTATAAAAACGATCGTTCAAAAAACATTCAATCTACTGATTGTCATAGATAAACACGTCTAATCAATGACCAGCAGCTATGCATAACCGATTGGGGCGGTTGGCTTAGAAAAATCCTTTGACGGAAAGTTCCTATCTTCGTTCCTGCTCCGCTATGGCCATAGTTCGTTTTCAGCCAACTGGTGATAGTGCGGGCGTATTGGCACGTTTTAAAAACTAAACATGACTATTACTTTTTACTCTGCTCAATCTTACGATAAGATCTATTTTGATCGCTTTAATACCAGCCATAAAATTCTGTATATAGATTCACGCTTAAATGAGCAAACGATTGGTTTATGTGCCGGCAGCGATGCCGTTTGCCTCTTTGTGAACGACCATGCCGATGCCGCCACTATCCGGCAAATGGCGAAACAGGGCATTCAACTAATTGCACTGCGCTGTGCGGGTTTTAATAATATTGATCTGGCGGCAGCCAAAGAATGCGGTATTCCGGTAGTGCGTGTGCCTGCTTATTCGCCCCACGCCATAGCGGAGCATACGGTTGCGCTCATTCTTACCCTCAATCGCAAGACCCACAAGGCCTACAACCGCGTCCGGGATGGGAATTTTTCTTTGGACAGACTGACCGGATTTGACTTATTTGGCAAAACGGTGGGGGTCATTGGCACCGGCAAAATCGGGGCTGTATTCTGCGAGATCATGCTGGGTTTTGGCTGTAAAATACGGGCCTTCGATATGCTCGAAAACGAAGTGCTGAAAAGCAGAGGCGTCCAGTATGGCCCTTTGACAGAAGTACTGGCTACTGCGGATATTATTTCGTTACATTGTCCGCTGACCACTACTACCCGCTATTTAATTAATGCAGAAAGTCTGCAAAAAATGAAGCCCGGTGCCATGCTGGTCAATACCGGACGTGGTGCATTAATAGATGCCAGTGCCGTGATCGAGGCTTTAAAATCAAAACAACTCGGTTATCTAGGTATTGATGTGTATGAACAGGAAGAAAACCTGTTTGCCCAAGACCTGTCTGATACAATTATTCCCGATGAATTGATCCTGCAATTAATGACTTTTCCCAATGTACTGATCACTGCGCATCAGGCTTATCTGACCGAAGAAGCCCTGTCGGAAATTGCCAGAATTACTATAAAAAATATAGATGCTTTTGTAACGGATGCGCCGCTGGAAAATCAGGTGACGGTATAGAAAGTCTGCTTTTCCGCTCCGTTCGGTTTTTAAAGCGGCCTCCCAGGCAGGACATGACTTTAATCATTATCCACCTTGTTTTTTATCATTAAATCCCTATTGCCAATATATGCAAATTGCCATAAAATTTGCATATTATGTTAGATCCACTTTCCGGCAGTCCTGATTCACACACAGGGCTGCACCTTCCGCACGTAGAAAAAGGCCTGCACTCAGAAATCGCTCATTTGCACACATCTGTGGAGCCAGGCGAACCGATCATTATTCCACCCGCCAAACGGCCACTGTTGTCCGCCGAAAACATTGCGCTACTGGCTATTATTTTTATGCTCCTGTCAGCCGGGCTGGGGGTATGGTCGTGGTCGGAACTAACAGAAAACCGCACGTCACAGGCCAGGCAGCAAGCGGTGATGGTGGACTCCTTATTGCAGGTAAAAAGTGGCCTGGAAAGTAATCTGGATCAGTTGGAACGGTCATTTTCCAATCTGAGTGCCGATAATAACTGGCTATCGGAACAACTGGCCACGGCTACTAATATTATCGCCGAAAAAGATTCGGTTATTCAGGCCGTAAAAGGGCAGCAGGTGCGCAACGAAGCGGCACTGCGAGCCCAAGTGCAACGTCTGCAAACGGTGAAGGACCGCTACGAGGCCGTTATTGCCGTACTGAATCAGCAAAATGCCGATCTAACTGCTGAAAACGGTCGTTTGCATGGTGCCACTGATTTATTATCCGCACAAGTCAGTGAGCTGGGCCAGCAGTTGGAGGCCCATATCCGCCGCAACTTGTTGGCCCAATATAAGGCCACGGCTTTTCGGGTAGAGCTGACCCGCCGCAATGACAAACTGACCGTGCGGGCCCGCCGAACACGCGAACTCAATATTATTTTTGAATTAAATAGTGTACCGCCCAATTATCAGGGCAATCAACAACTATATCTGGTCATAACGGATGATCAGGGCCGCCCCATCGCTTCTAAAAATCCGGTGCAAACTACGCTGAGAACGAACAAAGGCCCGCTGGCCATCGTGGCGCAAGCCACTCAAATGCAAAATGTGATGGAAAGCCAACAGATTGTATTAGCCTACGCTCTGGAAGATCGTTTGAAAAGAGGCACTTATATTGTGTCGGTCTATTCGGAGAAAGGATTATTGGGAGTAGCCAGTTTCCGGTTGGTCTGAATATTTAGTTAAAACACTTTCCAATGAGGCAAACATCACTTTTATTTATTGTTTTATGCTGTATTGTTGCTTGTAAAAAACAAGTAGAAACAATAAAACCTACGGTCGGATCTATTTCCGAATCGGTCTATGCGTCAGGTATTATTAAAAGCAAAGATCAATACCAGGTTTTTTCCAGCGTAAGCGGATTGATCCAGAAAATACTGGTCAAAGAGGGGGATGTGGTCCAGAAAGGAGATGCGCTGTTTGTGGTAGAAAACGAAACCTCCCGCCTGAACGCTGAAAATGCGCAACTGGCTGCCGATTTTGCCGAACGGAACCGGAGCGGCGACCGGCTGAACGAACTGGAAAGTGCTATTGAAACCGCCAAAAGCAAGCTGCTGAGCGATTCTTTGTTACTGATCCGGCAACGCGGACTGTGGGCACAGCAGATCGGTGCGCAGGTAGAACTCGAACAGCGCGAATTGGCTTATACCAGTTCGCTGAATAATTACCGGGCCACTATTTCCCGATATAAAGACCTGCAAAAACAACTGGGATTTACGGCAGCGCAATCCAGAAAGCTACTTTCTATCAGTAAAAATGCAGCGCAGGACTATACTATTCGCAGTCAAACCGCCGGGCGTGTATATAGTATTACTAAGGAAGCAGGTGAGATCGTTGGTCCGCAAAGTCCGGTGGCGATTATTGGGAATGCCGACGATTTTATCGCCGAATTACAGATTGACGAAAACGATATAGTGCGCATACAAAAAGGCCAACGCGTATTATTAAGTATGGACAGTTATAAAGGGCAGGTTTTCGAGGCGGAAGTCGCTAAAATTGACCCCATTATGAATGAGCGTTCCCGCACCTTTACGATAGAAGCTGTTTTTACTAAAAGACCACCCGTTCTATATCCCAATTTGACGACCGAAGCGAATATTGTAATTCAATTCAAAGCGAATGCCCTGACTGTGCCCAGGACTTATTTAGTCGGTGATTCTGCCGTAATACTGGAAAACAAGACGCCGCGTAATGTAAAAACCGGCCTGAAAGACTATTTAAAAGCAGAAATAATTAGCGGCCTTAGTGCTGATGAAACCATCCTAAAACCTGGCCAATGAACTATCAGCTCATTGCAGATATTGCCAAATCGCTGTTGCTGGCTCGTTGGCGACAGTCGCTGGTGGCGGCTGTCGGGGTGATGTTCAGTATTACGATGTTCATTGCTTTGCTGGGTTTTATGAACGGGCTGAACGACATGCTGGATGGCCTCATCCTGAACCGTACGCCGCATATCCGGCTGTTCAACGAAATAAAGCCCAGTCAGAACCAGCCGGTCAATCGTTCCGGCGACTTTCAGAATGGTTATAATTTTATACAGTCTATTAAATCCAGCGGCAGCCGACCAGAAATATACAATAGTGCAGCCATTATCCATGCGGTGCAGGCCGATGCGCGTGTGTTGGGCGTAGCCCCCAAAGTGGTGGCTCCGGTATTGTACAACGCTGGTACTGTGGATATTACTGGCGTAGTCAGTGGCATTGATGTAGTAGCCGAAAGCCAATTATTCCTTTTTCGGGACTACGTGACCAAAGGCGAAGCACTCGACCTGAAAAACATTAGTAACAGCATTATTCTAGGTAAGGGCGTAGCCGATAAATTGCTGGCTGATATTGGGGATGTGGTGCAGGTGATGACGGCCAATGGCGAGCGTTTGCCATTGAAAGTAGTAGGTTTCTTTCAGTCTGGTATTGCCGATTACGATAAGGTGCAGAGTTTTGCCTCTATTGCCACTGCCCAAAAACTACTGGGCCAATCTAATGCCTACGTTACTGATATTCAGATAAAACTGCATGATCTGCATACGGCCCCCACGGTGGCCAAAGAATATGCCCGGTTGTTTCAAGTAGATGCGGAAGATATACAGACTGCTAATGCACAATTTGAAACGGGCAGTTTTATTCGTTCGCTTATTTCTTATGTAGTGGGTATTACCTTATTAATTGTGGCCGGTTTTGGGATTTATAATATTCTCAACATGATGATTTATGAAAAGATGGATACTATTGCCATTCTAAAAGCCACTGGATTTTCGGGGGGCGACGTGCGAAAGATATTTCTCGGTATTGCCCTTAGTATCGGGTTGCTGGGTGGTGTAGCGGGCCTCGGTTTCGGCTTTTTGCTTTCGCTGATTATTGATCAGATTCCTTTTAATACCGCCGCGCTGCCGACTATTACAACTTATCCAGTCAATTACGATGCTATGTTTTATACTATCGGGATTGTTTTTGCTTTGGTCACGACTTATTTTGCTGGTTTTTTTCCGGCCCGGAAAGCCAGTAAAATTGACCCGGTTATTATTATTCGGGGAAAATAGAAGAAGTATGATCAAAACAGCTTTGCAATCCAATAGTATTAATAAATACTTTCAAGACCCGGTGAAAATGCAGGTCTTGAAAGATATTAGTTTTTCCATAGACCGGGGTGAGTTCGTGTCCGTCACTGGCAAATCCGGCTGTGGCAAATCCACGTTGCTCTATATCCTCTCTACTATGGATACCGATTATGAGGGCGAACTATGGATAGATGGCGAACTGATGCGGGGCAAAAGTGAAGCCCAACTGGCCACTATCCGCAATGAAAAAATCGGGTTCGTTTTTCAGTTTCACTACCTGTTAAATGAATTTACGGTATTGAAAAATGTCATGATGCCCGGCCTGAAACGTCAGCAGTACTCCGCCGCCGAAATAGAGCACCGCGCTATGGAACGCCTGAAAATGCTCGATATGGAAGCGCTGGCCCTGAAAAAGGCCAATCAACTCTCCGGGGGTGAAAAACAACGTGTTGCGATTGCCCGTGCGCTGATCAATGATCCTATTATCATTATGGGCGATGAACCGACCGGCAATCTGGATAAGAAGAACGGCACTATAGTCTTCGATATATTCAGGCAACTCTCCGAAGAATTTAAACAAACGCTGTTGATTGTGACCCACGATCAGGAATTTGCCCGCCATACCCACCGCATTATTGAAATGGAAGACGGCCGGATCATTCGCCAGTAATTCTTGCTTTCACCTGGCATTCTTTTCTCGCCTTTTTGTAGGTTTCCTTTCTTTTTTTTGGGTAAATAATTGCCCAAAAGCGGCAAAAAAAGGCGCACTGGATGTCTGTTAAATACGGCAGGGATTTTTCTGTGAATTGGACAGTCTTAACCAAATCATTTCCTTTTTTTAAACACCACACATCATGGAAGATCGCCGCAATAATCTGGAAAATTCAATGGACGACGCTGCCGACCGTGCTGGCAACAAACTCGAGCAGGCTTGGGAAAATACCAAGGATGCCGCTGACCGTGCCGGAGACAAAATCAAAGAGGGTTGGGAAAATACCAAAGATGCTGCCGAGCGTAGTTGGGATAAAACCAAAGACAAAGCAGAAGACGTAGCCGATGATCTGGGGGATAGGACCCGCGAAGCCGGACGCGATATTCATCGCGCGACTGATCGTGCCGAAGATCGTATAAATGCGGCTGCCGACGATTCTGCCGACGATCTGCGATAAAATACGTCGTCTTACCACCTATAAACGACTAATTAAATACCGAAGGCCATAAGTCATCCCGAAGCTTCGGGGTGGCTTATGTTTTTTTATACGAAGTATACTATTGGAAACTTTGCAACAGATAAAAGTCAAAATGCCCTGCCCACATTTTACTGTGTAGCAGGGCACTTTTAGATAGTTATACTGTTCAATTACTTACTTTTCCGGCACTAAAATTTATAGATCGCCGCTATCAGTGCGCTCGCTACTGACTTAGTCAGCCCGTCTTTCCCATCATTGAAAGTAGGCTCCGAAGCCGAATCCAGCCGAATCTCCGGAATGAGGGTGAAACCATCCACCTTAATATTGCCGGCCAGGGTAAATTCTGTAACCTTATTATTGGCTACCCCGAAAATGACGCCATCCGAATCGTCAAACACTTCGCCCCGGAACGACAGCGAAAAAAGATCGGAAAAGCCATAATTCACGTACAAAGCCGCAGCTTTCCAGTCCGACGTGCGGTCGGTTTCCGGCAGCACCAGCATCTTTTCCGAAGCATTCAGTCCGAGGCTCCATTTCGGTGAGACCGTCCAGGTCGTAGTCAGGTCCAACTGATGGCCATTCCGTTTAGAGCCAATCGTGTTGTCTTCGCGGCCCCCCAGGTAGTTCAGAGCAGTTTTGAAATCGCCCTGCAAAAAGGTCAGTTGCGCCCCCACGTGTTTGCCTTTCACGTCGTCGAACTTGGAATCCGTGTCATTGAACACCCCGATCATCGCCGAGAATTTGTCCGTAAAAACATAGTCCGCCTTCACGCCAGTGTGATAGAACGGCCCTTTGGAAAAAAGGTAAGAAGTGCTATAGATCGGATTAGCGGTGGGATCAATGGACTCGTAGCCAACAAAGGTGGCGAAATTACCCGCCGTCAGTTTGAGCTTAGCGGTCGGCGCATACGTAACGTACATCTGCTTGATCGCCGCCAGAATGCTCCCGGCATTGCCATTTGCATTGATCGCCCGTGGGCCAAAACCCAGATCGGCCACGAATCCAAATTTGCCTTTCTGCGTACTGAGCAGCAAATTAGCCATACCCAGCGTAAATGCGTCACTGGTTTCGGTAAAACTGGTCACCGATCCCAATTCATTGTCGGCATAGCGATAATACATATCCACATAACCGGAAATATCTACCGTCGGTTTGGCGGGTTCCGGAACCGGCGCGGCGGTAGTGCTCGGAGCAGCCTCTTCCATCGGGACCGGAAGCGAGGATTGGGAAAAGGCTGGAAAAGTGCATAACAATAGTAGCCACGCAGCGGTGGGTCGAAGTGCTTTCATGTTGCAAAACAGATTTAAATGATGAAAATGATAAATCCGGTCATTGCAACAACTCCCGCAGACCACTACCTTTGTGTGGTGACACAGAGGCATTTACCTGCTTTTGTTGTCGCGTTCATTCCGCTTCAACGCCTGGCTGACCGCAGCCGGGCGTTGTTTTTTTGGATTAAAGAATACACACTGGGTTCCAGCCCGATTTGGTGTAAAAACTTAACAAAGGTAGAATATTTTGCGTTTATGCAATACCCTGGTGCTTTTGTTGGCTTATTGGCGATATGTAAAATGATATTTTCCGTCGCTTGGAAAGAATAAAATTGTGGAACTGCGCCAAATGGTGCTGAATAGTATTGGGTTGAAAAGCCTGTTTGCCAATGAAAATTCTGAAAAAAAAAGATGAGTTTGGTGTAATAAATTTTACGCGTTGCCCGGGATGGGAGTAGCCGACAGGCTCTGTTCTGTATTTGCATTGACTTTCTGTCGTTTGCCCCGTCTATATTATGTTTCTGTTTATATAAGACCATTTGGACGTGATTTTATCAAAAATGCCCAGGCCGCTAAAAGTCGCCAAAATCATCAGCCTGCCGGGAAATACCAAATAATATTAGGCAAGCCTCCCTTTCTGAGCCTATCCGCCCGATTGCGGCGCAAAAAATATTCAAATTTTTTATTCGGAATAAACCGCTGTTGTTGGGCAGCAGATCAAAATATTATTTATTGTTATAGGCAATATAATTAACCTTTTGTCTGCTTGTGTTTTTGATGTTTATTGAAATAAGTTCTGTGATAACATTTTATATAAAAATTAAATTTTGTTACTTGTTTTATTCGAGGAATTAAAAATACATTTGCCACTGAAAAAGGCGAACATTCATCAGGTTCCAGCCCAGCCTTTGGCCCTCACCACAGTATAGCCAGATTAGCCCACGCATCATCTGTTCCAGATAATGTTTGGCAAATCATTTTTTCATCACATAAAAATTCTTTCATGGAAAAGAAATGGCTACTGCCTTTTATAATTCTAACGTTGATCTCCATAGCGGCAATTTTTGCTCCGGTGGCAACTGCCTCTGAAGAAAGTCTGGCTGCACTGAACGGGGCAGATACTGCATGGATGTTAGTCGCTTCTGCCCTTGTCCTCTTTATGACTCCTGGCCTGGCTTTTTTCTACGGCGGGATGGTCAGTTTCAAGAATGTGGTGTCCACGATGTTACAGAGCTTTATTGCGCTGGGCGTCGTAAGTGTGCTATGGGTAGCGGTGGGTTTCAGCATGGCATTTGGCGATAGTATTGGCGGTTTTATCGGCAGCCCGATGACCTACTTTATGTTCAACAACGTGACGCTGGGTACCAATTCTGCTTTGGCACCAACGATTCCGCTCCTGTTATTTGCGCTTTTTCAACTGAAATTTGCCATCATCACCCCGGCCCTGATCACGGGTAGTTTTGCCGAGCGCATCAAGTTCAGTGCATATTTGCTGTTCATTGTGCTGTTTTCGCTGTTCATTTATTCGCCTTTGGCCCACTGGACCTGGCACCCGGACGGCTTCCTGCGCAAACTCGGCGTACTCGACTTCGCGGGTGGCACGGTGGTGCACATGAGTGCTGGTTTCGCGGCCTTGGCCGGAGCAGTATTCCTGGGCAAACGCAACACCCACCGGAACGGCCACTCGTCTTCCCCGGCCAATATTCCGTTCATCGTGTTGGGTACCGGCCTGCTGTGGTTCGGTTGGTTTGGCTTCAATGCCGGTTCGGCTTTGGGGGCTAACGGCCTGGCTACCAGTGCTTTCGCTACGACCAACTTTGCTTCGGCGGCAGCCATGCTGAGCTGGGTTTTCTGGGATGCCCTCAACGGACGCAAGATTTCTGCGCTCGGTGCCTGCATCGGTGCGGTGGTCGGTTTGGTGGCCATTACCCCGGCGGCTGGTTTCGTGACCATCGGTCAGAGCCTGTTCATTGGCTTCGCTGCGGCCATCGTCTGCAACGTGGTCGTCTATGTTTTCAACAATAAAACTGCTATTGATGATACTCTCGATGTGTTTCCTTGCCACGGCGTGGGCGGTATGTGCGGTATGGTCTTCACCGGCATCTTTGCCAATGGCGTTGGCCTTTTCTACGGTCAAACCACGACGTTCCTCTACCACCTCCTCGCGCTCCTCATCGTTGGTGCCTTCACGTTTGGCGGTTCGTATTTACTGCTGATGCTCACCAACGCCATCATTCCAATGCGTGTCACGCTCGAAGAAGAAGTTATGGGTCTCGACGTTTCGCAACACGGCGAAAAAATGACCAGCCTAGAAGAGCGCATTTCCGAAATTATTAAGACGACTAAAAGTAGCAACGGTGCCCGTGTGCCGGTGACTGCCGAGCCATAAGAAAAAGGTTGATTTAATTATTTTTTCAAACCTGCCAGTGTTCTCACTGGCAGGTTTTTTCAGCCGGAAAGCCTTCATTTATCAGGCTTGTCATTCCAAATATTATTTGCACAAAGCACTGATTTTAATATAGTTGTAACTGAAATCAGCCACAATGGTAAAGCGGTAAATCTGCCTTGCCCAGCCCTTTGTCTGTTATGCAAAATGTCGAGCCCGACCAACGGGATATAAAAGGACTGTACGTTCCGCAAATGGAATCCGATGCCTGCGGAACGGGCTTCGTGGCCAACCTGTATGGCCAGAAAAGCCACGCTTTGGTGGACGATGCCCTGACCATGCTGGCCAATATGCACCATCGCGGTGCTTCCGGCTATGAAGAAAATACCGGCGATGGCGCGGGTATTCTGGTGCAACTTCCCCACGCATTTTTGCAAAAAGAAGTGGCCCCGCATGGCTTCACTTTGCCCGAACCGGGCGAGTATGCCGTTGGCATGATCTTCTTTCCGCGTTCCACCAATCTCCGCGAAGCCTGCCGCCAGTTGCTGAACGATTACGTGGACGAACTGGGTTTCGATCTGCTCGGTTATCGCCTTGTACCCACCGACAATAGTGCGCTGGGTGCTACGGCCCGCTCCACCGAGCCACGGATGGAGCAAATATTTATACGGCCCCGCATAGCCTACGACCGCAAGGGTCTGGAGCGCCGCCTTTTTGTGCTGCGCAAATTTGCCCATCATAATATCTGGCGCATTTTCCCCCCTGCCGTGGACGATTTTTACATCGCCTCGCTCTCGGGCTGCACCATGATCTACAAAGGCCAACTCACGGCCACCCAGGTACGCGGCTATTTCTGGGATTTGCAACAGCCTGATTTTAAGTCTGCTATCGCCGTCATCCATTCGCGTTTTTCGACCAATACCGTACCGAAATGGAAACTCGCCCAGCCCTTTCGCTACATCGCCCACAATGGCGAGATCAACACCATTCAGGGCAATGTTCGCTGGTGGGAAGCCCGCGAACCGCTGCTGCAAAGCGATTTTTTCGACGAAGATGAACTGGAAAAACTCAAGCCCATTTGTGGGCGCGGACTATCCGACAGTGCGGTGTTCGACAATGTGCTGGAGTTCCTGCACCTCGCCGGTCGCTCCCTGCCGCATAGCCTGATGATGATGATTCCCGAGGCCTGGCAACACGACCCGGCGATGGCCGATTACAAAAGGGCGTTCTACGAATACCACGCGATGCTGATGGAACCCTGGGATGGCCCGGCTTCCATTTGTTTCAGCGATGGGGTAGTGGTGGGTGCGTTGCTCGACCGAAATGGCCTGCGCCCTTCACGCTATTGCCTGCTGGATGATGGGACGCTGATCGTCGCTTCCGAGGCGGGCGCATTGCCGGTGGACGAGTCCAAAGTGGTGGAAAAAGGCCGCCTGCAGCCCGGAAAAATGCTGATTGCCGATCTGGATGCCGGTCGGATCATTGGCGACGAAGAAGTGAAAAAGCGCATCTGCGAACGTTTCCCTTACCGCGACTGGCTGAATGATAACACGTTACATCTGGCAGATTTAGCCGAGTTTTCCATCAAAACCGACGTAGAACAACTGCTTTCTACCGCCGATCAATTGACCCTTTTTCAAAAGCAACAACTTTTTGGCTACACCCGCGAGGACCTTTACACGGTGCTCCAGCCTATGGCTACCACGGGTGAGGAACCCGTCGGTAGCATGGGTGCGGATACGCCGATGGCCGCCATTTCCCAACAACCGCAGTGCCTGGCCAATTACTTCCAGCAACTTTTTGCGCAGGTCACCAATCCGCCTATTGATCCGATCCGTGAACGGGCGGTTATGGCCCTGTTTAGTCCGCTCGGCGGCGCGACCAATCCCCTCGATCTGGATCGTGAACATCCGCGCAGCATCCACCTGAATTCGCCGGTGCTGACGACCGTAGAAACGGATATTCTCAAACATCTGGTGCATCCGCATTTCCGCACGGGCGTACTGCCCACCGTTTTTGCCGCCGATGGAGAAAAAGGCCGTCTTCGCGCCGCGCTCGATCATCTTTGTGCCGAAGCGGAACATTTGGTGCGCAATGACCACAATTTGCTGGTGTTTTCCGATCTGATGACGGATGCACATCTGGCCCCTGTGCCTGCCTTGCTGGCCGTCGGGGCCGTGCATCAGCACCTCATTCGGGCGGGACTGCGCCACGCCACCGCGCTCATTGTCGAGACCGGCGAAGTGCGCGAAGTGCATCAGTTGGCGGTGCTTTTTGGCTATGGTGCCAATGCCGTGCATCCCTATCTGGCCTTTGCTTCGGTGGCTGCCGAAGGTGTGGGCAGCGTCGAATATGTGCGTAAAGCCTACGATAAGGGTTTGCTGAAAATCATGTCGAAAATGGGGGTTTCTACCCTGCAATCGTATATCGGTGCGCAGTTATTTGAAGCCGTTGGCTTGGGCACAGAAGTCATCGAGCGTTGTTTTTCCGGCACCATCTCCCGTCTGGGCGGCCTTGGTTTTGATGATCTCGCCGATGAAGTACTGGCGTATCACCAGTTGGCTTTTGTTGAAAAAAATGCGCACGACCAGTCGGATTCCCTGCTGCCGCACGGTGGTCTGTACCAATGGCAACGCGATGGAGAAGCACATTTATTCAATCCGCAAAGCATTCATTTGCTGCAACATTCGGTACGATCCGGCCAGTATGCTATTTATAAAAAATACGCGCAACTGATTGATAAACAGGATAAAGTGCCGCTCACTCTGCGCGGTTTACTGACTTTCCGCAAAGGCCAGCCCATTCCGCTGGACGAGGTGGAACCCGTGGAAAACATCCTCAAACGGTTCTCCACCGGAGCCATGTCTTTTGGTTCACTGTCGCACGAAGCGCACTCGACGCTGGCGATTGCCATGAATCGGATTGGCGCGAAAAGCAACAGCGGCGAGGGCGGCGAAGATGAAAGTCGCTACGAACGCCTGCCCAACGGCGACTCCATGCGCAGCGCAGTGAAACAAGTTGCGTCGGGGCGTTTTGGCGTGACCAGTTGGTATTTGGTCAATGCCGATGAACTGCAAATCAAAATGGCGCAGGGGGCCAAACCCGGTGAAGGCGGCCAATTGCCCGGCCATAAAGTGGACGAATGGATTGCCAAAGTCCGCAATTCTACGCCGGGCGTGGGCCTGATTTCGCCGCCGCCGCACCACGATATTTATTCCATCGAGGATTTGGCGCAACTGATTTTTGACTTAAAAAGTGCCAGTCCGGCGGCTCGCATCAGCGTGAAACTCGTCTCCAAAGCAGGCGTGGGCATTATCGCCGCAGGGGTGGCCAAAGCCAAATCCGATGTCATTTTAATTTCCGGCAGTGATGGCGGTACCGGTGCTTCGCCCTTGGGCAGCATTCGTCATACCGGCCTGCCCTGGGAATTGGGCGTTGCGGAAACGCACCAAACCTTGGTCCGCAATGGTCTGCGCGACCGCGTGGTGCTGCAAACAGATGGCCAGATCCGCACGGGCCGCGACCTGGCGATGGCAACCTTATTGGGTGCCGAAGAATGGGGCGTGGCGACGGCGGCATTGGTTGCCGAAGGCTGCATTATGATGCGCAAATGTCACCTGAATACCTGCCCGGTCGGCGTGGCAACGCAAGACCCGGAACTGCGCAAAAACTTCACCGGCCAGCCGGAACACATCATCAATTTCTTTACTTTCCTGGCCAACGATCTGCGCGAGATAATGGCCGAACTTGGTTTCCGTACCGTAGCTGACATGGTGGGCCATGTGGAAATGCTAAAAGTGCGCAACGATTTGCCGCCGGGCAAAGCGCGTTCGCTCGACTTGAATGCCTTGCTGTACAAAGAAACGCAGCCGCATTTTTCTACAAAAGATGGCATATTCACGCCGGTCGTTGCCCGCCAATCGGAGGTGCTGCTGGAAGGGCTTTTGGATAAAAAACTGCTGGAAGAAGCCTACGACGCCTTGCATTTCGCGCAGCCTTTTCAATCCGCCAGCCCCATTCACAACACGGATCGGGCGGTGGGGGCCTATTTATCTGCCGAAATCAGTCGTCAGTGGCGCGGTGCGGGTCTGCCCGATGGCTGCCTGCAATGGCATTTCACGGGTTCTGCCGGGCAGAGTTTCGGTGCTTTCGGGGCCAAAGGTTTGCAGTTTTTCCTGGAAGGCGAGGCCAATGATTATTTTGGAAAGGGCCTCAGCGGGGCGCGGCTGATCATTCGTCCGCATCGGGAAGCCACCTTTGTCGCCGCCGAAAATATCCTGATCGGCAACGTTGCCCTGATGGGGGCCACCTCCGGCGAAGTGTTTTTGAACGGTCGGTCGGGCGAACGTTTCGCGGTGCGCAACAGCGGAGCCACAGCCGTAGTGGAAGGCGTGGGCGATCATGGCTGCGAATATATGACCGGCGGCCTCGTGTTGGTGTTGGGTGCCGTGGGGCGCAATTTCGCGGCGGGCATGACTGGCGGCGTGGCCTTTGCCTACGATCCGACCGCTATTTTTGGGGACCAATGTAATACCGCCGACGTAGAGATCGAGATACCCAACGCGACGGAATTAGCGCAAATTCAGGAATTGATCAGTCGGCATTTGGCTTATACGGACAGCCCTTTTGCAGCGACTTTACTGGAAAACTGGCAGGCCAATCAGGCATTTTTTAGAAAAGTTATGCCGCGCGAATACAAAGCGGTTTTGTTGAAAAAGAATGGGAAACCGGCGGAAAAGAACGGGAAAGTGAATGGGATGAATGGATCGCGTGTTTTGCAAACGCAATTAGTGGAAGCACCGTGAGGTGTTTGGAGTATGCCGCTTTTTGTCTTTCTGTCGGAATCCGTCCACGTCGTAGAACACGCTTATAACGTGGACGGATTCCTACGAAATGACAAACGAAGCGTGTTCCGCAATGTGGACGGGTCCTGACAGGATGACAAGAGCGGCGTGTTCCGCGACAAACCGCCCATTGACCACATTTTCAATCATTGACCACATTAAAAACGACCATGTCCGACGCCAGAGGCTTTCTAAAATACCCCCGCCACACGCCCGCTTATCGGCCCGTGCCGGAACGCCTGCGCGACTTCCGCGATGTGGTGGATGAGACGACGATCAGTCTGGAACAGACCCAACAACAGGCGGCCCGCTGTATGGGTTGCGGAGTGCCGTTCTGCCACCAGGGTTGTCCGCTCGGCAATCTGATTCCCGACTTCAACGACGCGGTGAATCGGCAGGATTGGCAACAGGCTTTCCGGCTATTGCGGCGCACCAATAATTTCCCGGAATTTACAGGGCGCATTTGTCCTGCGCCCTGCGAAAATGCCTGCGTACTCAGTCTCCACCAATTGCCAGTGACCATCGAACATATTGAGCGGACGATTGCTGAAATGGCGTTTGAACAGGATTGGGTGCAGCCGCAGAAGCCCGTGTTGCGTACCGGGCGTAAGGTGGCCATCATCGGTTCCGGCCCGGCGGGGTTGGCCGCTGCCGACCAACTGAACCAAGCCGGACATACGGTGACCGTGTTTGAAAAAGACGCACAGCCGGGCGGTTTGCTCCGCTACGGTATTCCGGATTTTAAACTGGAAAAATGGGTGATCGAGCGGCGCGTGGCACTGCTGGCCGCCGAAGGTATTGATTTTCAATGTAATGTAGAAATAGGAAAATCCATCGAAGGCACGGAACTGCTGGCCAATTTCGATGCCGTGCTGGTGTGTGCCGGTGCGGCGCAGCCCCGCGATCTGGATATTCCGGGTCGTGAGTTGCCGGGCATCCACTACGCAATGGACTATTTGACGCAGAATAATCGGCGGGTAGCGGGCGAACCACTGTTGCCAGAGGAACAGCCTTTATTGGCCAATGGTAAACACGTCATCGTCATCGGTGGCGGCGATACGGGGTCGGACTGCGTGGGCACGGCCAACCGGCAGGGTGCCGTGCATGTATCCCAGTTTCAGTACCGGATGCGCCCACCCGAATCCCGGCCAGAGGATACGCCCTGGCCACTCTTGCCAACGGTGCTGTTGACCTCATCCTCGCATGAAGAAGGCTGCGCCCGCGCCTGGGAAATCCAGACTAAAGCCTTCGTGGCGGATGCCGAGGGTAGGGTGAAAGGCTTGCTGGTCAGCGATCTGGCCTGGGAAAAAGACGCTACCACGGGACGTTATAGTTTCCAGGAAGTACCGGGCAGCGAACGCGAATTGCCCTGCGATCTGGCCTTGATTGCCATTGGTTATCAAGGTGCTACGCCCGGCCCACTGTGGGCGCAACTCGGTCTTTCGCTGGATGCACGAGGCCTTATCGCTACCGAAAACTACCGCACCGAGCAGCCCCGCGTGTTTGTAGCGGGCGATGTGCGGCGCGGCCAATCGCTGGTGGTGTGGGCCATCGCCGAAGGAAGGGAAGCCGCGGAAGCGGTGCAGAAGGAATTGGAGCGCGGAATTTATTCCGCTATAAATCCATAGCGGCTACTAGTCGAAATAAATTTCGACCTCTGGTTACCCCTTCGGCTTCACCACGCCACTCAGCGTCACCGATGTCTCATTCGGGTAGGTGTTGGCGGTTACTTTGATCATTTTACGCTGCCCGTTTTCCTTGCCTTCCGTATTAAACTTGGCAGAAATCTCGCCGGTGCCGCCGGGCGGAATGGGCTCTTCCGGCCATTTCGGCACCGTACAGCCGCAGGACGAGCGCGCCCCGGAAATAATCAGGGGCACTTTGCCAACATTGGTGAATTTGAAACTGTGCTCCACTATATCGCCCTCTTTGGCTTCGCCAAAATCGAACTCGGTTTCCTCATAGACAATACGGGCAAGTTGATTGGTATCGGTGGGTAAGTCGGCACTGGCGGGGTTGCGCACCATGCTGGCGTTGGGGCCGTCGTCGCGGATTTCCTGGACACCGGAGTCGTTTTTGCAGGCGGCAAGGAACGCCAGAAGTAGTAGGGCAAAAAGGGTCTGTTTCATAGTTTGTGTGTTCAAAGCGCAAAGATATAAGATTGTTTTCCGAGATAATCTCTTATATCCAATTGATTATCTTAAGTAAATGAGTAAGAGGGTTACTACGGTTCTTAACCAAAGTCAATGAACCCATTTGGGAAGGGGGCTTTCTTTGCACCATCAATTCATTTCCAAATTTTGAAAAAATGAAAGAAACTGGTGTAACTGGCCTTTCCATTCTATTTTCTAAAAAAAATATGAAGGCAGCCATTCGTTCAAAATACGGCCCACCCGAGGTGCTCAGCATCGAAGAGGCGGAAACGCCCAGCCCCAAAGAAAATGAAATATTAGTACGGGTTCATGCCGCAACAGTCAATCGGACGGATTGCGGAATACTTTGGGGGAAACCTTTTGTGATAAAATTTTTTACGGGCTTTCCCCGGCCTACATCGTCCACCCCGGGTACCGACTTTGCCGGGGAGATCATGGCGGTCGGCAAAAGTGTAACTGCCTTCCAGGTAGGCGACAAGGTGTGGGGTTTTAATGACAACGGCTTGGCCTCGCATGCCCAATACCTGACCCTGCCGGAAAATGAAGCGGTATTGAAAATGCCGGAAAACATCACTTACGAACAGGCTGCCGCCAGTGCGGAAGGAGCGCATTATGCCTATAATTTCATCAATAAAGTGCAGCTGAAAGCCGGACACAAAGTGCTCGTCAATGGGGCGACCGGTGCCATCGGTTCGGCAGCGGTGCAAATCCTGAAATACCTGGGTATTCAGGTGGTGGCCGTTTGCAATACCAAAAACGTAGCACTCGTGACAGCTTTGGGTGCCGACCAAGTTATTGATTACCAAAAAGAAGACTTTACCAACCAGGTAGAAAAGTTTGATTTCGTGTTTGATGCCGTTGGCAAAAGCACCTTCGCCAAATGCAAACCCTTGCTGCAACCGGGCGGTATTTATATTTCGACCGAGCTGGGACCTAACGGAGAAAACCTGTATTTGCCACTAATCACCAAAATATTGGGTGGCAAAAAGGTTATATTTCCATTTCCCTCCAACATCAAAAGGAGTTTGCTTTTTATGCAAAACCTGTTGGACAAAGAAAAATTCAAACCGGTGATAGATCGGAAATACCCTCTGGAAAAAATCAGGGAGGCGTACGAATACGTGGCCAGCGGTCAAAAAACGGGCAATGTGATCATCACTTTTGCCTGAGTGGCTTATGCTCTCCAGCTGAACCTACCCGCTTTTTATCGAAAAAAATGCCCGAAATTGTCTATGTGGTAATTTCGCTCTTTTCACATCAATAGCGAGATTATCATGAAAAACACAGGCATCGCTTCTTTTCCAACAGACCCCTCTCAGCCGGACATGTCGGCGTCCAAACTGACGAGTGAAATGGAGTGCTCCTCCTGCCGGATACGGGGTCGAATTCGCTCGGTGTCCAGGCTGGTACCCTGTTGATGAGGCCTATTCTTATCAGATTAATAGAAGAGGTAGGATAAATTACTTTTTCCCCATCCCTTCCAAAAACAAGTACCGCGCCCGGCCCGTCTCGGTTTCCACCCTGGTGTTCACATCAATAATCATTACCGGAGCAGCGACACCACTTTTCACTACGGGCCAAGTCGGTACGCCCAATCCGTTCGGGTCGCCGGTTTTGATAAAGTTGGTAAAGAAAGCCTGCATGATCTCCGACACTTTGTAATCTTCTGGCTGCCAATCGAATACGCGATTGGTAGGCAGATTACCCAGCGCATATTCTATTTCCGCCGAGTGAACCGCGCCAGTGGCAGAGGGTGCTTTTTTAGCAGTAGAATCTCTGATAATGCCTCCGGCCAGACCCGCTACGGCGTTGCCCATTTCGGAGCGCATGAATGGCCGCGGACGAGCGTAGAGGTAGCGATACACTGGTTTGCCTGCGTTTTTAGCGTGTATATCCGACCAACGCCAGGTACTAAAACCAATAAAACGGTCACCGGCCAGATCGGTGGCGGCTTGCATGACTTCCTGATCGGAAGCCGGATTATAGCGTTTTAATAGTTCGGTGGCCTGATCGCCGTATAATTTTTGCACGGCTTTGGTAAAGTTCTCTGTGGTAGGCGCATCGCTGCCTAATATCGCCCGATAATTAGACTCTTCTGAGTTCCAGCCCACCAATAGTGGCACTTTGGCTTGTTGGCCAGCCATATAAATGTCCAATGGCGATTGGGGGAAGAAATAACCATCCACCGTAGGTTTGAAGAATTCCCATTCGTGGTTGGTGGCGACTTCCAATAGTTTTTCCGCTGATAGTTGGCGTAAGGCTGACAGCGATTTAGCCCCGGCCAGTTCGGCGAATTTTACGCCGTTTTGCTCTCCCTCTGCCAATGGAACGGGTGGCAGTGTACCCAACACCGAGCCGCTTTCGCCGATGGCCCCGGCAATCAGATTTTTGGATAAGGGCGACAACATCTGCGCACTCACTGACATAGAACCCGCTGATTCGCCAGCAATAGTGACCCGCTTGGGATCGCCGCCAAAAGCCGCAATGTTTTTATTGACCCATTGCAGGGCCGCAGCCTGATCCAGGAGTCCATAGTTGCCGGAGGCGTGGTGGGGCGACTCTTTGGTGAGTTCGGGATGGGCCATAAAGCCAAAAATATTCAGGCGATAATTGACGGTCACCGCCACGATGCCCTGGCGGGCCATGCTCTCGCCATCGTACCGTGGTTCGGAGCCATCGCCCGCCATCAGGCCACCGCCGTAGAAATAGACCAGCACCGGCAGTTGATCGGTGGCAGAACGCGCGGGCGTCCAAATATTCAGATAAAGACAATCTTCACTTACCCCATCGGAGCGAAAAGCCATGTCGCCGAAAATGGCCCGTTGCATAGCCCGTGGGCCAAACTTGTCGGCTTTGCGGATGCCTGTCCAGTTCCTGGCGGGTTGTGGTTCGCGCCAGCGCAAATCGCCCACGGGCGGGGCAGCAAAGGGCACCCCCTTGAAGCTGCGGATGCCGGATTCGGCTACGCCTTCCAGAGTACCATTAGCGGTTTTTACTTGCAGAGCAGCGGTTTGGGCAAAGGCGGCGGGCGTCAGACAAATGGCCAGTAGAAAGAAGAAGATGGCTTGTTTCATAGAAAAAGTAGTGGACGGCAATTTTGTTGGTAGCCCTGGCGAATATCCAAAAAAAATTAGGGAACACACATACAGGATGTGTATTCCCTAAGAAAAAAATGCGGAGGAGGAGAGATTCGAACTCCCGGTACCTTTCAGTACGACGGTTTTCAAGACCGCTCCATTAAACCACTCTGGCACTCCTCCGATTGTGGCGGCGCAAAACTATGGTTTCCCAATGATTTTACCAACCTATATTTTTTTCCAGCGTTGCTGAAATATGGACAGTCAGTCGGTCGGCATCCGTAAGGTGACCGGCACTTCGTCTTTCAACTCTACCGCGTTGTAAAAAGTTTCGAGGTAGGCAATCATATCGGCAGCGGTGGTCTTGCTGACGTATTTGGAACGGCAGATGTCGTAAAAGTCTTTTTTGTTGGCCCGCAGCATTTGTACGGCCCGTTTCAGGGCTTCGGGCGCAACACCATTGGCCATCAAAAAACGGTCGCGGACGGTGCGCAGGCCACTTTCCGAGGAAGGACTGGCATAAGGCGCGCTCACGAAACCGGAAAAATCAAAATCGTAGGGGACCACGCAGACCTTGCCCGATTCACCGGCCTGAATGAGGCGGACGTTGCGCATCATCGAAATATCCCAGTCGGTATTGCCCACCATATATTCAAACATCGCCACCAAACCGGCCTGATCCATGAGCATACTATCGGCGGGCAGGCCATATTGTTCCACCAGTTTGCCATTCAGGCGCGCGACCGTCTCTTCTTCGTCTTCCACCAGGATGGCGAGCACACTCCGTTTGGATTTTTCCACGTGGGTATCGCGGAGAGTCAGGCGGATAAGCCTGGCCCGTACGCAGGCGGTGCCCATCCGCTCGAACATGCGGTAGGCCAGATACTCTTTAACAATGAGCTCGTCGCCTTGCGCATTGTCAATCGTGGGCAGTACCAGTTTGATCTCGTTGAGGGTATCCAGCCCATCAGCCACCAGCAGTTTTTTCTTGAATTTTAATTTGAGGGGCGGAATTTCAGAAATTTTCCGGCGGTATTTTCCGCGTGGTTTCACCTCGATCCGGTAGGTCTTACCATCTTCCATAGTGAGCAAAGCCGGAAAATAAGTCTCGGTTTTTCGGTTCTCTATGATGGAAGTAATATCCGTTTCCAACGTGATCTTGGCTCCTTCCTGCTCGGTCAAACGCCCAAAAATGGTGGGCACCGCCGCAGTGGT
Organism: Saprospirales bacterium; assembly: GCA_031425155.1. GTDB lineage: Bacteria > Bacteroidota > Bacteroidia > Chitinophagales > Saprospiraceae > M3007. The sequence goes on along the minus strand of JANPIV010000082.1, from coordinate 13,906 downwards.
CTGTCCGGAGACAAATGCGGGAGATGAAAAGAAAGTGAAGAAAAAAGCGAAATATATGGCCAATGATTTCAGTCTAAACATGGTTGCAGAATTTAATTCCGAATTTTGAAAGCGGTTGTAGGGATTATCTTCAATTAATGTTGCAAGATACCACTTTACAAAGTTACGTGCAATATTATTCTGTTAATAGCCTTTAAAGGGCTGCTTTACAGAATTATTGCAAAGTTAACACACATTTAGAGCATGGAGTTCATTTTTCGGCAGACGCCGACCCGGCGGCAACTATGAGTAATTATCTAACGACAGACGGCTTTCGCAGCCAAAGGTTGCAAAATGTCTTTGAAATGTCGGCTGTTGACTTAAGACAAAAGTTTTGTTCCTTACTTTTGCGGAGCGAAGCCTAACCATCGCTTTTTTAAATACTTTCGATACGATGAAAAAAATCATATTTACGCTGGCTGCTGGCCTGCTTCTTGGCACTTCCGTGTTTGCGCAGCAGTCGCCGGGTACTTGCGGTACGACCATTGACGATCAGCTGGCCTCGCGCCCACGTTTGCGCGAAAATATTGCCACTATAGAGTCCGGTCAGGTCGCTGACCGGAATGCCATACAATATGTGCCGATCTTTTTTCACCTGGTAGCCAATGCCGAAGGTAGTGGACGCCACAAGGAACGGCTCGTGCTGGATCAGTTGTGCCAACTGAATGAAGCTTACGCGCCCATGGACATTCGTTTCTATCTGCGCCCGCATCCCATTCAGGGTTTGTTCGATTATTCCATCAGCAATGACGGGGTCTATGACGATCAAAGCAACACCGCACTCATGCAAAACAAGCGTCATGCCAATGCGCTGAATGTGTATGTCGTCAATGATGCTACTTCCGGCAACGGGCAGCCTGGCGTTACGCTGGCCTACTACAGTACGCAACGGGACTGGATCGTAACCCGCAAAGATCGGGTGAACGGCAACGCCACCAATAATACGTTGGCGCACGAAGTAGGCCACTTTTTCAGCCTGAACCACACGTTCTTTGGCTACGAAAATGACCCGTTTGGTCCCGATGATCCTACCTGGCCAGTAGCCCCGGTCTTTGCACCCGATGGCGGCGGGGTCACCACGGAGCGGCAAAATGGTTCCAATTGTACCAGCTCAGCCGATGAGATCTGCGACACGCCGCCCGATTATAATTTTGGCTTTGAACAGAGCGGCTGCGGTGCCTACAATGCGGGGGCTAAAGACCCGCTTGGTACGGTCGTAAATCCGATGGAAAACAACTTTATGAGTTATTTTTCCAACTGTGCCAACTATGCTTTTACGGCGCAACAACAATCGGTCATTCTGGTGGATCGGAATTCGGCTTCGCGTAATTATCTGGACAATTCTTTTCAGCCAGAGGCAGAGGAAATCAACACACCGGTCAGCCTGCTGACCGCACCGGCCAACCTGGACACGGTCGCTGCTTACAACCAAGTGTTGCTGGAGTGGAATCCCGTAACCGGGGCTACGCACTACCTGTTGGAAATAGATATTACCAATGCGTATGCGACGGCTAATACCCAGACGTTCATACTGACGGGCACGTCCAAATTACTGACCAATTTACAGGCGAACAAGAAATACTTCTGGCGGGTACGTCCGTTCAATGTTTACGTGACTTGTGCCACTCCCCGGCAGTTTTCTTTTGTGACACCCGCTACCAGTGCCACGCATGATATTGCTGGTTTGTCGGCCTGGCAGGTATCTCCCAACCCCGTACAGAGTGGTAGCACTTTCCGTTTGGCTGTCAATGCCGATAATGGACTGGAAGCCAACATCCAGATTATTGACCCCGCTGGCCGTCAGGTATATAGCCAGAATGGGGTACAGTTTCCGGCAGGCGAAACGGTGACCGAAGTGCCGGTGAACGGGCTGGGCAATGGCCTTTATTTCGTCGTTTTGCAAAGTGGCCAGGGACGCGACGTACGCAGACTGGTGGTTTTGCGTTAATTAAAAAGTAACGTTTTTACGTAGATGATGGAGGCCATTCCGACTCGTTCGGGATGGCCTTATTTCTTTGCGCGTATTATCCTTTCCACTGGCGCGTACCGGCAAAAAGTGCCAGCCAGCCAGCTATAAAAAAGAGACCGCCCAAGGGTGTCACCGGGCCTGCCCAGCGCACGGAAAAGGGCAAAACCGACTGGGTCGCCAACAAATACAGGGAGCCGGAGAAGCAAATAATACCCGCGAAGAAAAGCCAGCCTGCCCGGGCGAGCCATTTGTTTTCTGGCCGATGAGCTAATAGCAATCCCACCAGCCCGATGGCCAGCGTATGGTAAAAGTGATACTGTACACCCGTCTCGTAGGTATGCAGCAGGGGAGTAGCATTGATCTGCTGACGTTCAAAAAGGCCTTTTAAGCCGTGTGCGCCAAAGGCTCCGATGGCCACAGCAGCCGTGCCAAGCAGGGCAGCCAGACGAATAAATTTTTCCGACATTGAAAAATGTTGAGGTTGTTGAGAATATGAAAAAACGTCCTTTTATCTGCCAAGGAATGTGTAAAAAATAATTTGTGAAGTTTCGTTTTTCTTATTTGTCATGTCGTAACGGAGTGAAGACATCCACACAAGCCAGGTAATCTCGAATTTCCTAATGAAGGCCTATCTGATCACCGGGCTTGTGTGGATGTCTCCGTTTCTCTACGACATGACAACTCAACACGAAGACACAATTAATAACTTATTCTCTACACGTTCCCAAATACACTGTAATATAAATTTCTTGAGGATGTAAGTATTTGATCAAAGTACTTGATAATCAGGTAATTGATCGAATACTCGAATCTTCAAATACTCAAATCAACTTAATTTACAGTGTACCAAAGTCCGTAGAAAACAAAAAGTGATCGAGGCTGCGGCAAAGTAAAAATGGAATAAAGCCAAAAGTAGTGCGGTGTCTGGATTGTTTAGTGCTTTTTTGCACTGCTTCAGAAAAAATCGGGGCAAGTTTCCTGAAAATTACCCTATTTCGCTGCTAAATTTTTGAACCCAATGAGCATTTCTGCTGTGCGTCGTCGTCAGATCGGTTGGTTACTGATAACCGTTTTTGCTTTGTTGTGCTTGTATTTTCTGCTGCGCAAAGGGCAGTCGGGTGCTTATGAGGCTCTTCCCGAACAAATATCTATTACATTGGAATTCAATGGCTTAGCCCAGGGTTTGCAGGTGATAGCCCAATCTCCCAATCCGGCGTGGAAGGAATTTTCCAAAACCAGCCTGTTCCGCGCTTTCCTTCCCGACGTGACGGCTACCGAACGGATTTTCCGGCACGATGCCGCCTGGAAAACCGCTTTCGTCGGTCAGCGCCTGCTCGTGGCTTTCTCATTGATCCCGGCCGATAGTCTCCATGCCTTGTTTGTGCTGGAAAATGCCGCCCCGTTCGATCTGCCACAAATCCTGGCTACTTCGCCCGAAGTGAAAAAGTTTTTTCCGTCTGTTTTTCACGATCAGCAGATTTTTACCGCCTATTTTGCCGATGGCAAACGTATGGTAGTGGCGCAGTCGGGCAGTATGCTGCTTTTTTCCCGTTTCTCTTATTTGGTAGAAGATGCGCTGGCGCAACTGGAAACCGGCACCAGCTGGTGGACGGAAAGAAAATATGCCCGCCAGCTTGCGGCGGATGCTCCCCTGAAAATCCAGCTTCATCCGGCTGTGTTGGCCAGCCGGTATAGTGCTCAACTGGCGGCTGGCTGGCTGCAACTGCCCGCTTTGCTCGAGCGCAATATTACCTGGCTGGGCATAGCCTTTGCTGGCAGCAAAATATCGACACTGGCAGAAAGTTCCGGTTTTTTAAGCCACCTGGATGGGTTTGGCACACAGAATCGGGGGGCGATTTTTTCCATTTTACCAGCCAATACCGCTTTTTTGGCCTGGGCTGGTTTTAGCAACCGACGGCCTTTTTTCGCCAATATTACCTCGGAGCAAACGTCTGAATTTGAGCAGTTTATCTTACCCTGGGCGGGGCAGGAAGCCGCTTATGTGATCACGGAACCCTTCTCTTCGGCCATGCAGGACGACCGTTTTATCGTACTCGGCGCACGCGATACGGCCGTGGCTACGGAGCAGTTGCGGGCGTACGCCCGGCAAAATGGTTCGCTGCCGCAGACGAGTCGTTACCAGGCTTTCGAGATTTTCCAGTTTCTGAGCCAATCTGCACTACAGCCATTGCTCGGCGACGATACGGGTTTCCGTAATCCGGTAGCGGCCCTAGTGGGCAATTATGTGGTATTTGCCGGTAACCGATCCGCACTGGAGCTGTGGATTGACAAATATACGGTCAATCAGACTTTGGCCAATAATGCCGATTTTTTGCAATGGCAACAAAAAGTGCCTGCCAGGAGCCACGCCTTGTTATTCCTAAACGCGGCCTATTTGAATACCTTATTGAAAAACCTCTTTTCTCCTGGTGCCTTGCCGGTAGAAGCCGACGACATGGCCATCGCCGGGCAAATTGGCTTTTTTGGCTTCGATATATCCCCCGGGCCGGGCAATGGTTTGACGCTGCAAGTAGCCAGTCAATCGCAGGCGGGCGCCGTGCCTACCACGGCTATTTTGTGGAAAACCGCTTTGGCCGCCGACGCGGTGACAGTGCCTTTTGTGATTCCGGCGCGCAGTGCTGCGGGAGAGACGGCTATTTTGGTGCAGGATGCAAACAATCAGCTTTACCGGCTGGATGCGGGCGGTGTGGTGCGCTGGCGGCGTACGCTGGCGGATCGAATTCTCGGAGCAGTACAAGGTATTGATTTTCAGGCAAATAAAAGCAATTGCTATTTGTTCAATACCGCTACGCATCTTTGGCTGGTGGACGATGAAGGCCACGATGTGGAGGGCTTTCCCCTGAAATTGCAGTCTTCCGCTACCAATGGCGTCATCGCCGTTGATTTTGATAAAAGCCAGCACTACTTCTATTTTGTGGCTTGTGCGAACGGTAATTTGTATGGATACGATCAGTTTGGTCGTCCATTGGCAGGGTGGAATCCGCAGGCTGGGGTAGGGGTGGTGACGCAGCCTCTCCTGCATTGTCAACGGGACGATAAGGATTATTTGGCGGCCCTCAATGACCAGGGCAAACTATCGGTCTATGGGCGGGATGGCGTACTGCGTTTCCCGGCTTTGCAGTTGGCCGGTCGCTTTGCCGGGCCGCTGCAAGGCGATGCCATTTCTAAATCGCCGCGTATTATTGCTATCAATACGGCTGGAAAAGCGGTCGGCTGCAACTTTGCCGGAGCACCTTTTGCTGCACAGATCAGTAAAGGTGCTCAAAAAACGCCCGTTAAAGGCGCATTCCTGCCACTGACAGGCGATGCACGATTTGAATATATTGCCTTGCAGGATAGCGCAGTGCGGGTGGTTGGCTACGAAGGGACTACGTTAAAAGGCCTTTTTGCTACTCCTTTACCCATCGGGCAGGACACTTTGTTCGAGGTGGCGGGACAGCGGCTGGGCACGCTCGACCGGACCAAACGACAGATATTTTTGCTGGACGGGCGTGGACATCTGCACCCGGATTTTCCCCTGGCGGGTACTACGCCGTTTGTGATGACGGATGTGTTCCGGCAGGCAGGTCAGCAGGTGTTGGTGGTGGGAAATGGGGCGAGTGTGTATGCTTATAAAATAAGGTAGGTGCAGACTCCTGAAATTCTGAACCTCGTACCTACGTTGTAAAAACCCTCTTAATTTTAATGTACCATGAACAAACTTCTATCTTCTGCCCCTTTAAATCAAGACCTCGGCCTGACCATTGTGCGGGTCATCACCGGACTCTTTATGGTGTATCACGGTTGGGAAGTATTCGATGCTGAAACCATGCAGGGCTATTTGGAATGGGACGTGTTTAAACATACAGGCGGAAGCACCTGGGTATATTTCGGGAAAAGCACGGAACTTATCAGTGGCCTGTTGCTGGCACTGGGGTTGTTCACCCGGCTGGCGGCTTTCGTTTTACTGGGCGTTTCGGCATATATAGCCTTCTTTGTTGGTCACGGCATAATATGGTACAATGACCAGCATCCTTTTATGTTTGTATTGCTGGCCATCGTTTACCTGACGATGGGCGGCGGTAACTGGAGCCTGGATAAGAGGCTGTTTGAATAACTTATGATTCGCATTATTTATGCGAATCATGGGTTCGATTAAGTAAGCAACTGAATGCCAAGCACTTAGACCTTCCAGGTTTCAAAAACCTGGAAGGTCTGGTTACCAAAAAGCCTGAGAACCAACACTCATCCTTAACCCATGATTCGCATTATTTACTTTTCTGATGCGGCCAATGCCCTTTTGAATCTGTCAAAATCCTCCTGGGTCGCATAGCCGCCGGGATGAAAATCTTTTTCCTGCTCTACGACATAGCTGCGAAAAGTAGTGCCGTCCGCCGTTTTGAAATCGGGATTTGCCCCTTTTTCAAGCAGGGCCGTACAGGAGCTCCAGCGTCCTGTTTGAGCGGCCCACCAGAGTGCCGAAATTGGGCCTTGCTCATCGTCCTCAACAGCTGTGGCGTTGGGGTCAGCGCCGAATTCAAGTAAGGCACGGACAGAGGCCTCCGGCGTTTGATAGGAGTTTATGGCCTCGAAGATGATTGGGCGTTTGAAATTAGGCTGGTAGGCATTCGCGTCAGCACCCTGTTCGAGCAGCAGGCGGAGCAGTGATGCGTTGCCTGAGCTGGCGACCGCCATGTGAATGGGCACATCATCCGTGTCCGCACTATCCAACTGTGCGCCCGCCTCGAACAGCAGCCGCACGCACTCTAGTTTTTCCGCTGGTTTGTAACTGGTAGAACCCGCTTCCATGATAGCATAGGCAAGTAATTCACCTCCCTCATGGAGTCGCGGGATGGGTGTCTGGAGCAGGGTTTTTAATTTGTCCGGCTGGCCTTCCCGGACGGCTCTGGCTATCTGGTCGCGTTCTTTATCTGGAAAAATGGGTTTGGCCTCTTCTATCTCGTAAGCCACATTCCGTCTCCAGTCTCGCCAAATAGGGTTGATCTGTATATATAAAATGGGTACCGCCACCAGTCCGAAAGCAGTATACTTCGCCCATTTATAGGGTAATAAATTCAGGCCGAGCAGGATCACCAAAGCGATAATGGCCAGGTAATAAATGGCCTGGCCCATGCCTCTTCCGGCTGCGTCGCCACCTTTGGCGGGAAAAAGGGTTTCGGCAATGACCAGATAAGCGACAAAAGCGATGACGATCCAGTTGAGGACGGTGATGATTCTCAGAAAATTCATAGTGAATTTTAATAGAGGTAGGTGTTTTATTTGAAAAATTGCATAGTAGTCAAAAGGGATGATTATTAATCTAGTAGCACCGCCTGTTCCAGCATAGCATTCACCGCTTGCATCACCAGTGTATAGTTGCCTGGTACCGTTTTTATCTGTAATTCATACAATATATCCTGCATTAAAAACGCCCGTTGTATTTCTACCAGATCGGCTAAAGGAAAATAGTCGTAGGGATTTCGGCCATTAAAATAGTCACGGAATAAATAGTTTTTTGCATTGGAATAACGCCAGGTTCGTTGAAGAGAAGGCTGCCCGCGAAAAGACGACACTTCCAATGTCGGAACGGGAAGACGCAGCACCTCCTGCAAGTAACTGCCGCTTTGAACAACTAGTTTTTCTAATTGTAATTCTATATCTTCTGTATTTTTGGGTAGCTTGCGTCGGAGTCTTGCCGTTGCTTTCAAACCATCATGGCGCAAGTAAATATCCCGCGCAGTGTGCTCTACAATAGTCCAATCCGAGGGGATCGGTATTTCCAAACGCACCGTAGTATCATTGTAAAAAGCCTGAGCGGCTTGCTGAACAGGGTCTGGTCTGGGTGTTGCCGTCCACCCCAGATAAGCCTGATACGTCTGTAGCAAACTCGTATCCAATTTACTAATCTGATTCGCTTCCAGCAGAATTATTTTCCCGGAACGATTATCATGTACACTTACTTCCAGCGGAAAACCCGGCAATTGATTGTATAAATCCATGATAGGCACGGCTTTGGTCTTGATCCGGTCGGTCATCCATCCACTGATGGAATTGGCTTTTTTATTACGGCCCCTGGGCGTACATACAAAATGCGTACAGGAGTAACCCAGAATCGTTTTTCGGCCAGTATCTGAAAGTTTCAGGTTGTAGCGTTTTGCAATGGGATTAATATCCTGCAAGGCAGTTGGTATGGTATCGCCATCAAAGTACACAAATCCCTGGCTTTGGCCGAGTTGATAATTTAAGACCAAAAACTCACCAGACCCGGGTTCTTGCGGGCTGGTTCTGGACCAAACGGCTGCATCGGGGGAGAAAAGTATTCGTAAACTAACCGTATCTGCTATACCAGACGAACTGGTGCTGGACATACGATACTGCACCGTTCCCTGTCGCAGCATAGCTTGGGCATTCATCTGCGAAAAGGGGAGTAAGAGTAAGAAAAAATATGCCAACCGGTGGTTTCGCATGAAAATAGGTGGTCAAGTGATTTAAATATCGCCTTCATCAATGCCTGCGCCTTCGCAAATCCAGGTTTTGAGTTGGGTGAAACCGGGGGCTCTTTTCTGTTTTAAGGTGTTGAGAAATTGCTTCAACTGCTGGTTTTCACTTGCATTTTCGCTTTTGCAAATATCTCTGAAATAATTTCGAGTGCGAAAGCCATACTTGCTTGGGTCAACTTTTACTGCTTCAGCATTTCCGAATACCCAGTCTTCAAAGGCCGGGCAAATTACCAGCATAATATGTCGACTGCCGGGTTTGGTTAATTTCTGGATTTTTTCTTGCAAGTCTGCCTGTACATACATATCTAAATCTTTTGGCTTTACTTTATCGTTGTCTATAATGCCAACTGCTGAACGGTTTTTGAAATTTTTATCAAAAATTTTCAGCACTTTACCAATGCCGCCTTGGTGATTGACATTTTCAAAACCTAAAATTTCTATCAACAAAGTGTCGGCCCAGCATTCCGGGATAATTTGATTGTTGCTCATGCCGGCACAAAATGCTTCAAATTAAGAAACACATCCAGCCCGTCATTCAACACTTCCCGGATTTCGTCTTCAGAGAGCCGTCGGGCATGGGTTTGGTAGTCTTCAAACCAAGTTACAAACAGAGCGACATCCTTTGTTTCTTCTAAAATGGGAGTTAATAAGTAAGGATTGTGCGTGGTCAAAAAATACTGGTTATTTTGTTCATCTTGAATAATTTTCTGAGCTAGTTGATAAATGTATGGTGGATAAGAGTGTGATTCCGGTTCTTCAAAAAGTAGTACCGAATCTTGATTAGACATGATGGCCGCGAGGTAGAAGATATAGCGTTGGAAGGTATCGGGAACAAGTTGAAGCGGGAAACTGATAAAAGAATCTTCCTGTTTTTGCATTATAGTTATTCGTTGGCTTTCTATATCAAGCAGTAATTCCAAACCATTGGGCCTTAAAAAATCTTGTATTTCAGATCTGAGTTCTGGATAACCTTCTACAATCGAATAGAAATTATCTCCATGAGGCGGTTGAAGGTTAAAGCCATTTTTTGTACTTTCCAATAGCCCATGAAATTCATATCTTTTGACAGGGCTGGGCCTAGGGTTTGCATCTTTCGTATCTGAACCGTGTAACCTGCCATCCGAAAATATTTTCATCTCAAGCGAGGGCATAGTATCTGCAAACCTCTTTTTTTTGTTGTCCTCTATAGTTGGTAGCGATGAGGATATAGAAAAATCATAATTATAATCAACTTTATTTGCCTCTGCTAAGGTTGCAGTTATTTCATTGTCAGCATTAATCTCTATCGGAGTGCGAAAATTGAAATTATTGAACAAGTGAATTAAAGATTTGTATCTTACAATAGTTTCAAGAAATTTATTAGAAGCACGATCATTTAGATAGCTAACCCCCAATAGCGAAATCGCCTCCAAAATATTAGACTTTCCCGCATTCGGCTTGCCAATAAAGATATTGATCCGGTCGCAGTCCAGCGACAGGTCACGCACCGACTTGAAGTTTTTAATATGAAGATTCTTGATGAGTGCGCTCATAGTTGCCTGATTTTTAGCAAAAATACTCAATTATACAAATACATACTCCGGTTCCGCTCCAATTCCCGGAAATACGGGTCCTTCAAATCCTTGATAAAGTAGATCGCCTCGCCCGTACTTTTCATTTCCGGCCCCAGTCGTTTGTCCACATTCTGGAATTTATCGAAACTGAACACCGGAATTTTGATCGCATAACCTTTCAACTGATGCACGATCTCGAAGTCGCGGAGTTTGTGGGTACCGAGCATGATCTTGGTGGCGATATTCAGGTACGGTACGCCGTAGGCTTTGGCAATAAATGGCGTGGTACGCGAAGCCCGCGGATTGGCCTCGATGACATACACCTGATCGTCTTTTATTGCGAACTGAATATTGATCAATCCCTTGATATTCAAGGCCCTGGCGATGCGTTCGGCGTATTCGGCCATTGTCTGCACGACGATGGGACCGAGCGAATAATGCGGCAACACCGCGCTACTGTCGCCGGAGTGAATACCCGCCGGTTCGATGTGTTCCATGAGGCCCATGATGTGAAAATCCTCGCCGTCGAAAATCGCGTCCACCTCGGCCTCCTTGGCGCGTTCGAGGAACTGGTCAATCAGCACCCGGTTGTCGGGCAGGTGTTTGAAAATGCTCAACACCTGGCGTTCCAGTTCATTGTCATTAATGACGATCTTCATGCGCTGACCGCCGAGCACGTAACTGGGGCGCACCAGCAGCGGGTAGGGGATGCGTTTGGCCACGTCGAGGGCCTGATCCACATCGAGGGCCACGCCGAATTTCGGATACGGAATATCCAGTTCGTGCAGCAGTTCGGAGAAGCGGCCCCGGTCTTCGGCGATGTCCATATCGTTGTAACTGGTGCCGATGATGTTCCAGCCTTTTTTGTGCAGGTCTTCGGCCAGTTTCAGGGCGGTTTGGCCGCCGAGTTGCACGATCACGCCGTCCGGTTTTTCGTGTTCCAGTATTTCTTCCAAATGCTCCCAATACACCGGCTCGAAGTAGAGTTTGTCGGCAATATCAAAATCCGTGGAGACGGTTTCGGGGTTGCAATTTACCATAATCGCCTCATAACCAACCTCTTTGATGGCCAGAATGCCGTGGACGCAGCAGTAATCGAACTCGATGCCTTGCCCGATGCGGTTGGGGCCGGAACCAAGCACAATGATTTTTTTCTTATCCGACATGATGCTTTCGTTGCGATCATCGAAGGTGGAATAGAAATAATTGGTCTTACTCTCGAACTCGGCGGCGCAGGTATCCACCATCTTGAACACCCGGCGGATGTTGCGTTTTTTGCGCTCTGCCGTCACGAATTTCTCGTCCACCCGCAGCAGCCAGGCGATCTGCGCATCCGAATAGCCGTTCTTTTTCAGTTCAATAAAAAAGTCGGTGGGAATGTCTTCCGGTACATTGACCCGCATCAGCCGTTCCTCCAGTTTCACTAAGTTCTTGATCTGACCAATAAACCAGGGGTCAATGCCAGTGAATTTCTGCACCGTTTTGGACGGAATACCCAGCCGCAGCGCGTCTTTCACGCGGTAAATACGGTCGTCCGAGACCTTTTCCAGCCGCTCCATAATATCTTCCGTGCGCAGCCATTCTTTTTTGTCGGCACCCAAGCCGGTGCGGTTATTTTCCTGACTCTGACAGGCTTTTTGCAGGGCTTCCGTGAATGTGCGACCGATGGCCATCACCTCGCCAACCGATTTCATTTGCAGCCCCAAACGGTGATCGGCCCCGTGAAATTTATCAAAATTCCAGCGCGGCATTTTCACGATTACGTAGTCCAGCGTTGGTTCAAAAAAAGCCGAGGTCGTCTTGGTGATCTGGTTTTTCAATTCATCCAGGGAGTAACCGATGGACAGTTTGGCGGCGATTTTCGCAATCGGATAACCCGTGGCTTTGCTGGCCAGCGCGGAGGAGCGCGACACGCGGGGATTGATTTCCACGGCGATCAATTCTTCGGTGGCCGGGTTTTGGGCAAACTGCACGTTGCAACCGCCGGAGAAGTTGCCGAGGGCGCGCATCATGGTCATGGCATCGTCGCGCATTTGCTGGTAAGCGGTGTCCGAAAGCGTCATGGCCGGGGCCACCGTGATGGAATCGCCAGTGTGAATGCCCATCGGGTCGAGGTTCTCTACCGTGCAGATAATCACCACGTTATCCAGGTGATCGCGCAGCAGTTCGAGTTCAAATTCCTTCCAGCCCAGCACCGCTTTTTCCACCAGCACCTCGTGGGTGGGGGAGGCGGCCAGGCCGCGTTTGAGGGCTTCGTCGAAATCCTCGTCTTTCATCACGAAGCCGCCGCCCGTGCCACCGAGCGTGTAAGAAGGACGGATGACCAGCGGAAAACCGATCTTTTGCGCGGCTTCCTTGCCTTCCAGATACGAGTTGGCAATGAACGATGGCGCGACGTGCATACCCAGTTCGAGTACTAACTGTTTGAATTTTTCGCGGTTTTCGGTCAGTTCGATGGCCGCCGTATCCACGCCGATCATGCGTACGCCGTACTGTACCCAAATGCCCATTTTCTCGCATTCGATGGCCAGATTGAGCGCCGTTTGGCCACCCATCGTCGGCAGCACCGCATCAATGGCGGGCAGGTCAGGATTGTCCTGATGCAATTGCAAAATTTGCTCGATGCTCTCCGGGGTAAGCGGCCACAAATAAATGTGGTCGGCGGTCACCGGATCGGTCATAATAGTGGCCGGATTGGAGTTGATGAGGCTCACCTGAATGCCCTCTTCGCGCAGCGAGCGGCTGGCCTGGGTGCCGGAATAGTCGAATTCGCAGGCCTGACCGATGACGATAGGGCCGGAACCGATGATGAGGACAGATTGGATGGAAGTATCGCGTGGCACCGTATGGTAGTTATGAGTTATAAGTTATGAGTTATTGGCTAACTCATTGCGAACGTAGAGATTAAAAAAATGCCGCAAACTGGTTCAATGGAAACCAGTTTGCGGCATAGCCGAAGTGAAGGAGACGAGGAGTCGTTTTTTCATTTCGGGAGGCAAAGGTAGGGAAAAGGGAAGATTGAAATGGGTAGAAATAATTTTTTAAATGATTGATTTTAGAGACCGCTGAACAGACACTTTAGGCTGGATACACACTTCCATGAAATAATTTGGTCATTAGGTTATTATTTGACAAGCCAGACCTGTTTATCTGCGTTTAGCCACCAAATATTCGTTTTCAATACCCATGAAAATATTGCTGACTTTAAAGTGCCTTTTTCTTTCCGCAGTGGTTTTTGCCCAGACGGACACCACGCACCTCATCAAAATACACTTTCTCTACGGCTCCAGGCCGCTCCGGGCCCATAAAGCGACCGAACCCAAATATTTTGGCGGTTTGTACGGTGGGCACGTAACCATTCAGGCAGACAGCACTGACTATGGGTTCAGACGGGTAGTTAAGCGCACGCACATATTTCCACGGAAGAAGCACAATTCGGTCTTTGTTACCAGAGAAATGAATGGTCAACCCAGGTATAAGGCAGACCGAAAAACCGCGACTTTTCTTATCCCCATTACTCAGCAACAACACGAATCACTGCACCGGATACATCGCTCCTACTTAGATATATCGCCTTACGATTATGCCTTTTTCGGAATGCGTTGTGCTTCGGCTACGCAAGAAATTTTAGGGCAAATAGGCATACTAAAAAACAGGAGTCGTTTTGGGCATGTATTCACGGCTTTTTATCCCCAAAGACTGCGTAAAAGATTATTCCGGTTGGCGAAGGAAAATAATTATAAAATTATTCGGACGGAAGGAAGACTGACGCGGAAATGGGAGCGGGATTATAGAAGTTTTCTAGAAATATAGAAACACAAAAGGCACAAAAGAGCACAAAACGG
>JANPIV010000081.1:0-4662 GCA_031425155.1 Saprospirales bacterium | reverse complement strand
AGTTGCTCAAAAGTATTTCGACCAGGGTTTGATACTTGCTTATGGTTTTAATCATGCCGAAGCGGCTCGTTCTTTTAAAGAAGCGACCCGGCAAGACCCCGATTGTGCTTCTTGTTATTGGGGTTTGGCTTATGTGCTCGGGCCTAACTATAATTCCACGATGAAAAAGGATGTTTTAGCAGAAGCACAAGAAGCCATTGCCAATGCACGATTGCGCGCCGATAAATGTAGCCCAAAAGAAAATGCTTTAATTATTGCGCTCTCCAAACGTTACCCCAAAAACACAACGGACGACCCAAAACCTTTTTATATCGCTTATGCAGATGAACTTAAAAAAGTAAGTGAAAAATTTCCAGATGACCACGATATTGCTGCTTTGTATGCTGAATCCCTGATGAATTTACACCCCTGGAATCTGTGGCTTAAAACAGGCGAGCCACAACCTTGGACACCTCAAATCATCGACATTCTGGAAGGTATTTTAAGAAAAAACCCCAAACACGCTCAAGCCGTTCATCTCTATATCCATGCCACCGAAGCCAGTAGTAATCCTGAACGATGCCTTCCTTATGCGAATACATTGCGGACACTTATACCTGGCAGTGGGCACCTCGTACACATGCCTTCTCACACGTATATCAACACGGGGCATTACCACGAAGGTGTACTGGCTAATGAACGCGCTGTGCAGATAGACAGTCAGTACATAGAGGCTTGCCATGTAGCAGGTGTTTACCCTTTTGGTTATTATCCCCACAATTGGCATTTTCTCACTGCCTGTGCTGCGCTCGAAGGGCGCAGTAAAAAAGCCCTTGAAGCCAGTCAGTTTTTAGCGCAGTATATAGCGGATAAGGGCATTATGACACAACCAGACCGCTTGTTTTCACAGACATTGTATTCAACGCCCTGGTTTATCATGGTTAAATTTGGTATGTGGGATAAAATTTTGACAGAACCAAAGCCCAACGATACTTTATTGTATCCAGTAGCTGCCTGGACGTATGCTCAAGGGATGGCATTGGCGGCAACGGGCAAAGCGCAGAAAGCGCAGGAATGTTTATCCATTCTGAAAAAACTGGAACTTGACACAACAATTGCCAAAATAGAATTAACAGATAGTTCGAAAGCGATAACCATCGTCACCATTTCCAAATTCGTACTGGAAGGTGAAATTGCCTACCGCAAAGGCAATCTTCAATCGGCAATAATGTTTCTTCGTAAAGGCGTAGAAAAGGAAGATAATTTATATTACGACGAACCACCTGACTGGCTTTTATCAGTAAGACATAACCTCGGTCGTGTGCTTATTGAAGCAGGTCAATACGTCGAAGCAGAAAAAGTTTATAGAGAAGATCTAAAAAAATATAAAGAAAATGGCTGGGCGCTCATCGGCTTATATCAAGCCCTTTTGAAACAAGGTAAAAAAACAGAAGCACGATTGGTCAAGATGCGCTATGAAAAGGCTTGGCAATACGCAGATGTACCTTTGACAAATTCTGTTCTTTAGGGAGTGCATTTCAAATGGGCGTACTAAAAGCTGCTTACCGTTTTGGTCCGCTCGAATGGGTTTGGCGGAGTTTGACATATTGGAAAGCGCAGCCAATGCGGAGAACGGAGCAGCCAACCGTTATTCCCACGCTTGTGCCGGAAACTCAAACGGCCGTGAATTAATTCTCAAATCATCAACAATTTCAAATCATAAAAATGAAAAAGTCAATCATTTTCCTGCTTTTCTTCCTCGGCTGTTCCAGCCTGTTTGCCCAATGGCAATACCCTGCCACCAAAACGGTGGATGCCAAAGACACCTATTGGGGCGTCACGTACACCGACCCATATCGTTGGCTCGAAGACATGAAAGATCCGGAGGTCAATGAATGGTTCAAAGCCCAGGCGGATTTGACAAATGCCACCATGAATAGCATCGCCGGCCGGGACGAATTGATTGCCGAATGGCGAAAATTGGACAAACTGCAACCCCCTCAAATTTATTACCCGATCAAAGAAGGCGGCAGGATATTTTACCAAAAAAGAATGCCCGGCGAAAAGGTGAGCAAGGTCTATTTCCGGGAAAACATGGACGCTCCCGAGCAACTGCTTTTCGACCCCCTGAATTATCTCGAAGGCAAAACCCTCTCGGTACAGAGTATTGCACCGAGTTATGACGGCAAAAAACTGCTCATTGGCTACGCCGAAAACGGCGCGGAAGTGCAGACCATCCAGGTTATGGATGTCAACGCCAAACAGTTTTTACCCGACGTAATACCCGCCACAGCCGGTATTGGCGGTTGGACATTCGACAATAAAGCATTTACGTATATGTGGATAAAATCGGCGGATAATACCGACCCAGGCGCTCGTTTAAATCCGAAAACCAAGTTGCACACGTTGGGCGCCGACTCTAAAACCGATCTTGATTTTTTCAGCAATGAGGCCTATCCCGGATTAAAAATAGCCGAGAAAGCCTATCCTTATGTGTTTTTACTAAAGGATTCCAGGGAGTACATCTTTGCCGGCGAAGGAACGGTACAAAACGAATTGAACATGTATTATGCGCCCATTTCGCAATTCAATTCGGGAAAAATACAATGGAAAACCTTGTGTACCCCCGCCGATAAATTGGTGCGCAGCAACGAAATTGTCGGCGACAAAATGTTCGCTATCACACATAATGGCGCTAAAAAGTATAAACTCGTTTCGGTTGATTTGAAAAACCCCGATTGGTCCAAAGCGAAAGTGATTGCACCCGAAAAATCAATGGTGCTGGAGCGCTTTACCCGTTGCAAAGATTACCTGTTACTTAGTTACAACGATGGCATCAACACCCATTTTTACAAGTACCATTTGACCACGGAAGCCATGACGGAAGTTAAATTGCCCTTTTCAGGTTCGGCGTATGCCTTCTGCATAGATACCAAAACCAATGAGTTTTATGTGGGCATTACTTCCTGGAATAAGCCCTTCACCGTGTTTATTTACACTGCCGAAACAGACAAGTTTTCGCCCAGTCCATTATTTCCTGCCTCTGTTTATCCCGCCGAATACAAAGACCTCGTGGTGGAAGAAGTGGAAGTAAAAGGACATGATGGCGTGATGGTGCCACTTTCGATTATCTATAAAAAAGGCCTTAAAAAAGACGGCTCCAATGTCTGTTTGATGGAAAGTTATGGCGCTTATGGCTTCCCTATGTCGCCTTATTTTAATGAGCAATTAAATTCATTGGCGATAAAAGGCGTGGTCATTGCCGTGCCACACGTACGTGGCGGCGGCGAAAAAGGCGAAGATTGGTACAAAGCAGGTTATAAAACCACCAAACCCAATACCTGGAAGGACTTTATCAGTGGTGCGGAATACCTCGTGGCCAATGGCTACACCCAGCCTTCAAAATTGAGCGGAACCGGCACCAGTGCAGGCGGCGTTTTAATCACCCGGGCCATTACCGAGCGCCCCCATTTGTTTGCCGCCGCCATTTGCAACGTGGGTTGTGCTAACGCCATGCGTTTGGAGTTTTCAACCAATGGTCCCGTCAACATCCCCGAATTTGGTACGGTCACCGACAGCGTAGAGTGCCAAGCCTTGTACGAAATGGACGGCATGCAGCATGTCAGGAAAGGGGTTAAATACCCGGCGGTCATGAGCGTGGGCGGCTGGACCGACCCCCGGGTGGTGGTATGGCAGCCGGGCAAATTTGCCGCCGCCGTCCAACAGGCCTCCACCTCCGGCAAACCCGTATTGGTGAAGGTGAACTATGACAACGGGCATTTTACCGAAGACCGGGAAGTTACTTTCGCTAATTTCGCCGACCAGTATGCCTTTGTAATGTGGCAATGCGGGCATCCGGATTTTCAGGTAAAAAAGGCATTGCGCGCTGAAAAGAATTAAACCTGTGACAACATGACTCATATTTTGAATTTATAGCCCACCCTCGTGCTTTATCATGCCCGCTATTCGGATTCATTTCATCAACAATCAAGCAAGCACTCAGCCATGAAAAAACGCTTTGCCTTTGCCATCCTTTTTTGTGGGTTGCAAGCCACCCTTTTCGCACAACAAAAGCCTGCGCCGACTTTGTCTCTCAACAAACAAGCCGTCCTGAAATCCGTCGAAGCCCATGAAAAAGACCTCGTCCGCCTCAGTGACCACGTTTGGGCTTTTGCTGAAACAGCGCTCCGGGAACACCAATCCGCCAAGGTGCTGGCCGACTACGCCGAGGCGCAGGGTTTTCGGGTGGAGCGGGGCGTGGCCGGAATGCCCACCGCTTTCATCGCCAGCTACGGCAGCGGCAAGCCCATCATCGGCATTCTCGGCGAATACGACGCCTTACCGGGGCTTTCGCAAAAGGCGACCCCTCAAAAAGAACCCTTGCAGGAGGGCGCCGGTGGGCACGGCTGCGGGCACAATATGTTCGGCCCGGGGAGCCTCGGCGCCGCCATTGCCATCAAAGAATTGATGCAAAATGGAAAACTAAAAGGCACCATTCGCTTCTACGGCACACCCGCCGAAGAAGCCATCGGCGGAAAAACTTACATGGCACGGGAAGGCCTGTTCAACGACCTCGACGCCTGCCTCGACTGGCATCCGGACGACAAGACAGAGGCTTATGCGCAAAGTTCGCAGGCGATGGTCAGTTACAATATCGAGTTTCGGGGCAAGGCAGCCCACGCA
>JANPIV010000080.1:0-32970 GCA_031425155.1 Saprospirales bacterium | reverse complement strand
AGGAACGTGTAAAGAATAAGTTATTAATGGTGTCTTCGTGTTGAGTTGTCATGTCGTAGAGAAACGGAGACATCCACACAAGCCAGGTTATCAGACAGGCCTTCATTAGGAAATTCCAGATTACCTGGCTTGTGTGGATGTCTTCACTCCGTTACGACATGACAACCGAGAGGATCGAAACTTCACAAATTATTTTTTACACGTTCTTTAAACCTCACCAGGCAAAAGAATTTAAAGATTAATGAAAAGGCCCGCCTCGAGGATTCGAGGCGGGCCTTTTCATAAAACCAAAAACTCTTTACAGATTCAACAAAAAACCAATCGTGAAATTAGCGTCCCAGTCGAACACAAACTGCTGACAACCAGTGCCATCGGCCACGGCCTTATAAATATTGATGCCGGCTTTCTGCTTGGCACCATCTGCTGTGTAGCCCGTCGGGGCTTTCAGTACAGTATAGCGTTCTTTGCCGTTGCGGCTTTGCTTGGCTAGTTCGTAAGGCACTCCGCCGATGATGAAGCAGGTGCCGCGCAGGTTGGATGGCACCTGACTGGCCTTGCCCTTCACTTCGCTATATACAGTAGCGTCGTCCACGTTATTCTGGTAATACTTCGCACCGGAGGCTTCGATGGCACCGCCGGGTAGCCACGAAATCTTGGTATTGCCCGAACCAATGTCCACCACGAAGGCTTTGTTGTTGTAGTCGCGGGGCAAGGCTGATTTCAGGGCCAGTTTCGCTTCCTGCTCGGGCGTCACTTCGTTCACGTAATAGCCCATGCCTTTGAGCATCGCGGCTATTTTGCTGGTTACTTCTACCTTTTTCGCGCCGGAACTGATGACGAAGTGGATGTCTTTTGGCCCTACTCCAAAGGCCAGCATTTCAGCGATGTAGTTTTTCAGGCCGCTCTTGATGTCATCTTCGGAAGCCAGTTTTTCATAGACCAGACTGGTACCAAAATCGGCTTTTTCCATTTTCCAGTTTTTCTGGCCATCTATCCTGACAATGAACGAGTTAAAGCCCGTCGCGCCCATTTCCACGACGCCTTTTAGTTTGCCATTGACGGGCTGCGGAGAGGTATAGCTGAAAGGTGTGGAGGCTGTGGAGGCTGTGGAGGAGGAAGATTTACCCCAGTCGCTGGACGTGGATGTGGGTTGGTCTTCCATCTCGGCGGGACGGTCAGGGGTGCTCGTGTTACCATTGGTTTGCTCGGTTTGCTCTGGATTAGATTTTCCAATATTAGGAAAAAAATAGCGGACGCCGAAAAAGACGGCGGCAATGATACCTACGGTAATCAGCAGGCGGGAAAATGTGGTTAATCGTGCCATAATGTGTGTCTTAATTTTTTTGGTAAAATGAAAGGACGACAGAGAATTGATAATCGGTCGTTCCAGCAGCAAAATTCAGGTCTGGCGCGGATTTATCCGCATACTAATCGAAGTTTGTACGGAGAACCTCGACGATTTTAAGGTTTATTAGACTGCAAGTTTTAGGTAAAGTAGCTAAAACCAAACATTTCCCTAAAAAAATCGTGCAACTAAACAAAAATGGCCCTGCCCCACTGTGGAACAGAACCAATTTCAGGCTCCCATTTACTATTATAATTGATTGACTACAAATACGTTATCTTTCTAAAAACTCAAACCCACCGACGCATTAATACTACGCCCATCCGATGGCCACACACCGGGGCCGGGATAGAAAGTCGGGCGTTTGGTAAAATATTGCTCATCGGTCAGATTGCTCAAATTGAGGCGGAACATCAGGCGCGAGGAAGCGCGGTACGACATATTCAGATCAAGCAGCCCATAAGCCGGAACGAGACCCACCGCGCCATTCGCCGAAGGGGTCACAGTGTTGAGCGGATCGGCAAAAGACTCGGCGGTATAACTGTACAGCAACGAAATGCTGAGGCCCTTACACTTGAAATTCACGCCATTGCGGCTGATCCATTGCGGCACACTTTCGACGCGGTTGCCCTTGATACTCTGATTTTTGCTGGCATTGATACGCACCGAATCGCCTTGGTATTTGGCATCGAAATAAGCGGTGGACGTGAAAATGCTGAGCCGGGCATGGTCGGCAATGTGGAAGCCGTACTCGAGAAAAACTTCCAGGCCATTGGTCCGCGAATCGCCGATATTCGTGCGGTACAGCACGAAGGTATCCAGTTCGCCCTCATACTGTGCGAGGCTGCCGAGGCGGTTGTTGTACTGCATCATAAATCCGCTCACATCCCATTTGAACGACGAGGCACTGCCACGCCAGCCCAATTCGATGGTATAGCCGTTGGCATCTTTCAGGTCTTTATCGGCCCGTTCGTAGGCGTTGCCGGGAATAATATCTTTGAAAATGGCCGGGCGATAAGCCTGCGAAACACCGCCGTAGATATTCTGGCGACTGTCAATGCGGTACTCTGTGTTTAAACCAAACAGCGGGAATTTGTGCTCAATCGTGTTCGGCAGTTCGGCATCGGACAGGTAAGTGGTTTTGCCCGACATTTTGGATGCGCCCGACTCATACCGGAAGCCCGGACTGACGGAAAATTTCGGACTTAGTTGGAATTTATTTTCCAAAAAAATGGCGATGTTCTGCGTTTTGAAATGCAGGTCGCGACGCCAGCCAGCGGCACTGATCGTCAGGTCGTAATCCGTGCCCGTGGTGCCGCCGTTGGGCGTATGGCGACGGTGCAGATCATTGTTCATGTATTGGATGCCAGCGGTTAGGGCCGAGGTATTTCCAAGCAAACTATACTGGTGCAATACCCGCAATTCTGTGGTGTAACTGTGGAAATTGTCAATATCTATCTGGCGCGGATTGTAAGCGCGGGTAGCGGTAACGATGCTATCACGAATGTTGGCCGGGCGATCATACAAGGCACTGCTACGCTGACCCAGCACGGCGGAAGTGGTCAAACTCACGAGGGTGCGCGGCGCAAGCTGCCATTCCGCCGAGATAGACGGCAAATAGATTTCCGGATTGAAATAGTTGCGGGCGCGGGTCGCCTGACGGGGATCGGCGGCAAACATGGCATCCGTCAAAGGGCCGGGCGTCTGGTAGCGGTATCTGGAACGCAGCAACTCGGCCCGGAGCGAAAATTTGGACGTAGGTTGATATTTCAGCACCAATCCTTGTCCATCAAAATGCGATTCGCTGTTGTCGCGATAGCCATCCGATTCACGCTGGCTGTAATAGGCGTAATACTGCACTTTACCGATCTTACCGCCCACCGCATTGTAAGTGCTCACCAGGCCGAAAGAACCCGCCGAATTGACCGTCTCGAAACTGAAACGCCGGGTGGTGTCGGGTTGCTTCAATACGTAGTTGAGCATCCCGCCGAACTGGGCACCGTATTGCAGGGCACCCGTACCGCGCACCAGCTCAATACGACCGACGGCCTCAAAAGGCAGCGTAAAGTGGCTGGCCGGGTAGCCATACACGTCGGAATTGGTCATGATGCCATCGGTGCGGATGTTGAATTCCCAACCCCGGTGCGGATCGAGGCCACGCGTAGAAATATTGACCTGGTTGCCGGTGCCATCCATGTCATAGACGAATACGCCGGGCACTTTGGCAAAGACCTGCCGGGGTGATTTCTCCGCGATATTGGCATCGGTGCTTTGCAGATCAATCACTTCATTTTTCTTGCCGCTCCATATATAAGTGCCGCGCGTATCCGGCAAACGCTGGATACTTTCCCGTTGGCCGGATATGGAGATTTCCCGTAAGGTTTGTTCTTTGGGTACTTCTGCTGGCGTTTGTCCAAAGGCCTGACTACCAGAAAGCAGCCCCAGCATAGTGAGTACAGTGAGTCTGTGCATGGTTGTTTTTTATTTGTCCGCAAAATAAAAGCGGTCGTAATTGGCAGTACTTAATTTGACCTTAAAATCAGTATTTTAATGAAAACACTATAAAAACCAATAATGCGAATAATGGGTTTAAAAGGCGGGTGTAACCCATGATTCGCATCAATAACAAACGGCGGCGGATCAGAGAGACCCGCCGCCGTCGGCTTATGCAAACAGAAATTTGATGCTTACTTTTTCCAGGGCAGTTGGTTTACCCGGCGACCGCAGCGGTAGCCCAGTGCAACACCTTGTTCGCTGTCCATACGGTAGTGTACACCCAGTGGAATGCGCGACTCGGCATTTTCTTCAGCCGCCTGGTAGAACGACTCATAAGTACGTGGAGCACCCTTGAATTCGGTACGAGTTTCGTGGCAACGGTCGGTAAAGGCATAGCTGATACCAAATTCGCTGGTCAGGATTTCGGCACCGGCACCACCCATAGTGGAGTGGCCGGATGGGTAAGCCGGGAAAGGCGGCGTGAAACCGATTTGCTGATTGATCGGGTTAGACAGATGGGGTTTCCAGTTAGGATCAATGATCCGTTGGATATAGCTGACCGGACGTTCTATATTGTAGTGGTATTTCGATTTCCAGCAGGCTGTAGCAGCATCAGCCACGGCCATACCCATTTTTGCTGAAGTCACCAAAGCAACTTCCAGATTGCTCTCCTCAATTTTCATTATTTCGTCGGCAATGGCCATCCAGCGTGGGCCGGGGCTGAAGGTCAGTTCTACCAAATCATCGCTCCAGAATTCTGCAATCCACTGTTCGTCATAGGAAGCATTGATATTACGGGCATATACGTCCAGGGCTTCTGCGTACAGGCGGTTCTCTTTGGTTTCGCCATACGCCCAGGGAGCAGGGCAGATTTTGTCGCTTTCCTTGATGGCAAAAGTGCGCACCTCACCCCAGTGGGCAAACATCGGCTGAGCCGGGCCTGGAGGGGTAGGTTGCCAGTCGCCAGGATGCGTGAAGTTGGTATTCCAGTCGTAATTAGCGAACGGGTTCAAATAATAGTCGTGGCCGGAGTCACCGTTTTTTGACCATTCCCACACTGCATTGGCCACATCAAGACCATATTGTTTGGAACGCTCGAAGACCTCTGTGCTCACCTCTTCTTTGAACTTGGCTTCATTAATGGCGTCGAGGCCATTCATTCGATCCTGTTGAGCAGGTTTGGCAGCAATGAAAAAATTACGCATCAGTCGGGCGTAGGAGGCATTAACAACCGTTGGCCAGTGGTATTCCTGACCATTCTGGACTTCAGGAATGCTCAGGCCTGGATACAAGGGAGCCAAAGACCGATAGGAAGGCATCGCATTGATACAGGCTTCATAGTTGGCCAGCCCAATATAAGCCATTGCACGTGGGGCAGGGCCGGGACGATAGCCGGCGGCGTAGCGTTCGACTTCGAGGAACATTTCGTTCCAGTCGCGCACCACATT
Source organism: Saprospirales bacterium (assembly GCA_031425155.1). Taxonomy (GTDB): domain Bacteria; phylum Bacteroidota; class Bacteroidia; order Chitinophagales; family Saprospiraceae; genus M3007. Next base: position 27,681 of record JANPIV010000080.1, on the reverse strand, counting down.
GTAGTCGTACTCAGTGGCAAGTTTTCCTACTGGTACAGGAGGAAGATCATCATTCTTACAGGCCGGGAAGACCAAGGCTACCGCGAGGCAAACCATGAGCGGAAGGGAGTAAAGTTTCAAAAATCGCATGGTGAAAAGTTTTGTTGTTAGTTATTGAATTTTCTTCTGTGCTGCCAAAAGCAGGCCAAATTTCCGACATTAGCCCCTGCTGCCGCTTAAAATGGCCTTAAAAAATCCATACTTTGACTTTTGGCAAATGTCAGTAATCTTTTTCACCCTATTTCCTGCTTAAAATGGCCTTAAAAAACAGTCATTATCGGCGGGAAGCCGGGCAACTCCACTATTTGCAGTAATCTTGCACACTATTTGTAGAGACCATGAGTATGAAAGTGTTACTCATCGAAGATGAACCAAAAATGGTACGCTCCCTTCGCAAAGGGCTGGAGGAGCATCTGATTGACGTAGATTCGGCGAGCGATGGCCCCGCCGGACAAGCCTTAGCCGAGCGCAACGAGTATTCGGTTATTATTTCGGACGTTATTCTGCCTGGCCTAAGTGGGCTCGAACTATTACACCGCTTGCGTAGCAAAGGTAATCGAACGCCGGTCATTTTATTGACCGCGCTGGACCAAACCGATGACAAAGTAAACGGTTTTGAAGCTGGCGCGGATGATTATTTGACCAAACCCTTCGAATTTCGGGAATTGCTTATGCGTTTGCGGGCTTTGGCACGCCGACCAGTAGAGACCTATCAGTCTTCGCCGGTGCTCCGGTTTGCCGAAATGGAAATGAATCTCGAAACCAAAGAGTTCTTCCGCGAAGGACAAAAAATCGCCCTCACGCCGCGTGAATTCTCCCTGATGGAATATTTTCTGCGCCACCCCGGACGGGTCATTTCCAAACACGAAATCTCTGAACGCGTCTGGAATTTGAACTTTGATACCGGCACCAACGTGATCGAAGTCTATGTTAATTTCTTACGTAAAAAAGTGGACCGTACCTTTGAGAAGAAATTGATTCACACCCAATTCAAAAACGGCTACATCCTGCGGGAAGAAGAAGTTTAAAGTCTTTGGGGATTAGTCTTTAGTCTTTGGCCAAATCACCGGGTTCTTACCAAAGACTAACTCTCAAAGACCGACTACCAAAGACCAACCACCAAAGACCAAAGACACGAAGTATATGCAAATACGTACCAAACTTTCCATCCAGTTTATTATTTTGGTGGCAGGCATCCTGTTGCTCTCGCTGTGCTTTATTTATGTCAAATTCCGCCAACTGACAGAAAACGAATTCTACGATAGTCTGCGCTCCAAAGCATTGATGACCGCTGAAATGGTACTGCGCGAGGAAGGAAAGTTACAGCCACTGCCCACCGATGCGGCGGGGCCCGTCGAAGGTGGTCAGACCTTGCCTTTTCAGGAAAATATTGTCATTTATAATGCGCAGTTCCAGAAAGTATTTGCCTTCAATCGGGCTTCCGAGCCACTCTCCAAGACGATGCTGACCAGCCTGAAACCTGGCGAAGAACAGCGTTTTCTGCACGGGCCTTTCCATGCGTTGGGCCTGTGGCATAAAAGTCAACAAGGGGTTGCCTATTTCGTGGTGGCCGAATCGGTCTTCAACTCCGAAGCATTACAAAATTTACGTAACATCTTGTTAATCAGTTTCTTTTTAGGTATTGGGATTGTAGCGGCAGGTGGCTGGTTCTATGCCGGGCAGGCACTGGCACCGATGGCGCGTATTGTCAATCAGGTGGATCGGATTCTGCCCTCCGATCTGAGCGCCCGGCTGGATGCTCCCAATAGCCACGATGAAGTGTCGCGGCTGGTTATCACTTTCAATCGCCTGCTCGACCGCATCCAGTTTGCTTTTCGAATGCAGAAAAACTTTATTTCCAATGTATCGCATGAACTGAAAAACCCGCTGTCCGTCATCATTTCCCAGCTGGAAGTAGCCCTCGACCGCCGCGAACGCAGCCGCGAAGAATATCTGGACACTCTTACCTCGGTCTTGGAAGATACCCGTGAGCTGAGCCAGGTGACCGACAAACTGCTGCAACTCGCCCGTGTTTATTCGGAGGATGCCAACATTGCTTTCGAGCAGGTCCGCCTCGATGAGATCATGCTGCAGACCCGCGACGCACTGCTTCGGCTGCGCCCGGATTATCATATTGCTTTCGACCTGGAAGGAATGCCCGATGAGGAAGATCAGCTCTGCATTTTAGGCAACGAACCGCTGCTGCGGGCGGCATTTCTCAACCTGATGGATAATGGTTGCAAGTATTCGCCGGACAAACGGGTGGAGGTCAAAATCCATTTTGACCCACTGGGACGGCATCGCGTGGAGATCACCGACAAGGGCCCGGGTATTCCGGTGAAGGATTTGCAATTGGTTTTCCAGCCGTTTTATCGCAGTGCGCAGCACATCCACATTCGGGGTACGGGGATCGGGCTTTCGCTGGTGGACAGTATTCTGAAAATTCACCACATCGCCCTCGATGTGGCTTCCGTGCAGGGAGAAGGCACTACCTTTTGGTTGCGGTTTCCAAAGGCGGCGTAAAAAGGAAATGTGAACAATGGAAAAAATGTGACAGGCATATACCGCATTGCCAATTAAGTTTCTTTGAGTATCGGAAGATTCGGGTATTCAATCAATTACATGATTATCAGGTGCTTTAATCGAATACTCCAATACTTGCATCCTCAAGAAAATCACATTGCAGTGTCATACACCGATTACACTATCCATAATGAGCAAATTTTTACTCAAAAACGTAATTTCCTGGAACAGGTGGTGGCAGAGCCTGCTCTTATTGCTGGTGGTTCCGCTCAGCTTGTCCGACTGTGCTTCCGAAGCACCTACTGAATCGGTTGAATATCAGCAAGCGACAGCCCTTACCCTAGCCTGGAATCACCTGCTGCTCGATCTGGAACGCTATACGCCCGGTTATCGGGCTCCGATCAGCGCCCGTATGTTTGCGTATGTAGGGCTGGCCGGCTACGAAGCGGCCTGGCCGGCACTGCGCAATTTTGCTCCCGCCACCAGTTTTTGCCCCGGTTACCAGGGCATAGATAGCCATACTCTCCCGGCAGATTACTGTCTGCCAGCGGGCTTGAATGCTGCTTACGCCCAGATACTGCGCGACTTTTTCCCGAATGCGCCCGCAGAATACCTGCATAAAATTAATCAGTTGGAAGAAAAACAACTACAGGCACTACAGAAAAGAACACCCTTGCATGCCAACTCTTTGCAACACTCTATCGCTTACGGACAGCGGGTAGCCGAAGCAGTATGGCAGTGGTCGTCCACCGATATGGCGGGCCACAATGGATTCCTGTACAATTACGATCAGCATTATACGCCTCCTCAGGGGCCGGGGCTATGGCAACCCAACGATGAACATGCTATGCCCGCCTTGGTACCAGGCTGGGGGGATGCCCGGACCTTCGTGGCCCATATTGACCAAATCGCCGTCCGGCCACCCACTGCTTTCAGCGAGGCTCCCGGCTCCCCTTTTTATACCGATGCTTTGGAAGTATTTTCTATGTCGCAGTCGCTTTCCAGGGAAAATCATTGGATTGCTGAATTCTGGAGCGACGATCTACCAGGCCTGACCATGACCCCTTCCGGCCGCTGGATTTCTATTACCAATCAGGTTGTTTCACAGGTGCAACTCAATTTCCCGGAGGTAATAGCGACTTATCTGAAAGTGGGTCTGGCCCTATGCGACGCCAGTATTGTTTGCTGGCACGGTAAGTACCAGTACAATGTGGAGCGGCCCCAATCCTACATTCGCCGGGTGGTAAAACCGGGCTGGTCTCCCCTGCACGACAGTCCACCTTTCCCCTCGTACCCTTCTGGTCATGCCGTTTTCGGCGAGGCAGTAGCCGAAGTACTCACCGAAGCATTTGGCGATGACTTCTCTTTTACCGACCACACCCACGAGTCACGCCGGGAGTTTGCTGGTATGCCCCGTCATTTCCGTTCTTTTGAAGAAATGGCACGGGAAAACGCCTTTTCCCGCGTAGCCATTGGGGTGCATTACCGCATGGATTGCGAAGAAGGTTTACGGTTGGGCAAAATTATTGGTCAGCAAGTCGCCAACCTGCCACTACGCCGGGCCACGGCAGCCGTCGAACACTGAATTTGTGCATAAATCGCGGTTTTGCCCGAACACTTTTTAATTTCGCGTTCGCTTTTAATTTTTTCAAACAATGACTACTACTCAATCCCTGCTTTCTGAGCGCGTCATGGCCCTCTCCGAATCCGAGACGCTGAAAATGGCCCGCATGGGCCGCGAATTGCGTGCTCAAGGCCACGACGTAATCAGCCTGAGCCTCGGCGAACCCGATTTCGACACGCCCGAACACATCAAAGCCGCCGCCACGCAGGCCCTGCACGATGGTTACACGAAATATACGCCAGTACCGGGCCTACCCGAACTGACCAAAGCAATCAGCGAAAAATTCAAGCGCGATAATCACCTCGACTACCGCCCGGAGCAGATCGTGGTCAGTAATGGCGCGAAGCAAACGGTGTATAATCTCTGCCAGGCCCTGCTCGATCCGGGCGATGAAGCCATCCTGTTTTCGCCCTATTGGGTCTCCTATATAGAGATCGTCAAGATGGCCGGTGGCGTACCCGTGGAGGTATATGCCGATGTGGAACACGATTTCAAACCCACGCCACAGCAGCTGGCCGAAGCGATCACCGAACGCACCAAATTCGTGCTGTTCTCCTCGCCCTGCAACCCGACCGGCACCGTTTTCACCCGCGAAGAACTGAAAGCCTATGCCGATGTAGTCGCCGCCCACGAGAACGTGCTGATTATCAGCGACGAAATTTATGAATACATCAATTTCACCCACGAGCACGTCAGTATCGGCAGCTTTCCGAATGTGAGCGACCGCACCATTACGATTAATGGTTTCGCCAAAGGTTTTGCTATGACCGGCTGGCGGCTGGGCTACATGGGTGCCCCGAAATACATCGCCGATGCCTGCTCTAAAATACAGGGCCAGGTGACCAGCGGAGCCTCTTCCTTCGGCCAAAAAGCAGGTGCAGTAGCCTTAATGAGCGATATGGCCCCTACCGAGGCCATGCGCGAGGCTTTCCGCGAACGCCGCGATATTATTCTTTCTTTATTGGAAGAAATACCAGGCATCAAAACCAATCACCCCGATGGCGCTTTTTATGTTTTCCCGGACATCAGTGCCTTTTATGGCAAAAGCGACGGCCATACTGTAATTAATAACGCCGATGACTTCTGCGACTACGTGATGACGAATGCCTACGTCGGGCTGGTGTCGGGTTCCGCTTTTGGCGACCCGAATTGCTTCCGGTTGAGTTATGCGGCTTCCGAAGAGATGCTGCGCGAGGCAGTGCGGCGGATGAAGGTGGTGTTGGGGAGGTTGAAGTAACTACGATCAATGCAAACGAGGCTGCGAATACAACAGCAACGTCTGGTCGCCGAAATACTCCTTAAAAGCCAGGGCGAAAGTGCCCGCACTAGAAAAACCCACCAATTCGGAGATCGTCTGCGGCGAACCGGCCCGTTTTTCCAGCAGCACTTTGGCCTTTTCCAGCCGCATTTCGCGGATGAGTTGCACGGGTGCCTTGCCGGTCAGGGCTTTTAATTTCTTATCGTAGTGCGTCTTCGTCATCTGCAACTTTTTAGCCATATCATCGGCCATAAAGTCGGGATCGGCGAGATTTTGCTCGATCATCTGCACCGTGCGGGCCAGGAAAGGATCGTCGAGCGTCAGGCGATTTTCGGAATAGTACAGGTGTAAAAAACGGGCAAAATGCTCGTGTTTTATTTTGCGGGCATCGAGCAGGCGTTGCACGGAAGCATCAAATTCATCGTCAATGACCGGACGAGTGAACCAGGCATCGGCACCCGCGCGCAAGGCGTCCAATTTGCCTTCGTTGCCGAAACGGTCGGTGAGCAACACCACTGGAATGTGGTTCGTGCGCTCCGAAAGTTTGATCTGCCGGACGATGTCAATGCCGGTTTTTCCATTCAAAATAGTATCACAGACGATCAGGTCGGGCAGCAGGTGATTGGCCAAATGCAGCCCTTCCGTGTGTGTAGTGGCCGTTTCGATCTGAAAACGATCGGAAAGCAAGGATTTCAGATACATCACCACCTGCCGGTTGGGTTCGATGAGCAGCGCGATCTGTTCCGGTTTCGAGCCGGTGTACATGGTGTAGGGATCATGCACTGCAGCAGTCGCCGTGGCCTGTTGCACTGCTTCGATGGATTGGGTGAGCGCCGTTTCCTGGGCTTCGTGGCGCAGGTTGGCTTGCAGCAGATCCATCTCTAGTTCCCGTCGTTCCATACGCTTGCGCCAGCGGTCATTGGTGCGGAAATTCACGAACAACAAGGTCAGAAACAGCAACCCCAGTCCGCCGCCCCACAGATAGGCTTCGTCATAATGAATACGCAGATAGTGCGATTGCTCGGCCACTTCCGCCTGGCGCAGGGCCACCAAAGAATCCAGGCGTTGCTGCATCCGCAACGACTCGGTGCGACGACGGCGCACAGCGATAGAATCCTGGGCCACGCTGAGTTGTTGCTGACACTGTAAGGCCAGTTCGGGAAGTTCCCAGCGACCACATTCTCTCACGAGTACTGCCAGCAAGTCGGCGCGGGTGGTGGGATTAGGATCGTGCAGGGCATCTAAATGGGCTTCATTCAGGAAACGGGTAGCACTGCGATCATCTTCATTGGCTTTGTAAATGCCGGAGATCAACGTGACGGCTTTGGGCGGCGCGGGCAGCCGATTGCGCCGCAGAAAATCACGAAAGCCCTCGGCTTCCACCTGGGCTTGTTCAAAATTGGCCGCCTGCGACAACTGGGTCAACAGCTGCAGGCGGTTGTTCAGGGAATCCTGCACAGCAGTATTTTGCGCGGAAGCCAACTGGCCCGTCAAGAAAAACGTCAGTAACAGAATCAACAGATGACTAAATGTCGGCATCGGGAAAATTTTCAACGCAGCAATTTCAGGCAAAAATAGCAGAATTGTGCAAACCCCTTACTTAACTCTGCATTTAGAATGAAAATGAAGAAGGTTTGGCTTCGATCTATTGATTAAAATCATCTGCTTCGGTGTATTTTTGCGGCCACGCCCGGCATGGTAGCACGTACATTTGCAAAACATTTGACGTACGATCAGGAACTGCAAAAATCTTGCAAAATTTGATCGCCAAATGGAATTAAGAATTGTTTAATCGTTGCCACGTTTTGCTTTCCACATTGGTACAGTTTTACAAACAGGTGCCAAAAACTTTAACATTTTATGAAAAAATCACATATTATTGCCATTGTGCTCGTTGCTGCCGCTATCGGTATCCTTATTTCGGCTAGCAGCGACGTGACTACTTACGCCAATTTTACCCAGGCGGCGCAAAGTGGCGAAAAAGTAAAACTGGTTGGCCAACTCGTTAAGGACAAACCTGTGGAATACAACCCGGAAGTGGACGCTAATCTCCTCTCTTTCTGGCTGAAAGACGACGCCGGACAGGTGCGCCAGGTGGTGTTGCACGCGGGCAAACCCCAGGATTTTGAACGTTCCGAACAGATCGTGCTGACCGGGCAAATGGCCAACGACCGCTTTGAAGCCTCGGATATGCTGCTGAAATGCCCATCCAAGTATAACGACCAGGAAATTTATGTCAGGTCAGAAAAGAAAAGTTGATTGGTTGACTAGTTAATTAGTTAACTGGTTGATTGGTTGACTGGTTTATTGGCCGTCAAGTGATTGAAAATTTGTCAGTCAGCCAGTGCCAATCAACCGATGAACGAATAGTCAACCAATGAACGAGTCAATCGGTGAACCAGTCAACAAATCAACTAATAAACCAATAACCAATCAACCAATAACCACATTCGGATGGAATACGTCGGAGAACATCTCCTCCCCGGCCAGATTGGCCATTTATGCGCGGTACTCTCCTTTGTAGCAGCACTGCTGGCGGCGTTCGCCTATTTCTTTGCTACGCAACACCGCGACCGCCCCGATTTTGATGGCTGGCGCAATGTCGGACGATTTGCCTTTCTGCTGCATGGCTTGGCGACGCTGACCATTATTGGCAGCCTGTTCTATATTCTGGTCAATAAATACTACGAATATCAGTACGCTTTTTCCAACGTTTCCAATGATTTGCCGGTCCAATACGTCTTTTCGGCCTTCTGGAAAGAGCAACAGGGCAGTTTTCTGCTGTGGAGTTTCTGGCACATTGTACTCGGTCTGGTACTCATTTTTCGCAGCGGACGCTGGGAAACGCCGGTATTGGCCACCATTGCCCTGGCCGAAGCATTTATTGCTTCTATGATTCTGGGCATTTATTTCGGCGATTTCCGGTTCGGGGCCAGTCCCTTCGATCTGTTGCGCGAAATGCCGGAAGCCGCCAACGCGCCTATTTTCAAAACAGCCGACTACCTGTCGCGCATTGATGGCAATGGCCTGAATCCGCTGCTGCAAAACTACTGGATGACCATCCACCCGCCCACGCTGTTTTTGGGTTTTGCTTCCACCATTGTGCCTTTCGCTTTCGCGATGGCGGGTCTTTGGCTGAAAGAACACACCGCCTGGCTGCGTCCGGCATTGAGTTGGTCGCTGTTTTCCGGGGCGATTCTCGGTACGGGAGTGCTGATGGGTGGTGCTTGGGCGTATGAGGCCCTGTCGTTTGGCGGTTACTGGGCCTGGGATCCGGTGGAAAATTCCTCGCTGGTGCCCTGGATCATTTTGGTCGCCGGGATTCACACCAATCTCATCGCGCGCGCCACCGGCTATTCCATCCGCAGCACCTACGCATTTTACCTGCTGTCGTTCGTCATGGTGCTCTACTCCACCTACCTCACCCGCAGCGGCATATTGGGCGATTCGTCGGCCCACGCCTTTACGGAAATGGGGCTGAGTGTACAATTACTCTTGTTTATCGGCGCTTTTTCTGCTTTGGCCCTGGGCGTATGGATGGTGCGTTACCGCACGGTGCCCGATGTAAAAGGCGAAGAAAGCACGACTTCCCGCGAATTCTGGATGCTGATCGGTTCGCTGGTGCTGCTCTTTTCGGCGGTGCTGATCACTGGCGCAACCTCCCTGCCCGTCTGGAATAAGATCGTGCAAATATTTGATCCCAAATACGTTGGCGCAGCATTGAAAGACCCAATCGAGCACCATAATCGCTATCAATTGTGGATTGCGGTGTTTATTGGTTTATTGAGTGGGGTGGCGCAATTTACCCGTTATCAGGAGCGCAACTGGTCGTCGCAAACCCGTAAGTTCCTGATTCACATGGGGATAAGTGCAGCGGGTGCAGGCATCCTGACCGCGCTGAATGCGCAGTGGGTGGACGTGAATGCCTGGCAATTGTACGCGCTCTTGTTTGCAGGTATGTTCGCCGTGGTTTCCAATCTGGACTACCTGATTTCCGGTTTAAAAGGCAACTTGAAACTGGCGGGTTCGGTCATTTCCCACGTTGGTTTCGGAGCTTTGGTGCTGGGCGTAATGAGCACTGGCTTGAATAAAGCCTGGATTTCGTCCAACTCGTTCGCGATGGATGGCCTGATCGAAGGTATGGGCAACGACGACCTGAAAAAGAACGTCATCCTGATGAAAGAGGCCGCCATGCCGATTCGGGACAATTTCGAAGCGACTTATCAGCGCGACACCATCGAGCGGCAGACGCGGACATTTACGGTCAATTTCAAAAAACGCGACCAGAATGGTAATTATACGGGCGAAGCATTTACGCTGAAACCCAACATTATGTACGACCGGCAATTCTCGAAGGTCGTGGCCAGCAATCCTTCCACGCAGCACTATTGGAACTACGATATTTTCACCACGGTATCGTCTTTGCCGAAAGCCGAACTGGACCCGGAATACGCTAAACAACAGGAAGACAGCCTGCGTTTCGAGCCTTACGAGGCCATCGCGGGCGATACGATTTTTACTAAAAAACATTTCCTGGTTGTCGAAAGCGTCAGCAAAAGCCCGACCCACCCTGAGTACCATCCTGAAAAGGGCGATCTGGCTTTTGGGCTGCAGTTGAAGGCTTACGCGCTGGACAATCCGCAGGGTTATTCGGTGGCTCCGATGTTGTATTTGCGGCCCGGCAAAGGTGCCTTTACGCTGGCGGCGCAAGTCGGGCAGTTGCAAATGAAAGTTCGGCTCACCGAAGCTTCCATGGAGCGGCTGCTCAAAGCCGAGGATGAACTGAAATACCAGAATTTCCAGGTGGCTGATGGTGGTGAATTTAAGTATGGCGGCTATCAAATCCGCTTTTTAGGGGCCGACCGCAACATCAAAAGCACCACTTATGTGGCTGAACCAAACGACATTGCCGTGGCGGCCAACCTGGAAATCACCGCGCCAGACGGCCAGAAAGCCCAGGCCGCGCCGGTGTATTTGATCCGGGGCAATCAGCCTTTCAGTTTGAAAGACGAGGTGCCCGCCTTTGGTTTACACTTTCGTTTTGAGAGCATTGACCCGAAAAAAGGGCTGCTTACTATCGGTGTAGCCCAATCCGGAGCCGAGGCCCGCAAAATCCCGTTGGAAATCGCGGAGAATGCGGCCCGTTCGGATTATATCGTGCTGGAAGCCATTGTTTTTCCGGGTATTAAGTTAGTTTGGCTTGGCTCGATTATGATGATGTTCGGGTTGGCGTTTAGTATGTTTCGGCGGTTACGGGAAAAAAGTGTGAGAGGGTGAGAAAAAAGTGAGAACGTGAGAGAGATGGTGAAAAGTTAGATGGCCATTATCGTAAAAGAGATCTTTAAGACATTGACAATCAATTTTTTATTCTCTCACTTCTCTCACCCTCTCGCATCTCTCCCGTATGAACGTCGAACAAGTCCGCGAATACTGCCTAACCAAGCCGGGTGTCACCGAGGATTTCCCCTTCGGAGACAGCACCCTGTGTCTGCGAGTGATGGGCAAAATCTTCGCCCTGGTCAGTCTGGACAGCGACCACTTATCCATCAATCTGAAAGCCGAACCGGACTACGCGCTCGAACTCCGCGAGCAACACCCGGAAGTGCAGCCGGGCTATCACATGAATAAGAAACACTGGAACACGGTGGATTTCGACGGCGCGCTGGATGGACGAATGCTGCGCCATTTGCTGGACCACTCCTATGAGCAGGTGGTGAAGACTTTGAAGAAGGGAGAACGGGAGGGGTTGAGAGGTTGATCTTTGGTTTTTCTATAGTTTTAGTTTGAAGGGGACGATTGCATGGACGACGTGGCTTTGCGGTTGGGCTTTCCCCGCCATGTGCGACCATGCTTTGTTCTCAATATTTTTAACCATCTACATGAGACTTCAAAGCTAATCTATGCTCTATACAAATGTCGCAAACTCTAATTAATCTGTCAAGTTCCTCTTCAAAATGCTCAAATGGCTTCTTGAAGGTTAAGTGTATTTTTTTTATCTCTTTGCCAAATCCATAGTCTCTATCAACTTTAATTATTTCTATTGTGGATGGAAAACACGTGGTGTCCATAATGACATTTGCTCCTTTTCCATATTTATCTCTTACATTAATCACACGTGTAACTTCTAACAAACTACATTGATTGTGTTCATCGAAATTAAAAGATATGTTATACGGTTCGCTCTCTTCATAAATTTTATCTTTGACTACTTTATTTAACTCGCTTCCTCTTAAAGTTACATAAAGGCAAGTTAATAGTTTCGTATCTTCATATCCAAAATAGCAATAATTTCCTAATGGAAAGCCTTCTTTTGTTCTGAGAATATTGCTAATTTCAAAAAGTTTAGACCTGATTTCTGACGGTTCAAATATCTTTTCAGAAAATTCAAATTTCGTGAATGCAAAGATAAAATCATAATATTCTTTATCTTTATCAAAGTAGGGAAGCACTTTTTCTGGAAATAGTATTATCATTAAAGAGAATGTTGAAAAATCGGTGTAACCCGCTGGCATCCTTGTTCCTGTAATTTCAGATAGATTTTGAAATTTACCTGTTTCTAAATTGACAGGTGCTAAGTAGTGTGAAATACTCATTATTTATGATTTTTAATTGTTGAGAACGGTTGGCTTGCTGCCGTGCGTTGGCTTTGCGGGCTGGCTGTTCGGCGGCATGGACAGCAAGCCGTTGTTCGGTGTAGGCTTCATTTTTCTATTTTCATTCGTTCTGTTTTATCATTCCAAATTTCGTTTAATTTCAAAATCTCTCCATAAAGACTTTCGGATTTTGTTATCTCAATTTTTTCTTCCCAAATTAACTTCAAATTTGATATCTCAACTTCATTCATGTACCACTCTTTACCAACTTTTGTCAAGTTCAATTCTTCTGCAATCATCAAGTTTCTTGAAGCAATTTGTACTTTATTCTCTTTCCCTTCAAAAATCTCAACTACCAATTTTTTATATTTCCCAAACGTTCTTACAAGAAATGCTTTTTCAATTTGACTTATTGGAATAATCTTGTAGAATCCTTGATCAAATCTATCTATTTCAAAGTCTTCAAAAGGACAATCTTTAAGATTTGGGTACCAGAGTAGAAAAGTCTTTTGGTCGTCAGGAACTGGAACATCAATTCTTGCCTCCACCAGTTTGAGTTCAAGGTTCTCGTATCGAGCGTACATTCCATTTCTTATGGTCATTTTTGTTTCTTTTGTCATCTTATACTGAACTATTGTCTGCCGCAATTCCGACTACAAATTTGTAGTCAAAATCGCGTATATTCGACATTTATTCTAAAAACGCAACAAAAGCCTCACCCCAACAACCCCTTCAAAGCCGCCAACCTTTCCTGTTCATCAAAAATAGCCGCTACCGGAATAGAAAAACCGGGAAGAGATCGGGAGCGCGTAATAATTTTTCCAACAGGGCGGCTGACATCAAGCGTCTTTTTAAGTGGACAAATTTACCCGAAATTTCTCATTCATGAGAGATAGAATAGAAGGTGTTGCTTTTGGGAGATTCCACTTTGGCTTTCATTAATGCAACACCAGCATCAACAAACCCGATGCAATCAGCGTCACGCCGGTAATGATGCCCGCATTATGTTCCCAGCGGTGCCAGTTGAGCCGGTGCAGACCATGTAAAGCCAGCCACACCCAGAGCACCATGCCCGCCACCGTCACCAAGCCATAGACCAGGGCCAGCAGGGCCACAAAGCTCCAGCCGAACTGTCCGGCGACCAGGAAAAAACCTTCGATTTCCAGGCAGGGCGACAGGAACATGGCCAGCGCCAGCGAGGCCACCAGCCCCCAGTGCGTGCGCTGCTGGTGCAGATGAAAATGGTGGTGATAATAATGCTGATAAATATAAAACAAGCCCATCCCGGTCAGGATCACCGGCGCAAACAACGCAGTGAGACCCTCCGCCTGCTTCGCCAATGTCCCGCCGATGGCCGCGAAGATGGCCCCTAACAAAACGGTGCTCAACACGTGCGCTGCACCCGCCAGCAGCGTGACGGACAGCGTCTGGCGCGTCGCCCAATGCTCGCGTCGGGCAACCGCGATGACCGGCAGCCAATGGCTCGGAATCAGGGCGTGAAACACACTGAGCAAGGCGGTTCCGGCAAGCAATGCAATCATGCAGAAGGTGGATTTACTGTACCGGCGGGTTCAGCCGCCACTTTGTAAAATTTCGGCAACTAAACCCGCCGGTACTCATTACGCGTGTGTCCGCAACTTGGCGAGCAATTCCGCTGAATGCTGGTCGGAATAGGCACCGTAAGCATCGGTCAGTACGCCTTTTTGACCATTTTTGCCTTCTATGGCGTACACCACATCATTGTCATCGGGCGAAGAAGCCCCTTCAAAACGATAGACTTCCGTAATCTCAAAATCCTCCGGCTGCAGTTGCAATTGGGCCGCCCCACACTCAATGCAGGTGGGTCTCAGATCAAAATCCAGGGTGTAACCGCGTTTTTTAAGGTCGTCGAGGGCTTCGGTGAGCGTAGCGTAGGGAGCAGTCATCAGGTTGAGTATTTGAAATAGTGAATATTCGATGATTTGAGTTTTAAAAGTCCCAGTTCTTACTGTCCAAACCACGAACCACAAAGCATTGTTTTAAACAATCTTCTCCACTTCATAAATGGAGTTCACTTTCCCGGCAAACAGGCAGTAAAAGCGCGGCTGGGCGCGTAATTGGGCGATTTCGGTGGGTCGGCCGTCATCAATATAACTGGCTTTCAGTTTCGATTTGATGGTAAAATACGAGAATAAATGCGCAAACTGCACCGATTCATCGTAGTACTGCTGCATTTGCGCCAGCATTTTATAGGCATTACTGACCGGACGGCGCGGACATTCGGTACAAATGCCCGGCGCGGCGGGTCGGCAACGCGGGTCTTCCTCGACCTGACAATCGAAGGTAGGCAAGTTGTCGTAACTGATCTTGTGGTGCGTATAAGCCACCGAGGAGAGCGATAGCAACCCACTCAATCCGTACGGCATAATGGAGCCAAATGGCCCGTCCATCACCGTCAGTCCCTTGCCCGCGAACTGCGGAGAATGCACAAAAGCGATCTCCGATATTTCGTGGGTGAGGGCCAATTGATCCACGCCGAACAGTTGATTCATGGCATTGGTAGCGGCATAAGTAGCATTGATGACGGTCGGGGTTTCAAAATTCAACGTTTGCACTGCTTCACCCTGCTGTTGCTCTGCTTTCAAAAACCATTGATCGCCGTCGGCAATCGCACTTACCAAACGCGTGTTGGTCAGCACGGTGATGTTCGGCGATTGTTCCACTTTTTGGCGGTAAAAATGGCCCAGCAATACCGGATCGAATGAGTATTCTTCGGTGCGGTACAGGCTATCGAGCCGCTCAAAATTGAACAGCGGATGTTCGGCAATTCTTTCACAACGTAAACCGAGATAGGCACAAAAACGCTCGAATTGCTGCGGATCGGTGAAAGAACCGAAGCGGTCAATGGCGTAAAATTTCTCGAAAGAAAAATTGACAAACGGGCGATGTTCCTCGGTAAAGCGGGCTTTGTGTTCATCGCTCAACGCGGCGGTGGCCATGCTGCGCGGATAGTGGTAACCGCCGTGCAGCCGCGCCTGATTCACCAGCGAGGCTTTCTGAAACAGCCGTGCTTCCTTTTCAATAAGCCCCACGCGCCCGCCTTTTCCGGCCAGATACAGGGCCGCGTAGCAGCCGAAGATGCCGCCGCCAATGACTACGAAATCAAATTGGAGGGTTTTCAACTTAGTAACACCAACTTTTAGTTGGTCATCTTAGTAACGCCAACTTTTAGTTGGTCAGTTTGTCATAAAAATTGCCAACTGAAAGTTGGCATTACCCTTCAAAGTGCAGCGAAATCGTAAACGTGCGGCTCAATATTTTTTCCAGCACCTGGCTTTGTTCCAGTCGGTTGTTGTAAATCAGCACGTTATTCAGGCCTTGAGATATTTTCAACTCTGGTGAAAAAATGAAGTATGGAAAGAAAAACTGAATGCCGGCACCAACCTCGACCGAGAAATCGGTGGGAGCAATGCGTACCAGCCCTGCCGCCTGCCGCGTCCGCGAGTCGCTGGCCACGTCGAAGGAATACTTCACGCCACCGATCACAAACAGCCGGAAATCGTGGTACACCGCCGATTTATAACGCACATGGAAGGGCACTTCTACCAATACCGACTGAATAGGCCGGTTCAAAATGCGCTTCTGGTCACCCACCGGGCTATAGCGAATAGTGTGTTCGGTAAAGGATAAGGTGGGCAAAAAACGCAGGTCAAAGTACTCGCCTACTTTCAGATTGGAGACAATACCGAGGTTGAAACCCGGGCCGGTCACCGATTCTGCGCGGGCGAAAGAATCATTACGAATAAAATCCTTGGAATGATAAATCCGGTAATTGCTGTTGTTGATGCCCAGCGTAATCCCAAAATAATAGGGTTTTTGCTGAAAATCGCGATAGTTCAGGTTGCTGCCCTGGCCGATCTGCGCCGAAGCAGAAAAGGGTAACAGGCAAAGGGTAAAAAGGCAAAAAAGCAAGAAAAATCTAAAACGCAAGAGGCAAAAAGCAAAAAGCCGCCTCAGCAGGTTATGCGAATCAGGCAATTCGTTCAAAGCCAAAGCCCGACAAGTAGCATATTGCATATTGCCTTTTGCTTGTTGCCCATTTGCCATTTGCCATTTATTCATTTGCTTGCGGTGTAGATGGAGCATATTCCGAGCGTCAGTCGTTCGCATACAGGATTTTTGTAACCGGTTTTGGATAAAATTGTTAAAAAATGATCGCCTTCGGGAAAAGCCTGCACACTCTCGAAGAGATAGGTATAAGCCCGGATGTCACGGCTGGTTAAACGCCCGATAAGCGGCAAAACGTATTTGAAATAACTATTGTAGAGCTGTTTGAACGGAAAAATATGTGGTTTGGAAAATTCCAGGATGACCACACGTCCGTCGGGACGCAGTACGCGGTACATTTCGCTCAGCCCTTTTTCCAAGTGCTCGAAATTGCGCACCCCGAAGGCCACCGTCACGGCATCGAAGGAGGCATCCTCAAAACGCAGTTGTTCACTGTCGCCGGTTTCGAGCGTAATAACCTGATCCAATTGCTGCGTCGCGATCTTTTGCCGCCCCAACTCCAGCATTTGCTTTGCAATATCTATGCCGACGATGCGGGCAGGCCGTAATATTTTGGCGGCCATGATCGCTACGTCGGCGGTGCCGGTCGCTACATCGAGCATTTCGCGGGGCGGATTGTCCTTCAAATATCCGAGTGCCCGTTTGCGCCACGATACGTCTATACCCAACGAAAGGAGCCGGTTCAGCAGATCGTAGCGGGGAGCGATTTTGTCAAACATCTGCTCCACCTGGACTTTTTTCGCCGTAGTGGAAGAATAAGGAGTGACCACTGTTTTATTTTCCATAATGTCACCGCTACGCGGTTTTTTGAATAAGGTGCAAAAAAGGTAAATTGGGTTGGCCATTAGTAACAAATTGGCCACATTTCCATTATTGACCACATTTCATTTATCCGTGGTCAAAGCCACATTTTCCACGATCTCCAGACCATAACCAATGAACCCCGTACGCGGTCGCGGGTGATTGGTCAGTAAGCGGATTTTCTGGACGCCCATTTCCCGTAATATCTGTGCGCCCACCCCGAAGTCCTTCTTACCCAGACTGGTATGCAGTTCAAATTTATCGGTATTGTTTTCTTCCACTAATTGTTTGTACAGTTGGAGTTTGGCCAGCAAATTAGCCTTGTCACCCTGCCGCAGATAGACAAATGCGCCCCGACCCTCCTCCGCAATCGCTTTGAGCGCAGCGGGAATCTGGCTGCCATAGTCGGAGAGCAGGCTGCCGAGAATACCGCCCGTTTCCGACCACGAATGGACGCGCACCAGCACCGGTTCGTCTGCCGTCCACTGGCCTTTTTTGAGCACCATGTGCGTATCGCCACTGGCGACATCGGTGAATACTACTACGTCGAAAGTGCCATGGACGGTTTCCATCGTGGTCTCCATTTCGCGGCGCACCAGGCGTTCGGTGCGCATCCGGTAGGCCACCAGATCGTCAATGGAGATAATTTTCAGTTTGTGTTCTTTGGCGACTTCCAGCAATTGCGGCAGCCGGGCCATGCTGCCATCGGCGTTCAGGATTTCGACCAATACGCCCGCCGGATAGAGCCCGGCCAATCGCGCCAGGTCTATGGTGGCTTCGGTATGGCCCGTGCGGCGCAGTACGCCGCCAGCCTTGGCCCGTAGCGGAAATATGTGGCCGGGGCGGGCATAGTCGCTGGGGCGGGCGGCGGGATTGGTGAGGTGCCGAATGCCCGTAGCGCGGTCGTAGGCACTGATACCCGTGGTGCAGCCATTGCCAATCAGGTCAATCGAGACCGTAAAAGCCGTTTCGTGCAGGGCGGTATTGCTGCTCACCATGAGGCCAAGACCGAGTTCGTCGGCGCGTTTTTCTTCCAATGGCGTACAGATCAGGCCACGCCCGTAGGTGGCCATGAAATTGATGGTTTCCGGCGTCACCGTTTCGGCGGCGCAGATGAAGTCGCCTTCGTTTTCGCGGTCTTCGTCGTCCACGACAATGATGACTTTACCGGCCCGAAAATCGGTGAGGGCCTCTTCGATGGTATTAAGTTGGATAGGACTTGACATAGTAGATGAATGTGGTTCGGCAGCCCTAAACCGCCGAAAAAAGATTATACTTGCTGCAAAATAAAGAGACATGGAACTGTACGATCACCAGCCTACTGGGGAGGTACTGCCCCTTTCCGATTATGAAATCGAACGCGGCAAATCCATGCCCTCTTTTAATCATGGCTCCATTCAAGCCAACCTCACTGCGCTTTTACACGCTTACAAAAACTATCGCACGGTATCTGAAGTCAGCCTTTCGTTGGCAGACTGGCCATCTGTGCCTGACCTTTCCATTTATCCCAAACGTCCGCTCGACTTCCAGAATGACCAAATTAAGGTCAAAGAAGTGCCACTCGCGGTGGTAGAAATCATCTCACCCAGCCAATCGCTCAACGAACTGACCGACAAGGCCCGCCGGTACTTTGAACACGGCGTACAGTCTTGCTGGCTGGTACTGCTTCCATTGACCACCATTTGCGTTTTTTCCTCCGTCAACAACTACACCTACTTTCGCGCCCATGAGACGCTGGAAGATCAGGCGTTGGGTATTACCTTGCCTTTGAAAGAAGTTTTTGAATAAAAACGTACCCTTCTTGCCAAGCGACTTGAATAAAGCGCGGCAAAGATAATTTCGATAACAGTCTAAACAGAGGGTTGTTTAGAGAATTTGATTTGGCGATAAGCCTTTATAGCAAAACCCGCATTTCTCCCGCACCAGACCGGATAAGGGGCATCTCCTTAGTACTCCCCGTTCAATTCCCCCGCCTTTACGCCCCGAAAATTCAGGCAGGTACCATTAGAGGTAGCGATAACCGGTTCAGCGACGAAGTGCCATTTGTTGCAAGGCAGCGTGGTCGTAATGCCCAGAATGAGCCTTCGGGCAGCAATAATATCGGAGGCCGTAATGCTGCCGCTGCAATTGATGTCGGCAGCAACATTTTTCCAGGTGGGAGCAAGCGATTCTATTCCTAAAATATGTTTGGAAATCAAGCCCAGATCGGAGGTTGAAATACCGTCGAGGGCCAGGCTGGTTTTGGTAGCGGTGATGGTATAAGTGGTGTTTTGCAGGGCCGCAATATTCGCCAGCGAATAAGTACTGGAAGCAAAAAAGATGGTGTCAAAAGTGGGGGCGTCCACGACGATGCGGACGCTATCCAGTGGATGGTCGTAGTAACTTTTTAAAAAGCAAGGCGTAGGTGCCGGAATGGATGGCAGCAGCTCATTGATCTTTTGGTTGAGTAAAGCCATTGTTTCCTGCGGAGAATTGCCCTGAATATTATAAAAGACCTCTCCCGTACCCGGCGCGATGACGATAAAAGTAGGCGTACCTTCAAATGGCCCAAACTGGCCGTTCGTGTAAGGCTGACGGGCAGCTGCACTGCCACCATCGGTGCCGACACCGGGCATGGGAAGATTTCTGGTGGTTTTATAGGCCGCGACTGCTGCATTGTTATCACTGGCCAAGGTACTGATCATCATAAATTCCACCTTGCCGGGATGGGCGGCCAGGGCGTTTTGGTACAGGGTTTTCCAGTGGGGTGCGTGGGTGGCACAGGGTGGACAGGTGGTGAAAAACAGCTCAATAACCAGCACTTTTTGCTGGTTTACGTAGTCTGCATACAGATGGCGCACCTGATTATCGGAAGTCGTGACGGTGAAATCAGGGGCAGGAGTGGCAGCAAGGTGTTGAGCATGAAACAGCAAAAGGAGGAAGAAGGCGACATTTTTCATATTACATCGGTTTTATTGCTCAAAATTAGCATTTCAAACCAAAATACGGTTGAATAATCGTTCGCTCTGTCCGCTACTTTACTTTCCGTCAAATTACTCTTTTGCGCATCAGCCAGTCCTGTTGCGGATCGTCACCCAAAGGAAACCATTCTGAACCAAATATTTCAAAACCGCAGTGTTCATAGAAAGCCACCGTGGCGGGAGCCCTTTTCCAGACACTGAGCCAGACCCACTCCAGGTCTGCCTCGGCGGCGCGTTGTTGGGCAAAGTCGAGCAATTGACGGCCCAAACCCTTTTTTTGAAAAGATGGATCAATGTAAATGCGCTGTATCTGCATAGTGTCCTGACTGTCAATCTCTTCCGGATGGCGGTCAAAATTGAATTTCAGGTAGGCGACCCGTGCTTCGCCGTGGCAGGCAAAGTAAAATTCCGAGTGCGAATGCTCCATTTCTGCCCGCACTTTTTCCAGCGTAAAAGCCTCGGCGCAGTAATCGTTGAAAGCCTTGGGGTCATTCTGGGCTTCGTAAGTAATGCGGAAAGTATGCTCGGCAAAGGAGCGGAGAAAATCAAGGTCGGAGGGTTGGGCGCGGCGGATGGTAAACATGGAAACGCAGATTGAACGGATTTTCGCGGATATACGCAGATTTTAAAAATCCGTGCAAATCTGTGAAAATCCGCCCAATCCGCGTTCCCTTATCCGTGTAAATCTGTGAAAATCCGTCCAATCCGCGTTACATGAAAGTTCGCTCAATGGTCCAAAATAGCGCAATAACCGCGATGGCCACCGATATTGGTACCACCACCCGCTGGCGGTACCAGGGCTTGTCCGAAAACCAGCGTCCGACCAGCCAATAGGCCAGCAGAATAACGGCGATCTGGCCCAATTCCACCCCCACATTGAAGCTCAGTAAGGCCAAAAAATAATCCGACGGCGGCAGCCCCAACGAGGTAAGCACACTGGCGAAACCCATGCCATGCACCAGACCAAACAGGAACACGATGGCAATCCGGCTGGGTTTCAGTTCGCGCACCAAGATGTTCTCCATCGCCACGAAAAAAATGGACAGTGCAATGATCGGTTCGATCACCGCAGGCAGCGGCTTGATATAACCGTACATCGCCAAACCCAGGGTAATAGAGTGCGCCACCGTGAAGGCCGAAGCCTGCCAAATAACCGTGCTAAGTCGTGGGCTGAGGAAGAAAATACTCAGCACAAACAAAATATGATCCAGCCCGAGCGGGAGAATGTGCGTAAAACCAAGTTGCAGGTACATCCAGCCCACACTGGTGCCCGACATGGAAGCCAGTTCATAATTGATGGTGTGGGCGTAGGTATTCGTAGTGATGGCCAGCAAAAAAAATAGTACCAGCCACAACGTAACAGGGTAAGGTCGAGACGTTTTCATGTTCTGCTGCATTAACCGCTGATATGGCCTCTGGCTTCCTGGGCCAGCGTCTCGTCCATGTATGGTTTGAGCGACAAGCCCTTGGCAATCATGTCTTTACCTTCGGTCTGGCCGTTCGCCAGCATAATCAATCCGGCCTTAACCAGCCGTTCCGGGTTCTGGGAATTGGTACGCATCATGGTGGTTACCAAAGGCGCGGCTTCGGCGGCCTGGCCTTTTTTGTAGAGCACCCAGGCCAGCGTTTCGCAGGCATCTATGTTCTGCGGACGACGCTGCTGTTCGATGCGGGCGTATTCCACAGCCTTGTCCATCTGGCCCATTTTCAGGTACAGCGCGGACAGTTCGCGGTCGGAATAATGGCCCATATCCTTGTCTTTATTGGCCGTAATGTTATCAGCCAGCAAAGCATCGGCGGTGATACGGGCGCACTCGTCGGCCTTATCGGGCTGGTTATTGAGGCGATACACATCTATCAATTCTTCATAAAAGGAGGCGTCGCTCATTACATTCCGCGCTTTTTCCAAATACTGAATAGCAGTAGGGTAATCTTTTTTGAAACGGGCAATACGGCCCATGCCAGCCAGCGCGAACGGATAATCGGGACGTTCTTCTAATGCCATACGGTACTGCGCTTCGGCCAGATCAGGCTGATTGGTATCCTCATACAGGTGCGCCAGCACCATGCGCGACCATTCGGTGTCCTCGTTGCCGGGGTAGCCCGCAGAGACCGCCAACTTGATGGCATCAATGGAAGCCGGTGCCCCGCCATGTATTTCCCGCAAGTAAGATACGCGGGAATAAGAACGAATATCCGGGCGGACACTGACCATTTTATCGGCCATTTCGACGGCGGCGGGATAGTCGCCCATCTCCACGTTGGCATCCACTAACAGCCCGTAAACGAACGAGTTATAGGGATTGATCTGCATGGCTTGCGTGGCCACTTCCTTGCCTTCGGCAAAGCGGTGCTGTGAAAGATAGACCAGTGCCTTGTAACAAACGGCCTCAAAATTCTTGGGGTCTTTGGCCAGCACGTTGTTGATGAGATCGAGTGCCGTTTTGTTGTAATAGGAATAATCGCCGGTCATGCGGCCTTCCTGCATGAATTCCTTGGCGAGCAGGAGTTGGGTTTTGGCGTCGGTGGGTTTCGCCTTGAGTTCGGCGAGCAATTTTTCCACGCGGACTTTGGTTTCGGCCCATTCCGGGGCTTTGGCCAGGGCACCGCTGCGCTCTTTGAGCTCGGGCAACGTGGTTTTGTTTTTGCCGTTCATAAAGATGAAAGCGGCGAAGGCGGAGCACACTACAATGAGTGCGCCATAGAGGGCTTTGCGAATAGGTGGTTTCATAATGTTGACGATTGATTTGCCGAAACCTACGTACAAATGCGGGAAAAGGATTTTTTTGTGCTGCCTAGATTTTGCCCGATTTGAATACGCTAATTTTCCTTTACTTTTGAGATTAAAATCATCAACTTATGCAACATACGCTCATCGAACGGAACCCGCAAGTAATGCTCGGCAAACCAATCATCAAAGGTACCCGCATTACTGTGGAATTATTGATGCGTAAATTAGCGGATGGATTTACGGTGGAAGATATTCTATCCATGTATCCGCACCTTACTTTGGAACAGGTTCGCGCTGCTTTCGCCTATGCTGCGGATAAGATCGCGAACGAAATTATCGTCGAAGCCGCCTAATGATTCTCGCTGACGAAAATCTCAATGCCCAGTTTACCAGAGACTTGCGGCAATCTGGCTATTCTGTTTTGTCAGTACAAGAACAATTTGGCGGTATTACTGATCCTGCCGTAGTCGCATTGGCTTTACAAGAAAAGGCGATCCTTATCACAGAAGATAAAGATTTTGGAGAATTGGTCTTCGCCCATAAAATCGCCAAACTCACAATTGTTTTTCTACGCTATCAAAAGCCAGAATTAACCCTTATGCGACAACTATTGTTACAAGTTGTGGGTGAATATACTGAAAAAGAAGGCAATTTTTTCGTAACGATTGCACGGGGGAAAATCAGGGTAACAGAATTGTAATTTCCCCCTATACCTGCATCACCCCCACATTAAACTTCTCCACCGGCGCATTATTCGCCGCTTCGATGCCCATCGAGATCCATTGCCGCGTATCGCGCGGGTCAATGATGGCATCCACCCAGAGCCGGGCTGCCGCGTAGTAGGGCGTGGTTTGGGCCAGATAACGGGCTTTGGTTTGCTCGAACAGTTCCCGTTCACCCTCCGGGTCGGGTGCGGAGCCTTTATCCTTCAGCGATTGTACTTGTATCTGCGTCAATACTTTAGCGGCTTGTTCGCCGCCCATCACCGCGATTTTGGCGGTTGGCCAGGCCACGATCAAACGCGGGTCGTAGGCCTTGCCACACATGGCGTAGTTGCCTGCGCCGTAGGAGTTGCCGATGACGATGGTGAATTTTGGCACCGTCGAATTGGACACCGCATTCACCATTTTCGCTCCGTCTTTGATGATGCCGCCATGCTCGGAGCGGGTGCCGACCATGAAGCCGGTCACATCCTGCACAAACACCAGCGGGATTTTTTTCTGGTTACAATTTAAAATAAACCGCGTGGCCTTGTCCGCCGAATCGGAGTAAATAACGCCGCCAAACTGAATTTCGCCCTTCGCATTTTTCACCACCTGGCGATTATTGGCTACAATACCGACCGCCCAGCCATCCACGCGGGCATAGGCACAAATGATGGTTTTGCCGTAATGCTCTTTGTATTGGGTCAATTTCCCGTCATCCACCAGGCGGCGGAGCAGCTCCAAGGAGTTGTAAGGCTTGGCTCCCTGTTCCGGGAAAATGGACAGCAAATCTTCGGAAGTACCGGCGGCAGGTTGCGGTGCCACGCGATCAAAACCCGCATTTTCAAAACGCCCGAATTTGTCCATCAAATCCTTGATCGTGTCCAGACAAGTCGCATCATCCGGCATTTTATAATCCGTCACGCCGGAGATTTCGGAGTGCGTAGCCGCGCCGCCCAGCGTCTCTTTATCGGCATCTTCGCCAATGGCGGCTTTGACGAGATACGGCCCAGCCAAAAATACGGAGCCGGTTTTTTCCACAATCAATGCCTCGTCGGACATGATCGGCAAGTACGCGCCGCCCGCCACGCAACTGCCCATGATGGCCGCGATCTGCGGAATGCCCGCCGACGAAAGTCGGGCATTATTACGAAAAATACGCCCAAAATGCTCTTTATCGGGAAAAATCTCGTCCTGCAAAGGCAAATACACGCCCGCCGAATCCACCAGATAAATAATCGGCAGCCGGTTTTCCAGCGCAATTTCCTGGGCCCGCAGGTTCTTTTTTCCAGTGATCGGAAACCACGCGCCCGCCTTCACGGTCGCGTCATTGGCCACCACAATGCACTGCCGACCCCGCACGTAACCGATCATCACCACTACCCCACCCGCCGGACAACCGCCGTGCTCGGCATACATTTCGTGGCCCGCGAAGGCCCCGATTTCGATACGGGGCGTGCCTTTATCCAATAGATAGTCAATGCGTTCGCGAGCCGACATTTTGCCCTCGGCGTGGAGTTTTTCGAGGCGTTTGGGGCCACCGCCAGCATATATTTTTTCGAGGTGGCGTTTCAAGTGGCCGATGTTCAGTTTTCCGGCATCGGTGTTTTTTTCGGCTTCGAGGTCAATTCTGGTGGTGGACATACCGGCTTGGATTCTAAGTAATAAGCAAATAAAGCAACTTCTGCGGGCGAAGGTAAGACGGGTTTGGAAAACCGCACCGCTGCACGGACATCTATGTGCAACAGGTTTATTTTAAAACAGGAAAAAGACGTAGGTTGGCGGCACAAACGGAACGAAAATGACCACCTGCAAAAATTGTGGCCTCGAATTCAAGAGTAAATTTTGTCCTGACTGCGGTCAGAAAGCGAAAACCGGACGGATCACTCTGCGGCACGTGGGGCAGGAGCTGCGCCAGCATCTGGTACATTTCGATCAGGGTTTTTTATATACCATTAAAGAATTGGCACTGCGCCCGGGCCACAGCATTCGCGTTTATCTGGTCGGCAAACGGGTGAAACACATCAAACCGTTGAAATTCCTGTTCTGGACGGCGGCCATCAGTTTTCTGGTGTTTCATTACGCGGGTATGGATCAGGTGATGATGCAACAGTTGGCGAAGCAGCAATCCGGCTTGCCCGAAAGTCAGTTGCTGTCGCAAAAACTGATGCTTCTGCTGACCAACCACCCCGCCGTGATGGTATTTTCCATGATTCCGTTCATTGCGCTGTGTTCCTGGCTACTTTTCCGGCGGATGGGCTACAATTATGCGGAACATTTCGTGCTGTGTACCTATCTCATCGGGCAACTCAGTCTGGTCAGTATTATAACCACTCCCATGTTACGTTTTTCCAGTGATTTGCAAAAAACGGCCCTGGCGATGGCCGCTCCTTCGCTGGTAATTTGGGTCGTTTATTTTGGCTGGGCGTATGGGCAGTTTTTTCAAACAACAAAAATCACCGTGCGGGCAAAAGGTGTGCTGGCTATTGCCCTGGGTTATTTGATGGTCATCCTTTTTATGGGTGCCCTGGTCGGTATGGTCATGTTTTTTTTCCGTCCGCAACTGGAAGCCTGGCTACAAATTTGATTTCTGTAATGGCATCGCCTAAAAGGTTTTATCCGCTCGCTATTGCCGTGACCATCGTGATTGGCCTGGGTTCACGGGCCTACGCAGGACCGGGTGCCACCTTCATCCATACTTATGTGGGCGATGTGCTGTACGCCACGATGTATTACTGGTTATTTCGATGGATCGTGCCGCTGCGGACGAAACAATGGGCGGCGATGTGGGCCTTAATATTATGCTTCCTTATTGAAATAGGACAATTATATCATACGCCGTGGATTGATGGCATACGCACTACGCGACTGGGTGGACTGATACTGGGTTTTGGTTTTCTTTGGAGCGATCTGGTGTGTTATACCTTGGGCGTGCTATTGGGTTGGGGATTGGATCATTCGTACCGGCGGGTTCAGCCGCCGAACACACGCGGCGGCTAAACCCGCCTGTACTTGAGGAGCCGCCCTTTCAACAAAGAATAAAACTTCTCCGAGCCAAAAGAAGCCGGATCCACGCCACTCACCTTACTTCCCGAACAGGCATCTTTCGTCAAATAAATCCGGCCACCCAGTTCAGCGACTAAATCATCTAATTGGCGAACCAAACCAAAAATCGTGCGCGTACGCGGAAAATCCAAAGCCAGCGAGTAACCGCGTATTGGGAAGGAATGGACCGCTTCCGCCGGTCGTTCACCGTGGCGTTTCAGTACCGTCAGGAAGGCCGTATCCGGGCTGCTGCGCATGAGGGCCAATGCCCGTTGCAAGCCATCGAAAGCCACTGCCTCCGGCAAACAAAACTGGTACTGCACAAAACCCCGCCGCCCGTACAGCCGGTTCCAATGACGGAGACTATCCAATGGATAAAAATAACTGTCCAGGTCCACTACGCTCTCCCCCGGCGGTTTTTTCTGAAAATACAAGGCATTATGGGCGCGAATAGACAGCGGATTGAGCAACCACGAGGGCGCAAAAAACGGCACGTTCCGCACCTCTTTTTCCTGAAAAACCAATGGCTCACCAGCGGAATTTCCGGCCACATGCTCCGCAAAAAAAGCCGCGCCGCGCCCCTTGCGGTCGGTCGTATCCACCCAGGCGGCAGCGTAGGAATGAGCCGTCGCGTCGGCCATTTCGCGGAACAGCGTCTCGAAATCGGCCACCCGTTTCGTGGTCTGGTGCATTTGGGTAGAAGAAATACGCATCAATTGAAAACGCGCCGAAAGGATGATGCCCGTCCAGCCCATGCCGCCGCAGGTTTGCCAAAAAAGTGGAGCGTTTTCCTGGCGCGAACAGGTCAGCGTCTCCCCTTTTTCATTTAATAAATCAAACGAAATCAACCAGTTAGACCAGCAGCCTTTTGTCGGATGGTTCTTGCCATGCACATCGCTGGCAATGGCTCCGCCCACCGTGATGGACTTGATTCCGGGCGTTACATGGAAAAACCAGCCCGCCGGTACGATGATGCGTAGCAAGTCACTCAGTAATACTCCCGCTTCGCAATGCATCACGCCGTTTTCTGCGTCAAAATCGAGGAGCCGATTCATCGCCAGCGTAGAAAGCAGGTGCGGGCCTAATGCAGCATCACCGTAACATCGGCCATTCCCCCGCGCCAGCAGTTGATCGCGCGAAAGCAAATAGTCGCGGGCTTCGGCGAAATTATTGGGCGTCGCCACCTCGGCGGTGGTGACGGGATAATTGGCCCAGTTGGCGACCTTACGGGTTTCGATTTGCATGGGGCGAAGGTAAAAGGTCAATAAAGCAAATCCACACAAATTGTCTAAGTGAAAATTCGGATTTGAGTGGTGGCATGGGTTCTACCCGGTTTTTCAAAGAAAAACCGGGTAG
>JANPIV010000079.1:0-119947 GCA_031425155.1 Saprospirales bacterium | reverse complement strand
ACTTTTTGAATCCTAGTACCCAGTTTCAAACACAAATCAGGCTAATGACTATGTGCAATACTCCCGGTAGGTCTCAATGTTAATTCCGTGGACTCGAACCACTTCCCAACCTTTGTCGGAAACGCTCCCAACGAGCAAAATTCTGTACTTATCTCTTTTGGGGCCGCAAAGATACTGAAAGCAGTTTTGCTTGACCAAATGTTTTTGAAAAAAATTTCAGAAAAAATTATTTTGTCTTCGTCTTCCTTCAAAAGCGGGTGCAAAAGTAATCTATACTTCTCATAACGAAGAAGAAATATTGATTTAAAAAGATAAAAATTTGGCTGATGCTATTCTTTGCCGAAAAGCAGGGCCGTCACCGCCTGTTTGCGGGCGCGGGCAACCGGAATACGAACATTGTGGGCCAGGATTAATTCGTGACCATCCATGCGTTGCACGGCACTTTGGGCCACGATGAAGGATTTATGCACCCGCAGAAAGTGGGTAGCCGGTAACAGGCTTTCCAGGTTGTTCAAACTTTCCAGCGTGACGACCTTCCCGGTGCCGGTAAATATCTTGACATACTCTTTCCAGCCTTCTATATAATGAATTTCCTCGAGAGCGATTTTGACCCACTGCCGGTCGGCTTTCACCGTCAGGTGACCATCGGGCTTAGTGGGAAAGAGGGCATCCCGCAGCCGGAGTGCCGCCCGGGCTTTTTCCACCGCCTGCGTAAAGCGGGTGGCGGAGTAGGGCTTTAACAGATAATCAATGGCGTCCAGTTCGTAGGCTTCCACGGCGTACTGCGGGTAGGCGGTGGTGAAAATGGTGACGGGTTTGCGCGATACGCTGCGCAGCAGATTAATGCCGCTGAGGACAGGCAGCTGAATATCGAGGAACAGCAGGTCAATTGGCTCGCTTTGAAGGATTTCCACGGCGCGAATGGCACTTTTGCATTGGGCCACCAATTCAAGGTCGGGGGTGTCGCCGACGAATTTTTCCAGCAGGGCCAGGGCGAGGGACTCGTCGTCCACCAGCAAGCATTTTATTTTCATGATCTGCTAAGTTCCAACCGTGCTCTAAAAATCCCATCCACCGCACCGCATTCCAACCCGTACCGACCCGGGTAATTCAATTCCAGGCGTTGCCGCACATTTTCCAACCCCACGCCGCTGTTCGCCTGGTCTTTTTGCCGGTCAGCGGGATTGAAAGAATTTTCTACGGTAAAAATAAGTTGGCTGGGCCCATTGTGCAAAGTGATGCGGAGAAAACCTGCGGGATTCAAATCCAGATCGCCGTGTTTCAGGGCATTTTCCACCAGAGGCAGCAACAGCAGCGGCTCAATGGAACGGGTGGAAAGATCGCCTTCGAGGTCAAAATAAATGGCTAGAATAGCGTCCGATTTCATCTGGTACAATTCCAGGCAGGCACTTATCTGGTCCACTTCTTTTTCCAAGGGCACCTGCGCCGCCTGCGCATCGTAGGTCACATAACGCAACAGATCGCTCAGCCGCAACACCATATCGGCCGTGCGGGGATGCTGGAGCACCGCCGCGGCGTAGATGTTATGTAATGTGTTGAACAGAAAATGCGGATTGATCTGCGCCTTCAGGTAGTCCAGTTGCGCCCGGGTATGGCGGGCTTCCAGGGTGCGGTTTTGCAACTCGAGTACGCGCCGGTTTTCCACCAATTGGTAGAGGGTGCTGAAAAAAATCAGCAAGAAAAACGAGACTAACGAGACCAGAAAAATACGCTTCCAATCACCGGATAAAAAGAAAGCGGTGTCCGTGTTTTTTTCAAACAGACGGACTTCCAGCCAGGTCCGCAGACACACCATACCCAACCAAAAAATGATGGTCAACCCTACTAGGCGGCCATAGTGGCCTTTTTCCAGGTAGCGGTTGACCAACAGTTTGGCGTTTCCGTAAAACAGCACCAGCATAAAACCCAGGTTCAGGCTGGTGCGCAGCCACACTTCTTCAGGGCCACGAAATTCGCTAATCAGGTAATAAAACGAGACAAAAACCAGCGACCACCCGGTCAGGTGGACGATCAAACGGCTACGACCGGAAAGCAGCTGGGTGATCAAGGGGCGTTATTGTTTCACTAGTTTGGTAGTCAATACGCCTCCGTTGGCGGTCATTAGCCGGACAAAGTAAATGCCGGGCGGTAGTTTATCCAAGGGTACATTTTCCTGATAAACACCCGGTTGTGCATTTTGCCGGTCGGCGACAACCTGTACCGTACGGCCATTTAAGTCAGAAATAATCGTGCGCAGATCGGTGGCCGCTATGACTTCGTAACTGATGCTGACTCCGTTATGCGCCGGATTGGGCGATACTTCCAAAGAGGACAATGCGCTGTTTTGCGGCTCTACGGGCAAGGCCGAAGAAAGCAGGGTGCTATCCATGATGATGTTTTCATCGCCGGGCCGGGTGATCATATAGGCGAAATATAACAACATCATTTCATCGGTAGTCGCCTCGCCTTCGGTCACCAGTTGCGGCGGGTCAGAGGGCTGGAACGGATTGTTGGGCGTATTATCGTACAAGGCAAAAGCGTGCAGGGTGGATTGAGCGGGAATCACCTGCGCTTTTTGGAAGAAATAAGAGGCTTGCCAGTGGAAATCCCAATCGGGCACATTGACCAAAGGAATAGTGTCATTACTTGGCGTGACCGCAAAGGCAAGCATACTTCGGCCAATGTAGTGCATGTGCGGCGCTACGGCCAGGGCGGTAATAGACACGGGCAGTTTGAACTTGGAATGGTAGGTCTTGATCTCGTTGGCCGGAATATTGAGGGGGCCGCTAACCAGCGACAACGGCGTATGATTCAGGATCGGCAGCAATTCTACCGACCGAATGCCGGTCGTAGTCGGGGTAAAAAAGAGGTTAAGGGTGGCTTGGCCAGTGAGTCCTGCGGCACCTTTCGGATAGTGCATTTGTACGATCAGGTCAGCATTTGGACTCAATTTGACTCCCGTACCCTGCGGCATCAGCGTTATTTCGTTGCCGGGTGCCCAGGCCCCGACCAGGTTGGCCGATACGCCCGGCCCGCCAAAACTGATATAGCCCGGTTCCGGCGTTGCCTCGTCCTTTAGTTTTCCTTCGCCGGTCAAATCCTGGTAGATAAGTATATGGTGTACCGCTTCGTGATTGTCGGGAATAACTTCGATGGCCCGCAAATAATTGGTGGTGGCCAGGCCGCTGGGCACCACAAAACAGCGGTATTCATCTTCCGAAGAAGTGACCGTATATAATGGAGTCGGCAGCACGTGATCGGGTACGCCAATGTTGGAACCTTGCACGAAGGTCGGGACGGGAGGTGCCTGACTGACATCGCCCATCGCCGCACCACCGGCATACCAATCCTGAATGGTCTGAATCTCGGCATCACTGAGCCGGTTTTCATGGGCGTAGCGGCGATAGTTGGGATCGGCTTTCCAGGGCGGCATGCGCTTGGACTGGGTCTCGGTGACAATCGCTTCGCTGTAAGAAAAAGCATTGTCGTAGCCGATGAGCGAGAAGCCGCCTAAGCCGCCATCGCGGTGGCATTTCACACAATGGTCATACAATAGCGGGGCTACGTCATTGGCCCAATTGATCGTTTGAGCACCGATATTGGTGCCCAGGGCCAGCAGCAGGAACAGGAGTAAATGTTTGATTTGCATTTTCATTATGATGGAAAGTTAGCAAGCAAAAGCACAAAATTACGCACTACCGGGCTACCCGGAAGGCTATTAAAAGCTTTTTGCCAATTAAAAATTTGATAGTCAGCCATTTAACGACAAAAATTACACAAGGTTCCGCATGGCAAAACCTATTGAAAATCAACAGTTAGAATAGTATTCGCCTGCTGGCACTTTGGTTGCCTGATTATTTGCCACTGTATTTTGGGCAATGCGCTGATGTACTTCGGCGATTTTTTCGGCACTGTCGCTGCGTAAAGTGCCGCATAACCGATCCCAAAACGTGAAATATAACCCGTAATTGCCGTGAAATTTCTCGTGGTGCAGGTTGTGATGCACCGAAGAATTCAGCCACCTGCCCAGCGGGTGGGTGTAGGTTTTTTGGGAAAAAAGTTCGTAACCCAAATGTCCATACACATTGAACCACAACATCAACGTCACAAAAGCGAAGAACGAAATGGCGTGCATAGGCACCAAAAGCAGCACCACCGGAATGATGCCCGCTTCTAATACGGCCTCCACCGGGTGAAAAGCATAAGCCGCCCAGGGTGAAGGATTGACCGATTTATGATGCACTAAATGAGCCAAACGATACAGATTCGGCTGGTGCATCAAGCGATGAATCCAGTAAAAATAAGTGTCGTGAATCACTAAAAGCAGCGGCACACTGAACACCAGATACAGCCAGCCATGTGCATTTACGTCCGTGTAGAATTTGGTATAGGCACGTAGCGGCGTACCTAACCAGAGCAGTGTCATGCCCGCAAAAATGACCGAAGTCAACAGCGAGTAGCCGATTTCGCGGCGCAAGTCGTTGGAAGTAGGAAAGCGCAACTGGATTTTTCGGAACAACCAGGCGCGACGTTTCCAGAGGTAAAATAAACTAAACAGGATGCCGGAAACCAAAAAGTAGCGGCCAAAAACCAAAAGCGGCGCAATCAGGAAAGTCGTGGTATTTATTTCGGAATGGAATAACATGGTAGAAAGTTTGGGAGTCAGCATTTAAAAATGGAAACCGTAAAACGGGTGCATTTCAAACTTTCGCACCCATCTAAACCTGTAAGGTTTTTTGAAACCTTACAGGTTTGGCGAAAATGAAGATTTGAAATGCCCTCGTAAAACTGATTTCCTTTCAAAGGTAGGGTTGACCAAGACCGCGCACGCGCAACATTCAACCAAATGCGCCTTTCTTTCAACGATCAGCAATAGCGAGGTCCATTGGTTGAAGTAATGCGCCGGATCGTTGAGTTCATTTTCAGGCTTGCTCCCAGCGGCCACACCTTTGTCCCATCAGTCGGCTTTTTGCGGACAACAACACATCATTACTCAACCATCCAAACATTCTTCGTTATGATTAACCAATGCAAAATCCAGTCTTTCCTAACCCTGATTGTCATGCTCGCTATGCTAAGCACCAACGCCTCCTGCCAAAAAACCAGGGAGAAAGACGACGTATTAGTGACCGAAACAGAAGCGGCGGAAATAGCCGAGACTGCCGTGGCCGAGCGCAGCGCAGGTGTGGCCCAGGCCACCACCGAGTCCACGGAAATGATTGCTTCTTCTTCTCAGGTCTGCGGCTCTACGCACGACACGACTTTCCAGGCCAGCAAAACCATGGGCGCAGTTAGTTACAACCAGCAATCGCAGTTGCACTGGAGCATTCAATGCACCAATCTGATTCCCCAAACCGCTCAATTGACTTTAACCGGCAATGGTAATTTCACCTCCAATCATTGGGACGGCGATAACCAGGCCAGCGGAACGATGACCATCACGGGCCTGCAGCCACAAAGCACCACTTACAACGCCAGCGGCACTTACACCCGCACGGGCAATCTCACCGGCGATCTGCGCAATAGCAACCCGACTTTCAATTGTGTGACCACCGTGACGCTCGCCAATTTGACCATCAGCAAAAGTAGCCAGCAAATAACCGCAGGAAGTGGAACGGTGACCGTGACCGCCAGTGGTGCTGGCGGGCAATCTACCACGCTGACCGGAACGCTCACTTTTAATGGCGATGGCACGGCAACCGTGGTTATCAATGGCCATACGCGTACATTTACTTTATAATACTGTACCGCCGGATTTAACCGCAACGACTACGAAACCAACAAATAACCCAACATGAGTCATCCCGAATTTTGGGCGACGTAGTTGCCCAAATAAATGGCGATAGCGGCTCTCAGGCGGCAGATCGGCATCGAAGCATTTCGGTGCCGGTTTTCTGTTCTATGGCCCAATTTCACAGGAATTGTCGTCAATCAGTGCATCCAAACCTGATTGCGGAAGCCGCAGATAAATACCAGATTCCTTACATAAAAATTCTGCTTCCTTGTTTGCCAAATTTGTATTTGTCCCAAGTGTTTAAACATGGGGTTAGTTTTTTAAACCCCATCCCAAAAAATTCGGGATGATTTCTGTTCAGGAACGTGTAAAAAATAAGATGGCAGGAACAACCTTACTTGAGTTGTCATTCCGACGGCAGGAGGAATCTGCTAAAGTAGTGATTATCAATGCCACGCGGCCAGATTTCTCCTGCCGTCGAAATGACATTCAGAGGTGGAAAAATGGAAACTTAATTCTCACTCATTCCTCAAAACAACCACTCCACAGCCTTCGGGAATTCCCGGCCCCAGCGGTCTTCATTATGCTGGCCGTGCGGGTCTATGGCCAGATTGAGTTGCAGTTTGTCGGCAGGGTAGCCGCGTTTGGCCATTACTTCCTGAAAGCGTTTGGCACCCGTCAGCATACCGGCACCTTCGCGGCCACCTGCATACAGATATATTTTGGTTGTTTCCAGCGCAGAAAAACGCACCGGCTCCGCGTAGATGCGATTGGAAATCCACAGCGAAGGGGAAAAAATCATGAATTTGGAATACACCTCCGGGAACATAAATCCGGCGTAAATACTGATCAGACCGCCCATGCTGCTGCCGCCGATGCCTGTGTTGGCCCGGTCGGCAAGGGTACGGAAGTTACTGTCAATGTATTGTTTGAGCGTTTCGGCCATGAAGCGGGCATAGTCCTGGCCCACGCCCTGACCCCAACGCGAGTCATACGGCGAAAACTCCCGGATGCGTTCTTTGCCGCCATGATCTATGGCCACCACGATGAAATCGCCCTTGCCACGCTGGGCGAGAGCCGCCATCTGCTTATCCACGCCCCAGGAACCAAAAGGTGCGCTGTCGTCGAAAAGATTCTGTCCATCTTGCAGGTACAAGACCGGATAATGCCGGGTAGTAGCGTGATAATTCCAGGGCAATAGCACCGAAATACGTCGCTTACGGCGAAGTTGCGGCACGTTGAATCGTTTGGCTACAATCTGAATATCGGGGTAAAAGTCCGCATTGTACCAGCCGCCGTGGATTTTCCACATTGGCACAATGTCATGGACCTTACCGTGCGGCATTTCCATGCGCCGATTGGTGGAAGAAAAACCGTCAGTGCCAAGTTCTTCGGCATCCCAACCACCCTTGATGTACTTGTATTCCAGCGGCTCCGAAAGTTCCAGCGGAGTAGAAAAAGTATAGCGGTAATGCCCCAAAGTGGTCTTTTCCATGCGGTAACGGTCGTCGCGAGTCGTCCAGCCATTGAAATTGCCAGTGAGATACACCGGTCGGTCATCGTCGTTGGGGGTAAACAATTCTAATGTCAGCATAGCAGGCTGTGCGGAATATGGAACACCGCCTAAGGCGGAGGAAGTCGTGCGCATACATAAAGTATTGGTGAAAAAAACAGGTCATTTGCCTACTTCCAAACAATTTTCTGGCCAGCAGGGTTCCGGGAAACTCACCAATCGAAACAAGAGACGGCAAATGTAACACCCGCTTTGAATCGGCAAATTTCCGGCCAAATAAAAAACCGATGAACCTTCTAAAAAGTCCATCGGTGTATTCTTTTGACGTAGAATATCTAAAAAGTTATGCCGCAAAGGCTAGTGAGAAACACCAAATCAGATAAATAGGTGCAGTGTGCGGCACATTATGTTGACGTAAAAGGACATAAAAATTGTGATTTTTAATATTTTGATATCAATAGGAATAAAAGAAGGGCGTTTACTCCCGAAATTTATCCAGCAAATGCGCCAATTCCATCGCTTCGGATTCGGAAAGATGGTGCCCGGGCAACTTTTCTTCCATCGCCTGGCTTTGGTGAATATCGGCCAGTATTTTTTTGCCGGCCTCGCTGATACTGACAATGACCATGCGCCGGTCGTCGGTATGGGGCACCCGCTCCACCAGACTATGCAGGCGCAGTTTTTCCACCAATCGGCTTACATTGCTGCTTCGGTCGAGCATACGGCTTTTAATATCGAGCACCGATAATCCGTTCGGGTAACTGCCGTTGAGGATGCGTAGAATATTATATTGTGGGCTGGTCAGGCCAAAAGGGCGGAGTTGGCGCGTCATAGCGCATTCCAGCCAACTGGCCGTAAACAGGATATTAAGCAGGGCCCGCTGGCGCGGGGCCATCGGTTTAATACTTTTCAATTCGGCTTCCAATTTCATGACACAAATTTAAGTGTACTAACACTAATTAACAAAAAATGTTTTTTGCCCTATCTAAGTTGCTGGTTTTCTTGCTCAAACCGCTGTTAATGATCGGTTTATTGGCTATATATGGGTTGTGGACGAAGAATGAGTTACGTCGCCGCCGTGCATTGATTGCCGTGATTGCTATGTTTTTGCTTTTTACCAATCCCTGGCTGGTCAACCAATGTGCCCGCGCCTGGGAGATCGGGCAAGTACGTCCGCAAGATATTCAGCAGCCTTATGAGGTAGGCATTTTACTGGGAGGCTATGTGGATTTTACCATTGATGCCCCGGATGGTATGCTCTCCCTACAGCGTGGCGACCGGCTTTTTACCAGCATAACCTTGTTCAAAACCGGCAAAATCAAGCGCCTTCTGCTTTCCGGCGGCTCTGGTCGGCTGATCGGTACCGAACCGGTGGAAGCCGAGGTCGTGCGCAACTATCTGCACCAGTTGGGTGTACCGGATTCGGTCATTTTGATGGATAATCAATCGCGTAATACCTACGAAAATGCCCAATATTCCAAAGTACTGCTTGATAGCCTGGCACCGGGTGCCTCCTGTCTGCTGATTACTTCCGCCTGGCACATGCGTCGGGCGAAAGCGTGTTTCGTCAAAGCTGGGATTGATTTTCAGCCTTTTAGCACCGATTATTTTTCCATGAAAACCAACGGTAATGTACTGCGCTGGATAGAACCCGACTGGGAAGCCCTGATGAAATGGGAAATCCTGATCAAAGAGTGGGTCGGCTGGGTCGTTTATTGGGGGAAGGGATGGTTGTAACAGATGCTGGATTCGTATATGATCATTTTTTATAAAAATTACCATTAGGTACCAGACTACTGGACATTTTTGAAAAGCAGTGGCGAAAGCCGATTTTTGTATTTGCAACAACATGAGAATCAATGCTTCCGCCACGCTTACGCAAATTCAGCACTCTGTACGAAAGTTACGGTTTAAGGGTCGTAAAAAATATTTGGCTTTTGGTCTGTCTGCTTCCGTTGGCCCGCACGGTGAACCTTTACAAAATGAAGGTGATGAGTTTCTCAAGGGCCACTATCGCATCCGGGTCACGCAGATCTGGCCGGGCCCTGTACACGGCTAAGATAGCGAATTCAATATTTTGAAGAATGTTCAGGTGGTCTGACGACGTTCATGGAGGGAGGGTTCAGGGCGCGAAGATAAAAGCTGCGGAAATACGAAAAAGTGACTTAATCCTCACTAATTTTCCACTCCCCGATGCTTTTCTGCTTTTCCCCGAGCTTGTTTTATAACGCAAAAGTAGAGGATTTTGCTCGTCCATGCCCTACTTTGCCTTATATCCCCTAACCGAAAAATACAAAATAAACAAATAACAAGGCAGTGCAATAGCGTAAGCACTTTGTGTCCCAATGCTATCCGCCAACCGGCCATACACCAGTGGAATCAAGGCGCCGCCCGCAATGCCCATGATGAGCAGCGCAGAGCCGAATTTGGTGAACTTCCCCAGTCCCGCAATCGCCAGCGGCCAGATGGCGGGCCATACCAGCGCATTGGCCAGGCCCAGCAGGGCCACACAAAGTACGGAGATGAACCCGGTCGTAATCAAAGCGGCCAGGGTAAGCAACACGCCCAAAATGGCCGACCATTGCAACGCCTTTTGTTGAGAAATATATTTAGGAATAGCCAGAATGCCCAGTACGTAGCCGGTCAGCATTCCATACAAAGTGTAAGTCGTAAAGTGTTTGGCTACCTCCTGGCTGAATCCCTGCGAAAGGCCATAATTGATGATCGTATCGCCCGCGATCACTTCCACGCCCACGTAGAGAAACAAGGCTAAAACCCCCAACATTAAGTGTGGAAATTGCCAGACGCTGGTTTTAGCCACTTCACCCGCCACAACCGGTTCCTCCGCTTCATTGATATCCGGCAATTTGGAGAACAGCACCAGCACCGCCAGTCCTACCAACAGAATGGTCAGCACCAGATAAGGATTTACCACCCGGTCCAGATCATCTCTGGTGGCCGCTGTACCGGCCAGCAATATGCCGCCCATGATGTACTGGCCCAAAATACCGGCCACCTTATTGGCAATGCCCATAAAACTGATGCGTTGGGCGGCACTCTCCGCTGGCCCCAAAATGGTCACGTAAGGATTGGCCGCCGTCTGCAAAATGGTCAGGCCAATACCGATTACAAACAGGCCGATCAGGAAAAAAGGATACGACACCATGTTGGCCGCCGGAATAAAAATCAGCGTTCCCAGGGCCATCGTGGCCAGTCCGTAAGACATTCCTTTTTTGAAACCTGTGCGTTGCAGCAACCACGACGATGGGATGGCCATGAGCGTATAAGAGATGAAAAAAGCGAACGTTACCAGGTAGGAACTGGTGTTGGTCAGCCCGAAGGCTTGCTTGAAGAACGAGATCAGAATGCTGTTCATCCAGGTGACAAACCCGAAGACAAAGAACAAAATGCCGATGATAGTGATTTGATAGCGGTAATTTGCTGAGCGGGAAACAACGGGTGCGTCAAGATTCTGCATACTTTTGCCGTCCTTTTTGAAATGATTGTTGAATAAAAACCACGTTTGCCGACTTCACAAAACCCTGACGGGGCAAGTCGGCGCGGTAAAAGTAAAATTTCAGATGACTTCAGTTACTAAACCAACCCTTTTGATTTTGGCAGCCGGTATTGGCAGCCGGTATGGTGGCCTGAAACAGGTGGACGGCATCGGCCCCGGCGGTGAGGCAATCCTCGAATATTCCGTCTATGATGCCCTGCGTGCCGGGTTTGGCAAGGTTGTTTTCGTGATTCGCCGCGATATAGAGGCGGCTTTTCATGAAAAAGTAGGCAGCAAAATTGTCCCTCACATTCCTGTGGAATACGCCTTTCAGGAACTGGATACTGCCCTGGATTGGCTGGAAGAAAAACCGCATCGCGAGAAACCCTGGGGCACGGGCCACGCTATTCTTTCGGCCAAAGACCACCTGCACGAGCCGTTTGTGGTCATCAATGCCGATGATTTCTACGGCGCAGATGCCTTTCAGGCGATGAGTGAATTTCTGCGTACCGATTGTTCACCGACCGAGTACGGCATGGTTGCTTATCAGTTGAGTAACACCTTGTCGGAGAATGGTACGGTGTCGCGGGGTGTTTGTTCCGTCAATGAAAGCGGCTATCTTGCCGATGTAACGGAACGCACCAAAATCGAGCGTTTTGAAGACGGCATCAGTTATGTGGACGAACATGGTCTGCGCCACCACTTGCCCGACCATACGCCGGTTTCGATGAATTTCTGGGGTTTCTATCCCACGGTGCTGGGTGAAATTGAGCAGCAGTTCCGCGCTTTTGTGTTGGCTAATCAGGACAAACCCAAAGCGGAATTTTATATTCCAACGGTCGTTAATAATTTGATCGAAAGCAGCAAAATCCGCTTGCGGGTGCTCAACAGTGCCAGCCAATGGTATGGCGTCACCTATCCCGAGGACAAGCAAACAGTACAAACAGCGTTGAGTAATTTGTTGGCAGAAAGTGTGTATAAGGCGGGACTTTTTGACAAATAACTAATTGACCAATAACCAGTTAACCACAAGATGCGGGAGACCAAATTCATCGAACAAAACCGGGAAAAATGGGCGGAATTCGAGCAAATGCTCCGCGACAACCGCCGCGACCCGGACAAACTGAATGAGTTGTTTATCCAGATCACCGACGATCTGTCGTATGCCCGCACCTTTTATCCGAATCGGTCGGTGCGGATGTACCTGAACGGGCTGGCGCAACGGGTGTTTCATAACATCTATCGCGGCAAACGTTTCCCGGCGGAACGGCTGCGCCGCTTTTGGTCGGACGAATTGCCGCAGCTGATCTGGGAGTCGCGGCAGGCCATGCTGCTATCTTTGGGCCTTTTTATTTTGGCTTTCGCCATCGGCGTAGCGTCCAGTATTATCAATCCCGATTTTGCCCGCCAAATATTAGGCAACGACTATGTGGAAATGACGCTGCACAACATCGAAAACGGCGACCCGATGGCGGTGTATAAAGACAGCGGACCGCTCGGCATGACGGTGGGCATTGCTGCGAACAACCTGTTCGTGATGTTGTGGATCGCTATTTCGGGTGTGCTCGCTTCCATCGGCACCCTGTTTATGCTGCTGCGCAATGGCATCATGGTTGGCACTTTTCAGTATTTTTTCATCGAGCGCGGCATTTTCTGGAAGTCTTTTCTGACCATCTGGATTCACGGGACGCTGGAAATTGCCGGTATTATCATCGCCGGAGCAGCGGGTTTAGTGGCCGGTTCCGGTTTGCTTTTTCCGGGGACTTACCGCCGGACGCAGGCCTTCCAGATCACAATCCGGCGGGGCATGAAAATATTTTTTGGCGTAGCACCGATTATCATTTTGGCGGCCCTATTTGAGGGCATTCTGACCCGCTACACGGAAACACCCGACGTAATCCGCGGGATGTTCATTTTCATTTCCCTGTTTTTTGTGCTCTGGTATTTTGCCTGGTTGCCCTGGCACAAAGCCCGGACGGGTGGTTTTCAGGAACCGTTGCACAATAAAGAACTGCCGCCTGATCGCGTAGAACTGATTGATTTTCAGGCCGTAAAAACTTCCGGCGAAATATTGTCCGACACCTTTACGGTGCTGCGTCGTCGGGCGCAAACGATATTGCCAGCCGTGTTGCTGGCCACGCTTGGTTTTGCCGGGCTGGGTTTTTGGCTCTCCGATGCAACGGTGACCAACACATTTCCTGCTTCTGCCGCTGTATTTGGCGTGATGGAAAGCACCATCGGTTTTTTTCAAAATGAGCACCTGCCCTATGTGTTCTGGGCGCAGGCACTGTTGCTGGCTGGCCTGGCCATCGTCGCGCTACGCATTATTGAACCCGAACTGGCTGCCGACCTGCACACTCCGCGCAGCATTGCCCAATGGCTCGGCACCTGGCTGGCACTCACGCTGCCGATGTTGGTTTTTGGATTAGTCTGGAAAATAGAAGCCGGGTTTCTGAGCTGGCTGCTGGCGATGGGCGCGTTTCCCTGGCTGGCTTTGTGGTGCTCGGTCATCTATTTTGAAAGAATCAATCCCTTTCAGGCTATAGGTCGCGCTTTTTTGCTCATCAGTTGGCAGCAAGGATTGACGCTTGGCTTCTTGATGGTGAATTTAAATGTTGTGCTCTACTTTTTTCTGAATACGCAGGTCTGGGACATGATCCTCGGTTTTTTTAGTTGGTTGGTACCGTCGGGCGGTGAAAATATGCAGGTATTTTCCAGTGTGGTCACGGTTGGGGCTACGCTGCTGATCACGTATTTTGGCTTTGTGCTGCTGCTACTATCGGGGGCCTGGCAGTATTTTTCCGGTCGGGAAATCAACGATGCCGCCAGCCTGCGGGCTGAAATTGAAAATATCGGGATAGCCCGCCAGATTCGGGGATTAGCAAGGGAATGATAAAAAAATGTGGTCAATGTGATAAATGTGGACAATACACTAATGTGGACAATGTGAGAAATGTGGTCAATGTGACCAATGATTTAATGTATTAATAATGAAGGTATTGAATGGAGAAAAAATTTAAAATATTCCATTCGGGATATTTATATCCATTTAGGAACGGGATTTGCAAAAGCCATTTTCGGGTGCTGTTTAGTTTAGCACTACCTGTCCCGATATTCCATCCGGGATTGACCACATTAACTCCATTGACCACATTTTACACAAATCCATGTCCAATCCACCTCCCGCCGATCCCAATTCCGGCAACCAGTACTGGTTGCGTTCCGGGCTGCTGACGCTACTGGAAAAAGGCTCCGGGCTGGTGTTTGCGCTGGGTACTTCCGTGCTGCTTTACCGGCTGTTGAGTCAGCAGCGACTGGGTACGTGGGAGTTGTTTTTGATTATTACCTACTTCCTCGAAATGGGCCGTTCGGG
This sequence comes from Saprospirales bacterium, assembly GCA_031425155.1. Lineage (GTDB taxonomy): Bacteria > Bacteroidota > Bacteroidia > Chitinophagales > Saprospiraceae > M3007. The sequence continues at coordinate 105,831 of JANPIV010000079.1, read as the reverse complement.
CCTGATTCAGAACGGATTAATCCGTTTTCTGGCGGCCAACCGGCACGATGAAACGCAGTATCCGGCCATTACAACTGCCTCGCTGGCCCTCAATTTCGGTTTCTCCATCTTGTCCAATTTAGTGCTCTGGCTGATGGTTGGCTGGCTGAGCCGCAGTTACCAAGCCCCGGAATTGGCCGTCGTGCTGCCGGTGTATTTTCTGACCAATTTCGTGATGGCCTGGTTCTACCACTGCAATTTTGTGCAGCAGGCCAACTTCGAGTTTCGCGGCATTTTCTGGAGCACCTTCTTTTTTCGCGGGTCGCTGTTTGGCTGGGTGCTGCTATGCTGGTTTATGCACTGGCCCGTGCAACTTTGGCAACTGGCGGCAGCCTCGGCAGTCGGTGCTACGGTGGGCGCAGTCGTTACCTGGCATTTTGCCCGGCCTTATTTGCGCCACGCCACCACGCTGGATTGGGCCTGGATTAAAAAATTGTTGGCCTTCGGCAAATACGTGTTTGGTACTAATCTGAGTACCATTTTTTACAAAAACATAGATAAACTCATCTTGGGCAAACTGCTTGACCCGGCGGCCATTGCCATTTATGGCGTAGCCGGGCGGATCACCCAAATGGTGGAAACACCCTCGTTCAGCATAGCGGCAGTGGTGTTTCCGCAGAGTGCCGCTCGGATGGAACGTGACGGGGCGGCGGGCGTAAAATGGCTCTACGAACGCAGCGTTGGCGCAATTTTGGCGATTATTCTGCCTTTTGTACTACTGGTGCTGGTTTTCGCCGAGCCAGTGGTATGGCTCTTTGCGGGTGCGAAATATGCAGAATCGGCCAATTTACTGCGTTTAACTGCCTTTTTTGGCCTGTTTATGCCTTTTGCCGTGCAGTTTGGCACCATTCTCGATTCGACGGGGCGGCCAGCGACCAACTTTGCCTACACGCTGTTCACGGCACTGCTCAATCTGGTTTTATGTTACGTATTCATCCACCAAATAGGGCTTTACGGGGCCGCTTTTGCTACGCTGACGGGTTACGCGGTGAGTTTTGTCTTCATGCAACGCCTGCTCCGCCGCGATTTTGACATCCGCTGGTGGGCTGCCTTTGGGTACGTGCTTGAGTTCTATCGGCTTGGTTTTCAATTAATTAAAAAAAGGCTGCAACGAACGTCTGCTCAGCAGAGTGTTCATTAACTGATATTACGTACACTATAATGATTTTGCAGAGAAACCAGCCTCCTTGCCAAAAACACTGATAATCAACCCAATAACCAATTAACCAATAACTAATAACGACTTACCATCATGCACCCGCCCTACGATGTCGTCTTTTTTACCCTCTTCCGCACCGATAATCCATATTCCTCCATCTCGCTGTCGATGGCCAAAGAACTGGCCAAGACGCATCGGGTTATTTATGTCAACCATCCGTACACTTGGCGCGATCTGTTGACCGGAATTAAATATGGTAACGAAGCGTTGCGCGACCGTCTACATGATTTGCTAGTTGGGAAGGTACGTTATGAGCAGTTGGAATCCATTCCGCGCAACTTTGTGGCCGTACAGCCGCCATTGACTATGCCTATTAACTGGTTGCCAAGAGGTCCTATTTATCAGTTTTTTCAGCGGCGAAATAATAGTATAATATTGCGTACTATTCAGCAAGCCTTGCACGACCAGAAAGTTGATAACTATATCTTTATCAATTGCTACGATCCTTTTTATGCGGGTGTATTGCCAAAGGAAATGGGTGCCGCGTTGAGCATTTATCACTGTATTGATGACATTACGCAAGACGATTACACCGCTAAGCATGGTACCTATTTAGAAAACGAAGCCATCCGACAGGCCGACATTACGCTGGTAACTTCTACCAATTTGAAAAAATTGAAGGAGCCTTTTTCGGATCGGGTGGCGACTTACTTCAATGCTGCGGAAGTGTCCATTTTCCATAAAGTATGGACGAAAAGATATCCGCGCCCAGAGGAACTAAGGGTGCGTAGTGGTAAGGTTATTGGCTTTGTCGGCAATTTGGATGGGCTACGGATTGACTACTCACTGCTGAAAAAAGTGGCCGAAGCCTATCCACAATATACCATATTGTTGGTAGGGCCAATTAATGTCCAGGAGCCAACTGATGTGGGCTTATTTGCTATGCCAAATGTTATACTAACGGGTAGTCGCCGCCTGGATGAATTACCACCTCTGCTCCAATATATGGATTGCGTATTGATTCCGTTTCGCTGCAACACGCTGACACAGAGCATTTATCCTTTGAAAATTAATGAGTACCTCGCGGCAGGTAAGGCAGTAGTCTCCACCTGTTTCTCCGATGATATTTGCAGTTTTGAAGACCATATCTATCTGGCCAATGACACGCCGGAATTTATCAGTCAGATTAAAGCAGCGTTGGCCGAAAACGATCCCATCATGGTGCAACGGCGCATAGATTTGGCCAATACCAACACCTGGACGGCCCGGATTGCGCAACTGTGGAAACTGGTGGAAAGAGTCGACAATAGTCAATAACTATGGCAGGCCATCCGTAACCTTCTGACTTATCTCATCCCTGTTCGTCTTTGTGGTGGACACTACGTACTCTCACCTTCTCACTTTTCTCACCCTCTCACATTAGTGCGTCCAGGGAGCCTGGCCGAAGTCGTAATCTATAAATACTTCGTCGAGTAGCGGATCGGCACCGAGTTGGTAACCTTGCTTGAGATCGTAGTCCCACATTTTGCCGAGAGTATGCCAGTAAGTCGCCGTAGCTCCGCCGCGTGTGTCTTTGATGAGATCGTAAAAGGGCTTATGGACCTGACTTTCAATCATTTTGATCAACACCTTACCTTCTGTGCGCGACAGGTTCTTCATCTGATCTTTCATATCTTCCTTCAACTCCTTATGCTCGTGACGCACATAGCGGCGACGCTGCCGCCTGTTCATATCTTCGGTATTATCGGCTATTTCGTCGTATAATTCCAGGGCTTCCAGCGCGTAGGGATACACCTTGCGGGCGGCTCTGGTGTATAAATAATACTGCCGTTGCTCTGTAAAATCCTTGAACGTGCGTTTGGAACTCAATCGGTACAGATTGAGGGTCATATCAAAGATAGTGTCGCCGCCCTTGACCTCCATGCGGGCCCAGGCACCACGCGGCAGAGTATCCACCGATTGGGCGGACAGAGAGACGCTAAGCGACAGGAATGATAAGCAGAAAATCCAGATTTTCATAAGTTGAATATTGTCGGAATAGTTTCCTGATATGGAAAACGCACCGGCTGACAAAAGTAACGGCTTAAATACCTGATTAATGGTCGGATAAAGGTCAAAAGGCAGGCTTTAACATTTATTTCAATAAAACAAGCCGCCTGTCGGTGGACAAACGGCCTGTGTTGTACATTTAATACGCTGCCCAATCCTTAAAGGTTTGGTCATAAGACATTTTTTAATTGGGACGCAGCACCCGATCCAGACTATGTACCACGCCATTATTCGCCTGAATATCCAGCGTGATCAGATTGCCCTGACGCCCCTGCTGGTCGGTCAATTTGTTGCCGGCATTGATCGAAAATTTCCTGCCGCCCAGCGTAGTTATTTCCTGCGTATCTTCCAGTTGTTCGGCGGAAAGATTGGCATTGGGCACGATGTGGTATTGCAAAATAGTGCTCAGCATATCTGCCGAGATATCATTGATATTGTCTATGCCCAGTTCGATAAGCAGCGAAGCAAAAGCCGCATTATCGGGCGCAAAAACGGTAAATGGCCCCGGTTCGGTGAGCGTAGCAAAATAGTCTATGCTCAGATCGGCCCGCGTCAGGGCCACGAGAAATGCACTCAGCGACACGTCATTCTGGATAAAATCCACGACTTTCGGCAGCGCAATCACTTTATTCACAATATGCAGGACGCCATTGTCGGCACTCAAATCAGCAGTGCTCACCGTGACGCTATTATTAATCAATAAGTTGCCAATATTTTCCAGGTATAATTTCAGCACGCTGGTGCTTGTCCCAAAAGTGGCTAAAGACGCCACATAACTCTCGGTAATGCCTCCGGATTTTACTTCCCCGATCACCGTATGGTACTGTAAAAGTTGTTTCAGGGTGGCTACCGGCACCGCATCCAGATTGGCAAAACCATTGGCCGCGAGATAGGCCGTGAAGGCTGCATTGGTGGGCGCAAACACCGTAAATGACCCATTGTTGGTCAACGTGCTGCTCAGACCGGCCCGCTCCATAGCGGCCAGAAAAGTGCTGAGATCGGTCCTGGCACTGGCCAGTTCCGAAAGACTCTGGGTGACCGGCGGGTCAGTTTTTTTGCAGGCGAAAAAAAGCAGGCTCGAGCCAAATAAAAGGGACAGGATAAATGAATATTTCTTCATGTTCAGGTACTTAAGTAGAAAAGGTTTTTTGAAAAATCTACTTTTAAACGCCGAAATGGCGACGCTTGTTGGCAAAGATCGGTATTCGGGTGGGGAAGCAGGTTTTAAAAAATCATCAAATCCCGTCAGAATTTTTAAAAACAGCCTTTTTACTGCGCTGTGTTTCTACATTTGGCGGTGCTAAAATTAAACCCACTGCGATGAAGAGTGCTGTCCGCTTGCAACTTTCCCTGATGATGTTCCTCGAATTTTTTATTTGGGGAGGCTGGTTTGTCACTATGAGTACGTATTTGAGTAAATCCCTGCAAGCCAATGACGTGCAGATCGGGCTGGCCTACCAGACCCAGAGTATCGGCGCTATTGTCGCGCCCTTTATTATTGGACTCATCGCTGATCGGTTTTTTGCCGCCCAGAAAATCCTTGGTGTGCTGCATCTGGTCGGAGCCGCCTTGCTTTGGCTGGCCAGTACGCAGCCGGATTTCGGCGGTTTCTATCCTTTCGTACTGACCTACATGATTATTTTCATGCCTACGCTGGCTTTGGTCAATTCGATTTCGTTCCGGCAAATGGCCGATCCTGCCAAGGATTTTCCCAACGTGCGGGTGCTGGGCTCTATCGGCTGGATCGTGGCCGGTCTGACCATTGGCTGGCTGGCCTGGGAACGCCAGAATATCCTGTTCAATACTTTTCGCATGGCGGCTGTTGCCTCGGCTTTGCTGGGTTTGTTCAGTTTTTCCTTGCCTAATACCCCGCCCGCTAACTCCAAAAGTACATCCATCAAGATTGGCGATTTGCTGGGCTTTGAGGCCTTACGGCTGTTGAAAGACCGTTCTTTTGCGGTGTTTTTCCTCGGTTCGGTGCTGCTTTGTGTGCCACTGGCGTTTTACTACAATTTTACCAACCTATTTTTAAACGAAGTCGGCGTAGAAAGTGCGGCTGGAAAAATGAGCATGGGCCAAATGAGCGAAGTCGCTTTTTTGTTGGCCATGCCCTGGTTTTTCCGGCGGTTGGGCGTCAAGAAAATGCTGCTGCTCGGTATGGCCGCCTGGATGCTGCGCTACCTGCTATTTGCTTTCGGTAATGCGGGAGAACTATTCTGGATGCTGCTGATTGGCATTGTATTGCACGGTATTTGTTACGATTTTTTCTTCGTGACCGGCCAGATTTACACCGACCGGCAGGCGGGCGAAAAGGTGAAAAGTGCCGCGCAAGGCCTGATTACCCTGGCCACTTATGGCGTAGGTATGCTGATCGGCTCCTATATTTCGGGCTACGTGGTCGGGTTATATAAAAATTCAGCAGGCCACGACTGGCAGCAAATCTGGCTGGTACCGGCAGGTATTGCGGCGGCTGTGTTGCTGGGCTTTGCGTTGTTATTCCGGGATCGGCAGCAGGCAGAAACGGAGTAAAATATATGGCAGGTTTATTTGAAAAAAAAGGCCCAAAAAGGCACATAATATTTCCTGCTCAACAACTAATCAACTAATAATCAGTCAACTAATAATCAGTCAACTAATCAACTACACATGGCCCTTCTGGACGGAAAAATAGCCCTCATCACCGGTGGTTCGCGCGGTATTGGCGAGGCCCTCGTACGCAAATTCGTGGAACAAGGTGCCCGCGTCGCTTTCACGTATGTCTCCGCCGGATCAGCCACCCGCGCCGAGGCATTAGCCACCGAACTTGGCGAGGCGGCCCGTGCTTACCAAAGCGATGCCGGCGATTTTGCGCAAGCCGAGGCCCTGATCGCGCAGGTGCTGAAAGACTTCGGCAAACTGGACATCGTCGTGAATAACGCCGGGATCACCCGTGATACGCTCATGCTGCGCATGACCGAACAGCAGTGGGACGACGTGATCCAGACCAACCTGAAATCGGTGTTTAACATGACCAAACACTGCCTGAAACCGATGATTCGGACCGGCGGCAGCATTATCAATATGAGTTCGGTTGTGGGCGTGTTCGGACAGCAGGGCCAAGCCAATTATGCGGCTTCCAAGGCTGGGATCATCGGTTTCTCCAAATCTATTGCCAAAGAATATGGCTCGCGTGGCATCCGCTGCAACGCCATCGCACCGGGTTTCATCGCTACGGAAATGACCGACGCGCTGGATGAAAAGACCCGCGATAGCTACCTGGCCAGCATTCCGCTCAAGCGGCTCGGCTCTGGCGATGATGTGGCTAACACCTGCGTTTTTCTGGCTTCCGATATGGGTGCGTACATCACCGGACAGGTTATTTCGGTCTGCGGAGGTCTGAATACGTAACGCCGATTCTTTGATTGTCGAAAATGTCAGGTCACGCCAACCTTTCGTTTCGTAAAAGGTTTACTGGATTGTGGTAATCTCATAAGTGGAGTTTATGAAGGTTTATAAAAGTTAATGCCAGAGCAAATTGGTATAAATCAACGACTTAGGAAGTGTGATTATCAACCCTAATAAACCCTTATCAACTTTTATCCACCTTTTGAGGCACCTTCATCACTTCCAGACTATTTATGAAATATCTGATTCCCTTTTTGCTGTTAGCCGCGCTCGGCTCTGGCTGCCGTTCCGTAAATCCTGCCCAGGCTTTTGACCCAAAAAAGACCCCGCCGCCGACCACTTATGCCCAACTCAATAACTGGGCAGCGCATCCTGACAAACAAGACCCGGCTGACCGAACGCCGACGGGTTTGCGCGATGAGCAAGCCACGGCCACCGTGGATGTCTTTTTTATTCATCCGACTACTTACCTGGGGTCTCGTCGTGGGGAGAATAACTGGAATGCCAGTGTGGAAGACACCAAATTGAACGCCACGACGGACAGTTCCACCATCCTGTTTCAGGCTTCGATCTTCAATGGTGCGGGCCGGATATTCGCGCCGCGTTATCGTCAGGCCCATCTGGATGCCTTTCATAACAAGGATAAAGTCTCCAGCCAGCGGGCTTTGGACACTGCTTATGCAGACGTGGCCGCCGCCTTCGATTATTACCTGAAACACTGGAATAATGGCCGCCCATTCATCATTGCCAGCCACAGCCAGGGTGCCGTCCATGCCAAAACGCTGCTGCGCAAAGTGGTGGAAAACAAGCCCTTGCAGAAACAATTAGTCGCTGCGTACATCGTCGGTTGGCGGGTCGAAAGCGATTATTTCAAAAACATTCCGCCATGCCAATCACCCGATCAAACGGGCTGCTATTGTTCATGGCGCACCTGGAAAAAGCAATATGGCCGCCGCAAGGCCGATGAACCTAACTCCGTGTGTGTCAATCCGTTGAACTGGACGATTACCGATGGTCAGTATGCGCCAAAATCGGCTAATCTCGGGGGTGTGGTGCGGCCATTTTCGGTCCTTCGGCCCCACCTGACGGATGCAGAAGTTTATCGCGGGTTTTTGCTGGCCAGCAAGCCGAAATTTCCCGGCAGTATCCTTTTCATTCGCAAGAATTATCACATCGGCGACCTCAACCTCTATTATTTGAATGTACGGGAAAATGCGCAGGCGCGGTCGGCGGCTTTTTTGAAAAAATAATCACTTTTTAAATCCAATCCGTGGGCGGTTTTGCCAAGGTTCGGTTTCGGGCTTACCGTCGGACTCGAGGGCTTTTAACTCATTATAGCGTGCCTGATTCTCATCGCCCAGCCAACGGAGCACCTCGTTGATGTCGCTTATGTCTTTGTCGTGGGCAAAGATTTTGGCGGCCATTTCTTCAAAAGTCAAAGTATAATGGCGCAAGGCGATAAAGGCGCGGATGATGCTGATATGGGTTTCGATGGCCTTTGGGCTGTTCAGTATGCCGGAAAGCATCGCCACGCCATGTTCGGTGAAGGCGAAGGGAAGATATTTTGCGTGTTGTCCACGTCCCTTCTTTAAGGACGCAATTTGCGTCCTTAAGTTTTGAAACTCTTCACGGGTAAGTTCAAACATGAAATCCACAGGGAAGCGTTCCATGTTGCGGCGTACGGATTCCTTTAGGCGTTTAGTCTCTACGTGGTACAGTTCCGACAGGTCGAAATCCAGCATAACCAGTTGGCCACGCAGTTTGAAAATCTTGGTTTGAATGATTTGAAGTTCCATCCATTAGAATTTGAGGCCGCAATGTAGGCTGCATAAACAAAAATCTTACGTGCCCGCGCATTTCATTCTTCCGTCATTTTAATATTGGCGAGGCCCATTATTGCACATCAGCGGTCAAAAAACGGCGTTTAAAAGGGTTCTTTGGCCAAAATGGCGATTTTATGGGTATTCTAAACTACCTTTGCGCGCCTTCGGCGGAATTTTAAGGAATTTGGCCATTTTTTTCAGTGCGTAATTGGCCAAGTATTCCTGGTTAACCGTCTGTCAATCTGCATTATGCGCGTTATTACCCTCCTGTTTCCTATTGTCTTGTTACTGCTTTGGCGCTGTACCAGTTCACCGTCTGCCAAGGCTGATGACCGGCTGTTGGCGCAGGTGTACAACAAAAATCTGTACGCTTCCGAGTTGAATGAGGTGGTACCAGATGGCACCAATCCAACTGATAGTGCTCTACTGGTCAGCGCTTTCGTGCAGCGCTGGGTGCGCGATCAACTGCTGATGTACGAGGCGGAGCGCAACATCCCGAAGGACCTGAATATTGACGAACTGGTGCGCGACTACCGGGCCAGCCTGGTGCGCTTTAATTTTGAAGAACAGATCATTGCCGAAAAACTGGACAGTACCGTCTCTGAAGCGGAAGTGCGTAGTTTTTACGAAAAAAACAAAGACCAGTTCCAATTGGAAAGCACCATTTTAAAGTGCCTCCTGCTGAAACTGCCGCCCAAGGCTCCGCAGACAGAAGTGAACAAACTGTGGTACAGCCGTAATCCCGCCGACGAGCCGAAACTGGCGGCCTATGCCAAACAATGGGCGGCAATGGCCATGCTGAATCGTGAAAAATGGTATAAACTCGAGGACATAGCCGCGCTTTTACCCAAAGGCACGTTAACCTCCGAAAACGTTAGCTCGCGCCGCGAAGGCACCCTCAGCGATGGCGACTATCGCTACTACTACCGGGTGATCGAAGCCGTGCAAGGGAAAACCACCGCGCCATTTGATTATGTGCGGGAACAGGCCTCCAAAATTATCTTGCACAAACGAAAACAGGAATTGCTCGACAGTTGGAAAGAAAGCCTTTATCAAAAAGAACTGCGGCGGGAAAACATTAAAATTAACCAATGATAACCCCCTCATCAACTACTACTACCTGACCATGAAGAATATATTAAGTGCCATTCCCTGCTTGCTGCTGAGCATATTATTGTCCGCACAAAGCGACCGCGCCGTCATTGACCGGGTGGTGGCTACCGTAGGCGGAGAAATTATCCTGCTGAGTGAAGTGCAGGAGCAATTTTCGTACGCCAAACAACAGCAGGCCGATTTGCCGGATGAATACCGCTGCGTGGTGTTGCAGAACCTGGTTGTGCAGAAAATGCTCGTCAATCAGGCCAAACTGGACTCCATAGACGTGAAAGACGAGGAAGTAGAAACCCAATTGGCGGCTCGCGTGGATCGCCTCATGCTGTATTTCAACCAGGATGAAAAAGCCCTGGAAGAGTATTACGGCCAAAGCGTAAACGACATCAAAGACCAGATGCGTGGCGATATGCGCAACCAACTGCTGGCCGAGCGGATGCAGGCCGATGTGACGGGTAAAGCCACCATCACACCCGCCGAGGTGCAGGCCTTTTTTGGTAATATTCCAGCGGATTCTTTGCCTTATTTTAATGCCGAAGTAGAAATCCGGGAGATCGTGGCCAGACCAAAAATAAACGCGGTCGAAAAGGAGCGCGCCCGAACAGTGGCTGATGATTTGCGTAAGCGTATTGTTGAAAATGGCGAAGATTTCGCGACCCTGGCCAAAAAATACAGTGCCGATACCGGCAGCGGTTCTGGTGGCGGCGATCTCGGCTGGCAAAAACGCGGTACGTTCGTTGCTCCTTTCGAGGCAATGGCTTACAAACTGGAGAAAAACCAGGTCAGCCCGTTGGTAGAGACCGAGTTTGGTTTTCATATTATTCAACTGCTCGAACGGCGCGGTAATCTCATCCACTGTCGGCACATCCTTATCAAGCCTGAAATCACCCAGGCCGATATGGACCTCGCCATAGCTAAACTGGATTCGGTGCGCCAACTAATTATAGACAGCAGCATCACTTTCACCGCCGCTGTGAAAAGATACGGCGACAAAAATCAGCAGAGTTTCAATAACGATGGCCGCATGGCCAACCCGCGTTCCGGCAATACTTTCTTTGAAGTAGCCGACCTGGATACCGATATTTTCTTTGCCATTGACGGCCTGCAACCCGGCGATGTGACCAAACCTTTCGAGTTCAAAAGTGAAGACGGGACCAAACTTTATCGCATTGTGCTGCTCCAAAGCCGTAGCAAACCGCATAAGGCCGATTTAGGCCTCGACTATGGTAAAATACAAACGGCCGCCCTGGAACAACGCAAAACCCAGCTCACGGAAAAGTGGGTGCTGGAAAAACTGCGCACCACCTACCTGTCCGTCGGGCCAATGTTTGGCAGCTGCGATAACCTGAAACAGTTGCTGCAGGAACAAGCATCAGCTACCAACGAAAAATGAACGCGACTTTTCCCCTGGTCAGCGAGCGGTTGCTAATCCATCCGCTGACTTACGAACAAGCCTTACAGTATCGGGCAGGCAGTTTTCTGGCCGATAAAAATGCAGAGGGTACATTTCCAACGTACTCCATATCGCCGAGGCTGGGTGATGCAATGGACAATTTTCTGCTGCCAAAATTGAAAGAGGCTGGTGCGGACTATTTGTTCCAGACCATCTGGCTGATTCAGGATAAACAAACGGCAGCCATCGTGGGAAGTTTCCTGTTCAAAGGGCCCGTAAATACGGAAGGAAGCGTAGAGATCGGTTATGGCACCGAGCCGGATTTTCAAGGCCGGGGCTACATGACCGAAGCGGTGGCCGAGACCTTAAAGTGGGCGACCAGCTGGCCGGAAGTACAAATAATCACTGCGGAAACCAATGTGGATAACCCCGCTTCGATCCAGGTTTTGAAAAAAAATAATTTCGAGCAGTATGGCCAGCGAGACGATAAGATTCTCTGGAAAAAATTAGTAATTGCTTGATTATAAGTGCGTAATATTCAATAAACACAAAAATGAAATTATCCATTCTCGGCCTGCTGCTGTTTTTTATCGGCCCGCTGGCGGTCTTCGGCCAAACCCGTGATACCATCCTGCCCACCGTGGCCTACGACACGCCTAAGGAGTACGAGATCGGGGGCGTACGGGTGACCGGTGCAGAATTTGCCGATCCCGGTGCGCTAATCTCCATTGCCGGTTTTCGCGTGGGCGAGAAGATCCGTATTCCGGGCAGCCAATTTGCCAAAGCCGTGCAGGCCCTGTGGGGTTTACACCTCTTCACCGATGTGCAGATCAATCAGGAACGCAAAGTCGGCGAGGTCGTGTTTCTGGAAATCGCGGTCAAGGAATTGCCGCGTTATACGCGTCACTCTTTTATTGGGGTGAAAAAAAGCCAGCATGACGACCTCAATGCGATTGTCAATAAATTTCTCCAGAAAGGCGCGATCCTGACCGACAATGTCCGGGCCTCGCTGGTGTACGCACTGGAAAATCACTATGTCGAAAAAGGCTATTTGAACGCTCGGGTGGAGATCAAAACCTACCCCGACGAAAAGACACTGAATGCCGTGCGCCTCGAATTTGTCATTGACCAACGCAAGAAAGTCAAAATTCAGGAGGTCAATTTTTACGGCAATACGCAGGTGAAAGCGAAGATTTTGCGCAAAAAAATGAAGGATACGCACGAGAAAAAACGGCTGTTCAAGAAGTCGAAACTCGTTCGTAAAACTTATGAAGACGACAAACGCAAGATTGAAGCCTACTACAACACCATCGGCTACCGCGATGCCCGGATTATCCGCGACAGTATTTCGCGCAACGAAAAAGGCCAGTTGATCGTGGATATTTACCTCAATGAAGGCCGACGCTACTATTTCCGCCGCATTGCCTGGAAGGGCAACACGATCTATGAAACCAAATTCCTGGATCAGGTGCTCGGCATCAAACGCGGCGATGTATATAACCAGGAGGTGCTGGATACCCGCCTGTCTTTCAGCCAGGATGGACGCGATATTTCGTCGCTTTACCTCGACAATGGTTACCTGTTCTTCCGGGTTGATCCCGTCGAGACCGCCATTCAGGGCGACTCTATTGACCTCGAATTGCGCATCTACGAAGGCCCGCAGGCGACCATTGACCGGGTGGTTATCAAGGGCAACGACCGTACCCATGAACACGTTATCCGTCGCGAATTATTTACCCGGCCCGGTGATAAATTCAGCCGCGCCGACATTATTCGTTCGCAGCGGGAAATCATCAACCTTGGCTATTTCAACCAGGAAAATCTGGGCATCAATACGCCGGTAAATCCTGAGCGGGGCACCGTGGATATTGAATACACCGTGGAAGAAAAACCTTCCGATCAGCTGGAATTGTCGGCGGGTTATCAACCAGCCACCTCGTTCAGCCGGGGTGGCGTGATCGGTACCCTGGGCGTCACTTTCAATAATTTCTCCGTACGCAACATCGCGAACCGGGAAAGCTGGAACCCACTGCCGCAAGGCGATGGCCAGCGATTCAGCATCCGGGGCCAGACCTCCGGCGACCGTTACCAGTCGTACAATGCCTCTTTCACCGAACCCTGGCTGGGCGGTAAAAGGCCCAACTCACTCACCCTGGCCGGTTTTTTCAATCGCTTCGCCAATGGTTTCCTGGGGTCGGATAATTACCAGCAACTGAAGATCATCCAAGGCTCCATTGGCTTTGGAACGCGTCTGAAATTCCCGGATGACAATTTCGTCTTCCGGGCTGATATGGACTTCCAGACCCTGAAACTGGATAACTATCCCAGTTTTCAGGATGATCGCAATCGCTTCGTCACCGATGGGGTTTTCCACAACTACAACCTGGCTTTAACGCTGGCGCGGAATAGCATCAATGACCCGATTTTCCCGAAATCCGGTTCGCTGATATCTTTGAAAATGCAAATGACGCCGCCGTATTCGTTTTTCAAAAGCGCGGATTTTTACAAATCGGATAATGTACAGGATATTTACCGCTACATTGAATACGTAAAATGGCGTTTTGATGCCGAATGGTACACTACTTTGGTAGGCAAACTGGTCCTGAAAACCCAGGCCAAAGTGGGTCTGCTGGGACGGTGGTCCGACAAGACCGCGCTCACGCCTTTCGAGCGCTTCGACCTCGGTGGTGACGGTCTGAACAACCAGAATTTTGGCTTGAACGGGCGTGACATTATCAGCCTGCGTGGTTATACACAAGACGATATTATGAGCCGTTATCCGGGAGGAGCGGGCGTATTTAACAAATATACCGTGGAACTGCGTTACCCTATCTCGCTCAATCCGTCGAGCACAATTTTCGTAACGGCCTTTGCGCAGGGTGGTAATGCCTGGCAGAAAATTCAGGACTTCAATCCGTTCGATGTCAGACGTTCGGCCGGTTTAGGTCTGCGGGTGTTCCTGCCCATGTTTGGTACGCTGGGCTTTGACTATGGCGTCGGCTTTGATAAACCAGAGTTTTTTGGTAGCCGCAAATTGTCCAACTTTGCCAAATTCAACATCATTCTGGGCTTTGAACCGGACTAGGGAGAAGGTGGTTTAAATTTTAGAAACTTTTAGAAATGAGCAGGCGCCATTCCGAATTTCGGAATGGCGCCTGTCTATTAATGGCAAATTGAATGCTCGTTTTTCCCTAAAGGAACAGGTAAAAAACAAGTTGTGAGGTTTCGTTCTTCTCGGTTGTCATGTCGCAACGGAGTGCAGACATCCACACAAGCCAAATGACCCGAAATTTCTTGATCAAGGGCATTGCTAATAACCTGGCTTGTGTGGATGTCTCCGTTTCTCTGCGACATGACAAAGCAGCGCGAACACATAGTTACTAACTTGTTTTTTACACGTTCCTAAACCTGATTTTCCCTAAACTCCTTCTCTAAACCCTTTAAACCTTTTTTCTAAACCCCTTCCCTAAACCATTCCATTACACCAACTGCACATATTTCCCTAGCACCCACCTATTCACGCCGATGCGGTGCCAGCCATCCCTGCTGGTTTCAAATACACTGACGCTGGTGCCCTGTTTTAACTCCGCGACCTTGGCCGTAGCAGTAGAAGGGCCGCTCCGCACATTCACCGTGGGAGAATTAGCAATTTTTCCGGGGCGGCTATTGGCCACAGCCGCCGAGGTAGTCGTAGTAGCCAGCACCTGAATGTAGTCCTCATTGACAAACTGACCAGCGGCTATTTGCCACCAATCGCCGGTTTTGGCCAGCAAATTCACGACGTCGCCCTGATACAACTCTTTCACCTTGGCATTGGCTGTGCTCGGGCCGGTGCGGACATTCAGAAATTTGGACGTCACCTTACCGCGTTGCGTAGTCACTGGGGTGGGAGTAGTAGCCGGGGGAGTGGAGGTCGGAACCGTAGGGGTGGAGCCGCCAGCAGCAGTGCCTCCGGCCAGACGTTGGGCAGCCTGTACCGCTTTTAAGGCATTGATGCGGCCATAGCCTAATTTGTCAGAATGCCCATTGCCATTATAGCCGCCGCCGATTTTGTCATTGGTTTGCTTGAAAATACTTTTGATTTGACTGACCGTCAGGTTGGGATTGGCGGTCAGCATTAAAGCACAAATACCTGCCGCCAGCGGCGTGGCGCTGGAAGTGCCGCCGAATCCGCTGGTATAACTCAGGGCCAATGACTTTCCGTCCGTACCCACGCCCACGGTAGCGGTGGTGATGCCCACTCCATTATTGCCATTGGTCGGCGCACATAAGAAAGCGTTGGGGCCATAAAAAGAATAACTCGAAAATTCGTCGAGGCTGTTGGAAGCCGTCACGCAGATCACATCGGGATGTGCCGCAAAATCACTGATTGATCGTGGCTGATTGTTGGAAGCCGGATTGGCGTTGCCAGCGGCAATAAAAATGGGAATGCCTTTGCCGCCGCGCCCTTCATTGGCGACTTTACGAATGGTATTGAACACCCAGGTCGAAAGCGGGACGGGCTTCGGAAAACCGAGGCTACAGGAAATAATGTCCGCACCGTTCATCTGCGCGTGCTCGAAGGCTTTGACAATGGCATCATCGCTCAGAATGTCCAGTTTGATGGGAATAAACCGGGCATTTGGCGCAGCACCCAACACGCCCTGTACATCCCAGGCACCCAGGGCCACCGCAGCACAGGAAGTGCCATGATCGAACACGCCCCAACCACCATTGCTGGCCTGAAACCACGGCGACACATCAGAACTGCGGTTGGGCGCATTAAAAGCGTTGCGGATTTTGGTGCCATCGCCACGCAACTGCGGATGATCGAGGGCAAAACCGGTGTCAATCACCGCGATTTTGAGATTTTTGTTGCCCAGGCTCCGCAGGTAATTCCAGGTTTCCTTCACTTTGGCATCGGCCCCGCGCTTGAAATGGGCTGGCCCGAATACGGCATTGGGAATGTCAATGATCGGAATCTGGCCGCCGGTATTTTCCAGATGCCATTGACTGCCAATAAAACGACCCGAGGGCTGCATAAAATCATCATCGCGGGTGGCAGGTCGGGTGATAAATTCTGGTTCGGCTACTTTTACGATGCGCTCTTTTTGCAGCAGCACGGCGCACTTGATCGGATTCGGCGATTCTTCGGTCACGCTCACCCGGTAGGCATCATAACCGATGCGTTCGCGGATATTGAGGTGCAGACTATCGAGCAGATCTCGCTCTTTTTGGTCGAGCGTATCGGCTTTGAATTCAATATACAGATAGCCCGTGGGCACAAAAGCGGAATCCTCATCGCCATCCACCAACCAAACGTGGGTACCCACGGAGATTTCGGGTTTGGCCCGGAGTTCGTCGAGTTTAGCATCCACGCCGCGCTTCAAATCCAGCACTTCAAAGTCGCGCATCAGGTCCGTGGCTTTGGCCGCGCCCGCTTTGCGTTTGCCAGCCGCTGGCTGCATTCCGGGCGTGTAGCGCACCGCTGCCTGCGTTTTGCTTTTGGTGAAACTCACTTCTTTGCCCCCGTAAGAGAAGGTGGCTTTGTTCGTTTTGATGCTTGCCATGATGCGTGGATGGGTTTTGATGAAAAGCAGGGCAAAAATACTCTCCTGTCCATTTCAAAGGAGGAAAAATGTGCCGCGTGTACTAAACTCCAAAAGTTTGGCAAACGTATTTTGCGCTATTGGGTTATGCAAGCAACAAAACAACCGAAATATACACATTTCACGAAGAAAAGTTGGGATGAGATAAAAAGTCCGTTCTGCCTACACGCAGACCATCAATAATTCAAACACTTTTATATTGACAAATAAGATAGTTGAAAGGTTAAATCTATCTTCGCGAACTTATTTCAAACAGACATGAACAGAATTAAAGAAGTGTTGGAAGAAAAAGGAGTAAAACAGAGTTGGTTGGCTGTACAACTTGGAAAAAGTTACAACATGGTCAACGGCTATGTGCAAAACTGACAGCAGCCGAGACTTGAAGTACTTTTTGAATTTGCCAAGATATTAGGAGTTAAACCACAAGAATTGTTAAAAGACAAAAAATGACAAGTACAACGCAAAGAGCAGAATTGCAGGCTAAAATATGGAAGATAGCCAACGAAGTTCGTGGCTCCGTAGATGGCTGGGACTTTAAACAATTCGTGTTAGGAACACTTTTCTATCGCTTTATCAGTGAAAACTTCACCAATTACATCGAAGGGGGGGATGAAAGCGTCAACTATGCAAACTATCCTGATAAAGACATTAGCCCCGAAATAAAAGATGATGCCATTAAAACGAAAGGGTACTTCATCTATCCCAGTCAGCTTTTTGTAAATGTTGCCAAAGCCGCCAATACCAACCCCAATCTGAATACAGACTTAAAAGCCATTTTTGATGCGATTGAAAGTTCTGCCAATGGTTATCCATCTGAACCGGATATAAAAGGATTGTTTGCGGATTTTGACACGACCAGCACCAGACTTGGCAATACAGTGGAAGCCAAAAACAGCCGTTTGGCAACCGTCTTGAAAAGTGTTGCCGAATTGAATTTCGGGAATTTTGAAGACAACCGCATTGACCTTTTTGGCGATGCCTATGAGTTCCTGATCTCCAACTATGCCGCCAATGCCGGAAAATCAGGCGGGGAGTTTTTTACGCCACAAAACGTATCCAAACTCATTGCGCAACTGGCTATGCACAAGCAAGAGAAGGTAAACAAGATATACGATCCTGCGGCAGGTTCCGGCTCTTTATTGTTACAAGCCAAAAAGCATTTCGATAATCATGTGATCGAAGAAGGATTCTACGGGCAAGAAGTAAACCACACCACCTATAACCTTGCCCGTATGAACATGTTTTTGCACAACATCAATTACGACAAGTTTAATATTGCGCTGGGCAATACGCTCATCGACCCGCACTTCGGCGATGAAAAACCTTTCGATGCCATTGTTTCCAATCCGCCTTACTCCATTCGGTGGATTGGCGACGAAGACCCAACCCTGATCAATGACGACCGTTTTGCGCCTGCCGGTGTGCTGGCGCCTAAATCAAAGGCCGATTTTGCCTTTGTATTGCATGCCCTGAGCTATCTTTCCAGTAAAGGCAGGGCGGCTATCGTTTGTTTCCCCGGTATCTTTTACCGTAGTGGCGCTGAACAGAAGATCAGGAAGTACCTGGTGGACAATAATTTTGTAGAGACCATTATTTCCTTAGCGCCCAATTTGTTCTACGGTACTTCCATCGCGGTCACCTTGCTGGTGCTTTCCAAAAAGAAAACCGATACAAAAATCCAGTTTATTGATGCCAGCGGGGAAGGATTCTTCAAAAAGGTAACCAACAACAACGAGCTGACCGATGCCCACATCGGGAAAATCATGGATATCTTTGACCGCAAGGAAGATGTGCCCCACGTGGCGGTTTCTGTAGATAACACCAAGATTGCGGCGAACGATTACAACCTGTCGGTGAGTTCTTATGTGGAGGTAAAGGATAAAAGCGAACACGTGGATATTATTCAGTTAAATGCGGAGATCGCAGTTACCGTTGAAAAAATCAATAAGCTGCGTACGGATATTGATCACATTATAAAAGAGATAGAAGCATGAGTTTGATAGCTGGAGTTTTAGAAGGAGTACAAGTCGAGTGGAAGGAGCTGGGTGAGGTAGTTCATTTTATAAATGCAAAACCTCATGAAAAATTAGTAGATCCTAATGGTGATGTGGTGCTAATGACATCAAGGTTTATTTCCACGGAAGGAAAGTCAGCTCGATATGTAAAAAGCGAAAATGTTCTGTCGCCTGCTTTAAAAAATGATGT
Source organism: Saprospirales bacterium (assembly GCA_031425155.1). Lineage (GTDB taxonomy): Bacteria > Bacteroidota > Bacteroidia > Chitinophagales > Saprospiraceae > M3007. The sequence continues at coordinate 87,081 of JANPIV010000079.1, read as the reverse complement.
GGCAATGGTAATGAGTGACCTACCGAACGGCAGGGCATTGGCGAAAACTTTCTTCGTTGAGGAAAATAACAGTTTTGCTGCAAATCAACGAGTTTGTTTGCTCAGAGTAAAAGCCCCAGAGGAGTATTTACCAAAATTTTTACACCTTGTCGTCAATCGGAATCAGCAGCTTCTAGCCTATGATAATGGTTTGGATCAGACTCACTTAAAGAAGGATTGGATATTAAAGATTCGTGTACCCGTCCCATGTCCTGACAACCCTAAAAAATCTCTGGAAATTCAAAAGAAAATTGTTGCAATTCTCGATAAGTTAACAGAGATTACGACAGAGATTACGACAGAGATTACAGCGGAGCTTAAAGCGCGTAAAGCGCAGTATGATTATTATCGGGAGGCGTTGTTAATGGTTAATGGTGAAGGGTTAATGAATAATGAAAAAGTGGAGTGGAAGACGTTGGGGGAATTAACATCTTTGATAACCAAAGGTACAACACCAAAAAAATACACTAAAACTGGTATAGCTTTTATTAAAACTGAAGCATTCGATGGCCCAAACATTAATTCAAATAAAATATCATTCATAGATGAAGATACACATAATAAGGAGTTGAAAAGGTCAATTTTAAAACATAACGACATACTCATAACAATTGCGGGAGCAACAATTGGTAAATGTGCGATTGTTCCAATAGAGATTTTACCTGCAAATACAAATCAAGCTTTAGCAATAATTAGACTTAATGATTATGTAAATACAAAGTATGTATTTCATATTTTAAAATCAAGATACATGATAAAGTATATAGAATTAAACATAAAAGGTTCTGCACAACCAAATTTGAATTTGGAGCAGTTAAATAATTTTTCTATACCATATCCATCACCGGAAGAACAAGCCCGCATCGTCTCCATTCTCGACAAATTCGACATCCTCACCACCTCCATCGGCCAAGGTCTGCCGAAAGAGATCGAGTTGAGAAAAAAACAGTATGAGTATTACCGTGATTTACTATTAACATTTCCAAAGAATAACATAGCATCATAAAATGGGAAAGACGTTAACAGAAATAGCAGAATCCCTGAAGGCTGCTGATAAGAAGGTTCAGTTGATCTATGCATTCAATGGCACGGGTAAAACACGCCTGTCCCGTGAATTTAAAGAGTTGATAGCTCCAAAAGCAATGGAAGAAACAGAAGAGGAGTCAGGCGTCAAAATACTTTACTATAATGCTTTCACAGAAGACTTATTCTACTGGGATAACGACTTGACTGAAGACTCCGATAGAAAGTTAAAGATACAGCCCAATAGTTTTACTAATTGGGTACTTCGGGAGCAAGGTCAAGACCAAAATATTATTGGCAACTTTCAAGAATTAACGAACGATAAGTTAACTCCCAAATTTAACGAAGATTATACTGAGGTAAGATTTTCATTTGAGCGAGGCAATGAAAACACTTCTGAATTTGTAAAAATTTCTAAAGGCGAGGAAAGTTGTTTTATTTGGAGTGTTTTTTTTAGTTTAATGGAGCAAGCAATTAATGTGTTAAATGTAGCAGAGGAATCTGACCGTGATACAGAACAATTTAACGACTTGCAATACGTATTCATTGATGATCCAGTAAGTTCATTAGATGATACTCATTTAATCGAATTGGCTGTTAATATTTCGGACTTGATTAAATCAAGTCATTCTAACCTAAAGTTTATAATCACCACGCATAATCCATTATTCTATAATGTACTTTATAATGATTTCAACAGAGTGCAAGCCACGAAAAAGATACGTTTAGGGAAGCTAGACGATGGTACTTTTTCAATTGATGAACTACAGACAGACTCTCCTTTCTCGTATCATTTATTTCTTTTATCAGAGTTAGAGAAATCTATACAACAGCCAGGCGACATTAAAAAATTTCATTTCAACTTTCTCCGAAACATATTAGAAAAAACATCTACTTTTCTTGGATATAATAAATGGGAAGACCTTCTGCCCCAAGAATCACGAGAAGCTTATTATAGACGAATAATAAATCTTTCGAGTCATTCAAAACATAATGGAGAAGAAGTTTCAATTGTAGAAGAAAATGATAAAAGGGTATTAAGTTTTCTAGTAAATCAAGTAAAGGCGATGTACCGCTTCAAATCAATTAATAATAATAACGGGACTGAACAGAATGCCACAGTATAAAACCATCGCAGAATCGAACAATTTCATCGTACTGGACAACTTTACCCGGTATAATGAAGCGAATGAAGCGCCTGCCGCCTATCAAACGGAGGCGGCACTGGAGCGTGAATTCATACAGGACCTGATCCATCAGGGCTATGAAAATCCGTCGGGTCTGAATACCCGGGAGGCCATGTTGGCGAATGTAAGGGTGCAACTTCAGTCGCTTAACAATGTGACATTTTCGGATGCTGAATGGGCTCGTTTTGTAGAAGAGTATTTAGATAAGCCAAGTGACAATCTTGTTGAAAAAACAAGAAAGATACATGATAATTATATTTATGATTTCGTTTTTGATGATGGACATATCCAAAACATTTACTTAGTTGATAAAAAGAATGTTGCACGCAATAAAGTGCAGGTGATTGCACAGTTTGAACAAAAAGGAACACATGCCAATCGGTACGATGTAAGTATATTAGTGAATGGTTTGCCGCTGGTTCAGGTAGAACTAAAAAAGCGCGGGGTGGCCATCCGGGAAGCGTTTAATCAGGTGCATCGCTATTCCAAGGAGAGTTTTAACAGCCAAAACTCCCTCTACAGATACGTACAGATCTTTGTTATTTCCAATGGAACAGACAGCCGTTATTTTGCGAACACCGTGGAGCGAGATAAAAACAGTTTCGACTTTACCATGAACTGGGCGAAGGCGGATAATGCCCTGATTAAAGACCTGAAGGACTTTACGGCTACCTTCTTTCAGAAACATACGCTGTTGAATATTCTCCTGACCTATTCCGTTTTTGATACCAGCGATACGCTGCTGATCATGCGACCCTATCAGATTGCGGCAACAGAAAGAATGTTGTGGAAAATAAAAAGTTCGTTTGAAGCGAAAAAATGGTCCACCACAGATGGAGGCGGTTACGTTTGGCATACCACGGGTTCAGGAAAAACGCTTACCAGTTTTAAGGCGGCACGTTTAGCCACGCAACTTGACTTTATTGACAAGGTTTTCTTCGTAGTGGATCGCAAAGACCTGGACTTTCAAACGATGAAAGAATACCAGCGCTTTTCTCCCGATAGCGTGAACGGCTCAGACAGCACCGCAGGATTAAAAAGGAATCTTGAAAAGGATGACAATAAAATAATTGTAACTACCATACAAAAACTAAATAACCTCATGAAATCTGAGGGTGATTTAGCCATTTATCAAAAGCAAGTGGTTTTCATTTTTGATGAGGCGCACCGTTCGCAATTTGGCGAAGCGCAAAAGAATTTAAAGAAAAAGTTTAAAAAGTTCTATCAATTCGGTTTTACAGGAACTCCAATTTTTCCGCAAAATGCTTTAGGCGCTGAAACTACCGCAGGCGTATTTGGTCGGGAATTACATTCGTACGTTATAACGGATGCCATAAGGGACGAAAAAGTACTGAAATTCAAAGTTGATTATAATGATGTCCGACCAAAGTTTAAGAGCATAGAAGCAGAACAAGATGAGAAAAAATTGAGTGCAGCAGAAAACAAAACTGCTTTACTCCATCCTGCTCGAATTAGAGGAATTTCCCAATATATCTTACAGAATTTCAAGTTAAAAACACATAGAAACCAAGGGAGTAACAAAGGCTTTAACGCCATGTTTGCTGTAAGTAGTGTTGATGCTGCGAAATGTTATTATGAGGAATTGAAAAATTTGCAAAAAGAGAGTGATAGGCCATTAAACATAGCAACAATCTTCTCCTTTGCAGCTAATGAAGAACAGAATGCAATAGGTGAAATAGTTGACGAGACTTTTGAACCTTCTGCTATGGATAGTAGTGCCAAAGAGTTTTTAACTAAATCTATCAATGACTATAATGCTATATACAAAACGAGTTATGGCATAGACAGTAAAGAGTTTCAGAATTATTATCGTGACCTTGCGAAACGAGTAAAGAGTAAAGAGATTGACCTGATCATCGTAGTGGGTATGTTCCTCACCGGGTTTGATGCGCCCACCTTAAATACCTTGTTTGTTGACAAGAATCTGCGTTATCACGGCTTAATGCAGGCTTTTTCGCGTACCAACCGCATTTATGATGCGACCAAGACATTTGGCAATATTGTCACCTTTAGAAATTTAGAACAGGCGACCATTGATGCCATTACCCTTTTTGGGGATAAACACACCAAAAACGTGGTTCTTGAAAAGAGCTACAAAGAATATTTAGAGGGTTTTTCAGACGTTATCACAGGTGAGGCTCGCAGAGGTTACATTGACGTTGTAACTGATTTAAAGGAAAAATTCCCCAACCCTGATGACATTGTAACAGAAAAAGACAAAAAAGAGTTTGTAAAGGTATTCGGGGAATATTTGCGTGTAGAAAACATTCTACAGAATTATGATGAGTTCAATAACCTTAAAGCATTTCAATCGATAGATAAAGATGGCCCTGATGCGGTTGAAGCATTTAAAAAGGAGCATTTTTTAACGGATGAGGATATCGCCCTCATGCAAAAGATTGAATTGTTGAAAGACCGGACGATTCAGGATTACCGATCTACCTATAATGATATACGCGACTGGTTAAGACGTGAGAAAAGTGGCAAAGCATCGGAGGAATCTACAATTGACTGGGATGATGTAGTATTTGAAGTTGATTTGCTAAAATCACAAGAAATTAACCTTGACTATATTCTCGAATTAATTTTTGAGCATAACAAAAAGATAAAGGATAAAGCCACCCTAATTGAAGAAATCCGCAGGGTTATTCGTGCGAGCGTTGGCAACAGAGCAAAGGAGAGTTTGGTAGTTGACTTTATTAACGAAACCGAACTTGACACCCTTCAAGATAAGGCAAACGTTATTGACTCTTTCTTTGCGTATGCTCAAAACAAGCAGCAAGCAGAAGCATTAGAATTAATTGCAGAAGAAAACCTAAATGAAGAAGAGGCGAAGCGATATATAACAGCTTCATTAAAACGAGAATACGCCAGTGAAAATGGGACAGAACTTAACTCGCTTTTACCCAAAATGAGTCCATTACATCCTCAGTATTTGACTAAAAAGCAAAGTGTTTTTCAAAAGTTGACCTTGTTTGTAGAGAAGTTTAAGGGTGTCGGTGGCAAACTTTAATTACGTACGGCCACAGGATCAACATCTTAGCGCAACCCCTCGAGGCTTTGAATAAATAATACTGGTGCCAACTAAGTGCTGCCGAAAATTGCTCTTAAACGTCGCACCTTCGGCAATACCCAAACCCGTCAGGTGAAATATTCCCCCCATTCACATCGCCTAAAAACTAGGAGCCACCCCGAACATTCGGGATGACTCCTAGTTTTTATATAACTGAAAGGTTCGCCTATTCCCGGACCATTTTCACACTTTGCCACTTGCCGCCACTTTTTTTCACCCGCACCACATAAAACCCGGCGGGTAGATCGCCCGTATAGAGTGGAGCATCGCCCACTACGGTCGTGTCGCGCCAGATTTTACCGTCGTTGCCCACGATTTGGATGGTTGCTTTTTGGCCTGCTTTCAAACCTGCAATCCGGACCGAAGACCCGGCAGGATTGGGAAAAATTTGCAGTTCGCTGTCACTTTTGGGTTCGCCGGTGGCACTCACCGCTCCGGCAAAAAGCCACTGGTAAGCCGCCGGGAATTCGCGGGCCCAAAACCATTCGGAGTGTTGGCCATCACTGGGAGTCAAGATGTATTTTTCATTGCTGTTGAACCCGGCGGTAGTCATGGCGTTGGCGACCGTCTGCATATTCTGCGTGACGGAGGCGGGCTCCTGACCACCTGCTAAGAAATACACGCGTGAGGCACCCAATTTGGGGTGAGCAGCCACGTGCGCAGCCGGATTAGTGCCGCCAAACCAGAAGGCCGGAGAAAAAATACCCGCTTTACCGAATATGTCCTGCCGTTCCGAAAAGCCATACATCGAAATGAGGCCGCCCATACTGCTACCCATCAGACCCGTCGTGCTACGGCCCGGCAAGGTGCGATAGTTCGCATCAATGTAGGGTTTCAGGGTATTGACCATAAAATCCAGGTATTCATCGCCTTCGCCGCCTTCGTTGTATTCACTGTTTACCCAGGGCGAATATTCATCCAGACGCGAGGCACCGCCGTTATCAATACCGACCACAATGCAGCCATAATCGCCCTGCGCGAAGAGTTGGTTCAGGCTTTCGTCCACCTCCCATTCTCCCGAAAAACTGGTGGTCACATCAAACAGATTTTGCGCATCCTGCATGTACAGCACCGGGTAGTTTTTGGTCGTGGTCTGATAATCAGGCGGCAGGTACAGCCAGATGCGGCGGCTGCGGTTGAGTTGCGGAATAGAGAAATTGGTGGACAATATTTGCACATTGGCAGCGGCAGTCGAACCGGCCGGATTATTGCCCTCCAAGTCTTCCCAGGTCAGAATGGGGAGTTCCACGGTTTTGGCCTGACCATTGTAGGTGGTTTCGTGGTCGGGTTGCTGATTACCGTTGGCGTCGCCTTCTACGGTGGCCCAGCCAGTACCCCGGGTGAATTTGAATTTCACCGTGCCATTCGGCGGATTGAGGACAATACTGAACTGTCCGCCACCCAGCGGCGTCAGGATTTTGGTGGCGTCGGCTGGATTCCAGTTATTGAACGTACCGGCAATATAAATGCTGGAGCCGGGTGGCGTGTTGGCGGGAATGGCCGTCACTTTAATGGTCAGTTGGGCGTAGGTGGACGAAATGCCCAGCAAAAAAAAGAAAAGTGCGGTAAGCGTCAATTGTTTCATGCGCATAGGTAGGATCGGTGAGGGTAGTGAGAGGATGAACATAAAACACCGTAATCGTGGTGTCAATTTTTCTCACGAACCAATAAAATCGGTGGAGGGAAGTTTTTCGTAAATGAAGAGGTGTTGGTGGCAAAAAGGCGGGTTTGGCGGCGCAAATTTCCGAAATCTGGCGGGTTTTGGCCAGTAAAAGTTTGTTAAATAGATTTGGCCAGGCAAATGGAACAGGTTTTTTAATTGACATAAATAGCCGCGCCGTATATTCTTGGCCAAAGTCATGCAACTGCCAAAGGTTTTCCTTGTTAGTAATTCATAAACTTCTATTTTTGGAGCAAATTCACGGATCATGCAGAGACTAGTATTCTTATCCATTTTTTTCCTCGCCGGGGTCATTGGAGTCGAAGCGCAGGGATTCAAACCGCCAGTCACCGGCCTGGGTATTGTCTATAATCGCGAGACGGTATTCAATCTTAAGGTCAGCACCAATCATGGTTTCGCGCCGGGTTTGGAATTTGGCAAACTGAAAACATATTATAAAACCACCTACTATCATATTAGTTTAGGTGAACTCAAGCACCCGAAAGAGCAACGCCAGAGTGCCGGGCCTTCCGCGACCCGCTCTTTCCGGCCGTATGTATTTGGCAAACAAAACAACCTTTTTGCCCTGCGGACTGGCTGGGGCGTGAAACGCTATTACTCCGAAAAGGCCCGTCAGAAAGGCGTTGCGCTGGGCATGAGTTACGCTTTCGGGCCGACCCTGGGCTTGCTCAAACCTTATTACCTGGTGCTGGGTCGCGTAGGGGAATCGCCCGGCTCCGTGCGGGTGGTACATGAGCGGTATTCGGAGGAGGATAATGCCAATATATTTTTGGATAATACCCATATTCTGGGTGCCTCGGCGTTCACCAAAGGCTTTGGCCAATTGGGATTGCTGCCGGGTGCCAATGCTTCTATCGCTTTTCACATGGACTGGGGTGCTTTCGACGAGTTTGTGAAGGCCCTCGAAATTGGTCTGATGGTGGATGCTTTCACTAAGCGAGCACCTATTCTCGTAACCGAAGAGAATCGGCAGGTGTTTTTCAACTTCTTTTTAAATTTGCAGTTTGGTAAGCGGCGATAGCAAATGCCGTTTCGCCACCTGACCATGCTCGAACTGCCCATTCTCGATACTACCGTTGCGGCTTCTGCCAAAGACGCTCGCCCCAAACGCCCTGACTGGCTCAAAGTGCGCCTGCCGATGGGCGAAAACTACCGCCATGTCCGCAGCGTGGTGGATGATTATAAACTCCACACTATTTGCCAAAGCGGCAATTGCCCCAATATGGGCGAATGCTGGGGCGCAGGCACCGCGACTTTCATGATTTTGGGCAATGTCTGCACGCGTTCCTGTTCTTTTTGTGCCGTGAAAACGGGCCGCCCCAATGAATATGACACCGACGAACCGCGTCGAGTGGCCGAGGCGATTTGGCTAATGAAAGTAAAACACGCGGTGATCACCTCCGTGAATCGCGACGAACTAAAAGACCGGGGCGCAGAAATCTGGTATGAGACGGTACGCGCGGTAAAACAGCTCAGTCCGGACACGACCATCGAGACGCTTATTCCCGACACCAAAGCGAACTGGGAAGCCTTGGAACGCATGATCTCCGCCGGACAGGAAGTGGTGAGCCACAACATGGAAACCGTGCCGCGCCTCTATCGGCTGGTGCGTCCGCAGGCGAAATACGAACGCAGTCTGGAACAAATACAACGCATCAAAAATTACGGGAAACGCACCAAAACCGGCATTATGGTCGGCTTGGGCGAAACCAAAGCAGAGGTGTTCCAAACGATGGACGACCTCGTGGCCCATGGTTGTGATATTCTGACCATCGGCCAATATTTGCAACCCACCAAAATGCACCTGGCCGTGGCGGAATATGTTCACCCGGATGTGTTTGCCGAATATAAAGAAGTGGGTTTGCAAAAAGGGCTACTTTATGTAGAAAGCGGGCCTTTGGTGCGGTCAAGTTATCACGCGGAAAAGCATGTTTTTTGAAGTAAAGCCAGACATTTAGGTTCTTTGTTTTTAAGGCGGGCGGTTGATCGGAAAGATCAGCCGCCCGCTTTTATCAATGGCCATTGCAAAACCTGAAACTACTTTTCTCCAAAAAAATCCGATGTTTGCCTCTGTACAAATCCATCGTCCAGCTGATTGCTGATTCGTGAAAAGAGTGGAAAAATGGGTTTGTCTATAAAATATTGACTGCCAATATTTTATTATCTTACTTCTCGCTTTATCCGCTCTTTCCACCGTTTGTATGAAAGTATTTTTTCCGCTCCTTGTTCTGGCCTTGCTGCTGCCAAACGCCCCTCTTTTTGCCCAAACCGGCGTTTCCACGATCAAACCCCTCCAATCCCCCGACGATTTTTTTCCTTTCAAGCGCGGCGAACAGTTCACGCCCCACGCCCAGCTCAACGACTATTTCGAGTACCTGGCTACCAATGCGCCCACCACCATGCGGCTGGAAAAATATGGGCTGACCAATGAAGGGCGGCCCTTGCAGGTGGCCTATTTCTCTTCCCCGGAAAACCTGGCGCGCTTGGAGCAAATTCGGGTCAATAACCTGAGTCTGGCGGGCCTGGCCGATGGTTTGGTTGATCTGACCAATCCAATTGCCATCGTCTGGTTGAGCATGAGTGTGCATGGTAACGAACCTTCCGGCGCAGAATGCAGCCCCATTTTGGCCTATCAATTGGCCACGCAGACGGAACCGGAAGTGCGCGAATGGCTCAAAAACACCGTAGTAATCCTCGACCCGTCACTCAATCCCGACGGCTATGACCGCTACACCAGCTGGAACCGGCAGGTGAGCAACCTGCTCGTCAATCCCAACCCCGACTCCCGCGAACATCGGGAGCCCTGGCCCGGCGGTCGCCCCAATCATTATTACTACGATCTCAACCGCGACTGGGCCTGGGCCACCCAGGTCGAGACCCAGCAGCGACTGGTGATCTATCAACGCTGGTTGCCCCATGTCCACGCTGATTTGCACGAGCAATCTGTAGACAATCCTTACTATTTTGCCCCGGCTGCCGAGCCGATGCACGATTTTATCACGCCCTGGCAGCGCGATTTCCAGACCCAGATCGGGAAAAATCACGCCCGCTATTTTGACGCGAACGGTTGGTTGTATTTTACCAAAGAAGTATTCGACCTGTTTTATCCCTCTTATGGCGATACCTATCCGATGTTTAACGGAGCCATCGGCATGACCTACGAGCAGGCGGGCAATTCCAGTGCCGGGCGTAGTATCATCAACAGTTTCAGGGATACGCTCACCCTCTATGACCGCATTCAGCACCACCTGACCACCAGCCGATCTACCATCGAGACGGCCAGCAAAAACGCCGCGAAACTGGTAGAAAATTTTCACAACTATTATATCCGTTCCACGACCCAGCCGCAGGGCCAGTACCAGGCCTTCGTGATTCGGGAGGGGAACGACCCCAACAAGGTAAATATGCTCTGCCAACTCCTCGATCGCCATCAAATACGGTATGGCCGGGTGGGTGCAGGTGCGTCCGGGGTGAAAGCATTTGACTATCGGAGCGGTAAAGAGAGCAGCGTTTCTCTGAATCCCAATGACTTGATAATCAGTGCTTATCAGCCAAAATCCACCTTGATGGAAGCCCTGTTCGAGCCCAACCCGCGCTTGTCGGATTCTCTCACTTATGATATTACGGCCTGGGCGTTGCCGTATGCTTACGGTCTGGATGCGTATGCTTTGAAAGAAAAGATGGAACCCAGAAAACCCAGGGACATTTACAAAACCCCGGCAAATCACGTCACGATTGCCCCTTATGCCTGGTGTGTGCATCGTAAGTCCATTGCGGAGGCGGCTTTCATCGGCGCAGTGTTACAAAAAGGCGTAAAAGTGCGCTATGCTACCCGGCCTTTTGCGATGACAGACCAACAGTTTGGCGCAGGCAGTTACGTAATTGTGCGGGCAGATAATCGGGGCAATATTGCCAGTCTGGACAGCATCGTAATGGCTGCAGCGACCCAAAACAATGTCCTTATCCACCCGATGTATTCGGGTTATTCAACCAAGGGCAATGATTTTGGATCGGAAGCTTTTGCCCAGGTGCAGCAACCAAAAGCCGCCATCGTTTATGGGGACGATGTGGACGATAATTCTTTCGGTCATACCTGGTTTTTCTTTGAGCATGAGATCAATTACCCGGTGACCACGTTGCCTGTGGACAGGCTGCACCGCGTAAATCTGAGCGATTATAACACCCTGATCTTCCCCAATGGCTCCTATAGTCTGACGGACCGGCAAATGACCGTGCTCAAAGACTGGGTGCAGGCCGGCGGACGCATCATTGCTTTCGACGGCGGGGTAAAGGCTTTTGCCGGCAAAGACGGGTTTGAATTGAAACTCAAAGAGGAGGCCAAAAAAGATACGAGCCGTGTGCCCAAACCCTACCTGGCCCGCGAACGGGATGGCATCAGTGACCAGCTGCCGGGGGCTATATTAAAGGCTAAAGTGGACACGACCAATCCACTGGCTTATGGCTTGGGCGACCAGTATTTCAGTCTCAAAATCAATAGCGATGCCTACGAAATGTCGAACAAGTTAGCCACGGCCGTTTATCTGGACAATGACTATCAGTCCTACGGCTTTATCGGTAGCCGGGTAAAACCACGCCTGAAAAATACACCTATCGCGGCTATTCAGCGCATGGGACAGGGCCAAATGGTCTATTTCGTGGATAATCCGCTGTTCCGTAGTTTTTGGCAGGAAGGCAAGGTGCTGTTTTCCAACGCTTTGTTCTTTTAATATGATATTTTTTGTTTTAAAAGAGGGATTGTAAGGGAAAAATCTTTATTTTCGCAGCAAAATACCAGCATGGCCAGAGACTTATACCACGATCATGTCCGGCAAGCACTTGTTAAAGATGGCTGGCAGATTACGCACGATCCATATTACTTAGATATTGATGATCGTGCACCGATGGAAATTGATCTCGGGGCAGAAAAGTTGATTTGTGCTGAACGTGGTACCGACAAGATTTTGGTGGAGGTGAAGAGTTTTCTCAGTCGTTCGCTGACTTATGACTTTCATCAAGCGTATGGTCAATTTAGAATATACCGTAGGGGTATTGCGAAGACTGATCCTGAACAAATTTTGTTTTTGGCCATTCCCGAAGACGTGTTTACGGAAATTTCAGCAAGACCGTTTTACGTCGAACTTATTGCCGAAGAAAACATCAAGATATTGGTATTCAATCCGTTGCAAAAAACAATTACTTCATGGATAATATAGAAAAATACCGGTCTATCGTCAAAAGTATCCTTCGGGAATATGCGCAAACCCGTATTCCAGTAAATAACCCGGAACCTGGTTATCAGTTGATCTTTGATTCAGAACGCGATAGCTATATGCTTTACCGCACTGGCTGGAAAGAAGAATTGAAACGCATCCATTTTTGTGTTTTTCATATTGACATTAAAAATAATAAAATCTGGGTACAAGAAGATGCTACTGACTATGACCTTGTGGGCGAATTAGAAGCACAAGGTATTCCAAAGCAGGACATCGTGCTGGCTTTCCACGCGCCTTATAAACGGCCCTTTACGGGCTACGCAGTAGCTTGATCTAGGAATATTGACCAAAACCTGTTCCGATTCTATCGGGATACATTCATTGACCACATTATAACCCTATGGCCAAAGCCCGCACCATCTTTTTTTGCTCTAATTGTGGCGCGTCCGCTCCCAAGTGGATTGGTAAATGTCCGCATTGCGGCGAGTGGAATACCTATCAGGAAGAACTGATCCAAAAGGAAACGGCCAGCGAAGAGAAGCGGCGGTCGTGGGCTTCCCCAACGAATGGCAAATCCGACTCTCCCAAAGCCGTCCAACTCAGCCATATTCAAACGGGTCACACGGTGCGCATTGCCACACCCGACGAGGAACTCAATCGGGTGCTGGGCGGAGGGATTGTGCCCGGCTCGCTGGTGCTGATCGGTGGTCAGCCGGGCATCGGGAAGAGTACGCTGCTGTTACAAGTCGCCATGCAATTGCCCGCTAAAATCCTGTACGTCAGCGGGGAAGAAAGCGAAGAACAGATCAAGATGCGCGCCGACCGGGTGGGGGTTTTTAAAAGCGAATGTTATATCCTGACCGAGACCAACACCACGAAAGTGCTGCAACAGGCCCAGGAATTGCAGCCCCAACTGATGATTATAGATTCTATCCAGACCATGAATACGCCGCATCTGGATAGTGCGCCGGGCGGCATTGCGCAGGTGCGCGAATGTGCGGGCGAACTGCTGCGTTTTGCTAAAGAGACCAATATTCCCATATTTTTAATTGGCCACATCAATAAGGAAGGCGAGATCGCCGGACCGAAATTGCTGGAACATATTGTGGACTGTGTACTGCAATTCGAAGGCGACCGGCATAACACTTACCGCATCCTGCGTACCCTGAAAAACCGTTTTGGCAGTACCGACGAAATGGGCATTTATGAAATGCAATCGGGCGGGCTGCGCGAGGTGAGCAACCCTTCCGAATTGCTGCTCAGCCAAAAAGATGAAGAATTGAGCGGTTGTTCGGTCGCCGCCACGATGGAAGGGATGCGGCCCATGCTGATCGAAACGCAGGCATTGGTGAGCAAATCGGTGTACGGCACTCCTCAGCGGTCGGCCACTGGTTTCGATATGCGCCGGTTGCAGATGCTGCTGGCGGTGCTGGAAAAACGCTGTGGTTATTTTTTCAGCATGAACGATGTGTTTCTCAATCTCGCCGGAGGTATTCGGGTGGATGATCCGGCCCTGGATTTGGCCATCGTGGCTTCGCTCATCTCTTCCCTACAGGATGTCAGCGTCCCTTCCGACGTCTGTTTTGCGGGCGAGGTCGGCCTTTCCGGCGAAATTCGTACCGTCACCCGCCTGGAGCAGCGCATCACCGAAGCCGACCGGCTGGGTTTCAAAGAAATTTATGTGTCCAAATACGGGATGAAGGGCATTGATACCAAACGTTTTGGCATCCGTATTTATACGCTGGGCAAGGTGGAGGAATTAAAAACGGCCTTGTTCACTTAATGTACCGGCGGGTTCAGCCGCCGACTAACGGTGCCGATGGGTTCAGCCGCCGTAAAGTTATTTTAGTCGGCGGCTGAACCCGCCGGTACGGTCAGGCTTTCTCAAACAGCCACCAACTTGGACGCAACGGGCGTCGTTTCACCACTTTGTAATTTCCAGAAATATACTGCCGAATGTGCTCCAGCGCAGCATCCGTGTCGTCGGTAAAAAGCAGTAAATCGAGGTCGGTGGGCGAGATAGTGCCTTCCGCCGCCATGAATTTAATGTAGTCGAGCAGTGGTTGATAATAGTCCATGCCCATGATGACGATCGGGAAATTGTGGACTTTCCCGGTTTGTACCAGCGTCAAAATTTCAAAAAACTCATCCATCGTACCGAAGCCGCCCGGCATAATGACAAAAGCGTAAGAATACTTGATTAACAGCATTTTACGCACAAAAAAGAAGCGAATGTTGACAAACTTGTCCAGATAGACATTGGCGGATTGCTCGTGTGGTAACTGGATATTGCAACCTACCGAGGGACCATTTGCTTCGCGCGCACCGCGATTGGCCGCCTCCATAATACCGGGGCCGCCGCCGGTCATAATGGTAAAACCTAAATCGGTAGAAATGCGTGCGCTGATGGCCCGCGCCGCCTCATAGTAGCGGTGGCCTTCCTTAAAACGGGCCGAGCCAAACACCGTGACGCATGGCCCCACGAAATGTAAGGCCCGAAAGCCACGCACAAATTCCCAAAAGACTTGGAAGGCATACCATAATTCGAACACGCGGGGCTGCGGGCCATCCAGGAAAACGGGTTCTTTGGGGTCGAGCAAACGGGGGACTTTGGTGGGCGTTATTTGTGACATAGATAAATATTGAGGTGATTTTTGGAACAGCCAAACTACAACGTTTTCATTATTCGGGCTGTAAAGTGCCGCAGAAGGGTTCATAAAGTATAAAATTTGGCCAAAAAACGGAACGCAATTCTAAAACATTGGTTGTCAATAACATAAATCAGCCGCCGTAGCGAATATTTTTCTTACTTTTGCCAAATTAGACAATTGACCAATTGGTCGTATTCCACATTATGGCAGAACAAAACTTTGTTGACTACGTCAAAATCCTGTTTCGCTCCGGCAAAGGCGGCGCAGGCAGTATGCACTTTTATCGCGGCCCCGGCATGCCCAAGGGCGGACCGGATGGTGGCGACGGCGGACGTGGCGGCACCATCTATCTCAAAGCCGACCCGCAGGAATGGACGCTGCTGGACTTGCGCTACACCAAACACATTTATGCCAAAGACGGCCAAAACGGGAAAGGCGGTCTTAAAACCGGCTCCGATGCGCCCGACATCATCGTCAAAGTGCCGCTGGGTACCGTGGCCAAAGATGCCGAAACCGGCGAAGTGTTGCTCGAAATCACCGAACGCGACGAAATGAAAACGCTCTTTCCGGGCGGGCGCGGTGGTAAGGGCAACAACTATTTCAAATCGGCGACCAACCAGACACCCCGCTATGCCCAGCCCGGCGAACCGGCCATCGAAAAATGGGTTATCCTCGAACTCAAGGTGCTGGCCGACGTAGGATTGGTCGGTTTTCCCAATGCGGGCAAGAGTACTTTGCTCAGTTCGGTCACGGCTGCCACGCCAAAAATCGGTGATTACGCCTTTACGACCCTGGCTCCGCAAGTCGGCATTGTGCAGGTCCGGCATGGCCAGACTTTCGTCATGGCCGACATTCCGGGTATCATCGAGGGAGCACATGAAGGGCGTGGTTTGGGCCACCGCTTTCTGCGCCACATCGAGCGGAATAGTGTACTCCTGTTCATGATTCCCGCCGACACCAACCGTTCGCTGGATGAAGAATATCAGATTCTACTGAATGAATTGCAGGAGTTCAATCCTGATTTGCTGGATAAACCGCGCCTCCTGGCCATCACCAAAAGCGACCTGATTGACAAGGATTTAGAGAAAATGCTACGGCCTACGCTGCCAGAAGGTATTGAAGTGATGTTTATTTCTTCCATCACCAATAAGAATTTGCAGAAACTAAAAGACCTGCTCTGGAAATATTTGAATGCTTAAGTAAAAGAGCAAAATTGTAAAAGGCAAATGGAGCAATGAAAACCAGCGATTTACGCAAAAACTACCTTAAAGTAATCTCAATGAACTACTTGTCGCTTTTGCTTATTGCCCATTGCACTTTGCTCATTTGCCTAAAAATACAGCCCTTGCTCCGAGTAATCAGAGCAAGGGCTGCTTTGTTTTGGCATCAGGAGTGGCTCAGCCGAATACTTCCATGCCTGATTTTGCACTGTACCGCATAATGTTGTCGAGCGCATTTTGCGAAGGGTGAAACTGCACCTTTGGAAGTTGCGTTTTCGCCAATAGCAAACTGTTGAACTCAGCATGGAGATCAGGGTCATCTTCGATCAAAGAGACCATCTCCACTGCATCAGCAGCAGGCATTTCGTGGTACAGAAACTGCACCAGCGCATCATGATATGTGTAGGTTTTTTCCATAGGCGGCTGAGCCGTTTTAGTTTTAAATTCGTTAAAAATCGAGTATGAAACAGGCTGGAAGGGGCGAATATTGCTTTTTGTGATATAATCTTTTATTTTTTAACATTTATGATTATGGTCGCGCGGTTCAATTTAGAATGACCACTTTGGTAATAATGGCATCCGGGTTTTCAAAATTTGCCACACTGGTGGCGAATACCAAATAAACCCCTGACGCAGCGCGCCGACCCAAATAATCGCGTCCGTTCCATACCGCTTGTCCACCCAGGGCCTGCCCTTCATAGATCAGATTTCCTGACACATCTGTGATCTTAATATTGGCATCGCGGGCCAGTCCGTAGATGGCAATCGGGCCATCATAGCCGGGCTGCACCGGATTGGGATAGGCATACGTGCTGCGGGAATTGATCTTTCCGCCCCCAGTGGCTTCGCCGCGCAGCGAGAGCATACCTTTCTCGGTGCCAATCCAGACTTCGCCATTTTTTTGATTAATCGCGATGTCGGTAATGTTATTATCAAACAGCGGACTGTTGGTGTTCGTCAGGTGCCCTTCTTCGGTCAATCCATCGGAGGATTGCACAAAAATGCCGCTGGTGGTGCCAAACCATTTACGATTGCCGCCATCCACGGCGATGCTGCGCACATCCTCCGTTTCCAGCAGGTAACCATTGAAACCATCCACATTGATGATGCGGCGGCGGCCCACGCAACTGGCATCGAACACATTGCTGCCACATTCAAAACTGATGGTACCCTGCTGTGTACCCACCCAGACGTCGCCTTCGAGGTCCACCGTGATGCAGTTCACCGTGTTGGTGGGCATCGTACTATTGGAAGTGGTGAATATTTTATACCGATCATCGGAAGGGTCTTCCAGGTCTTTGCCGCTATCGAACACCATCACGCCACCATTGAAGCCGACCGTGAACCACTTGTAACCATTTTGATCTATCACTACGGAGGTCAGGATATTGGCTGGCGCGGCTGGAAAATTTTGGATGGTACCGTCGGGTTTCAGCACGGCAATGGGCGCGGTGGCGCTGTAGTTACAAATCCACAGATTCTCATCTTCGTCGAAAGACAGCCCGCTGATGGCCGTCCGGCCGGTACCAGCAGCACCAGCATTTTGCAAAATGGAATTGTTTTTTGTGTAACATTTGGTCACGGTGCCCGCCCCATTGGACTCCACCAGTCCGCCGACAAAACTGCCCGCATAGAATTTATCCTGGGTTGGATGCGCCACGACTCGCCACAGATCGGTACCGCATTCCGTGGTCTTTAGTTCGGGATTGGTCTCTTCATTGAAACGCCGCCACGAGCCTTTATCATAAATATATACGCCCAGGCGTGCGCCCACCGGACTCAGGCCCGAAGTAGCACCGGGCGTACCCACATATACTTTATCGTTTAAAATGTTGATCTCCGTGGAGGTATGGCGATACGGCGAGTTGTATTCAAAGCGGTCGCACTGATTGGTGGCGGCATCGAAATAGCGAAAGTCGTCGGAATCGTCGGAGAGCCAGAATTTACGGTCGCCATCTTCCACGGCATACCAGGGCTTCCCGGCATCGCAGGGGGAAGAAATATCGTAGCGGAGGCCGCCGGGCTCGAGATACTCCACTTTTCCATCAAAACCGCGTTTCCAGCCGATAACCAGGCCATTGCCTTCGGTGGTCAAATAATACACATCGCGGTCGGGATTGGCAGCAATTTCGGTCAGACTATTGCCTTCATAACGGTAGAGTTTGTTGGCAATGCCCACATAGAATTGGTTGTTCCAGACCGCCAGCGCACCGACCGATTGATCGGCGATAAAGCCCTGCGCCGGGCCCAGCAGTTGCCAGCGACTAAAATCGGCGGGGTTCGCGTCATTGGCAGGCAGGCGATAAGCACCTTCGTCGGTGCCAGCATACAAATTGCCTTCAAAGATGGAAAACGAACGCACCGCCACGCCCGTAAAAACAGTGTATTCGGCTTCGGCGCGTTCCAGATTGAGTTTCAGCACGCCAAAACCGCAGGCCAGGTAAGCGAACGCCCCATCGAAAGCAACGGCGTACACTTTTTTATCCCCAATAATATTGACGTTCTTTTTGATAAACGGCAGATTGACGACCGTGCCGTTGGTGGGGCTATACAGGTCGAGGTTGCTGTTGTCATAGACCACTACGAGCAGGCCGGTTTCCCGATTATAGCGCAGGAGATTCATGCCCACATCGCTCAAACCATCCACTTTGGTGATAAAACGCGGCGAACGGTCGGCTTTATTAATTTCCAGAATGGCCCATTCGGTCGCGAAATATACTTTGCTGTCGCTTTGGGTCACGTACAGCGACCGCTGCCAGGGCAGGTGCTGCTGCCAACCCCCGATTTTTAAACTGGAAAATCCCGTCGAATCAGACTGGCCCACGAGGGGGACTGCCAGGCAAAAAAACAATAACAACGGTAGAAAGGCACGCATGGTAAAACGTAGCGACATGAAAGGTTCCGGTTTTGACGGAATGGCGCGACAGGGGGGAGTTGGGTTGCCTTGATAGTGTTAAAATTGTGGGCGGGTAGGCGAGTTTTTGACGCCACTAACGGCGTTCTTGCTGCTCTTGGTGAAAACACCAGGAGCGGCGGAAACCTACAAAAAAACCATCAACACCGATCGGGGTACTGATGGCTCATTAATTAATGAAAAATCCGCGTCATCCGCGTTCCTACACTCCCGGCTCCACAAACGGCACCTTCGTCACCACCGCCTCCAGTCGCTTACTCCCTGCCACGATCATAATCTTAGTCCCCGGCTCCGCGAATTTCACTTTTACATAGCCCATACCAATCGGCTTTTCCATCGTGGGCGACTGCGTACCAGAAGTCACCACCCCGATGACCGCCCCGCGCGGACTTTCGATAACGTAGTCGTGGCGCGGTACCCGCTTTTCATCCAGGACAAAACCGACCAGTTTACGCTTCACGCCGTCGGCTTTTTGCTTTTTAAATTTCTCGATGGACGGAAAATCCACGCCCTTGTTCAGTTTGGTAATCCAGCCCAAACCAGCTTCCAGCGGGCTCGTGGTATCATTGATGTCATTGCCGTAGAGGCAGTAGCCCATTTCCAAACGCAGGGTATCGCGGGCGCCTAAACCGGCGGGTTTGATGCCGAATTTCTGCCCGGCCTTGAAGACGCGATCCCAGATTTTGACCAAATCCTTGTTTTTAGCGTAAATCTCAAAGCCGCCGCTGCCCGTATAACCCGTAGCCGACACGATCACATTGTTGCAGGTAGCAAAGCGTCCGCGCTGAAAAGAGTAGTATTTCATGCTTTTCAGGTCAATATCGGTCAGTTTTTGCAGTGCTTCGGCGGCCTTCGGGCCTTGCACGGCGATCAGGCCGGTTTTGGCGGAGATGTTCTGCAGTTTCACATCGAACCCGCGCGCCAGGCGTTTCATCCAGCGCCAGTCCTTTACTTCGTTGGAAGCATTGACGACGACCATATACGTCTCTTCGCCTTCGGTCTGCATTTCCGCTACATCATCCAGGCGATACACCAGCAAGTCATCCACGATACCACCTTTTTTGTTGGGCAGGCAGGAATATTGCACGTCGCCGGGTTTGAGTTTGCTTACGTCATTGGAAGTCGCGCTTTGCAAAAATGCCGTGGCATCTTTGCCTTTCACGATGAATTCGCCCATGTGACTCACATCGAATACGCCGACTGCCGTGCGCACTGCGCGGTGTTCATCGGTGATACTGGTGTAAGAAATGGGCATATTGTAGCCCGCGAACTCGGCCATTTTCGCGCCGAGCGCGAGGTGCTTTTCAGTCAGAGGTGTGTTTTTCATGTTGTGTCTGTTGTAACACCGACTTTAGTCGGTACTAATATTTGAATTGCCGACTAAAGCCGACGTTACTATTTCTTTAATTTAGGATCAATGGCAATGGCCTGCTGCCGGTATAATTCGCCATTGACGGCATCGCCGGAAGCGTAGTAAGCGGTGCCGAGGTCGAAAAGGAAAGAGGCATTTTTGGGATCGAGGGCTACGGCCTTTTGAAACCAGGCAATAGCTTCGGCATTTTTACCTTGTACACCATTCGCAACACCTTGTAAACGAGCGGTTTGTGCGTCCTGATTGTTTATTTGCCAGGATTCGACCAGGTATTTTTGAGCCGTAGTCAGGTCGCGTTTTTGTTCCCCATAGTATTGCGCGCCGTCGCGCAGGGCCATGGCCAGGTAGGTTTTCCAGCGTGGATCGTCGGGGCCAAAGCGCACGGCCTGCCGGTAATCGGCGATAGCTGCGTCATAATTTTTCAGGTAAAAATTGGCCCCGCCGCGGGTGATATAAGCGTCTTTGTAATTGGGATAAATTTCGATGGCCTTGTTCAGATGGGCGACCGACTGACGGCATAAATCCAGGCGTTTGTCTGCATCGGTTTCCTTGCTGGCCCGGTCGAACAGGATGCCGCCGCAGGCATTATGGATTTTTGCGCTGTTGTCGGAAGTGCCCACATCCGCGAAGAACAGTTTTTCATTGCTCGACCAATCAAAGTTGCGCATCACCGTTTTCAAAGAAAAAAGTCCCGCCACGATGCCCAGCCCAATGAGCACCGTTTTCAAATTACTTTTTTCTATTAAATAAAGTCCCAAAGCCGCGACCGCAATGCAAAAGCCGACCGACGGCATGAACGCAAAACGTTCGCCCATGTTGGTACCGATGGGAAACAGGAAATTGGAAACAATACTCAAAGGCAGCAAATACAGCCAAATGCCGAAGCGGGCCACGCTACGCTGCCGCAAACCAATGATAGCCTGATAACCCAAATAGCCATACGCTGCCAGGCTGAACAGCACCATCGGGTTGGCAAAAGAGACCATTCCAATCACCCGTGGGTAGTAGTCGTGCGTGAGCGGATGCGGCACAAAAAGCAGGAAAATATACTTGCCCAGCGTGTAAAAAATAGAGGCCAGTTTTTCGGCTGGCGCAAACGGGATCCAATTTGTACCATCAAATTTCAGGAAAGGATTATTCATCAGGTCGGCGGCAGCCGCCCCGAATTTCCAGTGCAAAATGCTGCCACGCAGCACGAAAAACAGCAAAAACGCGCCCCACACGGGCCAACTGGCCGCCACAATCGAAGGAGATTTTTCAGGAGCATCCGTTGCAGTGGTGGACTGGCTGAACCACAGCGCGAGTGGGATAATGACCACAAAAGCCGCCGCATTTTCCTTAGACAAACAAGCCACAAAAAAGGACGCGGCTGCCGCTAATTTCCAACTCATTTTCCCCGTATCCACCACTTTGAAAGTACACCAGAGGG
The DNA here is from genome assembly GCA_031425155.1 of Saprospirales bacterium. GTDB lineage: Bacteria > Bacteroidota > Bacteroidia > Chitinophagales > Saprospiraceae > M3007. The sequence continues at coordinate 65,258 of JANPIV010000079.1, read as the reverse complement.
CCGTGAGACAACCGAGCAGAGTAAGGATTTCGTCGCAGCCTTTGATGTTGTTCACCACCTCGGTATGAATGGGATGGGCCACAAACAACACCGTGGCAATCCAGGCTAGCAAGGCCGCTGCCGTACTCCCCTGATTGGCAAAAAGCCGCAATAACACCCAATACAGCACCACGCAGGTGGCCGCAAAAAGCAGCACTGTGAGCAGGTGAAACACAAAACTGTTCTCGCCAACTACCTGATAGACAAGGGCAAACAAGGCCAGCGTCATAGGACGGTAGCGCCCCCCGGAGACCAGCGTTTCCTTGCCTTCTACTTTGAAAAAACCAAAAAAAGTATCCTTGGAAAAAATGCCGGGGATGCCCTGCACACCTTGTTTAGTAAACATATTATCGGTGATGACAATACTATCGTCCAGCACAAAACCGTGGAAAAGCGTGTTGGCATAGAGCAGAAAAGCCAGACCAAAAATCAACAGGCTTTGCAGGCGGAAATTGGTAAAAAAATCAGGCAGCAGGATGGGAGCAGCGGCAGCACTGCTTGCTGATTTGCGGCCAGCCACAGCGGCTTTGGCCGGCCCCGGCGGACGGGTAGATCGTGGCGGGGTAGCAGGTGGCGTGGGCTTACGTGACTTGGACATCGTTAAACTGGATTTTCAGCGCGAAAGAACGGAATTTCGTGCTTAATTACTGCCATTGGCTGCTAAACCCTTCTCAAGAATCTCCATAATCCATTTTTTCACCCATATTTTTCACTGCAACGCTTGCTGGAGCAAAACCATATTCTTCTGATTTTCAGCAGAATAAAAAGCCTGCATCAGGTCGAGTTTCTCGCGTTTGCTCAGGTGCAGACTCAGCGAGGCTTCGCGTTGTTTGTGGACCGGGCGGTAATAAAAAGGAATGACCTGCAACTGATTTTTACCCAACAGGTCGGACAGCAGGCCAAGGGCACTATCCTGATCGTAGTCCTGCATTTTGGTCAGACTGGCCACGGCATCGGCGGGCGTAAACAGATTTTCGAGTATGCCCTTCGCATCGCTTTTGGCGATGGATTGTATTTTTTCCCAACACCGGATTTGTACGATGACCACGCCGTCGGTATTGGCAGTGATCCAGGGCCGGAAATTTTGTACAAAACGGGTGGCCAGGCTAATGCCGTAATTATCCCGAAATCCCGCGTCCACGGCTTCCACAGCGGGCAGAGTCGGTAGCCACACGTTGGGCAGGATCAGTGGATAGGTGCAGTTCATGCGCAAAGCCGAAGCAAAAGACAGGCTATCCGCCTGTTGCGCCGAGAAAAGTTTGCCGAAATCCACACCGTCTATTTCGGGATATAAGTTAGAATCGGGTGGGCGCATCAGGTAGGATACGCCTTGCGGACTGATGAGCATACGGCGGGCATCGTTCAGCACAAAAGGCGATAACAGCATCATAGGGATGATGGCCTCGGCTTCGGGCTGGCGATAATCAGCCAGCCGACGATCAAAATAACCATGACAATTTTCGTTCAACTGTCGCTCGAAAAGATAACCCCGGTCTTTGCTGTAGCGGAAATTGCCCGAAGTAAAACTGGACAGCGGCACAAAAAGATCATTGGCAATAATGGCGAAAGTCACCGGATTTAGTAAGTCCTTGCCGAGGTCGGTGATGAACGACGTATCCTGCGGAGACACGGGCTGCCCTTGGTGCTGGCGCAGCATCAGTTCGCGCACCATCCCCGCACCCAGCATCCCGCCCGACGCGCCGGTGATGAGTGCCGTGTGGCGCAGCAATTTTCCCTGCGTGAGCCGGTCGGCCTGCTGGAGCGTTTGCATCGTCCAGAGTGCCGAGCGCATGCCGCCACCGCTGACGCAAACCAGTACAAGTTTGGGACGGGGCTGCTGCGGTGTCCGGTTTTTAGCCAGCCAGCGTTCCAGGATTTGTTGGGTGGCGGCGTGGTCGCGGGTTCTATTCTCCGTGGCACCGATTGTTTCGAGATTCTCATAAGTATAGGCCGCCCGGTTACCGGGCTGATAATCAAGGCCGTAGGCATGGTTACGATAATTCAGAATGCCCCAGCCGGTCACCGTATTGACGAACAAAATAATGCCCAGAAAGACCACAGCACTCCAGCTGCGAAACCAAAAAGTGATGGCTCCGAATAGAGACATGACCATACTGGCCAGCAGAAAAATGGTCGCCGCCGTGGGGATACGCGCCCAGGCTTTATCCATGAACAGTCCCAGCAACAGCAGTAGGAAGAGAGCCACTACTTGCACGACCACCGCATTCAGGTGATTTTGGCGAAAAACCTGGCCGAGCATATCAGGGTGGTAGTGGGCCACGCTGCGCACCAGACGGGGCCGCAATCGCTCGGTGAGGTACGTATCGGTGCGCCAGCGCGTGCTACCAACCTGAATTTCGTAGATCGTTGGCAGCCGCTGACCCGGCACCAGGAGCGGGCTGCCCGGTCGGGGAATGAATTTGCCGGGCCGCAGAAACGCGCCGATGTCCTTATTGGTGAAATATAAATACACCGCCAGCAGGCTGATCAGCCCAGTAGCACCGATTAAAAAACCAGCAATATTCCAGGCAATCGCCCCCGTAGAAGTGAATTCGTCATGCCATTGAAACCAGGTCGTCGCCGTCAGGTAGGTCGCCAGAAAAGCCAGTGGAATGATACTGTTGTTCAGGCAAAACTTGGTGAACGGCGCATCCAGCGTAGCCAGAAACGGGAAACGGTTGGCACTGAGCAGGTAAGTGGTGAGATTCCAGATCATAAAATACGCTCCGAAAGCCATGCCTGTCAGCAGAAAACTCCAGAAATTCACTTCGCCCCGATATTCCGGCGTAAGCAACACGTAGTGCATGCCAAAAAAACGGCCGATCACTCCGGTCATCAGTAATGTCAACATCCCCCATAACAGCAGCAGAATCAGGTGATTGCGCACGTGCAACATCAGCAGCCGGATCGGAAAGGAGTAATAGAGGGGGCGTAAAAACGTCATCATGGAGCATAAAGAAACAGATAACGCCAAAACGGAAGAAAATTTCAAAAAAAATCTCCCGGGCTGTTCATGTTCTCCCCGCTACCGGCATTCACTCTTGAAAACCACATGAAAACGAAAATCTGCGCGACGAAACGCGGCTTTTTAATCCTGCTGACGGTTGCCCTGTGTAACCTGGTTTGAATAACCCAATGAGAAAAGACTCCTGAACCTGTAATCCCCTGAACATCCTGAAAACCGACCAAATGAAACCAGCCCCGAAGGCCCCTTTTTAAAAGCCAACCATGAAAACAATGCTGCTTCCCAGGCAGCGCAATCCCTTATTGGCCACTGTCGCCGGGAAGTCCTTTGGCTTCCCCGGCGCCGGAGGGCAAGCCCCAAAAGTTGCACCATCGCCTTTCCAGTCGCCCTGCTGGAAGGGCTTTTTTTGTGGGATGCGACAGCAGGGCAAGATTTAACATTCATGAATTCACTTCAAGCCAGACAGTTTCAAAAATCTGCTTATATATTTGTCAGGCAATTTTGTTTGGCCAATTTCTTTGGATAAGAAAACAAAAAGTGCTGCTGGTCAGTGCTCCAACTTTTTCCTTTGAGGAACGTGTAAAAAATAAGATGGCAGGAACAACATTACTTGAGTTGTCATTCCGACGTAAGGAGGAATCTGCTAAGGTATTGATTATCAATGCCCGCTACCGGATTCCTCCTGCCGTCGGAATGACATCCGGAGGTGGGAAAATGGGAAGTTACTTCTCATTCATTCTCAAGCGGCGGCTGAACCCGCCGGTACCGTTACGGGGCCTGTTGCGGCTGCATTTTCAGGTCCAGTTCTTCCAATCGAACCAATCGTTCGAGATTTAGTTCGATTTTTCGGAAGGGATTGCCGCTCAGATCAAGAATACGCAGCTCCGTACAATCGCCCAGGAAAGACGGCAGGGTTTCCAAATGATTGTTTTTCAGGGCAATGTGTTCGATCAGCGGTGCATTTTCTAAAAATGACATATTCGTGAGTGCGCAGCGCAGGAATGAGGCTTCACGCAAACGCGGGAAAGGACCGAGCCGCATTTCACCCACTAACGGATAACCGTCTATAATGATTTTTTCCAGCACTGGACTACCAAACGGCCCACCTTCCGGCACCAGCATCGGCTGTTTTGGACGAAAAGAACCGCGCTTGATGCTCAGGGTGCGCAGTTGCGGCAATTGGAACAAAGCCACCGGGAACTCGTCGAGGCGAGTATTTTCAATAAAAATGCTCTCCAAAGGCAGCTGCTCCAAATGCACGAGCGATGCCATCAGGTCGAAACCCTTGTGGGCGGGCAGGGCCAGGTAGTGGACGAAATCCAGCGTGGCCAGGGCGGGAGAAAGTTGATTCTCTGGATATTGGGAGAGATTGAGCGTCTGGTGGGCGGTGATAAAATAGTGGCTGCGCGCCTCGCCCACCCGGTGCCAGTTGCACATTTTATAAGCCAGCAAAAAATCGAACAGATCGAAATCGGGATTGCTATATTTCCCCAGATATTCGACCTCATTGTAGTAGTAGGCGGCACTTTCCTTGAGTTTTTGGGCCTGCCGGGTCGTGGCGGGCGTCGCGTTTTTGGACAGCAGACTCATAGCGCGGTCGGCCACTTCTTTTCGGTGATGGAAACAGGCGATGCCAAACAAATAGCCCAGCAACCGGTGATTTACCCCGCCGCCGGTAATCAGTTCGAGCAGCAACGGGCAATTGTCGGTGCTTTCATCGCGCAGCAGACGCGTGATTTGCCTGGTATATTCTCCGGCGGGGTCTTCGGTAAGATAGTGGCCTGGTTGCTCCATGTTGCTCTTTGCCTTTTGCTCTGGTGGGCTCAAAAATAGTGTTTTTAAGGGGTATCCGGGCCCTAATGTGTCATTTTTCCAATTTTCATTTCTTTTTGAAAACAATAGTAGTCAAAAGCGTATTTCTCTCGCCAATAAAACCACGCAATACATGGACGTCCAGGAAGGCAAAGCAAAATTCATCGAGTCATGGGGTAAAATGGGCACCGATTGGGGAATCAATCGGACGATGGCCCAGGTACACGCGCTGTTGCTGGTCGCGCCGGAAGCAATGACCGCTGATCAGGTGATGGAAGGGCTCAACATCTCACGCGGCAACGTCAATATGACCCTGCGCGCGCTGATGGATTGGGGACTGGTGCATAAGCAACTCAAAGCCGGGGAGCGTAAGGAGTATTTTTATGCCGAAAAAGATATGTGGACGGTGGTTCGCCAGATCATCATCAATCGCAAAAAACGCGAACTCGAGCCTATGCTCAAGGTGCTGAATGAGGTGGCCAACGTGGAAGAAAATTCACCGGAAGCGGAAAGTTTTTGTGCTGTGGTGCGCGACATTCGCGTGTTTTCCAACAAGGCCAACCAGACTTTGGATACCTTGATCAAGGCCGATTCCAATTGGTTTACGAGCATTTTCATGCGGATGGTCAAGTAAATCAGGTTATTAGTTGACTGGTTTATTGGTTGATTGGCGCGGAGGATTTTTGGTGTCTTTGATGATTGGCTAAGATGGTGTTATCTGGAATTTTGTACGCAGGTTTTGTTTCCAGGCCGGGACGCGATATTTTTGCCGGAGCACGGGATTTATTCTATAGCGATCTTTATTGTTCGTTGGCATAAATCCGATTCTTTACCCGTCGAAATAAATTTCGATCTCCCTGGACGCAATATGACTTTGCAGGAATTTTTCAATTACCTCGACGCCAATCCGTTCGTGGTGCTCGCCCTCTTCATCGGTATTCCGCTGAGTGCCTTACTGGCCAATGTAATGGGGCGCGGCGAAGGCCACCTCAGTCCGTGGAAGTACTTCTACGCAGTGCTGGTTTTTGCCGCCTGTATTCCGGGCATTTTTGCCGCTGCTTTGGCCGTGTATATGTTTCTTTTTGAGCGCGGCGGCAGCATTTTCAACGTCAATCTGCTCACCCAGGTACTGCCCATCGTATCCATGATCGTTACGCTGGCGATTGTGCGCCGCAATGCCCCCTTTGAGTACATCCCTGGTTTCGGCAAATTGTCGAGCCTGATGATAATGATCGCCTCCATTTTCATCCTGATGTTTTTGCTCGACCGGGTGCGCATCATCGCCTGGGTCAATATTCCGGTCCACTACCTGCTGCTTATTGTGGTGGGCCTGTTACTGGCCTTCCGCATTGGACTTAAAAAGATGATTGCCTGATGATTATGTCCCATAAAAACCTACCCAGAATTGGCGCAGGCGTCCTGCTGCTGGCTGTATTGCTGGCTGCTTGCGACAACCTGAAAACGGAGAACAAGCAACTGTTTACGCCGGAAGATACCCAGGTCGTCATCGCCAAAGACGTGGAAATACTCTACTCCGACAGCGCTATTCTGCGGGTGCGGGTGCAGGGACCGCTGCTGTACAACTACGATGATCGCGAGAATCCCCGGCAGGAATTTCCCGGTGGCGTAAAAATTGATTTTCTGGAACCCGACCTCTCGGTAAAAAGCACCCTGACCGCCAAAACCGCCGTCCGTTTTCCCGAAAAAGGGCAGATCGTGGCCCGCGACAGTGTGGAATTGAATACCATCAAACAGGAAAAATTAGAGACCGAAGAATTGATCTGGGACGAAAAAACGGCCAAAATACATACCGACAAATTCGTGAAAGTGACCAAACCCGGTGAGATCATTTATGGCTACGGCCTCGAAGCGGAACAGGATTTCTCTTACTGGCTGATCAAAGTGCCCAAAGGCCGCATCAAAGTGGACCAACTGAATAACGCTATAAAATAGGAGGATTTGAGGATTTGAGGATTTGATACCGATTCTCACCTCTCAAATCCTCGTTTTTTTCAAATACTCGCATCCTCAAATACTCAGTTTTTTTCAATCCTCCAATCTTCAAATCCTCCACACCCTTGTATCCTCTCCCTTCTTCCGCCCTGCGCATCGGCAGCCACGCCCTGCCAGCCACTTTGGCCCTCACCGCGGTGGCTACGTTCGTTGCTTTGTGGCTCATACCGCCATTCTGGTTCGTTTTTGGCGCAGGCTGGGTGGCTCCATTGGTGGCAGGTTTATTATTGTTTTCCATATTATTATTATTTAAAAACTTCATTTTCAGGAGTTTATATAAAAAAATCCCGAACGATGGCGACGCCGCCCTGTTGGAATATTTAGTGCAGCAAAATGCGACCGGCGCACCCGGCGAAGAAGAAATGGAGATGGAATTGCTGGAAAATGCCCTGCATCTGAAGCAAGTCCGTGCCTACGACTGCATGTCGCCGCGTCTGGAAATCGTGCATATTGATGTGCAGGCCTCCGTCGAGGAGTTGCGGCAGCAGTTTATCGAAAGCAGTCTGTCCCGCATTCTGGTGATCGACGGCGATCTGGATAAAGTGTTGGGTTATGTACACGTGCAACAGCTGTTTACCCGTCCGGCCAGCATCCGCAGCATGGTAATGCCCATTCGTTTCGTGCCCGAAAGCATTCAGATCAATGATTTGCTGAGTAAATTTGTCAAAAACCGCACGAATATCGCTTGCGTGGTGGACGAATATGGCGGCATTTCCGGGTTGGTGACGCTCGAAGATGCGCTGGAACAACTTTTTGGCAAAATCGAGGACGAACACGACCACGAGGAATTCATCGAAGCCTGCGTGAGCGATACGGAATACCTGTTCTCCGGGCGGCTGGAAGTGGAGTATTTGAATGATAAATACCCGGCCCTGAAACTTCCTTCGGGCAGTTACAACACCCTGTCCGGCTATCTGATCACTGCCTTGCAAACCATCCCCGAACAGGGAGCCCGCCTGCTTTTAGACGGCAAAACCTTCGTGCTGGAACTGGTCAGCGACCGCAAAATCGAGACGGTACGGGTGCTGCTGGAGCACGGCGAATAAAAGTGGCTTAGGACAGTTCCTGCGGTTCGTCACTTAAGCCCGTCATGACAATTTCCAGTAACTCGTTGAGAATCATAGCGGTGGCACCCCACAGTACGCGTTCTTCTACTTCAAAATAAGGTACATTTTTCAAAACCACCGCCTCGCTGAGGGGTATGTCCGTCATCTTGCGGGTATTTTTATCCAGAAAAAGCGCCAGAGGCGGCACCAGAATAGTGGCCACTTCGCCCGGCTGCGGCGTAAAAGCGGGCGGCTGACCATCGTGCAGTACGCCCACAAAAGGATGGACCACAAAATTGCTGACCGGCACGTACAACTCCGTCAGGCGACCCAGCAATTGTACCCGCTCCGGCCGGACGCCCAACTCCTCATGTGCTTCGCGCAATGCGGCATTAGCCAACGTCTCGTCCTCTGGCTCATACCGCCCGCCGGGAAAACTGATCTGGCCACTATGCCGGTCGTGTGGATTCACGGTCCGCTGAATAAGAGTCAGATGCCAGTTTTGTTCCTGTGAAAATAGCAGTATTAGCACAGCAGCTAATTTTACGTTCGGGGGCGGAGCGGTCTGCAGGCCCAATTCTTCCAACCGACGCAGGCTGGCCATTTTGTATTGCGCTGACTGTCCGGGCAAGGGCTGGGCCAGACAACTGGCAAGGTGATCAGGGAAAGGTTCGGGAAACGACATATTATAATGTGGCCAATGTGGAAAATGTGGGTAATCCTGCGCGGAACAGATAGAAGGAGAATGTGTAATCAGGAAAATGGTTTACACAGAATGAGCAAACGCTCTTTTTGGCCTGCCGATCATTGCCAACTTGTTAATTTTTAAAGCCGAATCAAATTGAATATTTTAAAAATGGCAGTATTTTAGATAAAAATTTGCTGATAATGTAAATAAAATAAAAATACGTTGAAAAATTTGTAATAAAAAAGCCAATACGTTTACCTTTGCCCTATCAGAATGCGAAAGCGCACTACTGAATCAACTTGTGAGGTGATGAAATTTGGCAGCCATACCCTCCTGTCTCGGGGGTGGGGATAACAGGATAAACGCAACATAAAGCCGGCCTTGGCCGACTGGGATTGACCACCAAACTTTGTGTTGTTGCTAACTGCCTCGTGAAGGTTCGAGTCCTTCCCTTACAGCGAAAAACTACGGCGAATGGGTAGCGTGGAAGTCGGTGAGCGTAGTTTTGTCCAAGAGTACGAATACGAAATACCAAACACGCGTGGGGCGGCAGGTGAACTTCACCTGTGGCCCTTTTCTTTTTTAAGGCGAAAAGAGGTCTGAATGGGGAGCAAAAGTGCTATTTCCGCCCAACATTTCGGAAAGCCGTTAAATCATCCGTTTTTTGTGCCCAAAATCCTATCCTTTACGGTTCAACATTACATTTAAAGCATGAAGGTTTTAAAATTTGGCGGCACTTCCGTCGGTTCCCCGGCCACGATCAGCGGATTACTACAAATATTACTCGATTATCATCAGCGCGGCGAACAATTTACGGTCGTTTTTTCGGCGTTTTCCAAAGTGACCGATACGCTGATTGACATGGCCAACCGCGCCGGAAAAGGCGACGAGCACTACCGGGAATTGTTTGAAAAAGTGCAGTCCCGCCACTTTGAAGCCATCGAGCAACTGCTGGAACCCGCCAATCGCCCGGCGGTGGAGCAGCATCTGACTGCCAATTTCGAGGCGTTGGGCAACGTGCTGCAAGGCATTTACCTCCTGCATGAGGTATCGGCCCGTTCGCTGGATTTTGTGGTGAGTTTCGGCGAACGCAATTCGGCCTTCATCATCGCCCACGCCATGCGGCAGGCAGGCATCCCCACCGAATTTCTGGATACCCGCGATGTGGTCCGCACCGACGCGCATTTTGGCGGGGCCAAAGTGGATTTTGAGGAAACCAATCGCCGCATCCGGGCGCACTATGCGGCGCATTCGGCGGTACAGGCGGCCACGGGCTTCATCGGCAGCACCGTGGATGGCATTACCACTACCCTGGGCCGTGGCGGCTCCGACTACACGGCTGCTATTCTCGGCGCGGCCCTGGATGCTTCGGCCATCGAAATCTGGACCGACGTGGATGGCGTCCTGACTGCCGATCCGCGCCGGGTGAAAAAGGCGTTTACGTTGCCGACCATGACCTACCGTGAGGCGATGGAAATGAGCCATTTCGGGGCCAAGGTTATTTATCCACCGACCATTCTGCCCGCCCTGGCCAAAGACATTCCTTTGGTCATCAAAAACACGTTTAACCCGTCATTTTCAGGAACTTATATTAGTAATAAAGCCCTGGTTATTTCGGCGGATACCCCCGGCGGCGGAGCTATTTGTGGCATTTCGAGCATCAACCAGATTTCGCTAATCACGCTGCAGGGCAGTGGACTTTTTGGCGTACCGGGGGTGGCCGCACGGCTATTCGGCGCATTGGCTCAGGCGAGTGTGAATGTGGTGGTTATCACGCAGGGATCGAGCGAAACGAGCATCACTTTCGCGGTGTCGCCCGCCCAATCGAAGGCGGCCATGAAGGCGGCGGAAAAGGAGTTTGCCTACGAATTGCGCGGCCAACTCATCGAGCCGATGAAGATTGAAGACAATCTTTCGGTGATCGCGGTGGTCGGCGAAAACATGCGCTACCGGCCGGGTATTGCCGGACGGTTGTTTCAGGCACTGGGCAAAAACGGGGTCAATATTGTGGCCATCGCCCAGGGATCGAGCGAGTTAAACATTTCCGTAGTCATCGGTGCGCCCGACGAAACGAAAGCACTGAATGCCATTCACGAAGCATTTTTCCTGTCGGATACCAAGACATTACATCTTTTTATCGTTGGTATTGGCTTGATTGGCAAGACGCTGCTGCGACAAATAGAAGCACAGACGGCTTTTTTGCGGGAAAAACGCAACCTCGAGATCAAGATCGCCGGGCTGGCCAACAGCCGTAAAATGGCCTTTCAGGAGGATGGGGTGGCACCCGGCGCGTGGGAGCAGGCACTGCACGATGGCGACCCGTTCTCGATGGCGCGTTTTGTGGAGCAAATGAAAAACCTCAACCTCTCCAACACGATTTTTATTGACAATACCGCTGCCGAAGAGGTCACGGAACACTATGCCAGCATCCTCGAAGCGAGCATTTCTATTTCTACGCCCAACAAACTGGCGGCCTCTTCTTCGTATGCGCAGTACCAGCATTTGAAAAAAATAGCGGAAAAACGCGGGGCTTACTGGTGTTACGAAACCAATGTCGGGGCCGGATTGCCTATCATCACTACGCTCAACGATCTTATTCAGTCAGGCGACCGCATTCTGAAAATCGAGGGCATTTTGTCGGGCACTTTATCATTCATTTTCAATACTTTCTGCCAAACGAGTACTGCGGAGCGAGCCTCTTTTTCCAGCATTGTGCACGAAGCCCAGCAGCGTGGCCTGACGGAACCCGATCCGCGCGACGATCTTTCCGGGGCAGATGTACGGCGTAAAATTCTGATTCTGGCCCGCGAGACTGGCTTACCATTGGAAACCGCCGATGTGGATTTGGAAAATATTTTGCCCGCTGATTGCCTGGCGGCCACCTCGGTACCCGCTTTCTTCACGGCACTGGAACGGCACGACGATCATTTTGAGCAGTTACGCCAACGGGCAGCTGACCAGGGACAGGTGCTGCGCTTCGTGGCTTGTCTGGATGAAGGCAAAGCCAGTATTGGGCTGCAAGCGTTTGATCAAAGTCACCCTTTTTACTTCCTGAGTGGCAGCGATAATATGGTAGTATTCACTACGGAGCGTTACCGCGACCGCCCATTGGTGGTGCGTGGCCCTGGCGCGGGCGCGGAGGTGACGGCAGCGGGCGTGTTTGCGGAAGTGATTGGAATGGGGAGATAGGATTAATGTGGTCAATAAATTAAATGTGGCCAATGTGTTGAAATGCAGCACATTGACCACATTTTTTTTACATTGGTCACATTCTTTTCCCACATTGGTCACATTCTTTTCACATTGGCCACATTCTTTTCCCACATTGGCCACATTCTTTTTTATTCTCTTTTACTCAGATTCTTCAGTGCTTCCGCCAGATTGGCGTTGATGGCTTTTTCCTGCTCCAGCATTTTGGTGAGGCGACTGAGTTCGTCGCGCAGGGTCGTAATTTCAGTCTGCAATTTTTCAAAAACCTTACTGTGGTATGGACTATCGGGTTCGGTCACGATCATGGGTGCCGGATTTCCTTCCAAAAAGTAGGCCGCTGATACGCCAAATACCTCCAACGCTTTTTGGAACGGCTTGGGTGGCAAAATGTCCATTTTATAGAGTCGCGGCAGGTATGATTTGTCAATATTCATGGCTGTAGCGATTTCCTCTGTCGTTCGGCTGTCACGTTTAACCAACAGCATTAATTTTTCCCCTTGCTTTATAACGCTCATATTTTCAACGAGATACGATTCAACGAATGTTTTTAGAAAAGGACAAAAATTAAGAAAAGGTGGAAAAATTAATATTATGGAAAATTATTTGTCCGTCTTTTTGTTTTTTATTCCACTTAATGGAATATTTTTGCTGTCAGAATTTCTTCATCAGCAAAATTACACTTTATGTCGGAGCAAAACGACGAACCTTATCCTGTCCATGCCCGCATCGTGTATGAACTGGTGTTGTACCGTCACCGGAATACGAATGGGCAAGAACTGGCAGGCGAAGCAGCCCTGATGCTCGAGCGCGATGCACAATCCGGTTTGCTGCGCTTTTTGCACGTTACTTTGCTTTCGGTGTTCGATGCGGCCGGGGAAGAAATGTATGAAGCAGTGGTCAAAGATTTGGTCTTAAAAAAACGACTGGAAGCGGCGGTAGTGGAGCATTATTATCATCCGCCAAAGGAGGCAATAGTGCTGCCGAGGCGGGTAGTGGAGTGGTAATTTATTGAAATATAAAAAGCCATATTTTAAGAAAACGGCTTTTCTTAAAATATGGCTATTCCTTATTTTAACTTGAGAGCAAAAAAGGGCCGATTTGCCGCTTTTCGAGCGTGAAGTTCGCTAAAGGTGCAACTACAAATATCCTTGCACCGCTTCCACCGCCGCCTGCAATTGACTCGTGTCCGTGCCGCCCGCTGTTGCAAAACCTGGCTGCCCACCACCGCCACCTTTCAGGAATTTGGCGGCCAGTTCGCGGACAATAGTGCCAGCGTTCAGGCCTTTCTCTTTCACCAGTTGATCGCTGATTTTGATGCTCAGCGACGGCTTGCCATCGGCGGATATGGCCCCGAAAGCAACGACAGCATTGCCGATTTCCCGCTCGATCTCTACCGCGAGGTTCTTGATGATATTACCGTCGCGGAGCGGCAGGATGGTAGCGATCAGATTTATGCCATTGACCACCGTCACTTGGGTGCGCAGCCCTTCGCGTAAGCCGTTGGCCTGCTCCTGCACGAGGCGTTCGTTTTCTTTTTGCAAACGTTTGGTTTCCTCCTGCAAATCCGTAATAGCCTTGGATAAGTCTTTGGCTTTCAGTACACTGCGAATGCCGGAGAGTTCATTTTTCAAATTGGCAAAATACGCTTCTGCGCCCTCCGCCGTCACTGCTTCCAGGCGACGCACCCCGGCAGACACCGCGCTTTCGCCGGTAATGACAAAGTAACCGATCTGCCCGGTGCGACGCACATGACAGCCGCCGCAGAGTTCGCGGGAGTAGGTCGGATCGAAGGTGATCATACGGACCGTTTCGCCATATTTTTCGCCGAAAAGCATCATCGCGCCGGACTTTTTGGCTTCTTCCAAAGGCAGGTTGCGGGCCTCTTCGAGAGCGATATTTTCCCGGATTTTTTCATTGACAATATGCTCTATTTCCGCCAGTTCCTGGTCGCTGACTTTCTGGAAATGCGCAAAGTCGAAGCGCAGGGCCTGATCGTCGAGGCAAGAGCCTTTTTGCTGGACATGGCTGCCCAACACGCGGCGCAGGGCTGCGTGCAACAGGTGAGTGGCCGAGTGATTATTTTCAGTCAGATGGCGTTTGCGGACATCCACCTGGCAACTGACGTTTTGGTTTTCCAGATCGTAGGGCAATTTGTCCACTACATGGATAACCAGCGTATTTTCCTTTTTGGTGTCCAGCACCTGGATTTTCTCCGTGCCGAAAGTCAGCCAGCCTTTATCGCCCACCTGGCCACCGCCTTCGGGATAAAAAGGGGTCCGATTCAACACCAGTTGGTATTGGTTTTCGCCTTTTGTGACCACCGTCCGGTACTTCACGATGTGCGCGTTTTGCGTTTCCAGGTCATCATAACCGACAAAAGCCACATCGGATTCATCGGTAAGCACCACCCAGTCGCCTACTTCCTTGGCGGCATCTTTGCGGGAGCGGGCTTTTTGTTCGGCCAAAGCCTGGTCAAAACCGGCATCGTCCACTGTCCAGCCCTTTTCGCGGGCGATCAGACGGGTCAGGTCAATCGGAAAACCGAAGGTGTCGAGCAGTTCAAAGGCCTGTTCGCCACCAAGTATATTGTTCTGTATTTCAATATGTTCGATGCGTTTCAGGCCACTTTCGAGGGTGCGCAGGAAGGATTTTTCTTCTTCCAAAATTACCTTGACCACGAAGTCTATTTGCGCTTTCAATTCCGGGAACACATCAGCAAATTCCTCGGCCAGCACCGGACACAAGCGATAAAGCACCGGCTCGCGCAGATTCAGGAACGAATAATAATATCGCACCGCCCGGCGTAAAATGCGGCGAATGACGTAACCGGCCCCCGTATTGCTTGGCAATTCCCCATCGGCAATCGCAAAACTCACCGCCCGCAGGTGATCGGCCACCACGCGCATGGCGATGTCTTTTTGGATATATTCGTAGGTGTTGCCGGGGTAATTGCCGGTGTGATCCACCTGGCCGGGCAGCGCGGGATAGGTATCCTCATAGGAGTGATCCGCCAGGTCACCCAATTCCGTGAACAACGGCTTCCACAGGTCGGTGTCGTAGTTGGACTTCGCCCCCTGCACCGCACGGCAGAGCCGCTCGAAGCCCATGCCGGTATCCACCGATTTGGCGGGCAATTCCTCCAGCGAGCCGTCGGCTTTGCGGTTGAACTGCATAAATACGTTGTTCCAAATCTCGATCACGTTGGGATCGTCGGCATTTACCAGTGCTTTACCATCGGTTTTGGCGCGTTCTTCATCCGAACGCAAATCCACGTGAATTTCCGAGCAGGGGCCGCAGGGGCCTTGCGCGCCCATTTCCCAGAAGTTCTCTTTTTTGCCAAACGGCAGAATGCGGTCTTCGCTTACGAATTGCTTCCAGGTATCGAAGGCCTCCTGATCGAAGGGCAGGTTTTCGGGTGCATCGCCTTGAAAGACAGACACATAGATGCGGTCTTTCGGGATTTTATAGACCTCGGTGAGCAGTTCCCAGGACCAGGCCAGCGCATCTTTTTTGAAATAATCGCCAAACGACCAGTTGCCCAGCATCTCAAACATGGTGTGGTGGTAACCATCGAAACCTACGTCTTCGAGGTCGTTGTGTTTGCCGGTTACACGGAGGCACTTTTGGGTGTCGGCGATGCGCTTGGCGGGCGGCGTTTGGTTGCCCAAAAAGAAATCCTTCAGCGGGGCCATGCCGGAGTTGATGAACATGAGCGTGGGGTCGCTTTTGGCCACCATCGGGGCAGAAGGGATGATTTTATGGCCTTTGGAGGCGAAGAAGTCGAGGAATTGGCGGCGGATGTCGCGGGAAGTCATATTTTTCTGAATGTGGCCAATGTGATGAATATGGTCAATAAGTAAAACTGCAAGCAAGTGATTACTCTGCCATCACATTGTTCACATTTTATTATTGACCACATTAGTAAAAGCGGGCACGAAGGTAAGGAGAAGGGATGGGAAAATAGTTCCCGGAGTTGATAGCGACTTTGCTATGCGACTATATTTTCCCTCCACGCAACCCACCCATCGAAATATCCGTACAGGATAAAGTTTTCGCTCAATGCCTGGATGGCTATGGCCGGATTTGGAGCCGACAAACTTTTAAAGACTTAACAAAAATTTCCCCTTTTGCTCATAGGCTACAAATCCATTGTTACCGGCTTTTTACATTTGCCACTTTTTCGGCAGTTTAGGGTTCGTGGCAGGGTAAAATCCACCTATTGCGCTAACATAATATTGTGGCTATCAACCTTTAATGATTTTTTGTTGTCGGCTACCAGGTTTAATTTTTTCCAAATCAAATTTTTCATGAAGAAGTTTTTCTTTTTTTGCCTGCTGGTCTCCGCCAGCACCTCTTTTGCACAGCCTCTTTGGCAGCCAATTCCGGAGTCAGCCATTTCATTGGTCGGCGAACGTCGCACTATCCCACAACGTTATAAAACAATGTGGCTGAATATCAATCTATTAGAACCTTTGTTGGCCACTGCCCCGGAACGGTTCACGGCGGCGGCAGAATTAGTTTCCGGCTTACCAATTTTATCCATCCCCAACCCGGAGGGAAGAATTCAACGATTCCGGCTCACAGAATCTCCGGTAATGGCTCCTGCCTTGCAGGCTCAATTTCCAAATATTCGTACCTATACTGGCTATGGTATAGACGATCCGACGGCCGTGCTGAAGTGTGATCTGACCATGTGGGGCTTCCACGCTATGGTGCGCTCCGTAGCAACGGGCACCTATTATATTGACCCTTATAGCTTTGGTGACCGGCAGAATTATGTGGTGTATCACCGCAAAGACCGTCCGATCCGCGAGGAGGCGTTTGTTTGCCAAACCCTGAATAAAGAATTGGAGGAGGCCGCACCGACTGCTGTGCTGGCCGAACAGGGCGACTGCCAGTTGCGGCGCTACGATCTGGCTCTGGCCTGCACGGGCGAATACGCTGCTTATTTCGGCGGTACTACAGCAGGAGCACTGTCAGCAATGACTAATAGTATGAACCGCATCAATGGCGTGTTTGAAGATGAAGCAGGCGTCACGTTGATGATTATCGCCAATAACAGTTTGATTATTTATCTGAATGGTGCCACCGACCCATTTGACAATACTGATTCCGATATATTGATTGGCCAGAATCAAGCGAATACGGACGCCGTTATTGGTTCAGCCAATTATGATATTGGCCACGTATTTGCGACGGGCACTGGCGGAGGGTTGGCTGGCTCAGGGCCATGTCAGGCTGGCAGCAAGGCGAGTGGTGTCACGGGCAGATCTAATCCGGTGGGCGATGGTTTTGATATTGACTATGTGATACACGAAATGGGTCACCAGTTCAGTGCTGCTCACACCTATAATGGTTCGGGTGGATCCTGTTCAAGTGCCAATGGTGCTAGTGGCCAGGAACCCGGCAGTGGTACTACGATCATGGCTTATGCTGGTATCTGCGGCGGTTTGAATGTACAGACTTTCAGCGACGATTATTTCCATGCCCGCAGTTTACAACAGATCGGGAACTATACGCTTGGTACTGGCAGCCCTTGTGCCACTATTATCAGTAGCACCAATGTAGCTCCAACAGTCAATGGCGGCTCGGATTATACAATTCCAATATCTACGCCTTTTACCCTGACGGCTACCAGTGCTACCCCTGCTGGTGTAAGTTACAATTGGGAGGGAACCAATACCGGGGCGGGCACTCAACCACCAGCCGGTACTAATACCACTGGTCCGATTTTCCGTAGCTTTGAAGCCACGGCTTCGCCCTCGCGTACTTTCCCGAATCTCCAGGCCATTATTAATAATACGGCCACTCCCTGGGAAGTTTTGCCCTCGGTGCCCCGCACCCTTACCTTTCGGGTCACAGTACGTAACGTGAGCGCGGCCTACGGTTGCACGGAAGAAGATGATGTATCCGTCACCGTTGCCAGTTCCGGTCCATTTGCCGTCACTGCTCCCAGTGCAACTGGCATCACTTGGGGCAATAGCACCCAAAACGTTACCTGGAGTGTTAATGGCACTACCGCCGCACCAGTCAGCTGCGCGAATGTCAACATTCTGCTTTCTACAGATGGCGGTAATACTTTCCCCATCACTCTGGCAGCGAACACCCCAAACGATGGTGCGCAAGTTATCAATGTACCACTCGCTGCGCTGGGGCTAACCAGTTGCCGGGTCAAAATAGAAGCGGTGGGCAATATCTTCTTCGATATGTCCAATAACAATTTTGCAATAGCTGCAGTATTACCCGTGGAACTGACTGGCTTTCAGGCGCGGCTGGAAAATGAAAATACGGCTCTGCTGACCTGGACGACGGCCTCTGAAACGAATAATCGGGGCTTCCATATTGAAATGAAACATGAAGACGACAAGGATTTTCAGAACGCCGGTTTCGTAGCTGGTAAAGGCACCAGCACGGAACAAAACGACTATCAGTTTCGGATACCCAAACTGACCGCAGGCACCTGGTATTTCCGCTTGAAACAAATGGATTTTGATGGCAAAGGGGTGTACTCCACGGAGCAAGCTGTGCAGGTAAAAGATCGTTTTTCGGTGAAAGTATTCCCAAATCCGGTGCAAAACGAACTGAACTTGGTGCTTTTCCAGGAAAATAACGGTACTGTATCGTTTAACCTGGTCAACCAATTGGGTCAGCGTTTCGATCTGCTCACCACCCAATCGTTCGATAAAGGGTTCAGTAGTCTTCAAATTTCGGTCGCTAGTTTGCCCAATGGCGTTTATTATTACACCTGCCACGGCGAAAATGGAACTTCGCAAGGAAAAATCGTGGTGGATCGCCACTAGCCAATAAATAAGCAAAATTACAAGACACGAAGTGGCAGGTTTTTGCGAACCTGCCACTTCTTATTTTATGAAAACATCAACCCTTATCCACCACTTCCGGGTTTTGCCTATTTTTGCGCCTCATTTTTAAAAAATGGCAAAAAAACCGCTCACCCTCTTCCATGTTCCGATCCACGGCATCGCGGATCGTGGCAAAGGCGTAGGCCGCACTACGGAGGGCCTGACCGTATTCGTGGAAGGCGCGGTGCCCGGCGATGTGGTGGATGTATTTGTACAAAAAAAGAAGTCGGGTTTTGCCGAAGGCAATGTGGAACGCCTCGTGACGCCTTCGCCGGATCGGGTGGACTACTTCTGCCAGCATTTCCCGGTTTGCGGGGGCTGCAAATGGCAAAACCTGGACTACGCTGCCCAACTGCGCCACAAACAACAGGTAGTCGTGGATGCTTTGCAACGCATTGGCAAGGTGGAAGTAGGCGAATTTCTGCCTATTCTCGGTGCGCCCCAAACTACTTGGTATCGCAATAAACTCGAGTTTGGCTTCGCCAACCGACGCTGGCGACTAACCGAAGAAATGGGCGACGATAGTCTGGATATGGACCACGCCCTGGGTTTCCATCGCGCCGGTTTTTTTGACAAAATCATTGATATTGAAAAATGCTGGCTCCAGGCGGACCCTTCCAATGACCTGCGGAATGCCTGTCGCGCCATCGCGCTGGAGCAGAATCTGGAATTTTACGATATGCGCCGCCATACGGGCTTTCTGCGCAACCTGATGGTGCGCCTGACCACCACCGGCGAACTGATGCTGCTGGTGAGTTTTGCCTACGAAAATGAGGAGGCGATCCGGGCTTATCTGGATGCTATTCTGGCCAGATTTCCCGACATGACCACGCTGGTCTATTGCGTGAATACCAAGATGAACGACTCGCTGTTCGATCAATATATGATCACTTATCATGGTAAAGGCTACGTGGTAGAGCGGCTGGGCGATCTGCGATTCAAAATTGGCCCCAAATCATTTTTCCAAACCAATTCCATCCAAGGCAAAAACCTGTACGACGTGACCGCGCGTTTTGCCGGGCTCACCGGACAGGAAAATGTGTATGATCTGTACACCGGCACGGGCAGTATTGCGCTCTACCTTGCCCGGTATTGTCGCCACGTGGTGGGCATTGAAGAAATACCGGAAGCCATCGCCGATGCGGAAGAAAATATGCGCCTGAACGACATTACCAACGCGACTTTTTATGCCGGTGATGTGAAAAGCGTGCTTTCGCCCGCTTTCGCCGAAAAGCACGGGCGGGCCGATGTGGTCATCACCGATCCGCCGCGGGCAGGAATGCACCCGGTAGCCGTGCAGTTTCTGCTCGACCTGGCCGCGCCGCGCATTGTTTATGTGAGTTGCAATCCCGCCACGCAGGCCCGTGATCTGCAATTATTATCTGAAAAATACGACACTTTGAAGGTGCAGCCGGTGGATATGTTTCCGCATACACACCATATTGAGAGCGTGGCCCTTTTGGAATTGCGCTCCATTAATCACTAACTAATAACCAATAACCAATCCATGTTCAGCCGAATCAGTGCATTTATCCTTTGGGTGTTGGGCTGGAAAATCACCGGCCACTACCCACGCGAACTGGCGAAAGTCGTCGTGGCGGTAGGACCGCATACTTCTACCTGGGATTTCCCTTTGGGCGTTTTAGTCAATAGCGCGGGCAGGCTCCAAGCGAATTATTTAGGCAAACACACGCTGTTCAAACCGCCTTTTGGTTTCTTGTTCAAGTGGTGGGGCGGCATTCCGGTGGAACGTTCCAAAAACCACAATTTTGTGGCTTCTACCGTGGAGGCTTACCAGCGGGAGCCCCGGCTGCACCTCGTCATTGCCCCGGAAGGGACCCGAAAAAAAGTAGAAAAATTGAAGACGGGGTTTTATCACATCGCCCGGTTGGCTGGTGTCCCTATTTGTCTGTGCAAATTTGATTTTGAACATAAAGAGGTTTTTTTTGATCCCGAATTGTTCTGGCCCACCGGCGACGAAACCGCCGATATGGCCTACATCTGGAATTATTTCAAAGACGTAAAAGGGGCCAATCCTGAATTGGGTTTGTCCTGAATTGGATGGAGAATATGGAGGATGCGAGTATTTGAGTATTTGACTAAAGCACCTGATAATCAGATAATTGATCAAATACTCGCATCTTCAAATACTCAAATAACTCTTTTCTCAACAATCTCAACAAAATTCACCTTTGGGAATTAAAGTTTTCGCCCCAGCCAGCATCGGTAATGTCGCCGTTGGATTTGATACCCTGGGTCTCTGTCTGGAACGTCCCGGCGACGAAGTGATCGCCCGCAAAAGTGAAACGCCCGGTCTGCGTATCACTAATATCACCGGTGCCAAAGGGAAGCTGCCCTATGAAGCGGAGAAAAATACGGCGGGCGTAGCGGCCCTGCGTTTGCTGGAACACCTCGGCGAAACCGGGCAGGGCATCGAACTCGAAATTCATAAAAAAATGCCCTCCGGGAGTGGGCTGGGTAGTAGTGCCGCCAGTGCCGCCGCTGCCGTACTGGCCGTGAGCGAACTGCTCCGCACGGGACTAAGCAAACGTGAACTGCTGCCTTTTGCCTGCCTGGGGGAGCAAGTGGCTTCGGGCGGTTTTCATGCCGACAATGTGGCCCCGTCGCTGCTCGGTGGTATCATTCTTATCCGCGACAATGCTACGCTGGATGTACACAGACTCCACGTACCCAAGGGATTATGCGTAGCCGTGGTCTATCCGCACGTGGAAGTACTGACCAAAGATGCGCGCGCGATTCTGCGGCCCGACATCACGCTGAAACAGCATATTCAGCAGAGTGCCAACCTCGCTTCGTTCATTATTGGTATGTACAATGCCGACATCGGATTGATCGGGCGTTGCCTGCGCGACGACATCATCGAGCCGCAACGCGCCCAACTTATTCCCGGATTCCACGATGTGAAACAAGCCGCTATGGAAACCGAAGGGGTGCTGGGTTGCAGTATTTCCGGGGCCGGGCCGTCGGTTTTTGCGTTCTGTACCAATAGCCTGGCCGCCGAAAACGCCGGAGCCGCCATGCAACGGGCCTTTGCGCAGCACAACATCGAAAGCGATATTTTCCGGTCGCCGGTGAATCAGGAAGGCGCGGTGGTTTGTTGATCCGTAGGGGCGACCCTTGCGGTTGCCCATCGTTTAGGGCAACCGCAAGGGTTGCCCCTACAAACGATAAACGGAATTTAATTTTTATGTGCATCTTTATCGCTCATAACTGACTGGTCATTTTTGACCATTCCGACCATATTATTCTCCCGCGCATGACCGTTCGCTTCGCCTTTATTCTCCTGCTGTTCCCTTTTTTGTCTAATTGCCAGACGGCCCCGGCCATACAAATTATTCCCCAGCCACTGCGGGTGGAAGCGCGGGAAGGCAATTTTAAATTGCAGGCCGACACCCGGATTTTCGTCCCCGCCGATCAGCCGGATTGGGATTTGGCGGCACAGTATTTCATGGCTTTGGCGCAATCTTCCACGGGTTACAAACTGGCCAGCCAGCCTTTTAAAACCGCCATTCGGGAGCCACGCAGCAACGCCATTTATTTTTTACCCGATGAAAAAATCGCCGCTGCGGAAGGCTATACGCTGGAGGTAAAACCGAATGCTATTCTCATTCGCGCCAGAACGGCGGCGGGGGCCTTTTACGCCGTGCAGTCGTTGCGCCAGTTGTTTCCGCCGACTTTTAATAGTGTCCAATTAACAGCCAACACCTCTTGGACAGCCCTGGCTTGCCTGATCGAAGATGCGCCCCGTTTTGCTTATCGCGGGCTGCACCTCGACGTAGCGCGGCACTTTTTTCCGGTCAGTTTTGTCAAAAAATACATTGATCTGCTGGCTGCGCACAAACTCAACACCTTCCATTGGCACCTGACGGACGATCAGGGCTGGCGCATTGAAATCAAGAAATATCCGAAACTGCAAACCATCGCTGCCTGCCGCAAAGAGACGCTGATCGGTCATAATTCCGATCTGCCGCAGTTGTTCGATGGCAAACCCTATTGCGGGTATTATACCCAGCAGGAAGTGAAAGACGTGGTGGAATATGCCCGGCGACACTTTGTGACCATCATCCCGGAGATCGAAATGCCCGGTCATGCCCAGGCGGCTCTGGCGGCTTACCCGGAACTTGGTTGCACCGGCGGGCCCTACGCTACGGCGACGAAATGGGGCGTTTTCGGCGACGTTTTTTGCGCTGGCAATGAGCAAACCTTCATTTTTCTCAACGATGTGCTGGCCGAAGTGAGTGCCCTTTTTCCCGGCCCTTATATCCACGTTGGTGGCGATGAATGTCCAAAAGACAGTTGGAAAAAATGCCCGAAATGCCAAAAACGCATCAAGGACGAGCACCTGGCCGACGAACATGCGTTACAGAGTTATGTGATTGGCCGGGCGGAAAAAATGCTTGAAAAGCACGGCAAAAAACTGATTGGTTGGGACGAAATTCTGGAAGGCGGGCTGGCACCAAGTGCCACGGTGATGAGTTGGCGCGGCATTGAAGGCGGGGTGGCGGCTGCGCGTATGCACCACGATGTGATTATGACCCCCACTACCCACGTCTATTTTGACTACTACCAAAGTGATCCGGCCACGGAAAAACTGGGGATTGGCGGTTTTCTGCCGCTCGAAAAAACATACAGTTACGAACCGATCCCCGATTCGATTACCGCCGAAGAAGCGCGTTATATTCTGGGTGCGCAGGGCAATCTCTGGACGGAATATACCCCTAATTCCGCCGACGTGGAATACATGGTTTATCCCCGTGCCTGTGCGTTGGCAGAAATAGTGTGGACGGCAAAGGAGCAAAAAAGTTGGCCGGATTTTGTGCAGCGTCTTCCGGCACATTTTGCCCGGCTGGATGCGATGGGCGTGAATTATGCCAAAACATTTTATGACGTATCTGTTTCATTTTCAGGCGGTAAAGTGAATTTAGCCACGCTGGATGCCAAATCAAAAATTCGTTTTACCACCGACGGTCAGGAGCCGACGGCCAGTGCTGAGCTGTACAGCGAACCATTCGCCATTGCCAAAACGACGACCGTAAAAGCCGCTGTTTTTACCAATAACAAACGTCTCGGCAAGGTCGTGACGGCGGAATATCTGGTTCACAAAGCCAGTGGCAAACCCTACACCATGTCGCGTACGCCGGGTCGTTATTCGGGCGGGGAAGCATACGCGCTGACCAATGGCATGGTCGGTAATGCCCAAACGCACCACATCAATTGGGTCGGTTTGGTCAATAACGATCTTGATCCGATCATTGATCTGGGTGTGCCGACGACATTCAGCCGGGTGACGATGCACTACCTGGATAAACGGGGGGCCTGGATTTATCCGCCGGTGAGCATGGAAGTGTATGGCTCTGCCGATGGCCAGAATTTTACGCTATTGGCCAAACGGGCCGTGCTACCACAAACGAAGGCAGGCAGTCACGCCGAAACAGTGGTGCTGGAAACACCCAATGCCAAAACCCGTTATCTGAAAGTAGTGGTCCAGAAATTCGGCGTTATTCCCGCTGGTGCACCCGGTGCGGGAGAAGGGGCCTGGATGTTCGTGGACGAGATTATTGTAGAATAAACGGGATAGAATCTAAAAAAGGCGAGCATTGGATCAAATACTCGCATCCTCCAATCCTCAAATTCTCACCCCTTATAAAACAGCCATTTGCCGATCTCCTTCAACGAACCTTTTTTGCCATACAGCAAAATGCCCACCCGATAAATGCGGCCCGCCATCCAGACAAAAAAGATGGCCGTGGCCACCACCAGTATCAGCGACAGTGCTACCTGCCACCACGGTGGATTGAAAGCCATACGGAACGGCATGACAATGGGCGAAAACAGCGGGAACAGGGAAGAAAACACCATCAAATTGCTGTCGGGATTGCGTAGGCCCGCCATCGAAACGATGTAAAAAGCCAGGATAATCGGGATCATGGCTGGCAGCGTCAGCGACTGACCTTCGCCCATATCATCGCCCATGGCCGAGCCAATAGCCGCAAACATGGAGGCGTAAATGAAATAACCGCCCAGGAAAAAGATGATGAATGAGCCGACGATGAGCGGCCAGTTTTGCTTACCCAATTCGGCAAAAATACGCATGGCATCGCTCTGAGCCAGTTCGGGATCCATGCCGCCGGGAGGGCCGCTCATGCCCTGCATTTGGGCCGGATCCACGTTCATAAGCAACGGAATAATGAAGGTCACTGCCCCGCTCAATACTACCCAGGCCACCATTTGGGTGAGGCCCACGGCACCCGTCCCGATGATCTTGCCCATCATTAGATCGAAAGGCCGGACACTCGACATCATTACTTCCACGATGCGGTTGGTTTTTTCTTCCATCACCGAACGCATGACCATCTGGCCGTAGAGCATGACCATGAAAAACATCAGAAAAGTCATGATGCCGCCCACCGCCAAGCCCACGCCAGCGGTGTATTTATTATCGCCATTATCCTCGCCGGAGATGCTTTCGGGGTCAATGGAAATGTCGGTATCCAGCATTTCGAGGCTGCTGCGACTGAGGTGCAGCGAATCAATTTTGAAATCGCGGATTTTATCGGCCACCTTTTTTTCGATGATGCCGCTCTTTTCGGGGGCCAGTTTTTCATTGGAATAATAAAAAACGGTGTGTTCCTTTTTCTGAAAAGCCCCCAGCCGAGGAATGCGCAGTACGCCGTCCACTTTTTTATCGGTCACCTCGGTTTTGAGCTGATCGAGCGATTTGCCGCCCGCTGGAATAAAGCGTACGCCTTTGGCATCGGGCAGTTGGCCGATCATACCCGCTTCGTCCAGCAGGACCACCTTGAGTTCGTCGCCGCTCTGGTAAGTGGAGAGGCCAATGATGACCAATAAATAGATCAAAATGCCTATCGGGGCCAGCAACGTAGCAATAATGAACGACTTTTTGCGGACGCGCGTCAGGTATTCCCGGCGAATAATGAGAGAAAGTTTGCTCACGGTGAAAGAGGTATGAAATATGAAGTATAAACTATGATGTATGAGCGATGAAGTAGCTATTAGTTAATTGCCTCTTGCCTTTACTTCGCTCCTTCCACCGTACGAATGAAAATTTCATTGAAAGTAGGCAGAATTTCTTCAAAACGGACAATGCGCAGGCCTTTTTGCATCAATTGGCGCAGCAGTTCGTTGCTCTGGCTATCGTCGGTCAGTTGGATGGTGGCACTATGCCGTCCGTGTTCCACCACCTGAAATTGGTTGCCCATATCCGCTGGCCACTCGCCCTGCACTTCCAAGCGGAACAAGTGCTGCTTGTATTCGTTTTTGATGGCCTGCACCTCGCCTTGCAACACATTTTTTCCCTGATTAATTAAGACAATATGGTCGCACATTTCCTCGACCTGCTCCATGCGGTGGGTGCTGAAAATGATGCTCGTACCCGCGTCGTTCAGTTGCGCAATTTCCTCTTTGATCAGGTTAGTATTGATCGGATCGAGGCCCGTAAAGGGTTCATCCAGAATAAGTAAGCGCGGCCCATGGATGATGGTGGCGATAAACTGGATTTTCTGCTGCATCCCCTTGGAGAGCTCTTCCACCTTTTTATTCGTCCAGTCCTGAATATCAAATTTCGTGAACCAATGATCCACCGCTTTCCGGGCTTGTGCCGCGCTCATTCCCTTAAGTTGCGCGAGGTACATCATGTGTTCGCCGACCTTCATTTTTTTGTACAAACCGCGCTCTTCGGGCATGTAGCCAATCTTTTCGGGCGAGCGAGCGTTGAGTTTTTCGCCATCCAGATAAATAGCACCCGAATCCGGGCCGGTGATGGTGGTGATCATGCGGATGAGCGAAGTCTTGCCCGCCCCGTTGGGACCGAGCAACCCGAACACGCTGCCTTTGGGCACGTCGAAGCTCACGTGGTTCACAGCCTGGTAATTACCGTACGTTTTGACGACGTCCTGAATAGATAAGATCATTGACTTGATTTTTAGCAAGCGAAAAGTCGGTACGTTTGTGCAGGATAAAACATTTTTTCGGCAGAACGGCTATTCCAAGACCGTTTCCTGACCAAGACAGCCGACCAAATCATGCAAACGCTCTATAATTTTATTGCCGGAAAATACGTGCCACCGATTGCGGGCCAATATCTGGATAATTACAATCCCGCTACCGGACAGATTTTTAGTCAATTGCCCGACTCCGGCCCGGAAGATGTGGACGCTGCCGTGCAAGCGGCGCAGGCGGCTTTTCCGGCCTGGGCCAATCTCCCGCTGGAACGCCGCCACGAAATATTGCGCGCCATTGCCGATGGCATTCTCGCCAATCTGGATAAGTTATCAGCAGTGGAATGTGTGGATTCTGGCAAAACCATCACCACTGCCCGTACCATAGATATTCCCCGCGCGGCCCTCAATTTCCAGTTTTTCGCCACCGCGCTGCTGCATTTTGCTTCCGAGAGCCACTATTTGCCGGGACAGGCTTTGAGTTATACGCTGCGGCAGCCGCTGGGGGTGGTGGGCTGCATTTCGCCGTGGAATTTGCCGCTGTATTTGTTTACCTGGAAAATAGCACCCGCCCTCGCGGCGGGCAACTGCGTGGTGGGCAAACCCTCCGAAGTAACGCCGCTGACGGCATCTTTGCTGGGCGATATTTGTAATGCCGCCGGATTGCCGCCGGGCGTACTAAATATCGTGCATGGTACGGGCCCATGCGCGGGGGAGGCCATCGTGCGGCATCCGGGGGTGAAAGCTATTTCGTTCACGGGCAGTACCCGGGCGGGGGCGGCCATTGCCGGGATTGCTGCGCCGATGTTCAAAAAACTAAGCCTCGAACTGGGCGGAAAAAATCCGAATCTTATTTTCGCCGATTGCGACTACGAGCGGATGCTGGATACGACGGTGCGTTCGTCGTTCAACAATCAGGGCCAGATTTGCCTGTGCGGGTCGAGGATTTATGTGGAAAAACCCATTTACGAACAATTTAAAAACGATTTCGTGGCGCGGGTGCGGGCCTTACGCGTGGGCGATCCAAGCGATTCGAACAGCCAATTGGGGGCCGTGGTTTCCAAAATGCACTTTGATAAAGTACTGTTTTACTTGGATTTAGCACGTGAGGAAGGCGGAGAAATACTTTGCGGGGGCGAGGCCCTGGCATTGCCGGGGCCATTGGCGGGCGGCTGGTACATCGCTCCAACGGTCATTGCCGGGCTGCCACACGATTGTCGCACCAACCAGGAAGAAATATTTGGGCCAGTGGTCACTATTCAGCCGTTCGAGACGGAGGAGGAAGTACTGTATTATGCCAATAGTACGGTGTATGGCCTGAGTGCGACGGTCTGGACCAATCATTTGGAACGCGCGCATCGGCTGGCCGCCGCGTTGCAGTGCGGCATTGTCTGGATCAATACCTGGATGCTGCGCGACCTGCGGACGCCGTTTGGCGGGGTGAAAAATTCCGGCGTGGGGCGCGAGGGCGGCTGGGAAGCCCTGCGTTTTTTCACGGAAGCGAAGAATGTGACGCTGGGCCTGTAACCCGGACTTCAGTCCGGTTTTAAACGCTGGATCAAACAGACTGCATCTGTGCTATAAGATACATCACTAACGAAAACAGACTGAAGTCTGTGCTACAAAACATTTCGCCAATGATCACCAATCTTTCTGAGCAAAATTCTCTTGTCAATCGCTTCGTCGCCGAACTGCGTGATGTGGATATTCAACAAGACCGGCTGCGTTTTCGCCGCAACCTGGAACGGCTGGGCGAAATACTGGCCTACGAAATCTCGAAAACACTGCGCTACGAACCCATCGAGATCGAAACGCCGCTGGGCATCGCCGCGACCGCCTTGCCTGCGCAGCGCATTGTGCTGGCCACTATTTTACGGGCAGGTCTGCCTTTGCATCAGGGTCTGCTGAATTATTTTGACCAGGCCGATAACATCTTCATCGCCGCGTTTCGCCGTCACCACAAAGATGGCACTTTCGACATTCAACTGGACTACGTGAGTGCCGCCGATCTGACCGATGCGGTGCTCATTGTGTGCGATCCGATGCTGGCCAGCGGTGCTTCGATGAATCTGGCCTTGCAGCAACTGGAGCGTTTTGGCTTGCCCGCGCAGGTACACGTGGCGACCGTCATTGCCTGTACAGCAGGCGTCGAAGCGGTGCGCCGACGTCATCCGAAAGCACAGATTTGGATGGCCGCGCTGGATGAAGAACTGACGGCCAAGTCGTTCATTGTGCCGGGTTTAGGCGATGCAGGCGATCTGGCGTTTGGGGCGAAGACGGAGTAGGTTTTGGGTCTTTAGGTATTGGTCTTTAGTCTTTGGTCAACCATCGTGGCAACGGGTTTTTAGCCAAAGACTAACTCCCAAAGACCAAAGACTAATACCCAAAGACCTAATTCCGTACATCCTCGCCCCAGCCCAGCTTTTCCCGGATTGTTTTTAAAAAAGTAATGTCCTGCAATTGCACCAGCCGGACGGGAAATTCATTGCGCCGCACCGCCAGTTGGTGATCGGCATGGATCAATTCAAAACGCGAGTCGAGGGTGCAGATAAAATTGTCGCCGCGTCCTTCTATTTCAAAAGAAATGACCGATTCGTCGGAGAGCACAATGGGGCGCACATTCAGGTTGTGCGGGGCCACGGGGGTAAGCACAAAATTATTGGAGTTGGGAAAAATAACCGGGCCGCCACAGCTGAGCGAATAGCCGGTGCTCCCCGTCGGCGTAGCGATAATAATACCGTCGGCCCAGTAGGAATTTAAATAATCACCATTGAGAAAAGTATGGACCGTAATCATGGATGAAGTATCACGCTTCAGCAGTGTGCAGTCGTTGAGCGCAAACGGAATTTCCCCAAACAGCGGCGGATTGCTTTCCAGATACAGCATCGAACGTTCCTCGATCAGGTAATGTCCGCGCCGGAGTTTCTGCACGGATTCGCGGATGTGCCCCTTTTCAATACTGGCCAAAAAACCCATTCGTCCCAGATTAATACCCAGCATCGGTACGCCCGCATCCCGCACCAGGGTCACGGCATTGAGCATCGTGCCATCGCCACCGAGCACCATCACAAAATCAATACGATGGATCAGAAAATCCCGATACTCATCGAAAGGCGCATAAGGGCCGGGAAAATGCACCGATGCCTCAATATCACGCAGGTAGGGTTCATACACGTAAGTCGTCACGCCTTCGGCATGCAGCGCATCGAACACCGCCTGAATGTAGGGCAGGTCTTTGTCTTTATATTGTTTGCCATAAACGACGACTTGCATGAGGAACGGCTGGATAAATGGGTGAGCACAATGGAGAATTTGACGCAAGGTAGGGCGCGCCGGGAGCTTGTGGCAGTGAATTTGCAGATAATCTGCGGTTTTTTGCAATAATTACTAACTTTTTGCTGCCTGTCGGGTTCCAATCTCGTGGCTGAAATCCATACATTTGCCCACCTTTTTTGAAAATACTTATCCACCTCACCATGATATTTGATCTGAAAATGCTGCGGGAGTTCTACCAACAATATCCCGCCCGCGTGGATGCTGCCAAAAACTACCTGAAGCGACCGCTGACTTTGGCTGAAAAAATCCTTTACGCCCACCTTCACCCCGACAACCCCTTGCAGGAATATCAGCGGGGCTCGGACTATGTGTTTTTCCAGGTGGATCGCGTGGCCATGCAGGATGCTACGGCACAAATGGCCCTCCTGCAATTCATGACCTGTGGCCGCAAAAAAGTGGCCGTACCCAGCACCGTGCACTGCGATCACCTGATTGTGGCGGAATCGGGTGCTGACCAGGATATGGTGGCATCTTTGAGCAAAAACAAAGAAGTGTTCGATTTCCTGAGCACCGTCAGCCAAAAATATGGTATCGGTTTCTGGAAACCCGGTTCCGGCATTATTCACCAGATATTATTGGAAAACTACGCCTTTCCCGGCGGCCTGATGATCGGTACCGACTCGCATACTGTGAACGCAGGCGGTCTCGGCATGGTGGCCATCGGCGTCGGTGGTGCCGATGCGGTGGATGCTATGAGCGGCATGGCCTGGGAGTTGCAAATGCCTAAACTGATCGGTGTCCACCTGACCGGCAAGTTGCGCGGCTGGAGTGCCCCGAAAGACGTTATCTTAAAAGTAGCCGGCATCCTGACCGTAAAAGGCGGCACAGGAGCCATTGTAGAATATTTCGGTCCCGGTGCCCAGAGTATGAGTGCAACCGGCAAAGGCACTATTTGCAACATGGGTGCAGAGATCGGGGCGACTACCTCAGTTTTTGGCTACGACAAGAGCATGGCGCGCTATTTCAAAGCCACGGGCCGCTCGAAAGTGGCGGCCATGTGCAACCGCGTGAGCGACTACCTCACCGGCGATGCGGAATGTTATGCCAACCCCGAGCAATATTTCGATCAGGTCATTGAGATTGATCTCTCGAAACTCGAACCGCATATCAACGGCCCGTTCACGCCGGATCTGGCCTGGCCGCTGTCCAAATTCGCAGAGGCCGTGCGA
This sequence comes from Saprospirales bacterium, assembly GCA_031425155.1. Lineage (GTDB taxonomy): Bacteria > Bacteroidota > Bacteroidia > Chitinophagales > Saprospiraceae > M3007. The sequence continues at coordinate 34,141 of JANPIV010000079.1, read as the reverse complement.
AACAACAATTATCCGGCTCGTCTGGAAGTGGGTTTGATCGGTTCCTGCACCAATTCCTCTTACGAAGACCTGACCCGCGCCGCTTCGATAGCCCGCCAGGCGAAGGAGAAAAACCTGGAAACGAAGTCCGAATTTACGATCACCCCCGGCTCGGAACTGGTGCGCTACACAGCAGAGCGTGATGGCTTGCTCGACGATTTTTCGCAGATCGGCGGTCTTGTACTGGCCAATGCCTGCGGCCCCTGCATCGGCCAATGGAGTCGCCACATTGACGACCAAAAGCGCCCAAACTCGATCATGACTTCGTTCAACCGGAATTTCACCGGGCGTAACGATGGAAACCCGAATACTCACGCTTTCGTCGCCAGCCCGGAAATCGTTACCGCTTTCGCTATTGCCGGAGACCTGACTTTCAATCCGATCAAAGGCACTTTGATCAATCGCAACGGCGAAACCGTCAAACTGGACCCGCCGAAGGGCATCGAGACACCAAAAAATGGCTTCGCCGTGGAGGATGCCGGTTACATTGCTCCGGCCAAAGGTCGCATCACAGTCGCAGTAGCCAAAGATTCGGATCGTCTGCAACTGCTCAAGCCGTTCAAAGCGATCACCAATGAGGAGATCCAGGATATGCGGGTGCTCATTAAAGCCAAAGGCAAGTGTACCACCGACCATATTTCGATGGCCGGTCCCTGGCTGAAATATCGCGGCCACCTGGAAAATATTTCCAATAACTGCTACATCGGTGCGACCAATTACTTCAATGAAGAACGTAATAAAGTGCTGAACCTGCTGACGGGCCAGTACATGGAAGTGCCCGCTTCGGCGCGGTTGTACCAGAAAAAAGGCATTGGCACCATCATTTTTGGCGAAGAAAATCTCGGCGAAGGCAGCAGCCGCGAACACGCCGCGATGGAACCCCGCTACCTCGGCGTGAAAGCGGTGGTGGTCAAATCTTTCGCCCGGATTCACCAGACTAACCTGAAAAAGCAGGGTATGTTGGCCCTCACTTTTGTGGACAACGCTGACTACGATAAAGTCCGGCAGGACGACTACGTGAGCATCAAAGGCTTCGACACCTTCGCGCCCGGCAGGCATCTGCAAATCGTGCTGACCCACGCCGATGGTACAACCGATCAGTTTGATGTGCAGCACACGTATAATGAGGCCCAAATTGATTGGGTGCGTGCCGGAAGTGCGCTGAATAAGATTCGGACGGATTTCGGGATGTAGTGCCAACTTTTAGTTGGCAGTCCTCCGCTTGTTGTGTCGCCAACTGAAAGTTGGCGTTACCGGCTGTTCGTGCATGAGGTGCGGGCAGCCGGTTTTTATTTATGGGAAAGTTATTTAAACCTGTAATTTTGTTTAAAATTCATTTTTCTCAAATAGGCTTATCATGCTGCTCGAAATTCCTGATGCCGTTCTCCGCCAAGTGCCTGCCTACGCTAGCCCCGAGGAGGTAAAGATTGATTTTGCGGTCTGGCTCTATGAGCGCGAGCGCATTACTCTCGCCCAAGCCGCCCGGCTTTGCGGCCAAACAAGATTGCAGTTTCAAAAAATCCTGAAGGAGAAAGGAGTGTACCTGCACTATTCTATGGAGGACGTTCAGATAGATTTGCAAAATATGTGAGTATGTTAGTAGTCAGTGATACGTCTCCCCTCATTAATCTGGCTGCGATCAATCATTTGTGGTTGATTCCAAAAATATATGGTCAGGTTGTAATTCCTCAAGCCGTTTTTAATGAAATTGTAGTGGCAGGCATTGGGGAACCAGGCGCAGCCGAAATACAATCAGCCGATTGGGTGACAGTGCAAGTATGCCTTCCAAGCGCACTTTTGAATCAGTTGATGCATGAACTGGATCCAGGCGAGGCAGAAGCTATTGCCCTGGCTATGGAGATTGGGGCTGAACGTATTTTGATGGATGAAAAAAGGGGGCGACAGATTGCCCTTCATCATTCCCTGAAGCCAGTCGGCGTACTGGGTGTGCTGCTGCGGGCAAAACAAGAGAATTTGATTCCTCAAGTTCGCCCGATCATGGACCGCCTGCTGGATGAAGCCGATTTTTTTATTCATACTGCGATTTACGAGGAAATTGTTCGACTTGCAGGGGAGTAGGCAAGTTTGACCTACATATTAAACGTTACTATTAGAAGGGTTTAAGGGCTAATGGCAAAAACGGTAATGCGCGTATAAAAGCTTAATTGAAAACAACCTCCTGCCCTATTACAGTAATCGGTTTTCCTTGTTATTTTAAAACTGAAATACCTTCCTATAAATTTGCTGCTTACCATCCCGCCATGCACAACCGATTCTTCCAACTGCCCCTCACTTTCGATGCCCAACGGCTGGCGCAAGACCTCGCCGTCTGTGAATCCGACCATTGGACGCAGCACTTCAATCAGCGCGATTATGCAGGGGAATGGACCGGCGTAGCCCTGCGCTCCACTACCGGGAAAGCCTCGGATATTTATGCAAATCCCAGCGAACCAGCCACCGGGAACCCCTACACGAATACCCCTTTGCTGGCGCAATGCCCTTATTTTCAGGAAATACTGGACCAGTTTCAGTGCGAAAAAGAAACCATTCGGCTCCTTTCCCTGGCACCCGGCAGCGAAATCAGGGAGCATCGGGATATGGGACTGAGTTATGAATACGGCGTTTTCAGAATTCATATTCCCATTGAGACGGATGCAGGCGTACGTTTCAGGGTGGATGGAAGCGACCTGCCAATGGCGGCGGGCGAATGCTGGTATGCCAATTTTGACTTGCCACACAGTGTGTTGCATAAAGGCACCAAACGCCGGGTGCATTTAATAATTGACGGGCAGCGCAATGACTGGTCAGATGAACTGTTTCGTCGGGCCGGGTACAATTTTGAGGCAGAACAAACGGGCCCAACGTACGATGATGCTACCCGTCAGCAAATTATTGACCAGCTGACCACTATGGATACCGACGTAGCGCGGCAGTTGATTGCCGATATTCGTGCGAACAGGCTTGCGCCGACCCCAAAAGACGGAACAAACAGCGCACTTGTAAGCGGCTGGTTTCCGGTAGCAATGACCGCCATAGACGATCAACCCACTGGCCGCTGGATGTATTTGGGCGATAAATCCTTCACCGAGCCTTTTTTTGAAACGACCCTTTCCGGGCGCAAAGGACATCCTTTTAATACCAAACCGTTCGCCAGCTTTAGTTCGCTGGATATGCTGGTCGAAGCCGCTGCCCATACGGATGCTATCGCCCCGGCCGCCTTTATTTTTCACGTTTCCCGGTGTGGCTCCACGCTGCTATCCCAATTAATGGGTCTCGACCCAACGAATATCGTGCTTGCCGAGGCAGCTTTGATTGATCAGGTCTTGCGCTGGCCTTACCAGCACCCCACTTTGGCCGCCACTTACTCTGCTGATACCTGGTTGAATGCAGCCATCCGTCTGCTGGGCCAACGAAAAAAGGCGCAGGAGCAACGCTTTTTTATTAAACTGGATAGTTGGCACTTATTTTTTTACCCGGTTTTTCGGCGTTTGTATCCGCAAGTGCCATTTATCCTGTTGTATCGGTCGCCGGAAGAAGTGTTGCGTTCCCACCAGAAACAACGCGGTTTTCAGGTGGTACCGGGCGCGCTGGAGCCAGGCATTTTTGGCTGCAATCCGTCCCAGGCGACCGATCTGGATAGTTATTGCTGCGAAGTGCTTGCGCATTACTACGCAGAAATGGTACGCATTGCGGAAAAAGACCATAGATGTCATCTGGCCAATTACCAGGACGGCATACTTCCCTTGGTGCATCGCCTGGCTAAGTGGACGCATTGGCCCCTGGAGACCAGCCTATTGGAAGAAATGGAGACTCGCCAGCAGTACCACGCCAAACATCCGCATCAGGTATTTAATGAAGTGCAGCCAAATGCAGATTTACCGGAGGCATTGGTGCCAGTCGTAGCATCTTATCAGCATCTAGAGGACCTACGGAAGAGGTAGTTTACGCTTCTTTTATCTAGCCTTTTCTCACCGCAGCCGATCCATGGAGCGCACCAGTTTTTCATCCTTACGAATGGAGCGACCCGCCAGCCATTGGAACAAAAGTGCGACCACCGGCAAGCCTAAACCCGCCTGATAATTTGCCGAACCGCCCGGCGGCAGGGCCTGCAAAGTGTTGTAAGCCGCAAAACCGGCCAATGCCAGCAGCAGGCCGGAACTTAACAAGGCACCAATGGTAAAACTCGTTTGCAAAGAGCGATTTCGGAAGAGGAAAATGGCCAGCAACGAAGCCAGACCCGCGAGTATGGTGAGGCCCAGCAACCCAATATTATCCAGCGGATTGAAAACACCGTCGGCCAGTACGGGCAGCGACCGCGCGGGATCGTTGGTGGAAGTTTGCAAATAGGGCAGGCCAAATTGTCCAAAAATGGAACCGGAAGCCAGGAGCAGAAAAATGGATTGAATACGTTGGATCATAGTCAGAATGTGGTGGTGCAGATGGAATTAAGCGGACAAAAGTACAACCGTCCACTGTTTAGCGGCTATTCTCCGGTGGTTAAAAATGGCGGGTACATCATCAGCGCATGATTTTCCGTAACGGCCTCTTCGCGCAGCAGTTGTCCTGAAGTCCGGTCATTCACCTGACGAACAATACGATTATGGCGGGAATAGCCGCCCCAGAGCTCATGCCGGATGAGGTGATCTTTTTCCATCACTGTATATGTTTCCGAGGGCAAATGAGCGGCCCGGATCTCTCCATGCAGATGCGTCGCTGAAAGCCACACGCATAGTTGCCAGGGCTGCTCCGTGTCGTTGCGCAGTTGCAGATCAATATAATTATAAGCCAGTGTTGCGCCCGACCCGAAGGGTAGTGTGCGTCCTTCATCGGGAAACACATCGTAGCTGTGCCGCCAGCGTTCGGCCACCGTAAGCGGCGTATGGAGGGCCATCCAGTAAAGTAAGTTGCCCATCTGGCATAGTCCGCCACCAATGCCTCGCCCGATTTTTCCATTTTCCAATACCAGCCCTTCTAAATAGCCGCGCCGACGAGTAGGCCGACCTACCAAATACCAGAAAGAGAAGGTCTGCCCGGGTTGTATGATCAGGCCATGCAATTGCGCGGCAGCCAGGCGCAGATTCGTCACTTTATTGTACTGGAGGTCCATATCAACGTTTTTCAAACGTCGCAATAAAGGAGTTTGATGTTTTAAAACCGATATTGGCAGTGATATTCCACGCTGTACGGCCCATTTTTCGCGGCCAAAGTGCCAGTACAGTCGGCGTTTCCAACAAAAGTACCAACGACCCAAACGACGACGCAGGCGGGAGCGCAACACAGGAGATTGCATAAAAACGATTTGTGTAACAAGCAAAAAGCAAAGACAGTGGCCGCCCGATACTTCTTCCAGGTCGGCAATTAGCTGGCAAATATGGCAACCCCAGACCCTCCATTATACAATAGATGGCGGGTATAAAAAAAGGCAAAATTTACTCAAAAAAGGCTTTTGGTAAAAATCAGGGAGTTAATCCTTACCTTTTCGCCTCCTAGCGTGCTATTTTGCTTTCCTAAAACCGTATTATACATCGTGCATTCACCCCGCTGGCAAGTACTTCCCGCCGACGAAATCGCTGTGCAACACCTGCATGAGGTGTTGGGAATTGATGTTTTGTTTTGCCGGCTGTTAGCACAGCGCGGCATCAGCACCTATGAAGAGGCGCGGCACTTTTTTCGCCCTACACTGGACGATCTGCATAATCCCTTCGAAATGTGTGATATGCAGCTGGCGGTCGAGCGACTGGATCAGGCGGTTCAGCAGCAGGAGCGTATTTTACTCTACGGCGACTACGATGTGGATGGTACGACTAGCGTGGCCCTGATGTTCGATTTTTTATCCGGTTTTCATCCCAATCTGGACTACTACCTACCCGACCGTGCCAAGGAAGGATATGGCGTTAGTCTGGAGGGCGTAGAGTATGCCCGCGAAACGGGTTGCACATTGGTCGTTGCGATGGATTGCGGCATCAAAGCCCATGAAGCAGTGGCGGTGGCCAAATCTTATGGTATTGATTTTATCGTGTGCGATCACCATTTGCCCGAAGGTGGTCTGCCGGACGCCGTTGCCAACCTCGATCCTAAACGATCCGACTGTAACTATCCGTATGGCGATTTGAGCGGCTGCGGCCTGGCCTTCAAACTGGCGCAGGCCTTTGCGATGCACCATAATATGCCTGCCGAAGAACTGGATGATTTGCTGGATCTCGTGGCCGTCAGTATTGCCTGCGATATTGTACCGATCACCGGAGAAAACCGGATTCTGGCCCACTATGGCCTGAAGAGGCTCAATCAGAAACCACGGCTTGGGCTATGGGCTTTGCTGGACCGCGCCAATCGCCCTTCTCCGTTGAATATCAGCGATGTAGTATTTGGTTTGGGGCCACTCATCAATGCCGCCGGTCGCCTGGGCGATGCCCGCGATGCGGTGCGGCTCATGTTATCCACCGACCGCGATGCTGCCAAGGATCATGCTGCAAGGCTGGCGCAGCGCAACCGCGAACGGCGTACGGTGGACCAGTCTATGGCCGAAGAAGCGCAACGACGTTTCCGCGCTTTGCCTGATTGGGAGGAACGAAAAAGTATCGTGCTGTTCGATGCGGACTGGCACAAGGGGGTGATCGGTATTTCTGCCAGTCGGCTGGTAGAGACTTTTCACCGGCCCACCATTATTCTAATGCAAAGCGGTGACCGGGCGGTGGGTTCGGCCCGTTCAGTCCAGGGCTTTGACGTATATGCAGCCTTGCAGCAATGTGAAGACCTGTTCCACACCTACGGCGGCCATGCCTATGCTGCCGGTATGCAAATGCCGTTGGCCAACGTGTCCGTCTTTACGGAACGTTTCGAACAGGTAGTCCAGGCTCAGCTGACTTTGGAACAGGAGACGCCGGTCATAGAACTCTCTGCCCAACTGCGGCTGGATGAACTGACCACCAAATTCTGGCGCACCCTCCGGCAGTTCGAGCCTTTTGGCCCACTGAACCGTACCCCCGTGTTCTGGGCGGAAAATGTAATAGACACCGGGCATGGCCGTCGGCTGGATAATAATCACGTGCGGCTTTCGCTCCGTCACCCGGACGGGCAGGCTATTTTTTCGGCCATCGGCTTCGGCCTGGGCGATGCCTTCGAACAGGTAAAAGGGTCGGCCTTTGATGTGGCTTTTCAACTGCGGGAAGAGCAATGGCGCGGCGAACGCAGCCTCACTCTGCAAATCAAGGGTTTCCGCCCCAATCGGTCGGCACAGTAACTGGCCGCCAGCTATTTTCACCTTGTAGATCAAGTATTTATAAACAAATAAAGGGCACTCCATTAGAGATCGCTGTTAATAATAACAAAATGCAAAATGCTTCCCGGCGTTTTGACCACTCGTTTCTAACTTTGCCTGCTTTTTTGCGCTTTTTAATGTAAAAATCAAATCTTTTTTCAAATACCATGCTAAAATACTTTCTTATTTCCCTGAGCGTATGGCTGTTTTCGGCAGCCGGAGTGGCCGCCCAGACGCCCGATCCTGTGCTCTTCACCGTCAACGGCAATCCGGTCACGGCGTCCGAATTTAAATACATTTACGGTAAGACGAACCAGGATAAAGCTGACTTTTCGGAGCAGTCGCTACGCGAATACCTTGATTTGTACACGAAGTTTAAACTGAAAGTGCAGCGTGCCCGCGATATGCGTCTGGACACTATCGGTTCCCTAAAAAGCGAGCTGGATGGTTATCGCCGTCAGCTGGCTAATTCCTACCTCGTGGATCGTGAAGTGACCGATAAGCTCATCCGCGAAACTTATGACCGGATGCTGCAGGATGTGGACGTGAGTCACATCTTAGTCGTCGTGGATCGCAATGCCAAACCGGCCGATACTCTGAAGGCTTATAACCGGGCCATGAACTGGCTGCGCAAAATCAACTCCGGTACGGCATTCGATAAAATGGCTCTGGACAGCTCGGAAGATAAGACAGTAAAAGAAAATAGAGGCAATCTCGGCTTTATCACCGCGATGCTGCCTGACGGCTACTACGCGATGGAAAAGGCCATTTATGCCGCTAAGCCCGGCACCGTTTTGGGCCCTGTCCGTACCAGCTCGGGTTACCATCTGGTTCGGGTGAATGGTTTTCGGCCAGCGCGTGGCGAAATAGAAGTTGCCCAGATTTTGTTTCGTAAAGGGGCGAATGAAGAACAAGCTGTGATGGTGAAGCAGCGCGCCGACAGCGTCTATACTGCTCTGAAGAGCGGGGCGAACTGGGATGCAATGGTAACGCGCTATACCGAAGACAAAGCGGCGGCGGCCAAGGCGGGTTACATCGGTTTCTTTGGTATCAATCGGTATCAGAAAAACTTTGAGGATGCTGCTTTCAATTTGCAGAAAGACGGGGAGTTCTCGGCACCCATAGAATCCAGCATTGGCTGGCACATTATCAAACGCATCAGCCAGCGCCCAATGGGGCCATTTGAGACCGTCAAACGCGGGCTCAGCGACCGGGTGAAGCGCGATAGCCGCAATGAAGTGGCCCGTCAGAGCATGATTGCGCGTATCAAAAAAGAAAATAACTATCAGGATTACCCGGAGGCTTTGCAGAAATGGATGGTCGGCCAAAAAGATACGGTGTTCCACACCTTCCGCTGGAAACCGGACCCTGCCAAACCCCAAACCGCGCTGATGCGTTTCGGTAATAACAAGGCCTATACTATAGCCGATTTTGAAGAATACAATGCCCGGGCCAGTCGCGAACGGATGCGTGGCAGCGGCTATCCTTTGGCTGAAACAGTGCAAAAACTTTATACTGGCTGGACGGAAGAAGTGGCGATGCAGTACGAAGAAGGCCAGCTGGATCAGAAATATCCCGAATTCAAATCCCTCATGCGGGAGTATGAGGAAGGAATTTTACTGTTTGAAGCCCTGAAGCAAAACGTGTGGGATCGGGCCAACACTGACTCGATAGGCCTGGAGAAATACTTTAAGTCCACCCTGAGCCAGAAGTATAAGTGGGACGAGCGGGCCGGAGTGAGCATTTATACCGTCAAGACCAACGACCAGAAAGTCGTGGAAAAAGTGCGGGAACTGGCCGCTAAAAAACCAGCTGCGGAGGTGCTGAAGAAATTTAATAAAACCGGAAAACCGGAAGTGGTCGCCGTGTTGGAAAAAACCTACGAAAAAGGCAAAAACAAGGACCTGGGTGACCTTTGGGTGGCGGGCTCTATGACGCCTGCAAAAATTGATACCAGCACCAAAACGACCACTTTCCTGAAAGTAGAATCCATCCAGCCACCTACGGCGAAAGGTCTCCAGGATGCCCGTGGCTATGCGGTGGCCGATTACCAGGACTATCTGGAAAAACAGTGGATTGAAGAATTGCGGAAAGCTTACCCGGTCAAAGTGGACGAAACGGTGTTGCGTACGCTGATAAAAAAATAAAGGGGAAATATTGTAAATTAAGTTATTTGAAGATATGAGTATTCGATCAATTGCCTGATTATCAAGTGTTTTGATCGGATACTCATATCTTCGGATACTCAAATTGAATGTAGATTCATTGCTTTCTACACCGTACCACGGTTGCGCGTCCGCCAGACGGACAGAAACAGCCGCCCGGCCAACACGGGGGAGGCTACAATACTACCTGCTCCAAAGAAAATCATGACGCCCCAGATATAGGATTCTATGGCCCGCTTTTGCTCGGCTGGCAAGTGCCCGGTGAGTGGATCCCAGCTTTGTTCCTCGATGTAATTCATAAAGCCATGCAGGCCGCCTACGAGGGCAAAAATGAGGGGAAACAACAACAGGATCACCACGACTTTTATGACCTGCATTTTAGCCAGAAAGGTGTATTGCAGCAGAAAAATATAGCGGGTAAAAGTGATGAGCACTACAATGAAAGCGATGTTCCAGCCCTGAAAAGGCCATACCGGCAAGGCACGGCGAATAGGGTAGATCAGGGCAAAAACCGCAATTACAGTGGCGACCCACCAAATGACTTCCAATAAAATGGTCAATGATTTTTTCTGATTCATCTTGTGGCCGACCTGCGGCGTACTGCTATCAACGGTGATGTTTGTTGGGGGAGCCAAGCACAAAAGAAACGGTAATGCCCCCGAAATAATACCAGTCGCCATATTTGGGGTTGCCATTGTAATGTATTCCATCCAGGTCGTCCGAAAAGACCGGACGGAAACCGGCTTCTAGCCCAATTACGAGGCGTTCCGCCACATCGGCCCGCAGCCCAGCGCCTACCGGAACAACGAGAAATTTATTGTCCAATCCATCTTCCGGGAAGGGGACGCGTAGTTTTTCGTTGCGCAGATCAGGTGGGCCATAATATTCAGCCTCGGCGTTGGCAAAAGTAGCACCTATTCCGGCGAACAGGTAAGGAGTAAAGGAAAAATGATAAAGGCCTGTGTTGGAATACCGGGAGTTACTGAACAAAAACCATTCGCCCGCGATTCCCAATTCTACAATAGAAGACGAAAAACGGATTTTACGGACATATTCGGGGATGAAATCCGAATCGTCGCCCGAAATAGCCCCGGAATAGACATGAAAACGAGCCGCTAAATGGCCATTGAAGTGGTAACGCAGATAAGCACCATAGCCAGGGTGAATCTCCGAAATATCCACTGCATTCACCGTCAGGTCGCCGGAATAACTGGTCAGGCCAAATAAAAATCCGGCTTCCAGATAATTGCCTTTGGGCGCGCTCCGGCTGCGTGTTTGTCCTTCCACTATCAAGGTGGAGAGCAAAAAAATGGATAGCAATAAATGCTTCATGAAACTGAAATTGGATTGTACACGTATGGGTGAGATGTAAAAAAGGGGATTAGTATTTAAAAGATTGCCTGAAAACAAACGCAAAGTTGGTCAAAATGCCATTTTTGCAGCAGTATTAATACAGATTGGTCAATTTTTGACTTTGAGCACAATACCGTGGCATCAGATTAATTGGTACAAACCATATCCGCTGCGGCAGAAGATTCTACCTTTGGATGGTGCAGGTGAACTTTATAAAAAAATCTGCCATCGGCATTTTTAACTGATTATTTTATGCCTCTCGATCAACAACATGAAGTCGAACGCCTGACAGAACAGCGCGGTGAAATGACTTTTTTCGATCATATTGCCGAACTGCGGCGTCATATCCTGCGCTCTGTGCTGGCCATCGCCGTATTCGCTATTTACTTTTTGTCCAATAAGGAGTTCGTCTTCAACACCCTCATGTTCGGGCCGCGCGACCCGAATTTCCCGACTTACCGGGCGATATGCAGCTTTTCTAACTGGGCTGGTTTGGGCGATAAAATTTGCTTCACACCCCCAAAATTCAATGTGATAACCCGCGAATTGGGGGAAGCGTTGATGCAGCACATGTACATTTCGTTCTGCCTGGGTATTATTTGTGCTTTCCCGTATATTTTCTGGGAATTCTGGAAATTTATCCGTCCAGGCTTGTTGGAATCAGAACGCAAGGCTGTGCGGGGCATTGTCGGTATTTGTTCCATGCTTTTTCTATTGGGTAATGCTTTTGGGTACTACGTTATTGCCCCGTTCTCCATCAGTTTTCTGGCCAGTTACACTGTAGAAGGGTTGGATGTATCGCCTACCCTCAATTCCTACGTGACTTACATGACGATGTTCACGTTGCCCACCGGGCTCATTTTCGAGATGCCGATCGTTTCTTTTTTTCTGACTAAAATCGGGGTGATCGGGCCAAAAATGCTGCGCAGTTATCGTCGCCACGCAGCGGTGGTGATCGTCATTATTGCCGGGATCATTACCCCGCCCGATGTGATGTCGCAGACGATAGTGGCCATTCCCCTATTTGCGCTCTACGAAATCAGCATCTTGGTCTCCGTCAACGAGCAGCGCCGACGCAACCGTGCTTTGGATGAACTGGAAAAGCAAAATCGCCAGGTGGTACCAGTAGAGAAAGAAGAAGAATAAAAGAAAATTTGGGCTGCCAGTACACTATGAAGTGGTTGGAGTATTGGAAGAGTATTCGATCAATCGCCTGACTATCAGGCGATTGATCGAATACTCAAATATCCACATCCTCAAAAATTTACTTTACGGCGTATTGAACTTGCCGGTGGCCTATTGTTTTCCGGCAGCGTAGGCAGCAGCACCAATAATACCGGCATTATTCAGCAATTTGGCTGGAATAACGCGGGCGTTGGTGTGCAATTGTGTCTTGTAAGATTCATAGAACTTGCTTTCCCCACCACCCAAAATGAATAGATCGGGGGAAAACAGGCGTTCCAGATGCAACAAATATTCATTGAAGCGGTCGGCCCATTCTTTCCGGCTGATTTTGAGCCGTTCGCGGGCACCGGAAGAGCAGTAATGTTCAGCGGATTTTCCGTTTTTCCACTGTAAATGCCCCAGTTCCGTGTTGGGTATTAATTCCCCACGATAAAACAGGGCAGATCCTAACCCGGTACCAATGGTGATCAGCATCACCAATCCTTCTTCCCCACGGCCCACGCCATAGCGCATTTCGGCAAGGCCGGCCGCGTCCGCATCGTTGGTCGCAAACACCGGATTGCCTGCTGCTTTGGAAAACGTTTCTTCAATATTGGTATCTATCCAGGAAGGGTCAATATTGGCAGCCGACAGGGCCATACCATTTTTGACAATTGCCGGAAAACCGCAACCGATAGGACCCTGATAATTAAAAAATTCGACCATCTCCGCGACAGCCGCACCCATCAGCTCGGGTGTAGAAGGTTGCGGAGTGGGAATTCGGATGCGTTCCCCATGGAGCTTGCCTTTTTCAAGGTTTACCAAAGCGCCCTTTATACCGGATGCGCCGACGTCAATGCCGAGAATGGCAGGCATAAGTTGTTCGTTTTGAATTGTTTGTACAAATTCAGCCGTATGATGAAGCATCATCAGGCCTATTCGCAACAGGCTGAGAAAAATTTATTCTTCCGGAAGCACATCATCCACGACTTCATCTTCTCCCGTCTCGCTCACCAGTGTTTTCTGCTTGCGCCGTTCAATCGAATTGGCGTGCATATCCAGGTATTCTGTGCGATGCCGGACAATATCGGCGGCAAGATAAAGTGCTTTAATGAAGGAACTTTCATCGGCTTCGCCTTTCCCGGCAATATCATAAGCCGTTCCGTGATCGGGCGAGGTACGTACCGAAGCCAGACCGGCAGTATAATTCACTCCTGCCCCAAAAGACAGGGCTTTGAAGGGCACCAAACCCTGATCGTGGTACATGGCCAGAATGGCGTCGAACTTGGTCTGCTGGTTCGAACCAAAAAAGCCATCTGCCGGGAAGGGGCCAAACGCGAGGATGCCTTTGGATTTGGCTTCCTCGATGGCGGCATGGATGATTTCCTCATCTTCCGAGCCAATCGCGCCTTCATCGCCTGCATGTGGATTGAGCCCGAATACGGCAATGGTGGGCCGGGCAATGTTAAAATCAATCTTCAGGGTCTCCGCCATAATGAGGATTTTGCGCAGCACCTTTTCCTTCGTGATCGCGGCGGCTACTTCCCGGATGGGCAGATGATTGGTCACCAGACCAACCCGCAGGTTGTCGGACACCATGAACATCAGCGAATCCCGGGCCTGAAACTCATTGGTGATATACTCCGTATGACCCACGAAAGGAAAATCCGCCAGTTGCATGGCTTTCTTGTGGATCGGAGCGGTCACCAGCGCATCTATTTCTCCCGCTTTCAGGTCTTTTACGGCTCGCTCCAGCGCATCATACGCACATTTGCCGCCCAGGTCAGTCGCTTTGCCTAAGGTGATATTTACATTATCAGGCCAGCAATTGATGATGTTGACCCGGTCTGCCTGCGCTTCGTCAGCCGACATAATAGAGTGGAACTGAATATTTTCCTGGGTAATAATATTCTTATGATAAGCGACCACTTTGGTGCTGCCATAGATAATGAGTTTGAATTTGGCACCGACCTTTTTGATAGCAATGGCCTTCAGGATGACTTCCAGGCCGATGCCGTTAATATCTCCGCAGGAAATGCCGATAGTTATGTTACCCATTTTTTTTACCATGAATTATGAACTGTAGAAGATGAACGACGAAGGTGTTTTTTAGTCGTTTCTCATTTACAGTTTATCGTGCTAAATAATTTTTTTTCAGAAAATCGTACAAAAGTCGTACACCCACGCCCGTACCTTCCTTGGTGCGGTAGCCATTGGCGGTGCGAAGATAGGCAGGCCCGGCGATGTCGAGATGCAACCACGGATAATCACCCGCAAAATGCTCCAGGAACTTGCCGGCAGTGATCACACCGGCATTGCCAGAGCCCAGATTCTTGAAATCGGCAATGTTGCTTTTCAGCTCATCCCCGTATTCTTTCCACAATGGCAACTCCACCAGACGCTCATAAGTGGCCCAGCCACTGGCCTCAAACGCCTTTTTTATTTCTTCCGAAGCCGTACCCATGTAACAAATCGCCTGACTGCCCACTGCCCGTACTGCTGCGCCGGTCAGCGTAGCGAGGTCCAGAATTAATTCAGGGTCGTACTTTTTCGCATAATGCAGGGCATCCGCCAAAAGCAAACGGCCCTCGGCATCGGTATTCATGATCTCCACGGTCTGGCCGGAGTACATAGTGATAATATCGCCGGGAGCAAAAGCACCCGCGCCGATCAGGTTATCCGTAATCGGTATCAGTCCAACAATATGGACAGGCAAGTGCGTACAGGCGGCTACGGTTATTGCGCCTGCCACCGCTGCTGCACCGCCCATATCGCATTTCATGTAGTCCATCCCTTCGGTGGGCTTCAGGCTGAGGCCACCCGTATCAAACACGACGCCTTTGCCGATGAGCACCACAGGTCTTGTATTGCGGGCTTCGGCGGGTTTCCATTCCAAAATGCAAAACTGTGGCGGATCCTGGCTACCCCGATTGACGGCCAGCAGGCCGCCCATTTTCAGGGTTTCTATTTTTTCTTTTCCTAAAACTTCGACCGTAAAACCGCAAGTTGCGCCGGTTTCTTCCAGTGCTTTGGCCAATCGTTCGGCACTTTGGTGGGAATAGGGTTCATTTACCAGGTCGCGAGCGAGAAAAGTCGCTTCCAGCAGGGCATTCAATTCGTTTATATCCGCAGCAGTAGCCGTATCAGCATCTACCCGGATTTCCCGCAGAATCTTGGCTTTTTTTTCAGGCTGCGTGAAGTATTTCAGGAACTGATAACTGCCAAGTGCCAGCCCCTCTATAAACGCCAGTGCCCGATTTTCTATGCAACAATTATGGATCGCCACCGTCTCGAATTTGTATTGCCGTAGCTCGCGCAGCAGCTCATTACCCGACAGCCGCGCCGCTTCCTGGGCTATAGCGGGATTTTTTTCGGCTTTCAGCAAGCGTACAAATACAGAACCTTCGGTCCGGGGAAAGAAAAAACTATATACTTCACGTCCAACAGATTGGCGTAAAAAAGTAAGTTCTGAAGGGAGAAGAAGGCTGTCGAGTTGGTCGAGGCGGGTCTTTTCGGCCAGGAGAACCACATTGTCATTGGGTAAAAGGACCGGGGCGGCCACTATTTGCACTCGTTTCACAGACACCGGGCAAGATTAGAGAGAGAAAGGTCGGAGATGGGACGCGCCGATTGAAGATCAAACAGAACGCCGATTTTTAAAGGACAGCAAAGATAACATTTTAACAAGAAACACAGGGAAAACGTTAAAATGACAATCATTCCACGCTCCGAAACACCAGCACCACCCCAAAAACAATCAACAGCACCCCGATTGCTTGTTGCACCCAACGCAAGTGTCGCGGTATTCGGCTGTATCGCCCCCGATTTGTCACGCTTTTCTCCCCATGACCCTCCACAGTTTAATGAACACCATCACATTTTGTTGTAAGCAAGATTCATTTCTGCTTCCATTCTTTTCCCTTAATGCCCCACAGCCAGCTCTTTCCCCACAGATTTCCTACTTTGGTGCCTCCAATTTTTCCGTCATTATTCATGCATCATGTCCACGCCAATCCAGCAATCCCTTACCGATTTTACCCGATACTGTCGCCAGCACCTACGCGGTGATGAAAAAGGGGAAGCCCAGATTTTTCTTGACCGCTTTTTCACCGCTCTTGGCTACCTAGACGGGTTGAAAGGCGCGGGCGCGGCCTGCGAATTCCGCATCAAAAATGAAGCCCGGCGCGGTACGTCCTTCGCCGATTTGGTGTGGAAACCACGCGTCCTGATTGAAATGAAAAAGGCCGGCGAAAAATTGGAATTGCATTACCAGCAAGCCTTTGGTTACTGGACGCAGTTGGTGCCTGACCGCCCTAAGTATGTGATTTTGTGCAACTTCGATGAGTTCTGGATTTATGATTTCGATATCAATATCTACGAGCCGCTCGACAATATCCTGCTTGATCGCCTGCCCGACCACAGCGAGGCTTTTGGTTTTCTGCTACCAGCACCCGAGAAACCTATTTTCTCGCTCAACCGGAAAGACGTTACAAAAGAAGCAACCTTCCAGATCGCCGGGGCTTACAAATCTATGCTCCAGCGGCGCGTACCGAAGAACGAAGCCCTGCGCTACAGCCTTCAGTGCGTCGTCGCCATGTTTGCTGAAGATGCCGATTTGCTGCCCGACCTGTTATTCTCTCGGCTTATCAAAGAATGCCTGGACACAAAAGCCTCTTCCTACGACCTTGTGGGCGGGCTTTTTCGGGAAATGAACACGCCCAACCGTACACCTGCCGGGCGTTACAAAGACGTGGATTATTTCAACGGCGGTATTTTCCAAACGACCTACTCCTTCGAACTCACTGACTACGAACTCAACTGCCTCTGGGGAGCTGCCAATTATGAATGGGCCAATGTGAACCCCGCCATCTTCGGCTCTATTTTCGAGGCGGTAATGGAGCGCGATGCCCGCCACGTCTTCGGTGCGCACTACACCTCGGAGCAGGACATCAAAAAAGTCGTTGGCCCGGTCATCACTCAACCTTGGTTGCGCCGCATCGAAGCTGCCGAGACCCTTGACGACTATTACGCGCTGCTGCGCGAACTACGCCAGTTCCGGGTGCTCGACCCCGCCTGCGGTTCCGGCAATTTCCTCTTCATCGCTTATCGCGAAATGAAATTGCTCGAAAAAAACCTGCTCGCCCGCATCCGTGCTGCCTCTACGAGCCGCGACGACACCAAACGCCTCCAACAGTTTTTGCTTGATGAACCTTACGTCTCTATCCGCCAGTTTTACGGGATTGATAAAAACGAGTACGCCGTCGAACTGGCCAAAGTCACCCTGGCCATCGCTAAGGAACTTGTGGCCAAAGAAGCCTTCGACAACAGAGATGCCGCCTTGCCGCTTGACAACCTAGACGGCAACATTGTCTGCGCCGACGCGCTGTTCATCGACTGGCCGGCCTGCGAAGCCATCATCGGCAATCCGCCTTACCAGTCCAAAAACAAAATGCAACAGGAATTTGGTATAGAATATCTGAATCAACTCCACAATGCCTACCCTGGCGTAAACGGCCGCGCCGACTTCTGCGTCTATTGGTTTTACCTGGCTCACCAGCACTTATCCGAAGGGCAATATGCCGGGCTGGTGGGCACTAATACCATCCGCCAGAACAACAGTCGCGAGAGCAGCCTCGACTACATTGTGCAAAATGGCGGCACTATCGTGGAAGCCGTGTCATCGCAGGACTGGTCGGGCGAGGCCGCTGTGTATGTCAGCATAGTGAACTGGAAAAAAGGTGAGGAACCGGGAATGAAGGTGCTTTTTACTGAAAACGCTGACCATAGCCTCACGCGCCACGAAATGCCATATATCAACAGTAGCCTTTCGCTGCAAATTGACACTACTGCGGCCCGCATTTTAACTTGCAATACCAAGCCGAAAGTCGTTTTTCAAGGCCAAACACACGGGCATGAAGGTTTTTTGCTAGAAAAAAAGGTGGCGCAGCAACTTCTTCAAAAACATCCGGATTACGCGGAGGTGTTGCGACCATTTCTTACCGGCGACGAATTGTTGTCCAATTTGGGTGGTCAGCCGGGCAGGTTTGTGGTTGATTTCAGTGGAAAAGACTTAATTGAGGCAGTCGCGTACAAGGAGATTTTCAAAATTATTGAAGCAAAAGTATTACCCAAAAAAAAGGAGAAGGCCGAAAAGCAACAGGCTGAAAACGCTGCTGCGTTGGCCAACAATCCAAAAGCAAAAGTCAATAAACACCATATCAATTTTTATAATTCATGGTGGAAATTAGCCTACGGCCGCGAAGAAATGCTCGCCGCTATTGCTAAAATTCCTCGCTATATTTCTTGCGCCCAAGTCACAAAACGGCCTATTTTTGAATTTATTTCTTCCAAAATCAACCCAAATGCAGCTCTCATCGTCTTCACTTTTCCAGACGATTACTCCTTCGGCATAATTCAGAGCGGACTGCACGCGCAATGGTTCAAAGAAAAATGCTCTACCATGAAAGGTGATGCCCGTTATACCACGGATAGCGTTTGGGACACCTTCCCCTGGCCACAGTCACCTACATTGCCGCAGGTACAAGCTGTTGCCCACGCTTCCCAAGCCTTACGTACGCTCCGCCACGACTATATGACCAAAGGGCACATGAGCCTCCGCGACCTCTACCGCACACTCGACAAGCCGGGCAAAAACCCGCTCCGCGACGCGCAGGAGTCACTTGACCGGGCCGTGCTGGCCGCTTACGGCTGGGCCGAAGTTCCCCCTTCCGACGTGAACGCGATGCTCACGCGACTGCTGGCCTTGAATCTTGAATTGGCGGGAAAAGAAGTAAATGGGGAGGCGGTGCAGGCGCCGGGTATTCCGGCTTCAGTGCCGATGGGGGAGCGAACGGGGCTGGTTTCGGGGGATTGTGTAAGGTGGGTAGAATAGCCTTAAAAGTGATTGTAAGAAAAAACATATCTTTACATGGAAAGGTGATTTTTTCAGGGACACCTCACTCTATAATAAATTACCTGGATGCTTATTTGCTTAAAGCAGTCCAGTAGACCGAAAAAATTGGGAAACGGTTATCTCATATCGCCCGGCCCACCAACACCACCCCAAAAACGATCAAAAGCACCCCGATTCCCTGCTGCACCCAGCGCAAATGTCGCGGCGTGAGCCATCGGCGCAGACCTTTGGCGCCCCAGGCCTTCAGGAGATCGGCCAGGGCGAGGGTGCCGAGCATACCACCAAAGAAGCGTAGGGCTTCGCCGCCGCCCGCTTGGCGCGTGGCGATGACGCCGCTGCCAATGCCGATCCAAAAAAATACGGTGAATGGATTGACGGTATTGATCAAAAAGCCGCGCACAGCATATAGCCAGAGATTGGGGGCGGGCAAAATTGTGGATAGCAGCGGAGTTTGCATGGGCCGTTTCAGGAGGCTGCCAATGCCAAAAGATACGAGCAGCAATCCGCCCACCAGTCCTGCCCACAGCCGAAAATTTGGCAAAGCCGTAAAAGACGCCAGCGCGGAGGTGCCGTAGTAAGTGAGCAGCGCAAACAAGGCATCGCTCACCCAAATACCTGCTCCAATCGCCGCACCGGCCCGAAAACCGCCAACCAGACCGGCCTGAACAATCGCAAAAAGCAGTGGCCCAATCATCAGGCTGAGCGTGAGCCCCAATACAATTCCTTCTAGCAGCATATTGAGTACGAAAAGCGGACGAAGGTAGGCCGAGATATTGGCCATATTACGTCTATTGGACGCATTAATTTACCGAATACCCAGCGACACAAAAATCGGGTAGTGGTCGGAGAATGGCCCGCGCACCGTTTGGCATGCGTACGTGCGGAAACTCGGCTCGGTCAGGATATAATCAATGCGCAACAGCGGCAGTGCCCCCCCGAAAGTGGTGCCGAAACCCCAGCCTTTTTCCCGAAAAGTATCGGCGAGGCCTTGCGCAATCAGGCCGTACACGTAGGAATTGGGCGTGTCGTTGAAGTCGCCACAAATGATGACCGGATGCGGGCAAGCCGCGATGTGGTCGCAGAGCAATTGAGCCTGCTCGGCCCGGATTTGGGTGGCATCGCCGACTTTATTCAGCACATTCCCGATGTCGTGCCAGGTTTCGCCTTCATCCAGTTCGGCTTCGTCTATTACTTTTTCTGTGGCGTTGGTGACTCTATTCGACTGTAAATGAACATTATAGACGCGCACGATTCGTTTCTCAATCCGTATATCCACCCAGAGCGAGGAATTGGCGGTTTTGCCGAAGGGAATTTCGCCGCCACCTTCCATCGGGAAGCGGCTCAGGATAACGGTGCCTTTTTTGAGATTGAAAGTATGCGGATAGCCCATTTTTTCGGCCAGCAGGCGATAGAATTTACCGCTTGTTTCCTGGGTACACAGGATGTCGGGAAAGCCATTTTCCTGCAAAAACCGGGCGTAGTCGGAGGCCGTTTTTTCGCGCAGCGCATCGGTCAGTTTTTTCTGGCCGCGCCACAGACCACCGAGATTATGCGTGGTCACCGTGATGGCACTCTCCGGTACGGTGGCTTTGGAAGTATCAAAACCGATGAACCCGGTGACGTACTGCCAGCCCAAAGCGATCATGCCCAGATGGTAAAAAGCAAACCGATTGAGTCGCAACGCCCAGATCAGCATCAGCAAAACGTTGGCCAGCAGAATCCAGGGAAAGGCGGTGCCAAAAAAGGCCAGCCAACTAAAACGAATGGGATTCACATAAGGACACACATAAGCCAGCAAAGTCAGCACCACTACCAACGCGCTCGCTATTTTCAAAATGTGGCTGAACAACGAACTCATGGTTAATTAAATAAGCAAAACTGCCCATAAAGCATTGATTTTCATAACCGATTTTGATAAATCGGGATGCCCGTTGCTCTATTTGCCTTTTGCAATTTGCAATTTGCCTTTTATTTATTTTTTACTGGCCTGGTACAAAAAGTCTTTCTCTTCCTGCGAAAGGCTGTCATACCCTTGCTGTTTTATTTTATCTAAGATCGCATCCAATTGATCCTGAAAGGAGTATGTCGGTACGTCGCTGACATTGCTGCCTTTCGCCTTGCCAAAAGTAGTGGCTTTCATAGCTGGCTGCGGGCGACGCCGTGGGGCCGAATGTCGCCGTGGCCGCCGGGAAAACCAGCCCCGGATAGTATCCAATATCCGACCCACCCATTCCGACATATCTTTTCCATCCCGCAGGCGATAGACAAAAAAACAGCCGAACAAAAATCCGCCAATATGTGCTGCATGGCCGCCGGTGTTGGATTGATTGGCAATACCCACCAGGTCCAGCAAAACGATGACCAGCACGATGTACTTCAATTTTACTTCACCCAGCAAAAACAACATCACCCGGTAGTCGGGTGCCAAAACGAGGGCCGTACCCGCCAGGGCCATAATCGCCCCCGAGGCTCCCAGCGCATAATACCCCACGTTGAACTGCGGAATTTGTGCCGAAAGCAGGTAGAGCGCATTACCGACCAAGCCGCCCAGCAAATACACCGGCAGCACCCGCCGGTCGCCGATCAGGTCGCCCACGATCTTGCCGAACAAGTAAAGTCCGATAATATTATTCAGGAAATGCCAGAATCCCTCGTGCAAAAATATGCTCGTAATGGGTGCCCATACCCGCCACAGCAGATGCCAGTCGCCAGGCATACAAAACCAGTTTAGGGTATTATTGAACACCTCATTGGTATGCGCACGGTCGCCGCCGAGGGCCAGCCACAGCAAAAAATGGAAAATATTCACCGAAGCGAACACAGCAAAATTGATGATGACCAGGCGGGTCACCATGTTTCCATTGCTAAAAGCGTAATTAATATCGTCCCTGATGGACCGAAAAACGGCCATAATTGCAGTGTTTTTGATGTTACTTAAACAATCGCCCCTTATACCACACCAAAATAAGGATTAAACCGAATAAAGCGCCGCCTAAGTGTGCAAAATGCGCTACCCCTTGTGCGTATCCGCCTACGCCGTAGATCAATTCCAGTGCCGCGATGATCGGTACGAATACTTTCGCTTTCAATGCTATCGGCGGAAAGAGCAACCGAATCTCCACATTGGGGAATAAACAGGCGAAAGCCACATAAATGCCAAAAACCGCCCCGGAAGCACCCAGCATCGGAATATTATACGCAATTTCAGCCAGTTCGGTTCCCTGCCGAATATCCCACCATTGCGTCAGCATTTGCAAGCCCCACGACCCGACGCCACAAAACAGGTAAAAGAACAAAAATCGCCGTGGCCCCCAGATCATTTCCACCATCGTCCCAAAAAAATACAGCGACAGCATATTAAACAAAATATGCATGATATTGCTGTGCATGAACATGTGCGTCAATACCTGGTAGGGCTGAAAGTGCGGCGAACCCGGCAGAAACGCCGCCAATTGCAACCGCCCCAAATACCCCGTACCCGTCACCACATCCCAGCGTTCTGTGCCCAACACGACATACGTCCCCACAAACATCAGCACGTTGATAATAATCAGATGCCGGACTACGCCGGAAAAAGGTTGTTGAAAATTAAAATAAGACATCGTCAGTAAATGTGCTAAATTGCAAATGTGCTAAGGTGTTAAAATTCAGCACGTTATATTCGACGAAAAACGATTTTGAATGGAGGAAATTTTTTATCCTTCAAACTGCTTGCGCAGCTCATCCAGCCCAAAAGTGATAAAACATTTTTTCCCGGAAGGACTCGCAAACGGTACTGCGCAGGCAAACAATCGGTCGGTCAAATCCTGCATTTCCGGTACCGACAGCGACTGACCGCGCCGCAAAGCAGCACTGCGCGCCATCGCCCGGGCCAGATTATCATGCAGGTCCACATCCAGGTCCAGATTGTCTTTGTATTGCGCCAGCAGTTTTTCTACCAATGTTTCCTCCGACTGATTGCCGCTCAACTCGGCGGGCGTACCATGCACCACGAACGCATTTCCGCCAAATTCAGCGATCTCAAAGCCCAGGCGATTTATTTCCGGCAGAATACCGCGCAGCAGCAGGGCATCTGCCGGAGCCAGTTCGAGCGTTTTCGGAAATAAGGCATTTTGCGTAGCCATTGGCTGGTTGCCCAGGGCTTCCGCATAACGCTCATACAATATACGTTCGCTGGCCGCCTGCTGATCTATCAATAAAAATCCCGACTTAATCGGGCTCACAATGTATTGACCATGAATCTGATACGGTTCTTTTCCACCTTTGGAAAAACTGCCCGTTTCATCGTCCAAACGCGTGTTTTCGGCACTGGCCCGCACCTCAAAGTAGGTTTCACCGCCGCCCGGTTCGGCAGAAGGGAATATATCTGCGTCCGCCCGTTCAGCAGGCGTGGCCCCGCTGCCACTGGTCGCGGCAAACATATCCAGCCCTTCGTAGGCCCGCTGCCAGTTGCGCAGATTATCCTGGTGGCGACGGTCTTCCGGGCGATTGGATCCATAGTTGCCCGAAGAAGAACTTGAATTGGCAGGTTGGTTCAGCGTGGGCGTACGCGTCGGGGTCACCTGGAAGGCCGGTTCCTGTTCAAAATCGAGGGTCGGCGTGATGTTGTGCGTACCGAGGGCATGGCGTACCGTGACTTTCAGGTAGTTATACACCAGTTTTTCATCGTCGAACTTGATTTCCTGCTTGGTCGGATGCACGTTGATGTCTATCCGCGCCGGGTCAATATCGAGAAACAAGGTATAGAGCGCAAAACTATCGGCGGGTAACATTTCCTCATAAGCACTCATCACCGCGTGGTGCAGGTAACTGCTTTTGATGAAGCGTTTATTGACAAAAAACAACTGCTCGCCACGGTTTTTTTTGTAATAATCGGGTTTGCCCACAAAACCAGTGATGCGCAGGATGTCGGTTTTTTCTTCCACCGGCACCAGTTTTTTATTCACCTGTTCGCCAAAAATCTTCACGATGCGCTGCCGTAAATTGCCGGGCGGCAAATGAAAAATTTCCTGGTCATTATGGTGCAGCGAGAAAAAAAGATCGGGATGCGCCATCGCTACATGCTGAAATTCGTCCAGAATATGGCGCATTTCCACGGGATCACTTTTTAAAAAATTGCGCCGGGCGGGCACATTATAAAACAGATTTTTCACCGCAATACTCGTCCCGGCGGGCGTCTGGCAAGCTTCCTGCACTTTTACTGTTGAATCCTCGATGACAATCCGCACGCCCAGTTCGTCGAGCGTACGGCGGGTGCGCAGTTCCACCTGCGCCACTGCCGCGATGGAAGCCAGTGCCTCGCCGCGAAAACCCATCGTGTTGATGGCAAATAAATCTTTGGCATCCCGGATTTTGGAGGTTGCATGGCGTTCAAAACTCATGCGGGCATCGGTCTCCGACATACCGCAGCCATTATCAATTACTTGAATGAGGGTTTTGCCCGCATCGCGCAACAGTAATTTGATGTGTGTCGCCCCGGCATCCACGGCATTTTCCAGCAGTTCCTTGACCACCGAGGCGGGGCGTTGCACCACTTCTCCGGCGGCAATTTGATTGGCTACACTTTCGGGCAATAATTGGATGACGTCGGTCATGTTTTTGTGCCAACAGGCAACTTTCAGGTGATAGACGTAAGAAGGTGAGAAAATGGTGAGACGTCCGGTATGTTTTTGTGTTAACCGCCTTTTTAGGGGCAAATTCGAGCGCGAAGATACAATTTTGGCCGCCTACTCCCAAATGGCAACCGGGTTGAGCAGGCAAAATATTTTCGTCAGTCGGCACCTCGTCAGGCAGGGTTTTGAAGGAATGAAAGGAAAAATTCGCTGTCACGTCCAATTCTTCGCCGCTCTTTATACTTTTGCCCCACTTTAAGCATCAAATCATTCGGATAAAATGGATACTATTCAAAATTCACGGGGTAAAGGGTACTGTATGCTCTATCTGGGCATGTTTCTTTTTCTGATCACGGCCCTGGTGCTCATGCTCTATGGCCGCAGCGGCATCATTGATTTCGCGCACTGAACGGCTGATTAGCCCTCGGGTCGTTATAACGGCTGTTTACGTGAAAGTGTTTACCTGCTATATATGTCATCCCTGTCCAATTGGGATGACATATATAGATTTATAAGCAAACGATGCTGCTCTCAGCATGGTCGTTGGATTAATTTATTTCCCCGAACCAACCAATAATTCGGGTTCAACGTCCTACTCATACTTTTTACCCCCGGCTAAAGCCGCAGGGGGGTATGAGAAAGTCACAAGTTGGTTTTTACACGTTCCTAAAGGACTGTTCTTTCTTTTTGTCTGTACCATGCCAATGGTGCAGACTATCATTATTTACAGATGTTACGTACGAAATACGTTTACGAAACCTTTGGAGGTTTCGCAAACGCCACACACGCCACTCGTTCGCTTTGTAATCTCTGCGTAACATTAGTTATTTAGGAACGTGTAAAAAATAATGTGTGAAGTTTCGTTTTTCTTAGTTGTCATGTCGTAACGCAGTAAAGACATCCACACAAGCCAGGTCATCCGGAATTTCCTGATCAAGGGCATTTCTAATAACCTGGCTTGTGTGGATGTCTCCGTTTCTCTACGACCTGACAACTCAACACGAAGACACAATTAATAACTGATGTTACGCACGTTCCTTAAACAAAAACACTATGAAAACCATCCTACTTTTTTGTTGCCTTGGCTTATGCTGTATATTGGCCTGTAAGAAAGATAATGGTAAACGAGATTATTGGGGGGAGGTTTCCGTGCTGAAAAACGGAGAGATGTGGAATAGCAAAATTATAGCTTTACAACATACTTTTTCGAAAGAAAAGGTAGACATAACTATTAAAAAGTTTACTGAAGAAGATATTAATATAGATAATTTGTTGTTCTTCAAAATTCCCAAAGCGTCTGGCAGGTATAAATTGAGTTACTCCATTAATCAGCCACCAGATGATTCTTTAGTGGGTGCCCGATATTTTAACGTTTATGAAGATGTCCTATATGATGTCTATGATCTTGCGGAAAACGATTCTACCAGTTATTTGGAAATCACCGAATACAACAACCGTAAAGACGAGTTTCGGGGGAAGTTCCATCTGACACTCTACCGCACCTTGAAGGGCAGCATCAATGTGCCGGATACGCTGATTTTTACCGAAGGTACTTTCCATACGCGTATAGATAACTAAGCAGCGCGGGATGGGCATGTTCTTGTCTGCACCATGCGGTGTTAGTATGGTGCAGACTATCATTCTTTAAACAAAAACACTATGAAATCCGTCCTGCTTTTTTGTTGCCTTGGCTTATGCTGTATATTGGCCTGTAAGAAAGATAATGGCAAACGAGATTACTGGGGGGAGATATCTGTATTGAAAAATGGAGAGCCTTGGACAGGTAAAATATTCGCTGTTCAACATAATTTTTCAGAAGAAAAAATGAATATTGCTGTTGAAACTTTTGATCAAGATAATATTCGGTTGGATGAGTTGTATATTTTTAAAATCCCCCAAAAAGTAGGTCGCTATTCAGTATCCTATACTTCGAGCCAACCCCCAGATGATTCTTTAGTAGGAGCTGAATATTTTCACGGTTACGACGATGTAATAAATGACATATATGAAATCGCAACTACCGATTCTACCAGTTATTTAGAAATTACTGAATACAACAACCGCAAAGACGAGTTTCGGGGGAAGTTTCACCTGACACTCTACCGCACCTTGAAGGGCAGCATCAATGTGGCGGATACGCTGTTTTTTACCGAAGGTACTTTCCATACGCGTATAGATGACTAAGCAGCGCGGGGTGGTCATGTTCTGGTCTGCGCCATGTGGTGTTAACATGGTGTAGACAATCATTACTTAAACAAAAACACTATGAAATCCATCCTGCTTTTTTGTTGGCTTGGCTTATGGTGTATTGCCGGGATTTATGAAAGATTAAATTAGTGTACTGGCGGGTTTAGCCATGCACAAAACGTTACCTGCATTGAGTTAAACCCAAAATTGAATTAGTGTACCAGCGGGTTTAGCCTCCAACAAGATAAAACGCCAGCGTCCATCAAAAGGTAGGCACTATTTTAATAAGTGTTCAGAAACCGCAATATTTCCGCAAAACTGCCCGTAATGATCCTGGCTGGTTCTTTGGCATCAGCAGGTTGATCAACCTCCACCTTTCCTTCGCTGGTAGCGGGATATAACCAGAGGTTTATACCGGGTTTGCTGCCCGGGTACAGACGCATATTCAGATATACAGAAGTGCTATCGGGCGACCATTCTACTGCCTCGGCTGACCACAGGGAAGGAGCATCGAACAGAACAGCCCCGGATTTCACATCGTATAACCCCGGATTTTGCACCCAATGCGACATCCGCATTTCATACATACCGAGGAGCAAATTGTATTGCCCATCGGGAGAAAAATGATCTTCGTTCATAAATATTTATTTTGCTTTAAAAGCCTCAATCGCCCGTTTGGAAGCCTCTGAAAGGGCCAATCGCCCGCTGATGGCCGCCCGTTCGGGCAATAAGGTATCCCAATGTTCAGTGCCCTGCCAGAACATTTGTTTTAATTCGCCGAGTGCTTCCGGGCTGTAGGCACATAGTTTTTCGCAGAAATGAGCGATATAAGCGTCTAATTGCTCCACCGTCTCGAACGATTCCTGGAACAGCCCTTTGGCTTTGGCCCATTCTGCGGTCTGCCACTCGTCTGGGGTGAGGGCCAGTTGCGCAAACGCGCCCGCACCTACTTTCCGTTCCACCGCCGGGCCGATCACGAACGGACCAAAACCCACCGCCAGTTCGCTCAGCCGGATGGACGCGTACATGGAAGCCATACAATAATCGGTGGCTGCCGCCAAACCCACGCCGCCGCCTACCGCCTTGCCGTGAATACGCCCGACAATGATTTTCGGGCAACGCCGCATCGCATTGATGACCCGCCCAAAGCCGGAAAAAAAGGCCAGGCTGGTGTCAAAATCGTGAATGGCTGCCAACTCATCGAAACTCGCCCCGGCGCAAAAGGTCTTATGCTCCGCACTGCGCAGCACGATCACTTTCACTGCCTTTTCCTTGCCCGCTGCCTCGAATGCCTCCGTCAAAGCCGTCAGCAGACGACTGGGCAGGCTGTTGTGGCCGGGATGAAAAAACGTAATTTCCGCCACACCGCCGGGCGAGAGATTGGTGGTGACGTAACCTTGGTCGGACATTATTTAGTAACTAGTTATTGGAAATTAGTCAGACGTAATTTGCTGGGAATCCGCGTAAATCTTTTTAATCCGTTATATCCGCGTTGCTACATCGCCGAAGCAAACTGCCGCAAAAAGCGCACATCATTTTCAAACAGCAGCCGGATATCCCCAATCTCATAAAGGCGTAAGGCCTGCCGCTCGATGCCCATGCCGAATGCAAAACCGCTGTATTTTTGGGAATCAATGCCGCAATTTTCCAGCACCTGCGGGTCCACCATGCCGCAGCCGAGAATTTCCAGCCAGCCGGTGCCTTTGGTCAGGCGACTGTTTTTCTCGGTGTCGGTTCCCAGCCAAATGTCCATTTCTGCCGAAGGCTCGGTGAATGGGAAAAACGACGGGCGCAGCCGGATTTTGGTCGCGCCAAACATTTCCTGGGCAAAATGCAGCAGCGTTTGCTTCAGATCGGCGAAAGAAACGCCCTCGTCCACATACAGGCCTTCCACTTGGTGAAACTGCGCATGGGAGCGCGTAGAAATAGTCTCGTTGCGATACACCCGGCCCGGCGCGATGATCCGAATAGGCGGCTGCCGGTTTTCCATCACCCGTGCCTGCACCGGCGACGTGTGGGTACGCAGCAACATGCCCGGCGCATCCACCACATAGAACGTGTCCTGCATATCGCGGGCCGGGTGGTCTTCCGGGGTGTTCATGGCCGTGAAATTGTGCCAGTCGTCCTCGATTTCGGGGCCATCGGCCACTGCGAAACCCATGCGAGCGAAGATGTCCACGATGCGATTCATGGTCACGGCCACCGGGTGGCGGGAGCCGAGTGGCAGCGGTTCGCCGGGCGCGGTGAGGTCCAGTTGCTGCCCTACCGCGCTTTCTGCCTGGGCTTCCAGGGCGGATTTCAGGGCGGCGTACTTTTCTTCGGCCTGCAGTTTCAGCGTGTTCATCAGCTGGCCAAACTCGCGTTTGCGCTCGTTCGGTACGGCGCGCATTTCTTCCATCAAAGCCTTGATCTCGCCTTTGGTACCGAGATAGCGAATGCGGAAGGCTTCCAGCAGTTCAGTGGTGCTGGGTGCATCGGCAGCGACGGCGGTGATGGTTTGCTGGACTTTTTCGAATATATCGGACATGGATTCGGTGGATTCAAGTGAGGGTTGGCTTCGCGGGAGGGCAAAGGTAGTACGCTTGCGAGAAGATGCAAAGGCAAGTGGCTATTGAAAAACATAGAACACCTCTTCTATTGCTGCCAACTGTGTTTCTTCCAGTTGCATATCAAAATTGATAACAGTGTTCTGCATCAAATTACGCGAAAAGAGGCGTCCATTAGTCAGTTGGGGTTTTATTATAATGTATTGGCCGGGAATGTTTGCGTAGCCATATTGCGCCAGTACCTGAATAGTGTGTTCCCCTTTCGTGAGCAGAGCCGAAGAAGTGCGCAAAATATGACTCGCTCCATTCTCCCGTTCATACACTTCCCTGTCTGGAAAATTAAACCAGTCCAACCGCTTTTTCGGAATGTCCACCTGAAAACCAGGCTGCATAATTTTGGAGATTTCCAGCACGAGATAGAGCCATTCTGCAAAAAAGGCAAAGGGGATTTCGTAGAATCTGATGAAGGAAAAATCCACTTTTATCGAAGGCGTAAATTGCTTTTTTAGGTCCATTTTCAAGGCAGTTTATTCAGGACAAAGATTACCATAACCGAGCACGGCTGTAAGGCAAAACGAGAGGAGCAGACTTTGGTAAACCATAGAGAAACAAGGCAAATCATAGCTGAACAGTGGGTCTCCATACAGGTGGAAACGCCGGAAAACAGCTGCAATATGCAAAGATCAGGATTTTGATGCACAGGCTTTTACACAGGATATTGATCTCGCCTTTCCAGGTATTGTATTTGCAATGTTACGGGCCCAAATCAGGATTAACCTGTCAGGAAATTACGTTCAAATCCCTGATGACAGCGTCAAATACGGATTGATGATTTTTTGTAATTTGAATTTTTTATAAAATAATTTCAAATAGCGTAAAATTTACATTCATTTAGTTAAATCAATTATTTTCAATTTTTTATAAATTTTTATTTTAATTAATATAAATAATGAAATTTAGCAATAAAATGCCTTTTTTAAAATTGGCCCTTCATTTGATGGGGCGGTTTTAGTCAATCGCTTATCTTTGGCCTTCTATTCCAAAAATTGCCCATCAATTGTTCCAACATTAATCCCCCTGACACAATGGCCTTGCACGGACCAAGACAGACAATTACCCAAAAACTTCAGCAAAAACTATCGCCGCAGCAGATTCAGCTGATGAAACTGCTGCAAATCCCTACTGCTACCCTGGAGCAACGCATCCAGGAAGAGATGGAGATCAACCCTGCGCTGGAAGAGGGCGACGAAGGCATGGACCCCAATGAGGGGATGTCGGAAATGGACCTGTCGGATGCCGATCTGAGCTATTACGAACGCGAAGAAAAAGCCGAATCCGGTCAGGCCGACACGGATAGCGATGTGTCCGGCGATG
This sequence comes from Saprospirales bacterium, assembly GCA_031425155.1. GTDB lineage: Bacteria > Bacteroidota > Bacteroidia > Chitinophagales > Saprospiraceae > M3007. The sequence continues at coordinate 3,530 of JANPIV010000079.1, read as the reverse complement.
TGGATGGCGGCGAGGTAATAGAAACCATCGAACGCGAAGCCGCCGATGACTATGCCGACGACGACACGATCAGTATGCGCGAAGACGACGTAGAGCTGGATGACTACCTGGTGAATTTCATCGAGGAAGACCCAAATACCTACAAGACACGCGGCGATGAACGCAATGGCGACGATGACGACAAAACCATCCCGTTCGCCTTTGAGCATACTTTTCATGAGTACCTCGAGGAGCAACTTGGCCTGCTCGAACTTGACCCCCGCCAGACGGCAGTGGCCATGCAGATCATCGGTTCTATTGACGACGATGGCTACCTCCGTCGCGATCCCGCTGCGATGGTGGATGATCTTCTTTTCAGCCAGAACGTGAGTACGACTGAAAAGGAAATCGGGGAACTGCTCACCAAAATTCAACTTTTCGATCCGCCGGGCACGGGCGCACGCGATTTGCAAGAATGCCTCGCGCTCCAGCTACAGCAGCGGCTGCGCCAGGATGATGACGTGCTGAGCTACGAAAACCGGCTGGCCATCAATATTGCGATTCGGATCATCAATCAGTATTTTGAGGAATTTACCAAAAAGCACTACCCCAAACTTTGCCGCCAGCTCAACATTGATGAAGAAGACCTGAAGGAGGCCATCGGCGAAATCCTCAAACTGAATCCCAAGCCCGCCAGTGGATTTGCCAGCCGCAGCGACCGCGCTACCAACTATGTGGTGCCCGATTTCCTGGTCAATAACCGCGACGGTGAGTTGGAACTTACGCTCAATGCTCGCAACGCCCCCGATCTGCGTATCAGCGACCAATATCGCGAGATGTTGCGGGCCTTTCACTCGGGCCGCAATGGCCGCCGCCCCTCCAAAAAAGAGAAAGAGGCCGTGCTGTTTATCAAACAAAAAATAGACTCCGCCAAGTGGTTTATTGATGCCATCAAACAGCGTCAGCAGACGATGATGCTGACCATGAGTGCATTAATGAGTCACCAGGAAGAGTATTTCCTGACCGGCGATCAGCGGAAAATCCATCCGATGATCCTGAAAGACATCGCCGACGTGACGGGACTGGACATTTCCACCGTCTCGCGGGTGGCCAATTCCAAATACGTCCAGACCGAATTTGGCACCAAACGCCTCAAAGAATTCTTTTCCGAAAGCCTGTCCACCCAGGAAGGCGAAGAAGTCTCCACGCTGGAAGTGAAAAAAATCCTCTCCGACATGATTTCTGAGGAGAACAAGCGCCGCCCACTGTCGGATGAAAAACTCAAGTCCGTGCTGATGAAAAAGGGCTACAACATCGCCCGGCGTACCGTGGCCAAATACCGCGAGCAACTGAATATTCCGGTGGCCCGGCTGCGTAAAGCGCTCTGAAAAAAGGGTTTATGAAGGTTGATAAGGGTTGATAAAGGTTGGTAATCAACCGTCCACCGCTTATAACTCATAACTCATAACTCATAACTCTCTTTGCTGCTCGAACTCGATTTCCTGCAATTTCAACCCCAACTCCGCTTGTCACGGTCGGAGGAGGCCACCTTCGTGTTCGATCCTGTGCGGCGCAAAGAGGTGGTGTTGGGGCCGGAAGAATTGCTGCGGCAGCTGGTGCTGTTGTATTTGCTGGAAATAAAAAAATATTCGGCCAATCGCATTCGGGTAGAGGTGGGCTTCGAGTTCAACGGCCTGCGCAAACGCTGCGATATTGTCGTCTTCGATGCCGACCTAAAGCCCTGGTTGCTGCTGGAGCTAAAATCGCCGAAGGTGCCGCTCACCCGCCGGACCTTCGAGCAGGCCGCGCGCTACAACCTGCAAATGCAGGCGCCCTTTCTGGCTATTACCAACGGGATGTCTACCTTTTGTTGCGCCCTTGATTTTGAGCAGAAGTCTTTTTCTTATTTGGCGGATTTACCGTAAGAAGGTTGCTTTACCTTCTTAAAATCAGGATGCGTGATGTGGGCGTCTTCCAGGTTTTTAATATCTCGTAAAAAGACCTCGTCACAGGGAATAAACCTAAATTATTTAATTGCTAGGGTGCCCTTAAGATTATTTCCCCTTTTGTATTTATTCGAAATTCCTCTTCATATATCTTAACCTCCGCAATACCGTTTTTGAACAGGCCGACTGCATTAAATCTGGCTGCAATGTCGACCGTACGGTCGGCACTGAGGTATCCCCATTTACCGTCGGCCTTGATGACAAAGATGCCTTCGGAGCAAAAGCGCGGCTCGTATTCGTTGCTCGACGCAATGTCGTCGTAGATCGGTTCGAGCAAGGTGGCGCCCGTTTGGTCGATGATACCCCAGTTGCCGTTTTTTTTGATCTTGATACAGCCGTCGAACGACACCGTCTGCTCCCTGGTCCAGTACTCACTGCGGTCGCGATTGTAGATCTCGTCGCAGACCGGCTCGATGATGACGCGGCCGGTCGAATCGACTACACCCCACAGGTTGTTCTTTTTGACCAGGATCAGGCCATCGTCACTGATGAAATCGAATTTTTCGCGGTTAATTGTGTGGAAGACGTGAATCGAGTCAAATTCCGCGCGTGTCAGCTGCTGCCCCGACTTGCCGATCAGGATCCACTTTTTATTCGGCAGCTCGACGGGTGCCACGCCGGCCTGGAACGAATAAACGCGGGCGCCGGCAAACCGGGGTGTAAAAAGCTCGCGGCCCTGGCGGTCGATGAGGGTCCACGACCGGTTATCGCGGCTGACCCAGGCGACCGAATCGGAGAAATAGTAGGCGGCGGCATAGCGGGCGGGTACGGCAGTAGCGTCAAGCCCGAGAAAACCGGTTTTGCCGCCCTCGTAGGTCTTCTCCAACCCTTCCTGGAGCAAGTCGATTTCGCTCCTATACCGGAAACGGCGCTGTTTTTCGAACGAGTATGCAAAGCGCTCGTCCTTCAGGTGCCGGTCGAAGGGATGGATGACGGCTCCGCCGGTGCTGACGACGCCCCATAGCGAATCCCGGGCGGCCAGGATATGCCCGCCGAAAGCGAAGCGGCCAAGGTCATCAAGGTAGACGTTGTCGAATTGCGGGGCGAACACAGTCCGGCCGATACTATCAAGCAGACCCCATTTATCGCCCTGGCGGACTAAGAAGAAATGGTCGTCTGAGGGTATGACGGTCGAATAGGCCGGTTTAGCGAGCAGCTTGCCCCCCGGGTCGTAGAGGCCCAGGAGAGAATCGTTGCCGGCCACCAGAACGGGGCCGAATAAGAAGCGTCGCAGGGCCGGCTGATTGCAGTAGTCATAACTGTCGTGCTGAAAGTAGTTGATAAAGAACGGTATTGACGGCGGCGGCGGGCAACCAATGCCGGGCGGCGGCGGGCCAATTCCGTCGCATTCGAAGGAATAGTGATACAGCGGATAGATGACATCGCCGGGCATCGGTTCCGGTTCCGGGTCGGCGTAGCTGGGCGGCGCCAGGACGCGGGTGACGCCGGCCAGCGTCGCGCGTACCTGCCCTGTCCGATCGATCACACTCAAGCCCGTTCGGTGGTCGACCAGTGCGTATCCATGGTCGAAACCGGTGGAAGCGG
>JANPIV010000078.1:0-18664 GCA_031425155.1 Saprospirales bacterium | reverse complement strand
TCCACCTTTCTCCCCCAGTTTCACTGGGGGCTATTCATATTCGACCCCTTTGGGGTCACATTGTGTTGATTATCAATGATAAATACCATTCAGCCGCAGCCTATCCACAGACTGGCAACTTGTGTACATACCATAGGTTTTCAAAACCTTATAGGATTTAGTTACCTGAATGCAATACATAATCCTTAACGAAAAACGGCGAAGTGACTTATGAGACAGCCTCTGACGCAAGATTCGCGCATTGGCCACATTAGATTATTGGCCACATTAACCTATTCTCCCAGCAGCTCTTTCAACTTGGCATTCAGCTCTTCGCCACGCAGGTTACGGGCCAGAATCTTGCCTTGTTTGTCCACCAGAACGGTAGCCGGGATAGACGTGATTGAATATATCTGGGCATGCTGACTTTGCCAGCCGCGCAGATCGCTGATGTGGTGCCAGGGCAGGCCATCCTGGGCGATGGCTTTTTTCCAGGAAGGCATATCCCGATCCAGGCTGACGCCCAGAATATCGAAACCTTTGTCCTTGTATTTATTATAGGCGGCCACCACGTTGGGGTTTTCGCGGCGGCAAGGGCCGCACCAGCTGGCCCAGAAGTCCACGAGCACGATTTTGCCGCGCATCTGGCTGAGGGCGTAGTTGGTGCTGTCGGGGGTCATACCGGCCAGTTCGGGTGCTTCAAAACCCGGCGTATAGTTGCTGGTTTTGCGCAACTCATACTCCAAAGGTCCGATTTCGCCATAGCTTTCGTCGCGGTACATGGCCAGATATTGCGTGACATACGTGACATACAAAGGGCTGCTGGCGGCTTTCAATCCACTGATGATGCCACCAAAGACGACCCGATGCAGGCGGGATTTGGGCACTAACTTCGTCAGTTGGGCATCCACTACTTGTTTGAACAGATCGTCGGTTATGCCCGCCTCCAGCATAGATTTGACATAATTTTCCCCGGCGTTGAACACATCCGGTAGTGCTTCGTAGGCCTTATCCGTGAGGTTGGCATTGGCGAAAAAATTTTTTCCGATATACTCGCCTTCTCCGGCCATACCACGGGAATCCGGCTTGAAATCCGGAACAACATACAGCGTGGCTATCCGCCATAAAAAGGGGTCTGCCTTTTTAAGAGAATCCAGATAACGTGTCTTGTTTTTGGCTACTTTACTAACATACTCGGCGGCCACCGTCTTGTTGGCACCACTGCTATAGGCTAGATTGGTCGCTTCGTGGGCCTGCAGACTCTGTACCTGGAGATTGGCAATGTCCTTTTGCAATTTTTCGATGGCCTTGTTGGCGGGCGAATCGGACGTGCGTGCCTTGTCCAAATACTGCACATTTGCCCATAAAGTCACCTTTGGTTCTTCGCCCAGCAGCACTTTGGCGGTACTGTTCTGATAAAAACCTACCCCGTAAAAGCGTGGTTTGGACATCGGTAGCGTAAATACATAAGCACTGTCGGGCTGACGCAGGACACCGCGCGCGACCACCCGTTTGGCCAGGCCAATATATTCGTACAAACGCAGCGTATCAGCGTTGGCGGGGATGCTGGTCAGTCGGCAAACCAGCGTAACCTGACCACCTTTTTCCGGACTTTTTTGGGCAGCAGTCGTGGTAGCCGGCTTTTTAGCCACAGCCTTAGCCGGTTTTTGGGCCTGCAAAACCAGGGGCAGGAAGGCGATCAGAAATAATAATTTTTTCATGTTTGGCAACATTATTTGTGTGAGACGGGGAGATAAGACCTGCCAAGTTTTTAAAACTTGGCAGGTCTTATACGCCCCATGAATAATCTGAAAAAGTGCGCAAAATTACGGCAAAGGCGGACAGCTGTGGCGCAAAAAAAGTTAACGAATGATGAAAGCGGCCAAATGAAAATGCTGACCATCAGAAAATATGCCTTTTGTCCTGGCCTTTTGGTTTTATTTCACCTCTATAGTGTCGCTTTTGGAATAATATTCCAGAATGGCTTCTGCCGACATACCGGGGGCTTCGGTCTTGGCCAGGCGTTTGCGCACCAGGTAGAGTATCCACTGGCCAGCGGCCAGTTCGGAGATTTTTGCGGCGGGAAATTCAATGGAGGCATTGCCACTCGAACGCATGATTTCCATCGGTACTGTTTGGCCAAGGGCGCGGTTTTCCCACAGCAACACCAGCGTTTCTCCCTTTTCGAGCGGGCCGCCTTCCCAGCGCAGGGTAGCCGGTTTGTTACGCAGTAGAGGCCCGTCGCCGAAGTGGAACCGGGCAATAGAAGCCATGGGAAAACTCACCTTTTGTCGCCCGCCTTGGGCATCCACCCAACTGAAGCTATGTTCCGGCACAAAATCAGCGGCATAAGTACGGCGGTACGTAAGCCCCTGTACCGGCAATATCTGCATGGGAGAGCCCTGGTAGAGTACGCCGCCCGGCATTTCCATCGGTTGAGTGCGCCCGACATCGCCACTTTGGTAGAGGGTGGCATCGGCTTGCACCTGCCCGCGCACCGCATCGAAGCGCACATAGCATTGCAGAAATTGGTTGGGCGCGGTGGCGGTCTGGCAATGCCCAAAAGTCAGGGTTAGCAATACCCAAAAAAAGATATATTTCATATCTGTTGGTCTAAATATCTTTGCCGCAAGGCAAATAAAAGCGGGTGAGGCGGATCTTTTAAATCAATGTTCATGAACAGGCCACTTAGGCCAGCATAATGAATTGGCAGTCTTATCCGCCACCGCAAATTTCCGCTAACCTGCCCGAACTGCCAAGTTTGAGCCTTTTCTTTTACAAACTCAGGCGGTGCATTCACCCTCGAACAGGCATCATTCACACATTGGGCACTCTGCGCCTACGCACGAGGCTCTAATTTCGACAGATCATTAGCATGAAAAATGTGCTTATTACGGATGATTGCCATCCATTATTGATAGATGGATTAAAGCAATTGGGCTACGAATGCACCTTTTTGCCAGACATAACGCCGGAGGAAACGCAGCGGATTATTGGGGATTATGAGGGTTTGATTATCAATAGCAAAATCCTCGTTGGTCCAGCCTTGCTGGATGCGGCTCCGCAGTTGCGTTTTGTCGGGCGGTTGGGTTCCGGGATGGAAATCGTGGACCAGCCTTATGCCGCGCAGCGCGGGGTGGCGGTGCTGAGCAGCCCCGAAGGCAACCGGAATGCGGTGGCCGAGCAGGCGTTGGGCATGTTGCTGGCTTTGGCGAATCATAGTCTGCGGGCCGACCGCGAAGTGCGCGCACAGGTGTGGCGGCGAGAGGCAAACCGGGGATTCGAGTTGCAGGGCAGGACGCTGGGCATTATCGGGTTTGGGCATACGGGCAGCCAGTTTGCCCGCAAGCTGGCGGGTTTGGGGATGCGCGTACTGGCTTACGATAAATACAAAAAGCCCGGCTATGCCGCCGAAATGCCCTGGGTGGAAGAAACGGACGAAAGCAGCATTCAGGCGCAGGCGGATATTATTAGCTTACACCTGCCTTTGACCGACGAAACCTATCATTTGGTGGACGAAGCATTCATCAAACAGTGTCAGCCAGGGGTAATTTTTGTTAATACGGCCCGTGGAAAATGTATTCGTCTGGAGGATTTAGTGGAGGCTTTGGAAGCGGGTAAAGTAGGCGGTGCCTGCCTCGATGTATTTGAAAATGAAAAACCGGCCACCTTTAATTCGACGGAAAAAATTTGGTACAACCGGCTGTATGCACTTGAAAATGTGGTTTTGTCGCCCCATGTGGCTGGATGGACCCACGAATCGAAACAACGGCTTGCCGAAATACTACTGGCCAAAATAACGGCAATATTGGCTCAAGGCCAATGGAAAGAGCGGTAAGTGTACATCCTGTTCTGTCAAAATCGGGACATTGTATCATACGAGGGAATTAAATTACGCCGTAGTTTTTTTATCATTGCGGCCCGTTTGAAATAAGTAACAAAAAATTAAATGAGCAAAAAAGCAAAAAGGCAACTGATAACACGTCAATTCATTGCTAATTGCCTTTTGCTTGTTGCCCTTTGAATTTTTGTCAGCCAAATCATACACACATTTACTTAACCACTTTTTTATGGTACGTTCATTACTCATCACATTTGCGATGCTCCTCTCGGTGGGAGTCGCCGTGGCCCAGACCATTCTGCAGGGCAACGTACGCGACGACAAAGAGCCGTTGATAGGAGCGTCGGTCAAAGTCACAAAACCGGGAGGGGAGTCAATCCGTGGCGGTATTACCGATACGGAGGGCAATTACCGTATCCCCCTCGACCCCGGCACCTACAATGTGGAAGTCAGCTATACTGGCTACCAGGTGCAGCGCACGGAGGGGGTGCAAGTGCTCTCCAATAAACTCAACACGCTGGACTTCACCATGGCCGACGGGTTATCATTGGATGTAGTGGAGATCAAAGCCTTCAAAGTACCGCTGATCAATAAAGACGGTACGGAATCGGGCAACACCCTGACCGCTTCGCAGATTGCAAAGATGCCCACCCGGAGCGTAACGCAGATCGTGGCGACCACTGCTGGCGTAACCACCAACGAAGCCGGCGATGTAAACATCAAGGGCGGACGTAAGGAAGGTACCAACTACTACATTGATGGTATTCGGGTATCGGGCGGCGCTCCACCGGTACAGGATTTGGAACAAATCCAGGTCATCACCGGCGGTTTGGGTTCCGAATACGGCGACGTGACCGGCGGGGTTATTTCCATTATCACCAAAGGCCCGGCTTCCGAGTATCATGGTGGCATCGAGGTAGAGAACTCTTACGGCCTTGACCAGTTCGGGTACTTGCTGGGTACTGCCAACCTGAGTGGTCCGATTTTGAAGAAAAAACTGGAAAATGGGGGTTCCCGCACCATTGTGGGCTTCCGTTTGTCGGGGCAGTATCTTGGTCAGAAAGATGGTGATCCGCCAGCCCTGCCCATCTATCGCGCCAAAGAAAGTGTATTGGCCAACCTGAGTGCCCACCCGCTGCTGGCCAATGGTGGCAGCGGATCCAATGCGGCTGAAAACCTGACCCGCGATAGCGTGGACTTCTTCAAATACCGCCCGAACAACAAGCGGCAGGACATAGACCTGACGGGTAAACTGGACTTCCGGCTGACGGACGGTATTGATGTCAGCGTAACGGGTACCTTCAAGGATACGCAGGACGAATTCACCCCCACCGGAGCGAGCGACAATTCCACCTGGGCACTGCTCAACTCGCAAAACAACCCAACGAACTACGAGCGTCGCTATCGTGGTCTGGCTCGTTTCCGCCACCGCCTGGGCAACACTGAGCCGGATAAGAATACTTCTTCCAATAAAGTCAGTATTTCCAACGCCAGCTACCAAATACAGTTTGGTTTCGAGCGCGGCCAGGAGCATCGGGCCGACAAGAATCACGGCGACAACTACTTTGACTACGGATATGTTGGTAAATTTGACTTTACCGATACGCCGGTCGCTAACCAGTTGCCTGATCAGTCCGTTGTACACGTAGGCTATCGCCGGGATTTTCTGGGTTATACTCCCGGCAGCCAGAATCCGGGTCTGGGCGCTTACAATGAATTTGCCAATTTCGAAGATTACAATTCCTTCAACGCGAAAAATGGCTTGTTTTCCTCGCAGTACGACAATGTATGGAGCGATCTGCACGTGAATATCAATCAGGTCTATGATCGCAACTCGAAGCTGGAAAGAGACATCGTGACGCTGATGGCTTCCAGCAGTTTTGATTTGAAACTGGGAAAAAGCGGGGTACACAATATTCAGTTTGGTCTGATGAACGAGCAGCGCACCGAGCGCAGCTGGGTGCTGCGGCCATTTGCGCTGTGGAATCTGATGAATCAGTCGCAGAATGTTCAGTTCAATGGCCTGGATACCAGCCGCATCATTGGCCGCTTCTGGGCTGGTCCCTTATCAGAAGGGATTGGCGATTCTATTAATCAATATGCCAACGCCGTCGTTTCAGCCGACCGTCTGGCGGACAGCCGGTTCTATCGCGAGGCCCGCAAGATCAATGGAGTCGGTATAGATCAGTTCCTGAATGTCAACGCCATCAGCCCCGACCAGTTCCGTCTGGATATGTTCTCGGCCCGCGAACTGATCGAACAGGATCTGGTGCAATACTATGGTTATGATTATCTGGGTAACAAAGTGGCGGAGACCACTACGTTCAATGATTTCTTTACCAAAAGAGATGCAGAAAACGTTCGTACTTTCCCAGTAGCGCCTTTGCAACCACTGTATCAGGCTGCTTACATCAAGGACAAGTTCCAGTTTAATAAAATGATCTTCAGCGTCGGTCTGCGCGTAGAGCGCTTCGACTTGAACACCAAGGTGTTGAAAGACGAATATTCGCTCTATCCGATCATGACCGCCAAAGACTTCTTTGCCACGCGTCCGGGCAATCGCCCTGGCACCATCGGCGATGATTTCAAGGTTTATACCGTGAGCGATCAGGATGCTACGCCCTTTGCTTTCCGCGATGGAGATACCTGGTACAATGCCGAAGGTATTCAAGCCAACGATGGCAACCAGTTGTATGGTCAGAAAGTAGTGTACCCTTACCTGCTGGATACCATTGCCGGTGACGACATTTTCGATAGCCGCTTCAATCCTGATCTGGCTTTTGAAGATTATACTCCGCAGGTCAACTGGCTCCCGCGCCTGGCGTTCTCCTTCCCGATTTCGGAAGATGCCAATTTCTTTGCGCACTATGATGTACTGGTACAACGCCCAACGGAAGGCTGGCAAGTAACGGCTCTGGACTATGCGTACTTCAATACGCCCGGACGGACGAATACTTCTACTACCAAGAACAACGCTAACCTGCGCCCCGAGCGCGTGGTGGACTATGAAGTAGGTTTCCAGCAGCGTTTGAACCAGAATTCGGCCCTCAAATTTTCGGCTTATTACCGCGAAATGCGTGATATGATCCAGCGTCGTACCCTCAATCAGGTTTATCGCCTGACCACCTACGACACTTATGGTAACGTTGACTTTGGAACAGTAAAAGGTTTCACTGTACAGTATGACCTGCGCCGCATTCAAAATGCTGAATTCCGTCTGGCCTACACGCTGCAATTTGCAGATGGCACCGGTTCGGATGCTAATGCCAACCGGGGTCTGACTCGCCGGGGTACTATCCGCAACCTGTTCCCGCTTACTTTTGACGAGCGTCACAACATCAACGCCATCCTGGATTATCGTTTCGATGAGGGCAAACGCTACAATGGTCCACGGATCGGCAATAAGGACATATTGGCCAATTTCGGGGTTAATTTCCAGGCACTGGCCGTATCAGGTCGCCCTTATACTTCCAAACTGCAGGCTGCCCGTTTCGGTGGCAACGGTACGGTTGGTTCGATCAATGGCAACCGCCTGCCCTGGCGCTTCAACGTGGATATGCGGATAGACAAATCCTTCAACCTGGCCGCAGCCGGTAAAAAGCCGTTAAACATCAATGTGTATTTGCGGGTCGCCAATCTGCTCAACCGCAAAAACGTGGTCAACGTATATCCGGTCACCGGCTCGCCAACCGATGATGGCTTCCTGGCTGGTGGCGATGGCAGAAACGTGCTGGAAGGCTATGCGGCTGAAGGCCGTAACCTGCAAGGCTACCAGGATTCGTACTCTTTCGTATTGCTGGACCCGAATAACTACAGCCAACCCCGCCGGATATTCCTCGGTGCCATGTTCGCATTCTAAATCAAACAAATTTAAACATCATAAGCATTATGCGTATTCATAAAATTTGGATGGCTGCGGCTATGGCAGTCCTGGCAAGCGGGCTTTTCGCCCGCCACCCGGACCGGCCGCACGCGCTGACCAGTCAGCAAATAAAAGAAGTACAATACCGGGCGCAATGCGCTAACTCTCTGTCACAAATTGACCAGGAGATCAACAACGTGCGCGCCCGACTGCTGGGTGGTGGCGACTGCTGGTGGAACCTGACCGATGGCCGCTATATTGTACCGAAAGTGGACGTATCCACCGGTGCCCAAGAGGTTTCCTCTCTCTATGCCGGCTCGGTATGGATCGGCGGTATTGACCCCGGTGGCAATCTTAAACTGGCCTGCCAGACTTTCCGGAACGACGCCAGAAACGACTTCTGGCCCGGTCCCCTGCGCGACCAGGATGGTACAACCGACGATGCTACCTGCAAAAACTGGGACTTCCACTTTCGGGTGACGGGTACCGATATTCGCAAACACCTGGCTAACCTGGCCGTCGGCAATCTGGACCCTAACAGCATCCCGCGCAGTCTGCGGGGCTGGCCTTCGCAGGGCAATCCTTATTTCACCGATGTCTGGGGTTTTGATCTGCCCTTTAGCGTACAAGGCCTGGCCGGTTTTTACGATGCCGATGACAATGGACTGTATGATCCACTCAAAGGGGACTATCCTTCTATCGAAATCCGGGGCTGTCCGCTCAATCGTTACCCGGATGAAATGATATTCTGGATTTACAATGATGAAGGTGCCGGTGGCGTACACGCCCGTACCAACGGTACACCTATCCGTATGGAAATACAGGTGCAGGCTTTCGGCTACACCACCAATGACGAGTTGAATGACATGACCTTTCAGCGTTATAAGCTGATCAACCGCGCCAACGACCGGATTGACTCTACTTTTTTTGCTATGTGGGTGGACCCAGATTTGGGTTGCGCTTATGATGACTATATCGGTTGCGATACTTCCCGTTCGCTGATGGTAGTGTACAACCAGGATGCACAGGATGGCCAGACTGGTACGACCTGCCCTGGCGGAACGGCCACCTATGGCACCAACGTGCCAATTCTGGGGGTTGACTATTTCCGTGGCCCGCGCGATACTTCTGGTAATGAATTGGGCATGTCCTCCTTTATGTATTACAATAATGGAGGCGGCACACCACCTCCTGCACAGGGTACGGACGACCCGAACGATGCGGTGGAATATTACCGCTATATCACTGGCAGCTGGCGTGATGGTACCCCGCTGACCGAAGGAGGCAACGGTAAAGGTGGAACTGTTACTACCAAATACGCCTTCCCGGATCAGCCGAATAATTCTGCTGGCTGGTCTATGTGTTCCGAAAACCTGGCTCCCGGCGACCGCCGCACCCTGCAGGCTTCCGGTCCCTTTACACTGAATCCCGGTGCGGTGAATGAGCTCATCATCGGGGTGCCATGGGTAGCTGATATTGATTACCCTTGCCCCGCTTATGCGGATATTTTCCGTGCCGACCAGCTGGCGCAAGGTTTGTTCAACACCTGCTTCGAGCTCCTCGACGGCCCTGATGCCCCAGATGTGGACTGGCTCGAACTCAACAATCAAGTGATTGCGGTATTGACCAATTCCAAGCCCAGCAATAATTTCAATAATCAAAACGAGGATTACTCCCAAGTGGATCCTTTGGCAGACCCATCTTTGCCGGAGGATGTTCGGGCTTACAAATTTGAAGGTTATCAAATCTTCCAATTGATTGACCCTAACGTGTCGGCTTCCGATTTTGACGATCCCACCAAATCCCGTCTGGTGTATGAAGTGGATGTGAAAAACGGTATCAATAAAATCTATAACTGGGTGGAGGTGCGTGACCCGAATACCCAGGAGCGTCTGTTTTACCCGGAAATAAAGGTTGAAGGACTGGATCAGGGCATACGCCACACGTTCAGCATCACCGAGGACAAATTTGCTACCGGGAATAATAAAACGCTGATCAACCACAAGAAGTACTACTTCACGGCTATCGCGTATGCTTACAACAACTACCAGACGTTCGAGCCACTTTCCCAGCCGGTGAAAGGCCAGCTCCGCTCTTACCTGCCAAGCCGTAAATCCGGCGAGGGTGCTCAGATCAAAACCTATACCGTTATCCCGCGTCCTATTGTGGATCGCGCGCTACAGTCTGCGTATGGTGATGGCGTGGTCATCAGCCGCCTCGAAGGGGCTGGTACCGGCGAAAATTTCCTTGATCTTTCCGAAGAGACGCTGAATGGCCTGTGGAATGGTAGCAATCCCGATACCGTGCTGACTTACAAACCCGGTCGCGGCCCGATCACCGTCAATATCTTCAATCCATTTGAAGTACGCGACGGCGAATATGAGGTAAGACTGGTGGACGGTAACCTGACCGATACCAGACTGGATAATGATGCCCGGTGGGAATTGCGCCGTCTGCCGGACGGAGCAGTGATCGCTTCAGAAAGCACCATTGAAAGACTGAACGAGCAATTGGTGAGCCAATTTGGCTTCTCGGTGACTATTTCCCAGGCCCAGGAGCCAGGGGATAAAATAGATGCTGAAAATGGCGCAATCGGCGGCGAAGTGGCTTATACCGATCCCAGAAATCCGTGGCTGCGTGGCTTCCCGGATGAAGATTTTGGCTTGTTCGACTGGGTACACAATGATAGCCCGCTGACCGAACCAAAAGCGGACCCAGAGTATGAGTACGATCCCGGTAAAGGCCTGAGTACCATCGGCAATGGCTGGTTTATACCCTACGCCCTGGCCAACTGGCGCCTGGATAGCAGTATTGTTTCGATCACGCCGGCCTGGACGGAAAAAGCAACCGCCAATCAGGGCACTCTGAACCTGAATGCCGTCGGTAGCAGCGACGCATTGCGTTTTGCCAATCTCCGTACCCTGCCTAATGTGGATATTGTACTGACGAAGGATAAGAGCAAGTGGAGCCGTTGCGTCATCATAGAAACGGCCTCTTACTTTTACACCAATAATGATCCGAATTACCCGCAGACCGATCCGGCTTATAGGACCGAAGGACCAGCCGCCAAACCGCGGGTCATGTTTGATGTACGCTACGGCCTTTCAGTGGGTAAAGACGACGCCAATAACGATGGTCTGCCCGATCCCGATGGTGCAGTTTATCCTGACGAAGCAGGTGTACCAACGGCTTTCAAAGGACAGCCAGTGCGCGGTATGGGTTGGTTCCCCGGTTATGCCATTGATGTAGAAACCGGCACCCGCCTCAATATTTTCTTTGGAGAAAACTCGGTTTATGCAAGAACGGACGCCAATCCAGACTGGACCGGTCGCGATATGCTCTTTAATCCGACCAGTGACTTCCTGACTGATGGCAGCAGTGTAGTTGATCCATTCTTCCGGCCATACTATGAATACCTGGTGGGTGGCCAGCACTGGATCTACGTCATGAAAACACCTTACGACGAAAACCGGGAACTGCGGAATCGTCTGACTCCGGAATTTGCCGCCAGCGCGGTCGCCAAAGTGCAACAGATCGGAAGAATCGCCTGGACTGGCATGATCCAACTGGCACCCGGTGCGCGTATGGCCTCGCTGAATGATGGGCTGGTGCCGAACGAAACCACGATCAAACTGCGCGTTGGTAATCGCTACCAGCCCTGGTATGAAGATGGCAATAGCAAGAAGTTGACGGGTCACCCGGTCTATCGCTTCAAGATTGAAGGGCAGGAAGCCAAATCGCTGGAAAGTGCCCAAATCGAAAGCGCACTGGATTCGATCAAAATGGTACCCAATCCATACTATGGCTACTCGCAGTATGAGTCTTCGCAATTCTCTAATGTCGTGAAGATCACCAACTTGCCTGCCAAATGTGTCGTTACGATCTACTCGCTGGATGGTAAATTCATTCGCCAGTACAACCGCGACGAACAGTACCAGACCTACCAGCAAATCACGCCCGCATTGGAGTGGGATTTGAAAAATACGAAGGGTATTCCGGTAGCCAGTGGCGTTTACCTGGTCAATGTGCAGGCACCCGGCTTAGGGGAACGCACCTTGAAATGGTTTGGCATTGCCCGACAATTTGACCCGTCGGGTCTGTAAGCAGCCGATTGTTGATAAGGGTTGATAAAGGTAAATAGGGGTTGATAATCAACCTTTATTAACCTTTATCGACCTTTTATCGACCTTTTATCAACCTTACTCTTAAAATCTTTCATCGTCATGAAGAAACTATACTCATTGGTCTTCCCGCTATCACTGCTGGCAGCCACGGCTTTTGCCGGCAACCCCGATCGTCAGGGGGAAGCGGGTGCTGGCCAATTACTGATCAATCCGTGGGCACGCAGTGCCGGGTTGCACAGTATGAATACCTCTTCGGTATCCGGTACCGACGCTATGTACCTCAATGTCGCTGGATTGGCCCGCATCAACAAAACGCAAATCAACCTGTCGCATACCGTCTATATGTCAGGCTCCGATCTGTTCCTCAATTCTTTGGGCTTTGGGCAGCGCGTGGGTAAAGGCGGTGCTTTCGGCATCAGCCTGGTCTCCTTCGATCTGGGCAACTTCGACTACACCACCGAAGACACTCCAGAAGGAACAGGAGCAACCTTCAGCCCATCTTATTTCAATATGGGCTTGTCTTATGCACACCGGTTTGATAACAAAGTATCGGTGGGTGCCACGGTCAAATTCGTCAACGAATCACTTTCCAACGTGAGTGCCCGCGCAGTTGCGCTGGACGCTGGTGTGCAGTACGTATCGGGCGAACAGGACAATTTCAAGTTCGGTATTTCCTTGCGTAATGTCGGTTCCCGGATGCGCTTCAGTGGAGAGGGTCTTACCAAACCTCGCCCCAACCCGAATAATGACGCGGTCCCGTATGTCGTCAGCTACTACGAGCGTTCGGCGGCTTACGAGTTGCCTTCGCAGCTGAGCATTGGTATGTCTTACGACTGGGTGCTCGGCACCACTAACCGCCTGTCTGTGTTGGCCAACTTTACTTCCAACGCATTCTCCCGCGACCAGGTCGGTGGCGGTGTGGAATTCCTGATGGGCCAAAACTTTGCCTTGCGGGTCGGTTACAAAGGAGAGCTGGACGCTGATAGTGTGCAAAAGACTTTGGACAATGGGGCCAGTGCCGGTTTTTCGGCAGGTATTCCATTGGGAAAAGGCTCCAGCACCCGCCTGTCGCTTGACTACGCTTATCGCACCACCAGCCTTTTTGATGGCACCCACAACATTGGGGTACGCCTTGACTTCTGATTAGTACGACAGATAACACTTTTTTGCCAGGCTTACTACGCGCTTTTTTTAAAAAGAAAGTCGAATTTTTGACCTTTCGATTTTTGCCCGTATCTTTGCCGCACTTAACTGAACGCAGGAACGTTTCTATCGGCCCGATAGGAACGTTCCTGTTTTTTCTAGCTTGCCTTGCGCAGGCCGAGGTTTGCCATACTCTCCATGAGTTTGGCAAACCTTTTTTGACGGAAGTAAATGACACTAAGAAAAAATGCGGTTATTTTAAAGAAAATAGCCATATTTGATAGCTCAACCAAATTTTTAAATCAATACCATTATCAATGGCAAACTACACTTATTTGACGCAGAGTGGCTATGACCGCCTCCGGGGTGAATTGGACGGCCTGAAATCCGATGGACGGCAGGAGGCTGCACGGGCCATCGCCGAGGCGCGTTCGCAAGGTGATCTTTCAGAAAACGCCGAGTATGATGCCGCCAAGGATGCACAAGGCATGTTGGAACTGAAAATCAGCGAGTTAGAGGCTGTATTATCGAATGCCCGTATTATAGATGAAACCCAACTCGACAACTCCAAAGTCGCTATCCTGTCCAATGTAAAGATCAAAAATCTGAAAACGGGCAAGGAAATGACCTACAAACTGGTCTCGGAAAGTGAAGCCGATGCGAAACAAATGCGCATTTCGGTCACTTCCCCCATTGGCCACGGGCTGCTGGGTAAAGTACCGGGCGAAATAGCAAAAATCGTCACGCCTGCGGGCGCGATGGAATTTGAAGTGCTGGAAATATCCATTGGATAGTTTTTCTAAAAAAGCAAAAGGCAAAGAGCAAAAAAATGAAGAAGCAAAAGGCAAAAAGCAATAGGTAACGTGTACCAGATGTCGCTGCTTGCCTTTTGCAAATTTGCTTATTGCCTTTTAATTTCTTGCCATTTGCAAATTTTTTATTTCTCATGCCCACGATTTTTACGCGCATTATCAAAGGCGAAATACCGTGTTACCGCATCGCCGAAACAGCAGATTTCCTGGCCTTCCTGGATGTCCGTCCACAGGCTAAAGGCCACACGCTCTGTATCCCAAAGCGGGAGACCGACTATATTTTTGATTTGGAGGACGACCAGCTGGCGGGTCTGATGGTCTTCGCCAAACGGGTAGCGCGGGCAGTAGAGCAGGTAGTGCCCTGCAAACGCATTGGGGTGGCGGTGATTGGCCTGGAAGTGCCACACGCCCACGTACACCTGATCCCGCTGAACACTATGCAGGATATTGCTTTTAACAAAACCCCGCTCACCTTTCCCGCAGAGGAGATGCAAACCTTAGCGGACGCTATTGCCGCCAGGGTATAAGCCCGGCTCGGCCTGTGCAAAGTTTTTGGAGCAGCACCCTATTGCCAGGTGGAGCAGTTTGTCAACAATTCGCTAATGTCTGCCCGTGAAAGTTGACACTGCCTAATTTTGCCTTCTAAACCAGATTTCTACCATGCACCGCTTTACCTTAGCACTGCTCTTTCCCCTCATTTTCTCTGCCGCCTTATTGGGCCAAAAAGCCGACAGCACCCTGCTGGATGTGCAGATTGAAGGCCTGTCCACCGGCATAGCGCGATTGGTAGGCACTTTCGGCGACCAGAATTATATTATTGATTCCGCTCAGGTCGGTGCCGGCGGACGTTTTTTGCTGCGCCGCGAACACCCGTTGCCAGCGGGTTTCTATAGTTTTTTGCTGCCCGGCCAGAAGAACTTCGCCATACTGGTGGATCAGGATCAGCACTGTACCCTGCGTGCGGCCTTGCCGGATATTACGGCTACGATGCAAGTCACGGGTTCGCTGAATACCGACCTTTTGTACCAAAGTTTTCGTTTCCAAATGCAACAGGAGCCGGAACTGAAGCAATTGGGCGAGGTAATGAGTAAATCTGCGCCCACTTCCCCGGAATTTCAGCAGGCCAAAGCCAGGCAGGCGCAGGTGATTGATGTCCGCAAAAACTACCTCGAAGGGATTTACAAAACGCACCCCACCGCCTTTTTTACTAAATTCAAGATTGCCGGGCAAAACCCCGATCTGAAAGATTTTCGCAAGCCGAATGGCGATCTGGATACGCTGCGTCAGCTCGTTTATTACCGCACTCACTTTTGGGATGGTGTGGATTTTAATGACGACCGACTGCTTTATACCCCGGTGATTGTCAATAAATTGCGTCGTTACATTAAAGAATTGACGCCACAAAATCCCGACTCCATTATCCCTGTGGCCGATGAACTTATTACGCGGGTGCTGCCCCACAAACAGTATTTTAAGTTTTTTGCCAACTGGATCGGCCTACAGTACGAGAACACCAAAACGACGGTGATGGATGGCGAAGCAGTGTATGTCTATGTGATCCGTAAGTACATGACGCCACAGCTGGCTTTCTGGAGCGATGCCAAGGAAATAGAGGCGTTACAAAAACATGTCGGCGAGATGGAAGCTAGCCTGATGGGCCGCAAAGGGCCGGATGTGCGGGCGCAAAATATGGCAGGCGAGTACAAGTCCATCTATGAAATGACGGCCCCGCTCATTGTAGTGTTCATGTTCAGTCCCGACTGCGAACACTGCCAGGAAGATGCGCCAAAAATCCAGGCGATCTATGAAAAATGGAAGAATAAAGGCGTGGATTTCTATGGCATTTCGGTGAATACCACGGACAAGGAATGGCGCGATTTTATTAAGAAAAATAATTTTACGTTCACGAACGTGTTCGATCCCACCAATCGCGCCATCTATGGCAAGTACTTTGTGGACATCACGCCGGAACTATACGTGCTGAACAAAAAACGCATCATCGTGGCCAAGAACCTACATGCAGAGCAATTGGAAGAGGTGTTTACACGGGAACTGAAAAAATAAAGGGCAATAGGCAAATTTGCAAAAGGCAAAAAGCCGGACGAGTACTGATTTCGTGCAAGTTGCTTATTGCAAATTTGCCCTTTGCTCATTCATTCAGGTTCCAGTCGTATTCTTTAAAAGTTACTGTTGCTGTCGCCTTAACCGGCGTCTTCGCATAGCGATTCAGGTACTTTTTAAGGTCGCCAAAGTCAGCACCATACCAATCGAATATCTTGCTCACCGCCGCTTTATTGGCCGACAGCGTATTATAATCGGGATGGTTGATAAACTGTTTTGCCCGGATTTCGAGCGTACTATCCAGATTGGCCGCCGTGTAGGCGTGGTTATACAGGGGCGGGCAGGATTTGGCGGCGCAATTGATCGCAAAATGGATGCGGGGCTCTTTAAATTGGGGCCGGATGATCTCGTTTTCGATCTGGTTCAGGCTGTACTTTTTTCCGCCCAGCACAATGCGTTTCACGTCCCAGGTTTTGCCGCTATCGAAGCGTAAAATGCTGGCAGTAGGGTAGTTGTCCACGATCAGTTTCATCGTGAAAGCATTGTACGCATTGATCCAGTAGGCCAGTTGTGTTTCCCGTGACCAGTTTTCCTGTGGTGGATTATCTGCCAATAACTGGCAATAAGCCACCAAAGCAGCCGGGTTGGCTTTTAATCCCTTATAATTGACCTGCCCATTTTCACTCACGTATTGTTGCAACAGGGAGTCCCAGGCCGCATGTGTAGGACCCGGTTCCGTTGGTTTGCTTTCCAAAATCCCCACAGGGGCGTTCATTGGAACAATGGACGGAGTTGACCAGATAAACTGGTGCAAACCAGACAGCACCAGAAAAGCGGCGAAAAACGTATTTTTAAACATACAGCGTGTATTTAGCGGAAAACAGTGTCTACCTACGGATAAACGAAAGGTTTGGATTTTTCTTTCCTGTACAACCTCCCGGCGGGCAGAACTGTTTTCCAGCGGACATTCCTCCCCCAATTTTCCCTACTTTTGCGGTCTATGTCAGTCAAAGTTAGTCACCTCATCAAATTGTACGCGCAGCAGCGGGCGGTGGACGACGTATCGTTCGAGGCACATAGCGGCGAAGTGCTCGGTTTTCTCGGCCCCAACGGCGCGGGCAAAACGACGACGATGAAGATCATCACCGGCTACCTGCCCCAAAGTGGCGGCACGGCGGAGGTCTGCGGATTTGATGTATCCGAGCAGCCGATGGAAGCCCGCCGACGCGTGGGTTATCTGCCGGAACACAACCCGCTGTACCGCGATATGTACGTGCGGGAATACCTGACTTTCACGGCGGGTATTCACCGGGTACCGCAAGCGAGTAAACGGGTAGCGGAAATGATCGAACGCACTGGCCTGGGCAGTCACCGGCACAAGCAGATCGGCGAACTTTCGAAAGGCTACCGCCAGCGCGTGGGCCTGGCGCAGGCCATGCTCCACGACCCCGAAGTGCTGATCCTGGATGAGCCCACTTCGGGCCTCGATCCCAACCAGATCATTGAAATCCGCCAGTTGATCAAGGATTTGGGCCGCGAAAAAACCGTGATTCTCAGTACCCACATTCTGGGGGAAGTAGAGGCCGTGTGCGACCGGGCCATTATCATCAATCGAGGTCAACTGGTGGCCAATGCGCCCATTGCGGACTTGAAGCGGCAGTTTGCGGGCCAGAGCGTGGTCACCGCCGAGTTTGCCGAAAGCACCGACGCCAAACGGCTGGCCACGATCAAAAATGTACAATCCGTGCAACCACTGGACAAAAACCGCTGGCAACTTTATGCCGCCGCCAATCAGGATGTACGCGCCGAAGTATTTGCCTTCGCAGTGGCTAATAAATTGACTTTATTAGAATTGCATAAAGAAACGCATAGTGTGGAAGACGTTTTCCAGCAACTTACTAATACCTAACCATGCTTTCCATTTTTCGCAAAGAGATCAATTCCTTTTTTTCGTCGCCGATTGGTTACGTGGTGGTGGGCGTATTTCTGGTGCTCATGGGCCTGGTGATGTGGGTATTCCCCGATTACAGTGTGCTGGATGGCACCTATGCCAATCTGAATACGCTGTTCAGTATTGCGCCGCTGATTTTTATGTTTTTGATCCCGGCGGTGACCATGCGCACTTTTGCGGAGGAAAAACAGAGTGGCACGATTGAGTTATTAGTCACGCGGCCTATTTCCGACTGGCAGATCGTGGGCGGTAAATTCCTGGCCTGTCTGGTGCTGGTGGCTTTCGCGCTGTTGCCGACTCTGCTATATTATTTCACGGTCTATCGGCTGGGAGCACCGGTCGGCAATCTCGATTCCGGGGGCATTTTGGGCTCCTACATAGGTTTGCTCTTTCTAGGCGCGACTTTTGTATCCATCGGCGTATTTGCCAGTTCGATCACCAACAATCAGATTATTGCCTTTATACTGGCCATGTTCCTGTCGTTTTTCGTCTATCTGGCCTTCGATTTCCTGAGTCGGCTACCCATTTTCTTTGGTAAAAGCGACGACATCGTTCAATCCATCGGCATTCAATACCACTATGATTCCATGAGCCGGGGGGTATTGGATACCCGCGATCTGGTGTATTTTGGCTCCCTGATCGCCGTGTTTTTAGCGGCTACGGTGCTGTCATTAGGTAAGCGGAAATGGTGATTTGGGTAGAGGTCATGAGTTATGAATTATGCTTGAGATTCATGGCTTTTTTAAACTTAGGAACGTGTAAAAAACAACTTGTGACTTTCTCATAACCCCCGCGCTTTAGCCGGGGGTGAAAAAGGAATAAAACATTCCGGGTTTTAACCCGCAAGCATCCATTTTGGGGTTAAAACCCCGCTTGATGTAGTGCTGCCAT
>JANPIV010000077.1:0-38070 GCA_031425155.1 Saprospirales bacterium | reverse complement strand
TGTTGCAAAACCGTCAAAGAACTGAAAAATAAGGTCATCGAGGCTCTGGAAACGATCAAAGAGGACAAGGATTTGATTCAATTATTTTTCTACCATAAAACCACAGGGTTTTATAACTGATCAATGTCGAAAGGTACATCTTGTAACCCCTCGTTTTAACGAGGGGCCAAACTTACCCACTCAAACCATCTAACTTCTTTACAAAACATCCACATCTACGCCCATTGCTATATGTTGATGTTATGCAAAGAAGTTAGATGTGATTGCGGTGTCGTTTTGTCCGCCAACTAAAGATCGGCGGTTACAAGATGATAGATATGATGCATTCATTATAGTAAAACCCGAATGAATACCCATTGGTGGTGCAGCGCACCGGAATATATTTCGGTGCGCTGCACCTCCAATAGTGGTTGACATTCTATTTGCTACCAATATTTCGCCGCGCTGCGGCTAATCCAGATAATCTATAAAATTCGGGATGACTCATGTTCCATAAAAAGCCTTTTTAATCAAGGAAAAAGAAGCCTCGTGCATCCTACATCAAGAGGGAAGCTACCCAAGCCATCTGTCAGTTCTCCCAGAGGCTGTTTTCCAAAACGTTTGCAATAGTCCCTTCGGAGGCAAAAAAAAAGAACTGCCCGGCACATAGCCGAGGCAGTTCTCCAATAGTAAGTGATGGATTACAGGGGGGATGACCAAGAGTTTCCGCCAATGGTTTAGAAGGGTGGAGGTAATAAGCAAGCAATTAGTTCTCTGCAATGGCATTGCTGATTCCTCTCACCCCCTCCCAACCTTTTATTTTAAATTTCTTAAATACGCTGCACACCCTGGCCAATAAATGCGATGCTACCTCGTGTTCATAGGAGCGACTTGCCGGTCCTATTGCGTTAAAAGATTCAGACGTTTACAAACCCCGGGAAGATCAAATATCCTGAAACCCAGGCCGAAGACCTGGCCTTCTCTCAGATCGTAAAAAATCAAGACAATATTCATTACTACCGACGCTTGGCCTTTATTCAGGGTGTGGTCATAAAATGTGCCCGCAACTTTATTCCTTCACAAACCGCACCGGAGCCGACACCCCCGCGCTATTGCTCACTTTCACGGTGTAAACGCCCGCTTGTAGGGCATTCAGCGTCAGCAATAAATCATTGCTGCCCGCTATTACTTCCCGGGTTTGTTCCAATACCAGGCGGCCGGTCATATCCATCACCTGAACCATGACTTTCTCTTCACGGGTAGCATTGAACTGCACTGTCACGTTGTTTTTGGTTGGCGACGGGAATACACTGGTGATGCCAGACTGATCGCCCTTACGGCTTAGAGCGATGGTGTTGGAGATGTTTTCCTGACCATCAAAATCCACCGAACGCAGGCGATAGTAGGCTTTGGCGATTGGCGAGCGGTCTTCCAGAACATATTTCACCGACACGGCAGAGTTTGCCAGACCGTTTTTACGGCCAATTTCCTGCCACGTAGCCCCATCAATAGAACGCTCCACGCTGTGGAACTGCACGTTCTTCTCGGTCGCAGTTTCCCAATTCAATACGTTGGTATTGCCTTTGACTTCTCCGGTAAAAGATTTGAGTTCCAGAGGCAATACAAGGTGTGTCACGCAGATATTAAAAGTACCTACGTTCAAACCACCACTATATACCCGAACAAAATAGGTGGCACCGATGGTCAAACTGGTCAAAGGGAGTGTAGCGCCTCCGCCCGTAGCCACGCAGCCAATACTTGTACCCTGGCAAGCACCCGAACGGGCATCAATCACCACACCCGTGAACCCAACCGGGCTCGATACGGTGATCGTATGCGCTGTAGCCACTGCCACAAAACTAAACCATACATCGTCGTCGTCATTTGGATTGCAAGCAGCAGGAGTCACTCCACTGGAGGTAGCCGATACGGTGGTACCAGCGGTGTTCATGCAGGTGGTATTCGATACTAACAAAGTGGCGGTGGCGCATTCGTCTTCGACAGGAACAGCCGGTGGTATCCGCAGGCACAGGTCGAAAGCGGCCGTAGTACCGACTCCTGCAGCCCATACACGCATACGATAGGGCGTACCAGCGGTCACGCTGACGGTAGTCTCATTGTCGTCTGCTCCCCCGGCGGCACCAATGCCACCACAAGTGCCTGCCACTGCCACCAAGGCACCGCAAGTGCCGGTGTAAAATTCGTAATTCACGATGGTTGCTGTGCCGACCAGATTAATATAAGAAATCAACAGTGGGCCAGTCACCGATGGCGTAAAGGTGTACCAGACGTCGTCGTCGTTGCCAGTGGTGGTGCAAGTAGGGTTTGGTGTGGATTGGGTGGCCGTCGCCGTGTTGACTGCCGTGTAGCTACAGCCGGACGCCGGCGAAATGGCGATAGGTAAGGCACCAGCGCATTCATCATTGGCAGGCGGCATAAGGGCTGTACCCGTCACTGAAACCGTAAAGGGAAAGTTGGCCGTATTCTGGCCATAGACCCGGAAGCGGTAAGTGGTGTTGGCGGGCAGAGTACCACTGGTAAGTGTCTCAGTACCGCCGGCGCCAGTGGCATCTGAACAACTGATGCTGGTCGCACAAGTGCTGAATAAGTGAATTACTGGATCGCCCGTGACATTGGTAGCATCCACCGCAATCACCGCGACTCCACCATCTGCGTCAGTAGTGAAACTATACCACACATCCTGAATTACAGTAGCAGCCGTATTGCTAGTCGCACAGGTAGAACCTGCCAGGCTCCGCGTACCACCACTATTGGTTTGCGCACCTGGATTGGTAAATACTCCGGCCGTCGGGGTCAGGTTGGTGGCCGTGGCACATTCGTCATTGGCAGGTGGCGCAGGGTGCTGCACACAGATATCGAAAGTCTTATTATTGGCTCCAGTAATACTGGTATATACGCGGACATAGTATGTATTACCCTCGATCAGCTGGGTCAGGGCAAGCGTTGCCGCGAAGCCACAGGCAATACTCGTACCACCGCAGGCAGTGAACACTTCGACTACTATAGCACTACCCGGAGCAGCTGGCAATACGTTAGATATGGTGATATTCTCTTGCGCAGATGCAGCCACGAAGCTGTACCACACATCGTCTTCGCCACCGCCTAAACACGCTGCATCCGCCTGGCTTCGCGTGGCCGTAAAGGTGGTGCCCGCAGTGGTAACACAACCAGGGGCTACTGTGGACGTAAGGAGAATGGCATTAACACATTCATCATTGGCAACCGGCGTAACGGCCGGACCCGTCAACGAAATCGTAAAGGGAAAGCTGGCGGTGTTTTGGCCATATATCCGAAAGAAGTAAGTGGTGTTGGCGGCATAACCACCCTGAACGAGCGTCTCTGCTGCCCCGGCACCAGCTGTATTTGCGCAACCTAGTCCTCCTGAGCCACATGCACCAGAGATTGCCTGGATCACTGGATCGCCCAAGCCATCAGTAGGCGTTACTACGATCGTCGCTGATCCGCCATCTGCATCGGTAGTGAAACTATACCACACATCCTGGATAATAGAAGATACAGGAGCAGCACAAGCAGCAAGGGTCTGGGTAGCACCAAGACTGGTCTGCGCCCCCGGATTAGTGAATGTCCCAGCCGTTGGGGTCAGGTTGATGGCCCCCGCACAGTTGTCGTTGACGGGCGGCGCAGGATGCTGCACACAGATATCAAAGGTACCTGTGGCGACTGCACCACTGTACACGCGCACCAGATACGTAGCACCCACGGTCAACTGAGTCAAATTGAGCACAGCAGGTGCCGTTGTCAAGATGCAGCCGATACTCGTACCAGTGCAAGCACCCGAACGGGCATCAATCGTAATACCAGTGAACCCAACTGGGTTCGATACCGTAATTGTCTCGTCTGGAGAAGCAGCCACGAACCTATACCACACATCGTCATCAGCGTTGCCACCGCAATCGCCCGGAATACTTTGTGTGGCCGCTACTGTTGTACCTGAAGTGACTGTACAAGCACCAGTATTGACGGTTGAAGTGAGCAGGACAGCACTAGCACAATCGTCGTTGGCGGGTTGCGCGAAAGCGATGGTTGTCCAACTACCCAACATAACCGTCAGGGCAAAGGACAAAAGGGATTTTGTGAAATTTTTCATAATAAATGTAAAAAATTAGGTAAGGAGAAAAATGTGGAGAAATGAAATGAATAATATGACTGTCCCGATGCAACACCGGGTTAAGCCTGAGAACAAGGAAATTATAAAAGTGGAACTGCCGTGTCACCCGGGCAGCGAAGCATGTCTTTAAAAACTGGTCAGCACTGGCCCCGAAAGAGGCTGCCGGATTATGTGTAACAGGTTTTGCATAACAGTCTTTCGTGTATGTGATAAATAGGGAAATGGCTTAGACCTGAAAATAAGTAAGAGTGCAGTTTACTGGAAAAGCCGGGGCAAAGATGTACGCAGGCCGCCGTGGCGGGCATGACGATTTTACCCAAATCCATGACGAAATGACCCAGGCAAGCATTACATTTACTTTTTTCAGCCGATGACCCGTAATTTAATGGTCTTTGCGTCGGTTTTTAGCCGAAGGCCATAATTTTGCGGTCTCTTATCAATTAATCCTAAATACCCGTCTTCCTCATGATGAAGCCACTGCTCATCTGGCTTTTGACACTATTCTTTTTGAACAGTGGACATGCCCAAAATTATCGAATAGAGGCCCTGACCGTCGCGGACGGACTGTCGCAAGGTTTCGTCATCAAATTATTTCAAGATAGCCGGGGCTTCATCTGGGTCGGCACCTCCAATGGGCTAAACCGTTATGATGGCTACCAAATCAAGCGATTCACGCCCGATAATACCGCTCCGTGGGCCCTCAAGGCCAGCGTGATTTATAGTATGGTGGAAGATGCGCACGGCCTGCTTTGGCTGAGCACGGAGAAAGGCGTAGTGGTCATGGATGCGTATACCGAGCGGTTTATCCATTTGACAGACATCAATCCGGCCTTTCCCAGCGGGAACATCGTGCAACTTGCTATCAAAGATGGTGGGCGGATCTGGTTTACCGTGCTGGATGCCGCCGAAAATGCGCTATACACCAGTCTTCCGTCTGCTGATCTGACCCGATTAATCCGCGAAGACCGCCTCCAAAGCAGTGACTTTCCCTTGCAATCTGTTCAACTACCCGAGGGCATAGTTGCTCCATTCGGGCAGTTCTTTCTGAGCAATGATAGTATGTTGGGCGGCTGCGATTTGCGGGGCCAATTTTGCCGGATTGACCCGACCACCTTGCAGGTATATAGAGCCGACCCGCAAAATCTGCACTATCAACGCTGGGGCAATTACGGGCTGGTCTATGCCCCACTACACAGCAGCGGACTGTTTTTTCGGCTCCATCAGACGGACGATCTGCCACGGGTGCTGGATTTTCTGCAACCCCCGGGCGAAATGCCGCTGCTCTACCGCAATAGCGATTCCCTGCTGTATCAACTGGATACCATTTCGTCCGCGCCAGCCGGGTCAGCCTTTGCCGATGACGCTTTTTATCAACGGTTGAAACCTTTTATTAAACTGGATAAACCCATTTCCTATAATGGTATAGTAGACCTGGCGGGCAATGTCTGGATGGGTACTACGGGTTATGGCGTACGAAAGATCAGCCGTCGGAAACTGGATTTCAAGCAATACTTGCCCGAGCAAAGTTTCTATAATTTCGTTCCGCTGCCCGATGGGCGCGTTTGGCCGGGGTTTTACCAACCGCAAAAGGTGCTCAATCTGCAGACCAATCAGTTGGAAGACGCTCCCTGGGCAGCATCGCTCCCGAAAGATGTGCATGCGGCCAGCCTTTTGATCGCCCACTCCGGCCACTGGTGGATGACGGCCTGGTGGAAAGATCAAGTGCTTATTTTAAAAAAAGACGTCTCTGGCCAGCACTGGAAGGAACTGCCGGTTAAAATAGGTTTCCAGGCCGGATTTCCGATTCCCATGCTGGAAGATAGCCGTGGCAATATTTGGGTAGCCGGCATCAAAGGGGAGATCATCCGAATTCGACCGAATGACAACCACGTGGATCGTTGGCAGGTAAGTAGTTATTTCCCGGCCTCCGCCATTACTCAGTTGCGCAACACTTGCCTGACGGAGGATGCAACCGGCAATATTTGGATTGGCTGTACGCATGGACTGATTAAAATAGAACATCCTGAAGGCGAGCCGACCTTTCAAGTCTGGCACAATTACACGGAAAAAGGGCTGATATTCAAGCATGAATACATTATGAGTCTTTATCCGGATCCGAATAATCCACAGATCATTTGGGCAGGCACCCGCAGCGGAGGTTTATGCGGCTTTAACAGCCAGACGGGTACGGGCGAGTCGTTTACAGAAAAAAACGGGCTGGCCGACAATGTCGTGTATGGCATTCTGCCCGACGCTTTTGGCCACCTTTGGTTGAGCACCAACCGGGGATTATCGCGCTTTAATCCGCGCAACCATACGTTTAGTAATTTTCCCAGCATCGAGCCGAAGTTAAATATCGAATTCAATACCGGCGCCTACGCCATGATGCCTTCCGGCGAACTTGCTTTTGGCAGCGTTGGCGGTCTGTTTATTATTCATCCGCTGCCAGAGCAGCGAGAGGAGCGCCCCTACATCGTAGAGATTACCCAGTTGAAAATCAATGGAACGGCACTCAATCCGTCGGTTAAGGGGGGCGGTTTGACTTTTACGGCCCGGAATGAAGTGACCTTACACCTGCCTTTCGACCAAAATAATATTGTCTTCGAATTTGCCGCGCTGCAAACCGGCGACCCTGCCTCGGCGCAATATCGCTACCGGGTGCTGGGCCTGGAAGACCATTGGGTACCCACCGGGCATCAGCGCAGCGTCAATCTGGTGGCCATCCCGCCGGGCGACTATACCATTGAATTACAAAGCATTGGTGCCAATGGGAATTGGGCGGATGCACTGACCACGAGGGTGTATGTGCAAATCCTGCCGCCCTGGTATCGTAGTTGGCCCGCCTGGTGCCTCTATGCCGGCCTGATTTCCCTGCTCTTTTATGTCTATATTCGCTACGAGCGCCGCCGCGTCGGACTGAAATACGAAGTGGACTTCAGCCGTAAGGAAATGGAGCGGCTCAAATCGCTGGACGACTTCAAAAACCGGTTTTTCGGCTATATTTCCCATGAATTCAAAACGCCGCTGACCATCATCCTCGGACAAACTAAACGTCTGGCGGGTGAGCAAGACCCGCAGGAAATATCGAAAAATACGGAGACCATCATGCAGCAAGGGCAAAGTATGCTCGAAATGGTGGATCAAATGGTGGACATCACCAAACTAGGCAATCACGAACTCCAGTTGAATTGGCGAAACGGGAATATCAGCGACTATCTGCACTATCTCGTGGAATCGTTGCGCTCTTTGGCCGAGTTTAAAAATATTCGCCTGGGCTTTCACACCTCCGTGCCCAAACTGCTCATGGATTTTGATCCGCTCCGCCTGAAATACATTGTCAATAACCTACTGACCAATGCCGTGCGACACACCCCGGCGGGCGGTTTTATTAACATTTCTATCCAGAAAACCAACCCGGATCGGCTTTGCCTCCAAGTATCCGATACTGGTGAGGGTATTACTGCCGAGGATTTGCCCAACATTTTTGATCGTTACTATCAGGGAAGTTCCAACGAGCCGCAGCCACATCATTTCGGACTGGGATTGGCTTTTGTCAAGGATTTACTGCAACTTTTTGCCGGCACTATAGCCGTAAGCAGCCAACCCGGTAGCGGTACTGTCTTTGAAATCACGTTGCCAATTACCCAAAAAGCACCTCCTTTGGAAACCTCTTTTGCCAATATTTCTGCTTTCCAAAATAATTTCCCGGCGCAAACATCCACTGGAAGAATGCCTAAAAAGTCTCTTCCACTATTGCTCGTAGTGGAGGATAACACATTCATTACCAATTTTTTACACTCTGCACTGGAAGGTCATTTTCTCCTGGAATTTGCGGTAGATGGCCTCGCCGGTTATGAAAAAGCCATCGAAATCGTACCCGATCTTATTCTGACCGATGTGATGATGCCGGGTATGGATGGCTATGAGCTTACCCGCCAATTAAAAAGCCACGAACTGACCGGGCACATACCAGTCGTCATGCTAAGCGCCCGTTCGGGTCTGTCGGATCGGTTGGCGGGTCAGCAACTGGGTGCCGATGCCTACCTGGGCAAGCCCTTCGATGAACAGGAATTGATCCTGATCTTGCAGAATTTACATCGTTTACAGCACCGCTGGCGCGAGCGTTATGCCGGATTGATTACCCAAACCGATCCTATCAATCGCCTGACTGAAACACTGGAACAGCCCGAAGCAACCGTACGGCAGACGGATGCCTTCATGCTGAAAATCTATGCGCTTTTTGAAAAAAATTACCCGGAGGAAGACTACGATTTGCCCCAGTTATGCCAGGATATAGAAATGAGCAAATCCCAGCTGCAACGCAAGCTCACTGCTTTGTCTGACCAGTCGGCCATGCAACTGCTACGGCGGTACCGTCTGCAAAAGGCATACGAAATACTGTCGGAAAACCCTGACTACAATGTCAAGGAAATCTGCTTTCAGGTGGGGTTCAAAGACCCGGCCCATTTTTCCCGGTTATTTTCCAAGACTTTTCAAATATCTCCATCCGACGTAAAAAAGAGGATGGCTACTGATACCGTCTAAGAAACGTTTACCGCGAATAATGCTGGAAATCCTCTTCCGAAAACTCGGCGACCTGCGTCGGTTCCTGGCGACGATTGCGCCACCACCAGTAGCCAATACCACCCACGATGAGGTAGGGCATGAGCAGCATATACATAATGCCGGCATTCAAGCCACGACCATCGGTGCCTCCGTTCTGCATATTCGACTCGGCGGACATTTTGCACATGGGGCACTGGGCATTCACGACACTGTTTCCGCCTGCCAGCAAAAAGAGAAGCAGTAAAAAACGGAACAGTTTCATCATTTTATTCTTCATGATCTTTGTTTAAAATCGGTTTGAAACACTTTGACCTCTTGATGAAAGAGACTGAATAATGTTTACTGGTTGATTATCAGTATTTTGGAAAGATCGTTTTCGTCATGGATAAAATGGCCGCAACATCAGGTAACAGACAGGCCCGCTGATCGCTACATATAGCCAGAAAGGATATACCCAACGCGCCATACGGCGGTGGCGTTCGTACTGCCCGGTATAAGCACGATTAAAAGTCAACAGAATAAATGGCAGAATAACGGCCGCCAGAATGATATGTGTCAATAAAATCACCAGATACACCATCCGACTACTACTTACGCGGGCCAGCTCTTCAGCACTTACCGTGCCGTTATGATCGAAATCGCCATAACGTATTTCCGGCGTGGTAAAATGATACAGCACGTAGCAGAGCAGGAACAGGACTGAAAAAAACAGTGCAGCATAGTTAGCCCGCCGATGGTTTTCGACCTGCTTGTTTTTGATAAAATACAGGGAAAACAGCAGCATCAGTGCCGTGAGGACATTCAGGCTGGCGATCACAGGCGGCAGAAAACTAAAATCCACACCCAGTTCAATCTTTACCCGGCGCATGAGCAGCACCAGGAAGAATACTGCAGCCGAAACAATATAGGCTACCAGATTGAGGCGTTTTTCCAGTTGGATATGGGGAGGAGTCGAAGCAGACATGATCGTGGGTTTATTCTTGGGGCAGCAGTATAGCAATTTGTTCCACCATGCGTCCTACTTCTTTTTCATCCAGGGCATTATAAAAGCGACGGATCACGCCGGCCGTGTCGGCCAGCGCATAATAGTAGGGGTAAGGATCTATTTCACCTTTGACACAATAGGATTCAAAGCCATTATTCAGCACCGAAGGCCAGGCACCATTGGCAGGTAGCCAAAGCCAGTTCGCGAAATCAGAACCCGGCAACTTTTGTGTATAAGAGCGAAAATCAGTGGTAGCGTCTTCGGCAATCATCACTAAACTAAAGTGTGTGCCTCTGCCAAACTGATCAAAAATTTGCTGATTAGTATCCAAAATTTTTTGGGTTTCTGCGGTCAGTTCCGCTTTATTCGCAAATAAGTGTGCCACCACTACTTTGCTATTTAACTGATCTTCCAATAATCCGTCTGGCCAGATAATATTTGCTTTGGGTATCTGACCGTAAGAGCTTAATTCGCCTACCGCTTTTTTGCGCCAGTTTAGCCCGTCCCGTAAGTAGATCCAGGACACTGCCGGAAAACCAACCAATATGAGCAGTAAAACTGCCGCAATAAATATTTTACGCCCTGGCGTGGGCTTTTTGTTCATCTCAGCCATGATACAAAATTATGATTATTAACAAAAAAGGGTATGGCTTGGTTGCCTTACCCTTCTCCGTTTCTGTAAAATTTACGTCTGCTTTCCATACCGGAAAAGCACCGGAGGAAAAGGGTAAGGCTAGCTTTTAGACTGCCCCAGCGTATTAGGTAACAAGTAACCCTGTGGCTTGCTGGACGGCATAGGCCGTACATCTTCCTGACGATCCTCGTTGTTCTTATTTTGAAGTGCCTCGCGACTGCGGCCCCAGTAACTACCCTCCTGAAAGAAGGCAATGACTGCCCAGATCAGGAGCGTCGTTGGCAGCAATACACTCATTGCCATACCTCGTATTTCGTAGGCCATGTGCATAAAGAAATAGATAATAAAGTAGGCTTTGTATAAAGAAAAACCCACCATCAGGGTCATATACACATAGTGCATAAACCCATGCTTGAAGGCCACGCCCGGAATCAGGTGGCCCTTGGCCAACAGAGCGATCACTACTTCTATGATCGTAATGATACCTAGGCGGATCAGGCCATTGAATACCATTTGCTTTTGCTCGTCGTATGTTTGATGTTCAGCCATCGCGATGTGGTTGATTAGTTTATTTGTTAATTAGTTGACTGGTTTATTGGTTAATTAGTTACTGGTGGTGGCCTGGTAAGGTAAGCAGATGATAATCAACTACTCAACTATTAAACCAGTTAACCAGTCAATTAATAAACCAATCACAACAGATAAAACACCAGGAACACAAACACCCAGACCAAGTCCACAAAGTGCCAGTACAAGCCTATTTTTTCTACCATTTCATAACCATTGCGACGAGCGGCATATACCCCTCCGGCAGCGTTGATCATAATAATAGCCAGGAAAAGCACCCCGGAGAATACGTGAAAACCGTGAAAGCCGGTGATGAAAAAGAATAATGCACCAAACGCTTTGGGCCCCGCTGCCAACTCTTCGGTCTTCCCGGCATCAGGCCCGGTGGTATAGTGGATATATTTCCGTTCCAATTCAACCTGACCATTGTGCTCGTGGCCATGCAGCAGGTAAGAATCCCCCTTTTTGGCTCTGGCTGTATCTCCATCTACCACCAATGGTTTTGGCACACTTACCGGCCCTTGCGCACTGTTCACTTGCTCCAATACAGGGCTGCCTTTATCATCCAGCTGCACCAGATACCCATTTTCCAAATAGCGCCCGAATGGATTACGCGTTATCGACACGTTTTCTTCTTTGATAAGAGTCGTCCATTCGTAGGCCTGTGAGCCCAGGAATGTTGCCCCTCCAAGAATGGTCAGCAGCATCCAGAATACCACGCCGCGTTGGTTCTCCCGGTGGCCTTCCTGCACGGCACGGACCATCGTCACCGAACTAAAAATCAGCACGAAAGTCATGAAGGTCACAAAGATCAGCGGCCAGTGGGCGTGTACAAACGGGAAAGAGCGAAATACAAAGTCCGGCTCCGGCCACGTCGGCATACTGAAGCGCAAGGCCCCGTAAGCGATCAGAAAACCCGCAAAAGTGAAGGCATCAGAGAGCAGGAAGTACCACATCATCAGTTTGCCATACGGCACCCGAAATGGTGATTTCCCGCCTTCCCACAGTTCCGCGTTTTCGCCTAGTTCGTCCACGTCGTGGTCATGAGCAACAGATGTTTCTGCCATAATATTCAGTCAATTAAATAGAACGAAATTTCTTTTACGTCCAGATGATGGTTACGATTGCAACATAAAGAAAACAATCAGATAGACCCACAAAATATCCACAAAATGCCAGTACTGCACAATCAACTCGAAACGCAACCGACGCCGTTTGGTGGGCCGGAAGGGCAACAAATAAGCATGTACCATCGCGACGATCAGTGCGGCTATACCGCCCAATACGTGCGCGGCGTGCAACCCGGAGATCACATACACAAACGAACTGGATGGATTGATGGTAAAAGTAGCCCCAATCGCATTCAGCGTCTGCCAGCCCTGATATTGCAGTATCACAAAAGCCAGACCGAGCGCAAAGGTCGTCAACAGCAGGACTTTATAGAGTTTTTCCTGTCCTTTTTTAAAGTAGCCGTAAGAAAACTGCAGCGTAATACTGCTCAGCACAATTACAGCGGTACTCACAAAAAAGATGTCCGGCAATTTAAACTCAAACCAGTTCCCCGCAGCGCGACGCACCACATAAGCACTGGTCAGTGAAGCAAATATCATGACGATACTGGCAATCCCTACCCACAAAGCCAATTTATGCGCAGTGATTTTACTACGCTCTACTTCAGAAGAAGCGGTACCCATTTTATTAGTTGATTGGTTAATTAGTTATTGGTTAATTGGTTATTGGTTGCTTAGTCTAATCAACTAATGAACAAGTCAACCAGTTAACTATATCAGAGCCGGTCCAGCAACAACACAATCAGCGACACCGGCAAATGAAAAAATGACATAAACATCTGCCGCCTCGCCGCCTCTCGGGAACATTCCCGCATCAGTCGCCAGCAACACACCGCCCAATAGACATTGAGTGCCAGCAAAACCACGAACGCCACTATCCCGATGAGACCTGCCCAATAGGCCCAGACCGTTCCAAGCACCAAGCCACTGCAAAAAAGCAGCGAATACAGGCCTGTTCTGGCATCTTTTGGCTGGTCTCCCGAAGGCAGGAGATAAAAACCGGCTTTCCGGTAGTCATCATCCGCGACCCAGGCCACCGCCCAAAAGTGAGGAAATTGCCAGAGGAACTGGAGCATAAAGAGCATCAAAGCCAGCGGCGTAATAAATCCCTGGTAAGCCACGCAACCAATAATCAGTGGCAAAGCCCCCGGTATAGCCCCCACCAATACAGCCCAGGGCGACGAACGCTTCATGGGAGTATAGACAAAAGCATAACTCATCAGTGAAAGCGTCCCCAAAAAGCCGGTCAGTGGATTGAACAGCGTCAATAAAGTAATGCCACCCAATGCCATCAGTCCTGCCCACAAGACAGCGGTCGAGACGCTCAACCGACCAGTCGCTACGGGCCGGTCAGCCGTACGGGGCATCAGTAAGTCATACTCCCGTTCCAACACCTGATTCAGCGTATTGGCAGCACCCGTGACTAAAAAGCCGCCCAACGCCAGCAAAAACATCGCTTCCCAACGCACATCGCCATTTGCTACTATAGCGTAAGACATTAATGCTGAAAAAAGTACCAGCAGGGTGAGTTTGAATTTAACTAATAATCCAAAATCCCGAACCGCCTGCGACCACCCGCTATTTTTGCTAACTCTAACTTGTTTGACCTGATTCTGCTCCATTGTCTGATCGGAACTATGCCAGCTATTGAGGTTTTAAAGAAGGATAATTTGAGGATTCAAGATTTGAGGATGCGAGTATTTGACCAAAACACCTGATAATCACGGGATTACTCAAATACTCACATCCTCAAAATTTACACTAATCGCCGTGATCGCGTTCGTCGTCCCGCAGCGGTACAAATTGTGGAATGAACTCCTCGCCATTTTTGCCATAGTCATAAGGCCAGCGTTGTACCGTTGGGATATTGCCCGGCCAGTTACCGTGACCCGTTTCAATCGGCGTAGTCCATTCCAGCGTGTTGGCACCCCAGGGGTTCTTGGTCATGAGTTTGCGACCACTGAAAATAGAATAGAAGAAATTGACGATAAACACCACTTGCAGGAAAAACACCAGAATTGCTGCCACCGTGATGAATTGGTTCAATTCGCCAAAGTGACGGAAGGCATCGAAGGAAGCACCCGCATCGTAATAACGACGTGGCACCCCGGCCATACCCATGTAGTGCATCGGCCAGAAAATAGCGTACGCTCCGAAAATAGTCCCCCAGAAGTGAATCTTGCCCAGCGTTTCGTTCATATACCGGCTGAACATTTTCGGGAACCAGTGATAAATACCGGCAAACATCCCGAAGAACGCCGCAATACCCATCACAATGTGAAAGTGCGCCACCACAAAATACGTATCGTGCATCTGAATATCAATGGCGGAGTTACCGAGGAAAATACCCGTCAAACCACCCGAAATGAACATAGATACAAAACCAATCGCAAACAGGCTCGCCGAGTTAAAGCGGAAATTAGAGCCATAAACAGTTGATATCCAGTTAAATACCTTCACCGCCGAAGGAACGGCGATAATCAGGGTAAAGACCACAAAGAAGTTGCTCAGGAAGGGATTCACACCCGACATAAACATGTGGTGCGCCCACACAATGAACGACAGGAAACCAATGGCCAGGATGGAAAACACCATCGCGCGATAACCGAAGATCGGCTTGCGGGCGTGTACCGAAAGTACTTCCGACACAATACCCATCGCGGGCAAAATGATGATATATACCTCCGGGTGACCCAGGAACCAGAATAAGTGCTGATACAAAATAGGGCTACCACCAATGCGATCCAACACCTGGCCGCCCACCACGATTTCACTCAGGTAGAAAGACGTACCCATGCTACGGTCAAACATCAACAGCAACAGGCCGGAAAATAGTACCGGGAAAGACAACACACCCAGAATGGCCGTCACGAAAATAGCCCAGATGGTCATTGGCATCCGCCACATATTCATGCCTCTGGTCCGCATGTTCAGGATCGTGGTGATGTAGTTGATACCACCCAACAGGGAAGACACCACGAAGAGCGACATGGCCACAATCCACATGGTCATACCCGCTGCTGAGCCGTCAGAAGCCTGCGGCAAGGCACTTAGTGGCGGATAAGCCGTCCAGCCGCCGGAGAATGGCCCCGTGTTCAGGAACAATGACAGGAACATCACTATGCCTGCCAGGAAAAAGAACCAGTAGGAAAAAGCGTTCAGCAGCGGCGAAGCCATGTCCCGCGCACCGACCTGTAGCGGAATAAGCAAATTGGCAAAGGTGCCGCTCAAACCGGCCGTCAATACAAAGAACACCAGAATGGTGCCGTGCATGGTAACCAGGGAATAATAGAATTCCGGGTCCAGTTTGCCAATCCCGGCTTCATTGACCTGGATCCACTTACCCAAAAGAGGGCGAAGCCAGGCCATATCCGCTTCCGGGAAACCTAACTGGAGCCGGAAGATAATAGACATACCAGCACCAACAAACGCCCAAAAAATACCCGTAATCAGGAATTGTTTGGCGATCATCTTGTGATCGGTGCTAAAAATATAGTGCGTCAAAAAGTTTGACTGATATTTATCGCCATGATGGTGGTCATGAAACTGGTCATCATAACCAATTTCCTGGGTGAGTTGCTCTTCGAGCGCATCGGTGACAATTACATTATTTTCCATAGCAAGTATCTTTGTTAAGTGGTGGTTGATGAGGGTAAAGTTAATTCTGGCAACTAATATTACTCTTCTTCGGCAGGCGCAGCCGGTATGGCATTCAGAATAGTGAATTCCGTACGGCGGTTTTTGGCCCGATTCTCCGGCGTATCATTCGCCGCCAGTGGTTTGGTATCACCATACCCTCTGGACTGTAACCGGCTGGCGGCAATACCGCGATCAGTCAGATATTTCGCAACCACGGCTGCCCGCTGACCCGAAAGGGTCATATTGCTGGCTGCATCGCCCACATTGTCCGTATGACCAGCCACGAGGATGTTCAACTGCGGATAAGTGGTCATTTCCTTCACCAGATTATTCAATTCATATTCGCTGTCCAGTGTAAGGGCCGCCGAAGCCGTCTCAAAGTTGACGTGGCTCAGGCGTAATGTTTTATCCGCTGCATTAGTGGATTCCACGGCTTTTTTGACACTTTCCTCAAATTCCTTGGCACGCATCCCGGCCTCCACCGGCAGGGTGCCAATGTTGATGTTTGGATCTCCTTCTTTGCCGCGAATCTGCGTCAGGTAAAAAGATTCCTGTTTGGCCGCCCAGGCGTCGTACTCTTCCTGCGAAACGATTTTGAGCACCCGACGCATGGAATAGTGGCCTTTACCACAAAGTTCGGCGCAAGCCAGTTCATAGTCAAATTTTTCCCAGCGTTTTGGGCCGGTTGGATCGGTTGGATCATAGGGCAGGTTAAATTCCGGATACTTGCGCAGTTCATCGCGGTACTGGGCAGTGGTCTTTACTGGCGTAAAAATAAAGAAGGTCGGCAAGCCCGGTACGGCATCCATTTTCACCCGAAAATGCGGCAGGTCGAAATTGTGCAGCACGTCTTTGGCCATGATCCGCACCCGAACTTTTTTACCGACCGGCAAATAAATTTCCTGGCCGGGAATAAAGTCGTCGTAGTTCTTTTTATCCGTAAAATCCTGGCCCAGCTGGTTAGCACCCGTCGTCAACCGATAGTTGCGGGCACCCAGTTTGCCATCCGGTCCCGGATAGCGAATGATCCAGTTGAATTGCTGACCCGTGGCTTCGATCTCCATGAAATCTTCGCCTTCTTTTACGTCGCCCATCACCGTGTTCCAGGCATTCAGGCCACGTACTACCAGCACCGTCATTACGATAGCCGGAATGACCGTCCACCATATTTCGAGGCGATTGTCGTGGGCAATGAATTTTGCTTTACGGCCTTCCTTCCAGCGATACTGATAGGCAAACCAGAACAAAGCAATGTGCGTGAGCACAAATACGATACCCGTGAAGAAAAGCGTAATATTGAACAGATTATCCAGGGAAGAACCGTGGGCGGAAGCGGCATCATGCGGGCCATAACCCAGCATGACGTTGCGATAGTCCCAGGCGGAGTAAATCACCCCCACCAGGAAAACCACCAGGAAAATAAGCGATATAATGCCGTTCCATTTGCTGTTGTCCCGCAGCGTTTCCCGCTCCCCTTTGATCTGGGCAGTGAGTTCAGTTACTTTCCCGATTTGCACCAGCACGATGATGGCCAACAGGAAACAGAGAAGTATAATAAGCGCAGTCATTCGTAATTTTTTTACTTTAACCCAAAGGTAAGTGGTTTGTTCGTCAGGCCGTTACACCTCGTTTTTAATTAGAACGGCTCTAAATTTTATCAGTGATGAACTTCGTGTTCTTCTTCCTCTGACTCGATCAGCGCACCTGTATCGTGATGCAGACTTTCTTCCAGATAAGGATCACGGAAAGGCACCAGTGACGCTTTTTGCAATTGACCAAAGAAGAAAAACAGGAAGAGCGAAAGGAAACCGATCATTACGCCGATTTCTTCCAGGCCTGGAATAGTGTAACCCAATTTGAAGGTTTTCCAATCATCGGCATTATGTTCAGCACCAGCGTGTTCACCTTCCGCTTGCCCGACAGCCGTAGCTGCGTTGGATTCAGATTTTTCTGAAGGTATATTGGTCGAAGAGGCTCCCATTTCGGTAGCCTTTGCCGAGCTGTCGGCCTTGGTTGTATTGCTATCGGCAGCCATGAGTGGTTGTCCACCCTGCGAATTATTTTCGCGGGTGCCCATACCTTCTTCGGAAGCGGGTCGGCCACCAGCTACATTCGGGGTAGTCGGTTTTGGCGATTCTTCTCCGGCTGCGGTCTCCGTAGCGTGCGTTTCGGTAGCGTGACCTTCCGTAGCGTGCTCTTCGGGTGCGGCAGTGCCCATCGGCGCAGCCTTATGTTCCTTTTGGCTATGTGGCCCGCGACCTTCGGCCAATTCCGTGGCTTCGTGGGCGGCAATACGCGCACCTGGCTTGATCATGTAAAAATAGTCCCACCAGTGACCAAAGAAAACAATGGCGGACACAAAAAACAGGGTACCGAATTTCCGCTTGGTATCATTCCGCATCAGGATAAAGAACGGTACGATGAAGTTCAGCAACAAATTACCCCAGAACAGCACCGGATAGTAAGTCATCCGTTCATTGAAATAAACCGTTTCCTCGCCGTTGTTGGCGTACCAGATCAACATGAACTGGTCGAACCACAGGTAAGTCCAAAATACGCTGATGCCAAACAGGAACTTACCAATATCATGCAGGTGGCTCCGGTTGACGTACTCCATGTACCCTTTCGATTTCAGGTAAATGATAATCATAAGGGTCAAAGACAGTGAACCGAGCCAAACCGAGGCCATCGAGTACCAGGCGAACATGGTGCTATACCAGTGTGGATCCACCGACATGACGGATTGCCACAAGAATACGGTGCTCAAAAAGCCGCCGATTGGCAGGAAAGAAGCCGACCATCTGCGCAATCTCTTGTAATAATCGAAAGAAGGCGTCTCCTGGGTGTCTTGCTCCACGGAGATGCGATATATATTTCGGGTCCAGAAGTACCAGATGCCCGGAACGACCAACAGCGAAAAGGTATAAAAGACAGGATTTAAGAATCCCGATTTCCCGGCAATAATGCTGTCGTAGGTGGGGCTGGTAGGATCATTGACGCCCGGCGTATTCCAGTGGTAAAGATGGTGAAAATGTCCATATACGCCGATCACCAGGACGGCCAACAGGATAATACCAACCCACAGAAACAGGCCCATTACTTCCCAGACGCGTTTCATGGCCGTGTTCCAGCCGCCAAATGCAGTGATCTGGGCAGCGAGGAAGAAGATGCTCATGAAAGCGATGCCCGTGAAATACACCGTGTTGTGGAGGTAATTGGTCCAGAAACGGGTAAAATACTGGTCGTCGTGCCAGGCAGACAGGGCCAGGCACAAGGCACCCAATACCATGCCGCCGATGAGCACCGTCTTTTGTTTGCTTTCAAAAACGAATTGCGTGTTGGTCAGGTTCATATCGCGCAATCAGGCCAAAGCCCGATAATTTTGATGTTAATATGCTTTGAATATTTGAGGATTGGAGTATTTGAGTATTCGATCAAATCCTCGAATACTCAGATATTCAAATACTCAATTAGTTGGGGCAGCCGGTGGTGGCACTTGAGCCGCACTCAACGTGTTGGCCGTTTCGCTGTATTCCAGTTTTTTGCTCTTGGCTTGTAGCGAGCGGATATAGTGGATTACCTGCCAACGCTCCTCGTAGGAAAGTTTTTCTGAGTAAGCACCCATCACGTTTTTACCATACATGATGGCAAAATAGTAGCGTCCATCGGTGGCCGTAAGCATGTCATCCGCCAGCAAATTTTTCGGTTGCGCCGGATATTTTTCGGTCGCCACCAATGCACCATTGCCGCCGCCGTCATTGCCGTGACAAATACCACAGTAAATTTCGTACAGCACCTTGGCGCGATCAAGACCATTTTTAGTGATCGGGAAAGGGTTGCGCACCATTTCCTGCTGACAGCGGATACGCTCTTCCTCCGTATTCTCATAGTAAAATGGTGCAGCACCATTTACCTGAGCAGCGATGGCGTTGTTTGCATTTTTGCCCCGAATCATGTCGAGGGCCGCGTTGCCGCTATAATAGACCGCCGTCATGCCACGCGGAATAGTGCCGTCCACCCGGTGACGCGGGCGCGACAGCTCTGCCTTTGTGAACACACTTTCATTATCCCAGTGGTTCCAGCTGTAGGCACTGTACAGGTTGGTCTCGTACGACACGGGGTGATACATATCCGGCATGTACTCGTGACCGGTTTTATTCTTGCCCGCCGGAGAGCAGACGGAGAACAACCAGGCAAATAAAAGAATCCCGAGAACCGCACCAATTGCGTATTTCATCTTTCAAAAGAGTTATAAGTTATGAGTTATAAGTTATGAAGTATGAGTTATTGCCTGGCTGGCCATCACTCATAACTTATAACTCATAACTGCTTTACGTTTACTTCTGCCGCGCGAGTACTCTGGAAGAAGTTGGTCAGGTTATCCATCTCGCCATCCGAAGCATCCGTGACATCGAAGGCCACACAGAATTTGTCGTCGGTGATGCGGTTGTCTAATGGTTGGGCTTTCACACCCGGCCACATTCCGCAGATCGTATAGAAGGTCAGCGTCATGCCCCAGGCAGCAAAGAGTACCGTGGCCTCGAAAGTGATCGGGATAAAGGCCGGCACCGACCAGTAGGGTTTACCCCCGAACATCATCGGCCAGTCGCGGGTGAAAATCCACGACATCGCCAGGAAGGCAAACGAACAACCAATGCCTCCATAAATGAAGCCCAAAATATGCAGACGACTTTCCTTCAGGCCCAACAATGGGTCGAGCCCGTGTACCGGAAAGGGCGTAAATACGTCCATAATATCCAGGTGCGATTTGTTCGCCGTTCTCACCGCCGTTTTCAGGTCTTCTTCGTCGTTGTATAGTCCGTATAGGACTTTGGTGCTTGCAGCAGCTGACATATTCTTGAATTATGAATGATCAATTATGAATGATTAGGCCCCGTGAAATCCCGAATCTTCCGGATTGGACTTGGCCTGTACGATAGTGGGTTGATCCGGTATAGACCGTTTTACCGTCGCATTTTTGCCAATATACTGGCTGCCTGCCACTTTCAAAATCGCCTTCACCTCGGCAATAGCCACCACCGGAGCCACCCGGCAGAAAATCAGATAGCAGGTAAAGAACAGACCCATCGTACCCGTGAAGATCGAAATCTCCACCCAGGTCGGGCTATAATAGCTCCACGAGGAGGGGAGATAATCGCGGGCCAGCGTAGTCGCAATGATGACGAAACGCTCGAACCACATCCCCACGTTGATCACAATACTCAGGAAGAAAGTCCACCACACACTGCGGCGAATTTTCCGCGACCAGAATACCTGCGGACTGACCACATTACAGAACATCATCCCGAAGTAGGCCCACCAGTAAATACCGAATACACGGTTATAAAAGGCGAATTGCTCATAAATATAACCCGAGTACCAGGCCACGAACAACTCCGTCAAATACGCCACACCGACAATCGTACCCGTGAGCACGATTACCTTGTTCATGGATTCAATGTGATTGATCGTAATATATTCTTCCAAATGCAGCACTTTCCGGGTGATCACCATCAGCGTTTGCACCATGGCAAAACCAGAAAACACGGCACCCGCTACAAAATACGGGGGGAAAATGGTCGTGTGCC
Organism: Saprospirales bacterium; assembly: GCA_031425155.1. Taxonomy (GTDB): domain Bacteria; phylum Bacteroidota; class Bacteroidia; order Chitinophagales; family Saprospiraceae; genus M3007. The sequence continues at coordinate 16,892 of JANPIV010000077.1, read as the reverse complement.
AACCGGGTATGACCGAGGTAGCAAAGTCAAAACTCACGATGGTGTGTACCGAAAGTACCAGCGGCGTAGAAAGACCGGCCAACACCAGAGACAGCGACTCCCAGCGCTGCCAGTGTTTGGCACTGCCTGTCCACCCAAAAGAAGCAAGGTCATACATTTTGCGGCGGAAACCCGAAGCTCGGTCACGAATAGTAGCCAAATCCGGCACCAGACCCGTGTACCAGAACAGCAGCGACACCGAGAAATAGGTCGAAATAGCGAACACGTCCCAGAGTAGCGGCGAATTGAAGTTGACCCACAGCGGGCCACGCGTATTCGGGAAGGGGAAGATGAAGAAAGCTAACCAGACCCGTCCCATGTGGAAAATGGGGAACTGGCCGGCGCAGATCACCGCGAAGATGGTCATGGCTTCCGCTGCCCGGTTCACCCCCGTCCGCCAGCGTTGGCGGAACAGCAGCAAAATGGCCGAGATCAGCGTACCCGCGTGACCAATACCGATCCACCACACGAAGTTAGTGATGTCCCAGGCCCAGTTAATGGTGCGGTTGGAACCCCATTCGCCAATACCTTTCCACACCGTCCAGGTGATGGCGAAGATATACAGCCCCAGGAAGGCGGCAGACACCGCAAAAGCGACCACCCACTCCCGTGAGGGTACTTTCTCCGTGGGCGAACACAAATCCTCCGTAATCTGGTGGTAGGTTTTGTTGCCTTCAATCAATACGTGCCGAACTGGCGCAACTGGTTGTGACATATTTTTTTTAATTATAAATGATGAATTATGAATTATGAATTTGCTCGGCACTATGTCGGCCATTCATCGTCCATCATGCATCATTACTCATTAGGAATAAAGTTCTTCGTTACTATTATGCACTTTGGCGGAATAATTCACCGCCGGGCGCACGTTGATTTCTTCCAACACCTTGTAAGCCAATGCACCGGCCCGTTGGCTGGCTTTGTTGACTTCGCTTTCCGGGTTGTTCAAATTTCCAAAAATAATCGCACCAGTCGGGCAGGCCGTTTGGCAGGCGGAGCGTACATCATTGTCCAGCAAAGCACGTCCTTCGCGCTTGGCGGTCAGTTTGCCCTCTTGAATACGCTGGATGCAGAAAGTACATTTTTCGATCACCCCGCGTGAGCGTACCGTCACGTCCGGGTTCAGCACCATGCGGGTCAGGTTATCAGCATAGAAGGGTTTATCGCCTTCTTCCACGCGGAATACGCGCTCTTCGTTGGCTGGCCAGGTATCAGCGGTGGTATAATCCAGCCAGTTGAAACGGCGCACTTTATACGGGCAGTTATTGGCGCAGTAGCGCGTACCGATGCAACGGTTGTAGGCCATTTGGTTGATGCCCTCCATCGAGTGGGTGGTAGCCGCCACCGGACACACGTTTTCGCAAGGTGCGTTGTCGCAGTGCTGGCACATCATCGGCTGGTACACCACTTTCGGGTTTTCCAGATCGCCGTAGAAGTAGCGGTCAATCCGCAACCAGGTCATTTCGTGGTGGCGTTTCACCTCTTTTTTACCGACCACGGGCACGTTGTTCTCGCTGACGCAAGCCACCTGGCAAGCCCCGCAACCAATGCAGGAATTCAGGTCCACGTACATCCCCCATTTCATGCCGGTACCAAAGTAATCGGCCGTGCTGGGGTACAAAGTTTGTGCATTCAGGTGTTCTGCTTCTGCGTGGAATTCTTCCAGTTTTTCTTCCAAATCCTGCAAATCTTTCAGGTTGGTCTGGAAAATGATCGAACGTTTGGTCAGCGAACCCTGGAAAGCCAGCGCGGCTTCGTCGGCATTGATCGTTTGACCATCGGAGGTTTGCTTGGCGGTAACACCCATTGTGTGGTGGTGCTGCACACAGGCATAGTGTTTGTCTTCGCCTACTTTATCCGAAACTTTGGCCTCTTTGGCGGCATACTGCACCAAACCGCCTTCCAGTGTCAGCCAGGGATTGACATTCACGCCATAGCCTACGCCGCAACCGCCCATTTCACGACCAGCACCGATAGCGATAGACACCGTGCCGGGCATTTGGCCGAAGGCGCGGACTACCGTGCAGGTCAATTTCTGACCATTCACTTCTACGTCCACGTTATCGCCGTCGGTAAGGCCTTTCCAGCCATTTATCTCGTCTTTGCCATTCCATTCGACCGGAATATTGAGGTAATTACCCCAGACCGTACGATTCACGGGATCGGGCATTTCCTGCAGCCACGGATTGTGGGCATACTGACCACCGCCGATGTTGACGGTTTCGTAGAAGGAAATTTCTACTTCCGTGCCAGCAGGTTTGGTCACTGCATTGGTATCAATAGCGGCGGCACCGTTGAATACGGTGGAACCTGCAGCAGCGGGCACTTCAAAAATGCCATCGTGCAAAGTCATGTCCCAGAAAGCCGTCGGTGTGCTGTATTTCGTTTGCTTGGCGAACATGTCGCTCGCCCAGGTGGACTTCAGATATTGGTAGTAAGGCTGCGCATCCTGACGATTCAGGTTGACGCTATCCGCCCATTCCAGCAGCGAAAGCTCGGCCTGACGGGTCTTGAACAGCGGATTGATCATCGGCTGAATCAGGCTGTAATAACCGGCCTTTGGCTCGGCATCACCCCAGGACTCCAGCAAGTGGTGCGCAGGGGCGGCGTGGGTGCAAAGGTTGGTGGTTTCGTCTATCGTTCCGCCGAGAGAAACGCGGGTACCGACTTTGGCGAAAGCGGTTTTGAAATCGGCGGCATTGGCCAGTTCATAAGCCGGATTGGCACCCCACACGATGGCCACGGCCACTTGTCCGCTGTTCATTTCATTGATCAGCGTCACCATATCGCGCTCGTCACCCTGGCGCTGATACGAAGGGGCACTGAAATCAACTGTGGTGCCTACGTTACCGAGTAAGTCGTTGATTTTGTTGACAATCACCTGTTCCATGATGTTGTTGGAGCCAGAGATCACCAGCGAACGGCCACGCGCATTACGCAGGTCGGCGGCCATTTTTTTGATGTCGGCAGCGGCTTTGTCGTTCACTTTCGGACCGCCACTGCTGCCGGACAGTTCGTTGTATAAGGCCACAATAGCGGCACCCTGTTCGCTGGGTTTGACCAGAATACGATTGTCGGCATTGGAGCCGGTGAGCGACATGTGGCTCTCGATCTGGTAGTGGCGCGACATAGTCAGACCACGCTGGCCGCGCATTTTGCGCTTATCGGCATATTGGCGGGCATATTCGACCGGGCTGATCCAGGTGCCGAGGAAATCCGCATCGAAAGAAGCGATCACATCGGCGCGGTCAAAACGGTAGTTGGCAATGGCCCGGGTACCGAAGCACTGCTGGTTGGCGGCCAGCAAAGCGGCACTCGAAACGGGGTCGTAAGTGACTACCCGCGTGTTCGGAAATTTATCGGTGAATTCCTTGAGGGCCATTTTGGCCGTAGGGCTGATAATCGTATTGGTAATCAGACGCACCTGTCCACCGGAAGCCAGTTTAGACTTCACTTCCCGGTCGAGCATGGGCCATTCCATCGGCTCCACTTTACCAGCATTGATGCGGCCAGCCGATTGAATCCGGCGGGTATCATACAGGCTGAGCACGGAGGCCTGCGCACGGGCACTGGTACCGCCACGGGTCAGGCTGCTGAGCGTGTTGCCTTCTATTTTGATCGGTCGGCCTTCCCGCGTCTTGACCAGCAGGGCGCAATAATCACCTCCATGGACAAAGGAAGAGGCGAAGTAGTTGGCCACGCCGGGGACGATATCGTCGGGCTTGGTCACATAGGGAATAACTTTTTTGACCGGAATCTCGCAGGAAGCGATGGTAGCAGCTCCCAAACCAAAGCCCAGAAGTTTCAGGAAATCGCGGCGATTGGTTTCCCATTTTCCGTCGGTCTGGTCAACATTGTCAACCGAAAACTCTTTTTCCGCAGATTGCAAAAAAGATTCTTCGCGCATCAAATCGTCGGCGCTTACCCAAATACCGTTATCGTGGTGCATGATGTTAGTTATGAGTTATGAGTTATGAGTTATGAGTGCATTTAGCGTACACTGCATTTTCTTAACTCTTTTTATTCTCTTTCAATAAAATTCAATAAAAATTATGAGTGAAGAGCAATGAGTTATCTAATTCGGCATAACTCATAACTCATAACTTTAATAGTGGCATTTCTGGCATTCCAAACCACCGATGTCAGCGACGGTTACTTTACTACGGGTACCGTTTTTGAGTTCCTGATGGTAACGCTCGTATTGGTCGTAGTAAGGATTGTCTGCAAATTTCACTTCCGTCTCACGGTGGCAGCTGATACACCAGCCCATACCGAGGGTAGAATATTGATAGACCACATCCATTTCCTGGACCGGGCCGTGGCACTTCTGGCACTGTACCTGTCCGACGGCTACGTGCTGCGCGTGATTGAAATAGGCGTGGTCGGGCAGGTTGTGGACGCGGGTCCATTCTACCGGGCCTTGTATCTTGCCGTTGGAATCATTTTTCAGGGCTTTCACGATGCCTTCCCACTGGTTTTCGACGGTGGAGCGGCCATTTTCATCCAAAGCGGTCAGACTGGCAGTGGCGATATATTCCTGACCAATCCATTTTTTGTAGAGGTCTTCGATCTGCTTGTCGCTCCAGTTGTCGTAGTCGGGAATGTATTTGCCGGCAATCGGATCGAAACCGATAGCGGCGTAGATTTTGGTGATTTCGGAAGTACCGGAAATGGTGCCTTTTTTCACCGCCGCGTGGCAGTTCATACAGGTATTGGAACCGGGAATAGAGGAAGACTTAGACCGGCGCGCCGAATCATGACAGTATTGGCAGTCTATTTTATTTTGCCCGGCGTGAATTTTATGGCTGAAATTGATCGGCTGATCCGGCTGGTAGTTCTGCTCGCGGCCCATGCGGGTGGCATTGTCCACCGATTTGTAGCCGAAGATGAGCACCAAAGCGAAAACCAGAAAAGCGATTGCACCTTTGCTGCCTAACGTCTGGGCAAGTGTCTTATTAACAGGTGCCTGGCCTTCCTGCGAACGGGCGATGTTGTTAAGGTTATTGACAATACGCATCAGCGCGAAGGCCAACAGGCCGAGCATCAGCGTTAGGCCGATGAACATCCACGGCAGACCGGCATCTTTGTTTTGATCCCCCCCACTACCTGGCGCAGGAGTCACAGCAACGGCAGGTGCAGCCTTCCATGCGGCATCAATATACAACAGCATGCTCTCGATATCATCGTCCTTAAGGCCAGGGAAGTTATTCATCTGGGCTGGCTTCCAGGCGGCCCATAGCTCGGCAGCGCGGGGATGGCCTGTGCCGATCATGGCTTGCGAATTCCGAATCCAGAAGTACAAATCCTTGCGTGGGAAAGCCGCCCAACGCTCCTCTACACCGCCCAAAGCCGGGCCGGTGAGCTTGTCCTTCATATTCTTGTTGTGACAGGAGGCGCAGTTGGCAATGAAAAGTTCCTTACCAGCCTCTTTAGTCGGCTGCGCAGACAGCGAAAAGGCGGCGATGAACGCCAACACAAAGACCCAACAAAAGCGTTTCAACAACATAATATTTCTATCTCAATGAATGTTAATACTGACAGGCCGGAATTATCGGGTTTTACCACGATGTACCTTCTCAATTGCCGCAAAGTTACCAATGCCCTTTCTTTCACCAAATGAACCGTTAAGAAAGCGAACTATTTAGATGATCTCTAAACAGCTAGGCTTATTATCACGGGTTAACAAACCGTTAAAAAGGCGGGCCAAAGGTAGAGAAGGCCACCGCCTTTCCAAGCACCTGCCAAAAAAATCCGTGACTATTTTATGACTTTCTTCTTTTACAGTTGCAAAAAATCGTCATATAAAGTCTGAAGATAGGCTTTTGCATCCTCCTGGCTGGCAGAATCGAGCTTTCCGCGAAATATTTGCCACGTTTTGTCCTGAAACTGGTAGAAGCCCGCTCCCTCTTTATTTACCCAGCCAATGCCATTTTCGTTGGTATAATAGGCGAAGCCACCGTGAAATTGATCCATAATCGGCGTTTTATATCCCTCCAACAGCCCGTACCACCACCAAAGGTCACGGCTCCAGGCAAACTTTTCCTCCCGATAGTCCAGCATTCGTAGCACCGTGGCCGGCACATCATGGTGATTGGCAAAAACGCCGATGCGCTGGCCTTGCCAATTTTTCGCCAAAGACTGACCAAAAATAATGAGCGGCACCCGTCGCGCAACCGGATTATCCAGCCCAAAACCATTGGGCGGCGATACGCCGTGGTCGGCAACCAGCACAAATAAAGTATTGGCGTACCAGGGCTGTTGCTCCGCAGTTTTGAAAAATTCGCCCAGCGCATGATCGGCAAAAGCGGCACTGTGCAGGAATTTTTCGCGATCCCCCCCCTCTACGGAGGCTGCTGGCACATCATAAGGCGGGTGCAGGCTCAGCGTCATCGCGGTGGCAAAAAACGGCTGTTTCAACTGACCGATCTCCCGTGCCGCCCGTTGCAGCAGAATCCCGTCGTCCACGCCCCAGCGTTGGGTTTTTTCGACGGCAGAAAAATCGCTTTCGGAAACGATCTTTTCAAACTGCTGATTCCGCAGCCACACGCCGATATTGGCAAAAGTGAGTTCGCCGCCATAAAAGAAGGCCGTAGAGTAGCCTTGCTGATGCAGTGCTTTGGGCACCGAGTTGAGTTTGGCAGCCTTATCGGTCAGCAGCACCACTGATTGGTCGGGTTGCGCCGGGTAGCCACCCAGCACCGACACGATGCCCTGATCGGTGCGATAGCCACTGCCGTAGCAATTATTGAATAAAATACCTTCGCGGATGAGGCGGCTCAGGTTGGGACAGACACCTTTTTCGCCGTCCAGTTCTTCCACCACCTGCGCCGTCATGCTCTCCATAATAATAAAGACGACATTCAGGCGGCTGGTATCGGCGCGTTGAAACCAGTCGAAAGTTCCGTTACCATCCGCTATTCCACTTCCAAAAAGCCTTTTTACCCGCGTTTGGGCTACGTTTTGCTCCATGCTTTGATAGTGGTTCGTCGTGGAGCGGGCCTCGATCAAACTATGCAGAAAATACCAGCCGGTATTCGTAGCGGCATGATTATCAAACAGATGTGGCGAATAGTAGACCGCGCTTTCGTTGATGGGCATCACGCCTACTCCACCCCGAATGCCCAGAGCCAGCAGTACCAGCCAAACCGGCAGCAGCAGCAGTCCCCAGCGCGACGCTTTTTCGGGATACACTCGCCGCCCGACAATGCGCCGATATACCCAAGCAAATATGAGTACACCTATAATATACAGACCGATACAGGCGACTTTAAAAACGAAAGACATCGAATCCAGCAGGGCGGCCGGGGTTTTGAAATATTCCAGGGCGCGATTATTCAACGGGGTATGCCATTCTTCATAAATGAAAATATTGGCACCAAAAACAAAGAATAATATGGCAAATAGGCCCATATTGAACCCGGAAATCAGGCTGGAAAAAACACGCTGTGTACGTGACCCGATAGCCAGGCCCACAAACCAAATTAGCACCGAGGGGGCGAGCAAATAAGCCGCCATACTAATATCAAGTGGCAGTGCGTGCCAAAAGGCGGCCCATACGGAAACCGGTGTTTCAGTCGCCCACTCGTCATGGAACCACCCAATAAACCAGAGCCGGAAAGCGGCGAAGAAGAGGAGCCAGAAGGCGAGGAGGCGGAGGGGGAAGGTGGCCGCACCGGCCCCACCAGCCCCACCCCTAACCCCTCCCCCGAAAGGGAGGGGGATTTGATCGTGGTGTTTTCTATTGATAGTCAATACCTTTAGGAAATTGATTGCCACTACTATTTATTTGTCTTTGCTACCGTTGAAGACGGTTTAGCAAGAATTGTAAAATTAAGAATTAAGATATTGATGCTGTTGAACAAGTAAGAACATCCTTAAGGTATTGAAAATCATTAGAAAATACCAGCATCAAATCCCCCTCCCTTTCGGGGGAGGGGTTAGGGGTGGGGTTGACGAGGTCGCTTCCAATAAACTAATTTTCAACACTTTACCACCCAATTCGCCCATCCTGAACCGCTCATCCAGCCGATGGCCCACCACCCAGATGATCGCGCCATCCTTGTTTTCGAGCAGCCAGGTACGTTCCTTTTCGAGCCGCGACAGTTTATTATTGGTAAAAAAATCCTGTACCTTCTGGCGTTGGCCCTGCATACCAAACGGCTGAAACCAATCACCCGGCTGCCAGGAGCGCAAAATTAATGGAAACTGTAACTTTTCGGCATCTACCAGCACGGCCAGACGGCCATCGGGATAGGGAGCAGTAGCCTCGGCGGGGGTGAGCAGCAAGGCCTCCCCCGTGGACAGCCGAACCAGCAGGTCGTCGTGCCGGACCCGAATGGGAAGCAAAGTGGAGACCGGATGGGTGGCCGTTACGGTGAGTTGGCGGCGGTCGTTCAGCGCGCGCCAACCATCCGGGCTATGAAGTTCCAGGCCAATTTGGGCGTTGGATTCAGCCAATTGGCGGACCTGATCGTCGGTGAAGCCGTAGGGTGTCAGCAGGTTTTGCAGGGCCTGGCGCAGGTCGGGGAGTTGCGCCACCCGACTTTTTTCCAGCGTAAAACCCTGCTCGGAGGCAGCGGGAACTTCCAGAAATTGGCGCAGCAAAAAATCGGCATTGGCCTGGGTACCGCGCAGGCGACGCAGGTTGCGGGCGGCAGTGGCCAGAAAATTGGGATTGAGCGTCAGAAACGGTGGCATGAGATTATGGCGAACAAAATTCCGGGCATAATCATCGCTGGCGTTGCTACGATCTTCGCGCCAAACCAGGTTATTTGCAGCGGCGTAGGCTTCGAGGTCGGGGCGGGTGGCAAACAGCAAGGGGCGAATGAGGGTACCATTGCGGGCTGCAATGCCGGTCAGCCCGGCCAATCCGGTGCCCCGGGCGAAATTGAGCAACACAGTTTCGACCGCGTCGTTCAGATGATGCGCGGTGGCGAGGTGACCAAATCCGTGTTCCGCGCGCATTTGTTCCAGCCAGCCGTAGCGTAGGGTGCGGGCCGCCATTTGAATAGAAAGTCCCATTTTTTGTGCATAATCCTTTGTCTCAAAACGTTTTGTGAAAAAAGGAACGGCGTACTGGGCGGCTAATTGTTGGACAAATATTTCATCGCCTTCGGATTCTTCGTCGCGGAGTTGGAAATTACAGTGGGCCAGGCCAAAGGGTAGATTTGCCACCGCAAACAGGTGCGTCAGAACCGTGGAATCCAGTCCGCCACTGACCGCCAGCAGCGTGGGAGCAGCATCTGGCAGCAGGTTATTTTTATCAATAAAGTCTTTGAATGCGGGTAGTAATTGCATGAATTTTTCCCTGAACCTCTTTTTTGAAACTGCAACGTTTTAAAATAAGAATAATTAACCACGACGGGCCACGACGAATTTTCCAGCTACGTTGGCGTTTTCACCATAGCCGTAAGGCTAAAATTAATAATGAACACAAGATCATGAAAATGAACGCATTACATCTATCATATTGTAACCACCGATCTTTAGTCGGCGGATAAACAGCACCACGATGCACATCTATCTTCTTTGCAAAACATCCACATCTTCAATTATTTGCTACATGCTGATGTCTTGCAAAGATGATAGATGTTTTTAGAGGGTTGCTTTGGCCCCTCATTGAAATGAGGGGTTTCAATATGATAGATGTATTATCTTGGTTGTGGAAGTTTTATGTGATTTCTGACGCTTAGCCTGACGGCTATAGTGTTTTTACCAAGCGCAACTATACAATATCTTCAAGCAGAAGCCACCCACTCCGCCGTGCGCTATGGTGAAAACCCCAAGCATGGCGACCAAAAAAATTTAGCCGAACTTACGATTTGCATAAATAATATGAAACAACACCTTTTTACTGTTTTGAGTATTGCATTAACGGCGTTTTTGCTGCCCACTATCGCCCAGGCCCAACTCTCCGGCGTGGTGCTGGACGAGCACAATGAGCCCCTCCCCTACGCATCGGTCTATGTGCGCAACAGCACCAATGGCACGGCCGCCAATGCCAACGGCGAATTTCAACTAAACCTTGCGAAGGGCGACTACGAGATTGTCTTTCAATACATTGGGTACAACCAAAAAATAGAAACCGTGCGTATTAGCGACAAACCTGTGCGTCTGCGGGTGCAACTGACGCCCAACGAACTGGTCATCAGCGAAGTCACTATCACCGGCGCCGATCCCGCCGACGCGATGATGCGCCAGGTCATTGCCAAACGAAGGTATTACAAAAATCAGGTGCCCGCCTATAGCAGCGACGTGTATATCAAAGGCCTGTACAAATTTCTGGAAACGCCCAAAAAACTGCTGGGCGAAGAAGTGGGCAATCTGGGCGGCATCCTCGATTCTAACCGCATGGGCATCGTCTATTTGTCGGAATCGGTGTCGAAAGTATATGTGCAGAGTGATCCCGAACGCAAAAAAGAGGTGATGATTTCCAGTAAAGTGAGCGGCGACGCCAATGGATTCAGCCTCAACCGCGCCACTTTTACAGACTTCAATCTGTACGAAGAGAAACTGGAAATAGAGCGGGAAATCCTGTCGCCGCTGGCCGACAATGCCTTTTCTTACTATAAATTCCGCTTTCTGGGCCGTTATCGGGATAAAAACGGCTACGACATCTGCAAAATCGCGTTGCTGCCCAAACGATCCGCCGACCCGACTTTCAGCGGTTTTCTCTATATTGTGGATGAGCAGTGGAATCTGGCGGGCGCCGATCTGATGCTCACCGGCTCCACCATTAAACAGCCGATCCTCGACACGCTGCGCATTCAGCAGGAATTCGTGCCGGTAGAAAAACCCGATACCTGGCGACTGCTGACCCAGGTGACGAGTTTCAAATTCGGCATATTTGGCTTCAAGATCGGAGGGTTTTTCAACGGCATTTTTTCCAATTACGACCTGCACCCGAAGTTTGAAGCGGATCTTTTTGACCGCGAAACCTTCAAAATAGAGCAAAAAGCCAGCGAACACGACTCGCTTTACTGGCTGGCCACCCGCCCCGTGCCGCTGACCACCGACGAGGCGAATGACTACGTAAAAAAAGACAGCCTGCAACGCATCTGGAAATCCGAGGCTTTTATGGATAGCATGGACCGCAAGAGCAACAAATTCAAGCCAATCAATGTGCTGCTCTCCGGCTACGAATGGAGCCATTCTTACCGCCGCACTTCTATCAGTACCCAGCCCGCCATTTTGTGGCTGCAATTCAATACGGTGCAGGGCCGCGCGGTGAATATCCAGCCCGAATGGACCCAATATAAAGACGACAACCGCACCCGTTACTGGCGCGTGAAAGGCATCCTGAACTACGGAACTTCCGAAAAGCGACTGCGGGGCAGCGCGGCCATCGAGCGGCGTTTCGAGAGCATTCACTATTCTACGGGCGAACTAGCGGGCGGATTGGCCACTTCGCAATTCAATGACCGCAACCCCATCGGGCCATTTACCAATATGTTATATTCGCTTTTTGATAAGCGTAACTACATGAAATTGTATGAGAAAGCCTTCGTCCGCGTGGGATACAGCCGGATGCTCTGGCCGGGCTTGCGCTTGCGGGCCAACGCCGAATGGGCCGACCGCCGGGAACTGTTCAACACCAGCGATAACACCTTCTATAAAAAAGACGACCACGATTACACCTCCAACCGGCCGTTCCGGGCCAGCACGGAACCGACGGAAAAGGTGGAATTTCCGCGCAGTTTTACGGTCGGGCTGGAAGTGCGGCTGCGACCGGGGCAGACGTACAGCAGCTATCCGAAGTTTCGGGTGTACGACGAAAGCAAGTGGCCCGATCTCTTCCTGCGCTACCGCAAAGCCATCGCGGGCGTGGGCGGCAGCACGGCGGACTACGATTTTGCGGAGGCGGAACTTCGCAAGGAAAATCTTTCCTGGGGCCTGGCGGGTTTCACCGATCTGAATGTAAGCAGCGGCCTGTTTTTGCAAAAAACTGAGTTGGGATTCATGGATTTTCACCATCCGCTGGGCAACCAGACCTTTTTTGGCAAACCGGCCTATTATAACACCAGTTTTTTCCAACTGCCCTATTACGCGTTCAGCACCGATCAGCCCTATGTGGAGGTACACCTGCAACACCACCTGCAAGGCTGGTTGCTGGACAAAATCCCCGGTGTGCGCAAACTGAACCTGAAAGAAGTCTTCGGTGCCCGCCTCTACTACGCCGATCAACCGACCAATGATCCCGCCTATCCTTACCAATTGCCTTACTGGGAGGTCAATTTCGGCCTCGAGAATCTGGGTTTCAAGGCTTTTCGGATATTCCGGCTGGATGTGGTGAGTAGTTTCTTTGGGAGCGAGTATTATCGGACGGGGTTGGTGCTGGGGATTGGGTTGTAAAGGGATTTGTGAGGCAAAAATTCTGTGGGGGTGGGAAATTGCATTACTTTTGCTTCTATAAACTTCTGAAACAGTAGTAAAAAAAGCAATAAAAGAAAACAAATAATATAAAAAACAATGCTTCATTTCTTTTCCCTTTTCTCGGCTGCCTTTATGATCTTAATGCTGCTTGGGTGCAAGCAAGAAAGCAGTAAGAACGGTCTGGCAAATATAGAGATACAGCATAATACAAAAAATGAAATTCAGCAAGATGTAGTGTTAAATCCAGATGATATTTTCAGCAACGAAGCACTGGATACTATTAGCATTAAATTGGATGTCGAAACAAGAAAGAAGAATAAAAGATACCAGGGTTTATACTCGAACTATATCTTTGCCAAACTAATAAAAAATTACCATATTGATACCAGTATAAATGAGGTGCTGTTCATTTGCAAAGATGGATATAGCGCAAGTGTGCCGTTTTATCAACTACTAACTGAAAAGGGATTTATTGCTAATAAAGATGTGGATGCAGCACTTCAATGGGATAAGGAAATTAATGACAAGTTTTCTCCTTACTATTTGGTCTGGGACATTGAAACCGATGACCATAACCATAATTTTCCGTACGGCATCATTCAAATAAAAATAATAAACAAAAAGGCAGCATTCGCAAATGCTTACCCAACCAATGCAAGCCCTGAAATAGAAAAAGGATTTGCGATTTTTACAAAAAATTGTATCAAGTGTCATGCCGTAAATAAATCAGGCGGCAGTGTCGGCCCTGAATTAAATATTCCTAAAAGTGTAGTAGAGTATTGGAAAATAGAACATATAAAAGAGTTTATAAAGAATCCAGCCAACTACAGGTATAATAGTAAGATGCCTACCTTAAATCAACTTACTGATAGTGACATTCAATCTATAATTGATTATCTAACCTATATGTCACAGCATAAAATAAGTGAATAAAATTGTTACCACTTGCTTTTCTGTTTGCGTCGTATAGTTTATATCACAAGAGGACGCCGGGAACCGTTGGGAACGGATAAAAAAAATAGCATACACCGGCTTTACCAATGTATGCTATTTATCAAGTAATAAGTGAACAATTTTCCAGAGCAGGATGTCATTCCGACGGCAGGAGGAATCTGCTAAGGTGTTGATTATCAATATCCCGCTACCAGATTCCTCCTGCCGTCGGAATGACAATTCAGGTAGGGCTAATTGTGTCACTTTGCTTTCCACCGCTCGCCTATTTCAGCGCATCATACTGCTTTTGCAACAACTGCTGAAAATCATCCAGCAAGGCAAACTTGGTGGCCGCCACGGCGGACGTGGCCGCATCGAAACTGGTGTAACTGGTGAACGCCATAAAAATCTCCTGCATTTTCTCTAAATCCCGGCTCGCACTGGGCAGGGCCAGCGGTCTCGTCGTACGCTCTTCCATCGCCTGACGCATGGCAGTCATCACCGCCGATTCATGCACGGCGGTCTCAGCGGCATTCCGTGTGGCACAGGCGTTGCGCAGCCGCGTCAGGTGCGTGGAAAAACGTTCCAGTTCCATTTTCTTTGGCCCTAATACGGGGTCCTTGGGCGTTTCGCGGGAGGTGGAAGCAGTAGTTTGGGCGAAAGCAACCTGGCCAACGAAGGCCAGTAAGAGGAGGGCAAATGCGTATTTCATCAAAACAGATTTTAAATCGGTGAGAAATGGGAAACAAAAGTAAATCGCTTTCTCGAATAACTTAAAATAAAATTTTTATTCATATTAACGCCCGGCGGCGCAGACCAGTCAAAAAATTCCGCATTCCGTATTCCGAACTCCGCATTCCCTGTCATTGCATGACCCAAAAATGTGGCGTTTCTTCCAGGCGGGTGGCCATATTTACCACAGAACGCACCAAAGCCAGTTCCGGGTCAGTTTCGATAGTCGTCAGATATTGTTTTTCAATGAACAGCACCAGATTTTTCTTTTGCAATACCTTCATTACCAACGCACTATCGGCATTCATTTCGCGAGACACTACCCAGTCGAGTGGCAGGGGTGGCATGGTGTTGGTCAGAAAATTGGCCTGCGGAAAAGACGGCAGCGTCTTGACATTCGGGCCGTAACGGGCGGTCAGCATTTTTAATTCTTCATACAAGGCCACCGTTTCCACATTGGAATAAATACCGCTCAAAGCCGGAAAAACACGGCCCAAATCCTCCGTCATGGCCCTGCGCCGACCATCGCGATAGACGAACTCGTAGCCAAAACGGAATACGGCGAGGAGGGCAAGTAAAGCGAGGAAATTAGTTGACTGGTTGATTGGTTGATTAGTTGATTGAAAGGCAGCGTGGTGCAATCGGCGGCTGATTTCCAACGCCGCCCATACGCCGGGCGTGGCAAACAAAATGGGCAAATTATAGCCCCAACTCACCGCCGCACACCAGGAAATGGCGAGTAGGAAGAGCGCAGGAATATAATTTTTGGTCTTTAGTAGTTGGTCTTTGGTCTTTAGTCTTTCCACCATTTGTCCCCCAATCCAGCCTACCGCCAGCCAAAACAGCAGCCGCAATTGCGCGAACGGCACCGTAAAATCCTGACGCTGCCAAATGGCGAAAGCATAACTGCCGATCAGGGCGGCCAGCCACATTATCCAGACGAGGTAAACGAAAAGGAAGCGTTTTTTTTGCCAAAATACCACGCCCAACAGGAGCAAAACCACCGACAATACCGCCAGTGGAGTTGCAATCCGAAAATAATCCAGCAGGCCATGTTGGATGGCTTGCCCGCTGTTGGCTGCTCCGTTGGTCAAGCGCAGGAAAGCGGCCAGGAGATTATTTTGATATAAATAAAGGAGAAACAGGGCAGTACTTACCAGCAAACCCGTGAGCATCCATGTTGCAAACCTTATAGGTTTTTGAATCGGTTTAGCGAGGGAAGCTGCCAATCCAAAAATCGCCAGCGGGTAAAAGGATTGTTTGCACAACAAAGCCGCAAAAAGGGCCACGCCCGCCAGTATGGCGCCTCGGCGACCCGGCATCTTGAACAGGCCATAAGCCGATACTACCGCGAACAAAATCCCGTCCACCGTATGCCAGGCCGTAGCCGGGTAGCAGTGCGCCGATACCACAAAGCCAAATACGGCCAGCCGCCAGCGGTCGCGCCCTTCGCTCAGTATGGCCGCCGCCAGCCAACTATAAGCCGCGACTTTGATATAAAAAATCCAGCGTTCGCCGAGGATGGCCCAGGAAGTGGGTAAGATTTGTAATTCCAAAGCGCGCAGCCACACAGGCAGCGGTGGACGCACATAGACGACATCTTGGTAAAGGGTTTTGCCCTGCAACACCTGCCAGGCCAGACCCGTGAGAAAGCCGCCATCGGTTTCATTGATGCCGTAGGGCGCGTAGAATATGGCGTAGCCCAGCACGAGTACGAAAAATATTACTGGCCAAAATAGCGGCTTGAGCCAGGTGGAAATCTTCATCGCAGCAGCGTCACATCGCCTTTTTCCGTGATCGTCTGCCGCACATTGTCGCGCAGGGCCTCATATTCGAGCCGCCAGCCATACACATCGGCGGGCGCGGGTTCGCCGTCCACCGTGCCGTCCCAGGCCGCCGCCGGGTCCTGGCTGCTGAACACCTGCTCGCCCCAGCGATTGTAAATCGCGAAATTGGTGGTAATAACCGGACACAGAAAAAGGGGCTGGTAGGTGTCGTTGATCTGGTCGCCGTTGGGCGTGAAAGCATTGGGAAATTCATCGCGCATGGACATCACTTTCACCGACTGCGACACGAATTGCACGGGCTCGCCGACCATTTCGGCCCGCAGGGTAATGGTATAACTGCCAGGCTGGATGAAGCAAAGCACCCCCGGCTGCGTCGGGTCGGGCTGGCCACCGGGAGGAATCATGAAATTGATCATTACGCCGGGCGGCAGTTCGCCGATGGTCAGTCGCACACACTCGCCGGGACAAATGATGGAATCGGAAAGGGTGAGGGTGGCGGTGAAGGTATCGGGCGGAGGAATAATTATGAATGATGAATTATGAATTATAGGGAAGGTGCTTGGGATGGTGGCTGGTCGGGCGTGGGCGTGGTGCAGGAGCAAGAGTCCGGCAACGAGGAGGCAGAGGTTGCGGGAGTTTATGCTGAAAGGAATTATTTGAATTAATTTATTCAAAATGAACGAGTTATGTTTGAGTAAAAGGACGGTCATTTGCGAAACCTCCAAGGGTTTCGTAAACGTGATGGGGTAAGTACAGTGTAAACGAAGTTTGTTGGTAAAATTGCGCGTAACCTCCCCCGGCCTAAAGGCCACCCCCTCCAAAGGGCAGGGCTGTTAAGTTCTCCTGAATTTTGGAAGGTCAATGATGATGAGGCAAATTTTGTTTTGTTTTAGATTTTTTTGAAAGTTTTTGACAACGTTACGAGGTTATTTTCTTTTAAAAGCCAAATAAAATTTGAGAGTGATTTGAAAAAGGTGTTGATCCACTTAGAACTGAACAGCCCTGCCTCCAAAGGGGGATACGCTCCGA
>JANPIV010000076.1:0-18324 GCA_031425155.1 Saprospirales bacterium | reverse complement strand
ACCAAATTTTTCTTTTGAAAAATTTGGTAGAACCCATGCCACCACTCGAATCTGGATTCCACTTGGCCATTCTTCATCTAAAAACCCTACTTTTGTTTCCAAAAAAGGCAAGACATGGGCTCCATAGCCGAACAGAAATATAACCTGATCCGACTTCTTTTCGCCGTTGACAATCCTTTGCTGTTGGATTGGCTGGAAAGAGAACTGTACAAATGGCAGCAGGAATTGCCGGTTACAGTGCCCGCAACTGAAACGCAGGAGTATGAAGCACTCAAGGCAAAATTGCTGCGCAAGCCCCTGCGGGAGAAATTCGATGCCGAAGCAGTTAAGCGTGAGTCCGGTTGGAAAGGCCAGCACGACAAAGCAGAAATGATGCGCCTTATTAAAGAAATGGACATTCAGGAGCCTATTGAATTGTTGCTTTCACAAATTTCCAAATGATTTTTCTTTACTAATCTCTGGATTGCTGCCACAGCCAGCCTCCTTGGAGCAACACTTCTTACTACGGATGCCGACTTTGATCATCTGGAAAACGTGTTTTTGAAGTTGACAAAAATTAGTCAATTACGTACTTAGTACGTGCCTATCTGGCATCTTCCTCTAATTCGTATTTCTATCTTATACGCAGAATTAATTTCCGCCTTTCCATCTATGAAAATCCAACCCACCACCCTCCAATTTCTGTCCGACCTTTCGGCCAACAATAATCGCGAATGGTTTCAGGCCAATAAAGGCCGGTATGAGGCGGCCCAGGAGAATATGAAGCAATTCGTTAAAGTAGTGGAGTCGGCCTTGGGCGAAACCGATCACCTGGAAGGCACTACGCTTTTTCGCATTTACCGGGATGTGCGTTTTTCCAAGGATAAATCACCCTACAAAAACAACTTCGGCATCGGCTTCACCAGAGCTACCAAACGACTGCGGGGCGGTTATTACCTCCATATTGAACCGGGTGCTTCCTTTGTGGGTGGCGGTTTTTGGCAACCCAATAACGAGGATTTGAAGCGTATCCGTGATGAATTTGTCCTGGATAGCCAGCCCATCCGCCAAATCATGGCCGAGGCTACTTTCCAAAAATATTTTGGCACGATAGACGGCGACGAATTGAAAGGTGCGCCGCGCGGATATGACAAAGACAGTCCCGCCCTGGACCTGATCCGCAAGAAGAGTTTTACCGTGCAACGGAATTTTACGGACGAGGAAGTGACGAGCGACCAGTTTCTCCTAGAAACAAAGCGGACTTTCGAGGCGATGCGCCCTTATTTCGACTACATGAGTATGGTGCTGACGACCAATATGAATGGGGAATCCATTCTGGATTAAATTGGTGAGTCCTTTTGAGGATTTGAGTATGCAAGTATTTGATCAATTACCTGATTATCAAGTGCTTTAATCAAATACTCAGATACTCGCATCCTCAAGAAATTCAATGGAGCAGGTTCCTTCAGGCTTTTTTCAAAAACTCCGTTTTCAGTACCATCACCGAGCCTTCGATTTTCCCCTCTATCTCGCCTTCGTCATCAGTAAGGCGGATGCTTTTTACTTTGGTGCCGCGTTTCAGCGTGGTAGAGGAGCCTCTGACTTTCAGATCTTTGATGAGGGTGACGGAATCGCCTTCCTGTAGCAGGTTGCCGTTGCTGTCTTTTACTTCCATAATCGTGGGTTATAGGTGTTGTCAGGTGAATTGGGGCGCGAAGGTACGCTTTCCGCAGATTGGGTCAGCGCACGATGAGTGGCTAAAAAATCGGGATGTCGCCGCGAACAACGATTTTTATACTCCTTCTTCCGGCACAATAATTTCCAGCGCATCCGGTATGAGCACAGCTTTCACTTCCTTTACTTTACCTAAATATTCGCCATCTACTTGAAAATGCACTTTTTTAGAAGACCGTATATGGAGGGAAGTAGTTTGAAAAACCTCGGTTTTACTTATGTCATAGGGAGCGTGTGAAAAAACCATTTTGAACAGCTCCCGAATGGACACCTTTTTCACTACGATTACTTCAAACAGATCGTCGTCTAATCTACCAATAGGATTTATAAGGGCACCACTGCCATATTTGGTGGCATTGGCAATGACGATCATCTCCGCCTTGATTTTAATAGGTTTTTTATGCACTTGCATATCTATTTCCAGCAGCGGATTTTGCCGTAATACTTTCCAGGAGGCCATGACATAACCCCGCATACCACGTACGCCCTGATTTTCAAACTCTTTCACTACATAGGCATTGAAGCCAATATCACTCAGGTGAATGCACAGGTGGTCGTTGACATTGGTGGCATGTATTTTTTTAGTATGTGCTTTGGCAATGACATCCAATGCTTGTACCGGGTCGCTACTAATGCCCAGCTCTTTGGCTAATCCATTGGCAGAACCGGCGGGTAATATTCCCAAAGCAATGTCTTTTTGCAGCAAACATTCAGCGACCAGTTTAATCGTACCATCGCCGCCTACTGCCACAACCTGTTGAGGATCAAAGGCTTCTATTTTATCTTTTATAGTTTGCAGATTGCAGTGTTTGGTAAGTTCATATAGTTCAATAGTATGATGCAGAGGCGTAAAATAATTGGTAATCTCCATCGCCCAATCGGTGCTATGGTTGCCGGAACCGGGATTGATTACAAATAATAATCTTAGCTTGTCTTTTTGCTGCATGATTGGAATAAATGCTTCGGAAGAAGATTAAGTTCAATAACTTGTTTAGTCGAAGTAATATGGAAAACGGATCAAAATCATCACCGATTACCGTAAAGGTATATCATGGCTACGGACATAAAGAGAACCTCGTCGTGTATGGACATGTGCTGGCGGATAAACCAGCAAACAGAACCAGATTCACCGATAATATCCTGTATAATATAGTGCATTTGGCTAAATTGTTCTTTGTCCATCCTTTACCTGGCGTACGCGTAAAATTGCAGTGGGGAGAGCAACCGTTTTACACTACGACAGAAATGGACGGTTTTTTCAAATTTGAGTGGGCATCATTCAGCCCAACGCCAGCGGGCTGGCATCCGGTCACAGTAAACGCCGTAGATGTAGACGACCATGTAATCGCTACGGGGGAGGGGAAAATTTTCGTGCCACACAGTACCCAGTATGCTTTTATCTCGGATATTGATGATACGGTGCTGGTGTCGCATTCTTCTACGACGGGTAAACGATTGCGGGTAATGTTTACTAAAAATCCCCGCAGCAGAAAAACCTTCGCCGATGTGGTCCGGTATTATGATTTACTCGCCTCGGCCCATACCGAAAAAGACGTCCCGAATCCTTTTTTCTACGTATCCAGCAGCGAATGGAATTTATACGACGACCTCAATGAATTTTTTAAACATAATGGGCTCCCCAAAGGTGCCTTTTTATTAAATCAAATAAAAAAATGGTATCAATTACTCAAAACGGGTAAAACTAAACACCACGGTAAGTTAATCCGGGTCGCCAGAATAATGGATGCCTTTCCCAAACAAAAATTCGTATTACTGGGCGATAATTCGCAGAGTGACCCGGATATTTATGTGAGTATTGCGAATAAACATCCAAATAAAATTATGGGTATTTATATTAGAAATATTAGTGCCAAAAAAGAAGTTGCTACTAAATATCTATTAAACTCTATAAAAAACAAGGAAATCTACACCTGTCTTTTTAAACATACCGATGAAGCGATTGCGCATTCCAGAGCGGTGGGGCTGATCGAGCAGGAATAAAATAATCAGTGAGGTTGTCTCATAAGTTACTTCACAGTTTTTGTCAACAATTATGTATTGAATTTAGGCAACTAAATCCTATAAGGTTTTCAAAAACCTCATGGGATTGCCGAATAGGTGTCAAATCTCATACCCGCTTACTCCCTGAATCGAACGGTTAAAGTCTGGTACTCGCCCATATCAACGGTCAATTGTGCGCGAGGGTCCAGTCCGAAGCGGCGTATATAGTCCTGGGCAAAATAGGAGGCGGTAGTAGTGCGCAGTTCCGCGTCTCTTTTGAATCTTTGCAGATCAACGCCGCGTTCAAAAGTCCGGTCGCCCTCCCGAACGTCCGGGACGGGAGGAGTACCGGCGCTCAGGTTTTCAGCCAGGGCTTCGAAGGCCACTACGAGTTGCTGCTGAATGCTTTCCTTTAAATTGTCGAGTTCGGTTTGTTCGTCCATGGCCAATAGTAATGCGAATCATGAGTTAAAAGTTGGTGTTGGTTCTCATGGCGTTAGTGCCGAGACCTGCAAAGTCTAAAAAAGACTTTGCAGGTCTAAGTACCTGGCATTCAGTTGGCCTATCCAAAATCTATTTACTTCTTCGCCACCTGACTCGGCCGTACCTCAATCTTACTCGGCAGCGTCCGCGGATTCATGTGCAGCAAATCCACCACCATTTGTCCCAGGTCTTCCGGTTGTATTTTCCAGGCATCATCGGTGTTCGAGCCCTGATTGCCGAACTGGGTGGCCACCGAACCCGGCATGATGGTGGAGCATTTGACGCCCGCCTCCCGCAGGTCGAGCATGACCGCTTGGGTGAAGCCCACCAGCCCGAATTTGCTGGCATTATAGGCGGAAGCCGCCGGGAAGAAATTGGTGCCGGCCAGGCTGGCAATACTGATGAAATACCCTTTGGCCTCGGTAAGGGCCGCTACGGCGGCCTTTAGGCTGTAAAATACACCGGTCAGGTTGGTATCAATGGTCTCCTGCCATTGTTCCACGGTCAGTTCCGTGATGGGCGCGAAATGGCCAAGACCCGCATTGGCGACCAGCACATCGAGCCGACCAAACGTTTCTAGGGTCTTGGACACCGCATTTTTCTGGGAATCAAAATCGCGGACATCGGCGACAATACCGATCACTTTACCCGGCCCGGTTTGGGCGAGTTCCCGGACGGCGGCGTCCACCGCATCCTGGTGGCGACTGGTGATGGCCACGTTGACACCTTCTTTGAGCAGGCTGGCGGCAATACCGTAACCGATGCCTTTGCTGCCCCCGGTGATGAGGGCGGTCATTCCTTCTAGTTTTTGCATAGGTGCAGAAACGCTGCGAACTTGAAATGGTTGAAATATAGCAGCAAAAGGCAGGTCTTTATAACTATTGCGTAATGCTCAATTGCTGATACACCGATTCTCCATTCGCAGTTACCTTCAAAAAATAAGTGCTGGCCGGTAAGTCATTGGTAAAAATGGGCAAGGTCTGTAAATCCGCTTCCAAATCATGCCGCTCACTACGCACTACTCTTCCCTGTGCGTCAAATAGTGCAATTACTACTTCCGATGCCTGTGGCAAGTGTATTTGCAATTGAATGATGCTATTAGTCATGGCCGGATTGGGAGAAACCAACAGGGTCAATTTTCCGCCGGAAAGTGTCGCTTGCACGATGTTGGAATATTGCGAATTTCCATCAAAATCTATCTGCCGCAAACGATAGAAATAGGTTTGTCCAGCACGTATGTCCTTATCTTCCAATTGGTAAGTATGCTTTTCTGCACTCGTCCCTGCGCCCGCGACGAAGGCGATTTTTTCAAATTCCCGGCCGTTTTCGCTGCGTTCTATTTGGAAGCCTGCGTTATTGCGTTCGCTGGCAGTTTCCCAGAGGAGTTGAATAGCGTCTTTGTCGGCGATGGCTTTGAAGGTAACTAGTTCTACGGGCAGCAGTGTACATACGGAATTATCGTCGTTGATAATAATAGTAAGGTAACAATAACTAGTATTTCCGTGTCCATCGTTGATCGTCAAAGTTCCTTGATTTGCGCCTAAGTTGCTGCAAGTGAAGGTGTTGGGATATATAGACACTGGATTCACCGTGCCGCAGTTATCCGTACCGCTTTGAATGATATCGGCGGTACTGATACTAACTGTGCCATTAGTACCCAGGATAAAAGTCGCGCCTTTACAAATAATGGTCGGGGGTACACTATCGGCCACTGTCACCGTGGCGATGCAATTGCTGGCGTTTCCGTGGCCATCATTGACTTTCAAAGTGACATTGTTTGTCCCGACGTTGCTGCAAGTAAAGGTATTTGGCAGCACCGACACTTGATTCACCGTGCCGCAGTTGTCTATCGCACTTTGAAATACATCAGCGATAGTGATACTGGCTGCACCATTATTGATGTAAACCGTCGCATCTTTGCAAGTGACGGTCGGAGCCTCGTTATCTACGACGGTCACTGTGGCCGTGCAAGTGCTGGTATTTCCGTGGCCGTCATTGACCGTCAAGGTCACGATATTTGTCCCTAAATCATTGCAAGTGAAGGTGTTGGGTAAAACAGACACTTGATTCACCGTGCCACAATTCTCTATGCCACTTTGAAATACATCATTCGTAATAATAGAACCTGCACCATTAATATCCAGATTTACGGTGGCATCTTTACAAATAACAGTCGGGTTAATATTATCTACTACTGTTACCGTGGCGGTGCAAATATTAGTGTTGCCGTGGCCGTCATTGACTAATAATGTTACGGTATTCGCACCTAAGTTGCTGCAATTAAATGTACTTGGTAAAACCGACACTTGATTCACCGTGCCGCAATTGTCCGCACCGCTTTGAAATACATCGGCTGTGGTGATGGAACCTGTACCATTAATATCCAGATTAATAGTCACGTTTTTACAAACGACGGTCGGGGCAATATTATCTACGACGGTCACTGTGGCCGCGCAAGTATTAGTGTTTCCGTGACCGTCATTGACCAGCAGGGTCACCGTGTTGTCGCCTAAGTTACTGCAAGTGAAGGCGTTGGGTAAAACGGACACTTGATTCACTATGCCGCAATTATCTGCACCACTTTGAAATACATCAGTCGTAGTAATAGAACCTGCACCATTTGCATCCAGATTCACGGTGGCATCTTTGCAAATAACAGTCGGATTAATATTATCTACGACCGTCACCGTGGCAGTACAAGTGTTTGTGTTGCCATGACCATCGTTGACTAATAATGTCACCGTGTTCGCGCCTAAATTGCTGCAACTAAATGTATTAGGCAAAACGGATACTTGATTGACCGTGCCGCAATTGTCTGCACCACTTTGGAAAACGTCATTTGTAGTAATAGCACCTGTGCCATTTATATCTAGATTCACCGTGGCATTTTTGCAAATAACAGTGGGATTAATATTATCCACTACTGTGACGGTGGCCTTACAAATATTGGTGTTGCCGTGGCCGTCATTGACTAATAATGTTACTGTATTCGCGCCTAAATTGCTGCAATTAAATGTACTTGGTAAAACGGATACTTGATTGACCGTGCCGCAATTATCTGCGCCACTTTGGAATACGTCGTTTGTAGTAATAGCACCTGTACCATTTACATCCAGATTCACAGTGGCATTTTTACAAATAACAGTCGGATTAATATTATCTACTACTGTTACGGTGGCGGTGCAAGTGTTGGTGTTTCCGTGGCCGTCATTGACTAATAATGTTACTGGTTTTGTGCCTAAATTGCTGCAAGTGAAGGTGTTGGGTAAAACGGACACTTGATTCACCGTGCCGCAATTGTCCGCACCACTTTGGAATACATCAACCGTAGTGATGGAAGCATTTCCACTAGCATCCAGATTAATGGTGGCATTTTTACAAATAACAGTCGGGTTTATATTATCTACTACTGTTACCGTGGCTGTGCAAGTGTTGGTATTACCGTGTCCGTCATTGACTAATAATGTTACTATGTTCGCGCCTAAATTACTACAAGTGAAGGTGTGGGGTAAAACGGACACTTGATTCACTATGCCGCAATTATCTGTACCACTTTGAAATACATCAGTCGTAGTAATAGAACCTGTACCATTTATATCCAGATTAATGGTCACATTTTTACAGATGACAGTCGGGGCCACATTGTCCGCAACCGTCACTGTTGCTGTGCAGGTGTTGGTGTTTCCGTGGCCGTCATTGACTAATAATGTTACTGTGTTCGCCCCTAAATTACTACAAGTGAAGGTGTTGGGTAAAACAGACACTTGATTCACTATGCCGCAATTATCTGTACCACTTTGAAATACATCAGTCGTAGTAATAGAACCTGCACCATTTACATCCAGATTCACGGTGGCATCTTTGCAAATAACAGTCGGATTAATATTATCTACGACCGTCACCGTGGCCATGCAGGTGTTGGTGTTCCCGTGGCCGTCATTGACTAATAATGTTACTGGGTTTGTGCCTAAATTGCTGCAATTAAAGGTATTAGGTAAAACAGACACCTGATTGACAACGCCACAATTATCTGCACCACTTTGGAATACATCGGCTGTGCTGATGGAAGCATTTCCACTAGCATCCAGATTAATGGTGGCATTTTTACAAATAACAGTCGGATTAATATTATCTGCTACTGTTACCGTGGCCATACAAGTATTAGTATTACCGTGTCCGTCATTGACTAATAATGTTACTATGTTCGCGCCTAAATTACTACAAGTGAAGGTGTTGGGTAAAACGGACACTTGATTCACCGTGCCGCAATTGTCCGCACCACTTTGGAATACATCAACCGTAGTGATGGAAGCATTTCCACTAGCATCCAGATTAATGGTCACATTTTTACAAATAACAGTCGGATTAATATTGTCCGCAACCGTTACTGTGGCGGTGCAAGTGCTGGTATTACCGTGTCCGTCATTGACTAATAATGTTACTGGGTTTGTGCCTAAATTGCTGCAAGTGAAGGCATTGGGCAAAACAGACACCTGATTGACAACGCCACAATTGTCTGCACCACTTTGAAAGACATCATTCGTAGTAATAGCACCTGTACCATTTATATCCAGATTTACGGTCACATTTTTACAGATGACAGTGGGATTAATATTATCTACTACTGTTACCGTGGCTGTGCAAGTGTTGGTATTACCGTGGCCGTCATTGACTAATAATGTTACTGGATTCGCGCCTAAATTACTACAAGTGAAGGTGTTGGGTAAAACGGACACCTGATTCACCGTACCGCAATTGTCCGCACCGCTTTGAAATACATCGGCTGTGGTGATGGAACCTGTACCATTTATATCCAGATTCACGGTCGCATCTTTACAAACGACGGTCGGGGCAATATTATCTACGACGGTCACTGTGGCCGCGCAAGTATTAGTGTTTCCGTGTCCATCATTGACCAGCAGTGTCACCGTGTTGTCGCCTAAATTACTGCAAGTGAAGGTGTTGGGTAAAACGGAGATCTGATTCACTGTGCCGCAGTTATCTGTACCGCTTTGGAAAACATCAGCCGTAGTGATGGAAGCACTTCCGGCGGCGTCAAGATTGACCGTCGCATTTTTGCAGGTAATGGTCGGTGGCGTCACATCTTTCAGCGTAACCGTGAAGGTACAACTTTGGCCCAAGCTTGCATTATCAGTAGCCGTCAGCCGAACCGTCTGAGTAGTGCCGTGGCCGATAAGTAAGGCGCCCACGGACGGACTTTGCGCAACCGTCGGATTGGCGGTACAGTTATCGGAAACAGAAACAGGAGTGTACATCCCTATGGAACCCGTGCAGTTGGGAGTGACAGGAATATCTACGTTGGCCGGGCAAGTAATACTGGGGAAGGTGTTATCCATCAGCAAAATATCAAAAGAACAGGTGGCCTGGTTGTTGGCGGCGTCTGTGGCAGTCAATACGATGGTCGTAGTTCCGCTTATAGTGGTACCAGGCAGGGGAAACTGCGTGAGAACAGCCCCGGCGCAATTATCAATAGCCGCAACACCGCTCGAATACGGCGGAACGACAGTCTGACACATCGAATTGGTGCTCAGGACCTGATTGACTGGACAGAAGGTGAATCCAGGCGGCTGCGTGTCATTGACCGTCACCGTAAAGGCACAGGTGGAAGAATTGCCCGCTCCATCGGTGGCGCGGAAAGTGACAGAGGTCGAGCCGACAGCAAAGAAGGAACCGGAAGATGGGCCTGTGATTCGGCTAATCGTTGGCGAAGCCGCGCAATTATCCGTCGCGGTCGCATTAGCGAAGGTCACACTGGCACCGCACTGATTCGTCGCATTATTTACGGTGATATTTGCCGGGCAGGTGATCGTCGGTGGCGTGACATCATTTAGAGTAACCGTAAACGTACAACTTTGGGTATTGCCAGCAGCGTCCGTAGCCGTTAACCGAACCGTCTGAGTAGCCCCGTGGCCGTTTAAAACAGTGCCAGCGGATGGAAATCGCGCAACCGCCGGATTGGAAGTACAGTTATCTGCAACGGAAACAGCACTGTATGAGCCTATTATGCCCGCACAATTGGTATTGGCAGAAATATCTACGTTGGCTGGGCAAGTGATCGTTGGAGACTGCATGTCCCTGACCGTCACCGTAAAGGCACAGGTGGAAGAATTGCCCGCTCCATCGGTGGCGCGGAAAGTGACAGAGGTCGAGCCGAGGTCAAAGAAGGAACCAGAGGCTGGCCCCACAATTGGGGTAATAGTTGGTGAAGCGGTGCAGTTGTCTGTTGCCGTGGCGTTGGGGAAAGTCACCGTTGCGGCACATTGCCCCGTCGTATTGCCTACGGTGATATTGGCCGGACAGGTGATGGTGGGTTCCGTTACGTCATTTACGGTGACGGTAAAGATGCAATTAGTTGATCCGCAGGAATTTGTGGCAGTAAGTACTACGGTGGTCACGCCTCTATTGAAAGTGGAACCGCTGCCCGTGCCGCTGCCGCTGCCGGTAGTGGCCCCTAAAAAACTATAAGTCAGGGCAGGCGCCGGGGTGCCGGAAGTCGTAGCATTGTAAGAAGCCGTGGCATTGCAGTTCGATGGATCCGCATTTACGGTCAGGTTCGATGGGCAGGCAGTGAAAGCAGGGGGGGTACAGGAAGCAATATTAAAATTGCAGACAAGGTCCCAGTTCCCGCTGGGAGCACTCCAATTACCACTGTAATAAGTGCCGGTATACGCCCACGCTTTTCCGGAAGGGATGGGATTGCCGTTGTTAAAACGGTGAAGGCAAGGGTCGGACGTGGATTGTCGAATGAATAAAACCGTATATGTCTGCCCGCTGTTGAGAGGCACAGGCATCGTAAGCGTGTGGGTATTACCTGACCATTGCGGGTTGCCAATGGAATACAATGTTCCGCCGGAATTGCCCGGCTCTCCCAATATGATATCTACCTGATCAGGCTTGGAAATATTAGAGGGACTATCAAACGACACCGAGAGTAAAGTGCTGCTGCAAGTCGGCACAAAACTTTGTCCGCTGCTGGTGTAAGTATTCATTTGAAACCCGTCTAATATATTCGAAACAGAACACTGCGCCGCCGATTCCGTAATTGGTAAAAGGAAAGCAGCCATTAATAAAAAGAATGCCAGCCTTAAATGGTTACGAAACTGACTTTTCATTTTGCTGATGTTTTTGATTGGAGGTAGTGTAGCAGGTAATTTGTTTTTCATCTTATCCCTTTTTTAAAATCAAAACTTTGCCCATTTGGTTAGGCAGAAAAATGGTCTCTCGACTATCTGGCCTTCCATTGATGTTGGGTGCAAAGTTGAGGGCAGGGCCAATTTCAAGACGGTCACTATTGTTTCAAAAGGGTGGAGAGCCGCTTCCAAAAGGTGGACGATTGTTTCGGCAAGGTGGACGATTGTCTCAAAACCGGTAATATCACGGTTCGCGGGCATTTGGCCGACGCTGAACCGCTACCTGATTTTTCCCGTTCTTGTGGAAAAATATCCGTCCATGTGCCGCACGGTTTTGGCAAGTATTTGGTTGCTGCTATGTTTCATCGCCCCCGCGCAAGTGCCGAGGTTGGAAGTGCTGTCCGTCGAACAAGGGCTGTCGCAAGGCTACGTGCCAAGTGTCTGCCAGGATGAAGACGGCTTTCTGTGGTTCATGACCAACAATGGGCTGAACCGCTACGACGGCTACGATTTCAAGGTGTTTCGGAACAATCCGCACGATCCCTTTTCGCTCTCTGATAATACGGCGGATCAGATTGCCGATGCCGGAGATTTTATTTTTGTAGTCAAGGGAAGCCGGGGATTCGACTTATTCCACCGGAAAACCCAAAAGGCTTATCATTTCCCGCAAAAACTGCCGCAGGAGAAAGCGCTCCGCTTTTTGCGGAATGGGCGGCAGAGCGGGTATTTGGTCACTGCTCTCCCCTCCCGTGCTCTGAGCCGTATTTATCGGTTAGAGTGGCCCGAAGACCTGGCCGAACGTTTGGACCGGGGAGAAGTGCCGGAGTCTTTGATGGACGTCCGCTTAGTGGAAGAAGTAGCGGATTTTAAAAGTATTAGCCTTTCGGCAAATGAAAAGCAACTCTATATATTGACTTCGCAGGCCTTACTGGTCAAGGAGGTGGCCTCGGGCGTGATGAATCGGATCGCGCTTCCGGCTGAATTTTACAACAGTGTGGGGCTGTTTGCTGACCTGACCCAAGGCGCCTTCGTTTTTAAAACTGGCCTTTCCAAACTCGCTCGCTACGATAGTCAGCATTGGCAGTTTATTAATCTGGACCTTCCGCCCGATTATTTCCTGCTTTTTTCTGACCGACAACGGGGAACTGCCTGGTTCTCCAACAGTAAATCCGTCTGTGGATTTGACCTGAGTCGCTTGCCTGTGGGTGCAGAGCCGCTCCATGCCAATTACCAATTGCCGCTCCCGGAAGAAGCGATCTCCGGCCTCACCGATCAGGAAGGCAATGTTTTTTTTGGAACCAATACCTGGGGCATCCGCAAACTCAGTACCCGCAGCAATGCCTTTAAAAATTACCTGCTCGGCTCCTCGATCTATTGTGCGCCAGTGACGGATAATCGGGGAACGGTGTTAATGACCGACATCCGTACGAAGCCGGATGCGGGGATTTTGCTGGACCTTCGGAATGGCCAAATCCAAGCGATGGAGACTTTGTTGGGTATTCCAGACAAAATATTTACCTACGCAGATATAGACGAGCAAGGACGATACTGGGTCTACCACGCTTTTAAAACGACTTCTGCACCTGCTCTCTTGATTCGATATGATGCCATCGAAAAGAAAAAGGAAATTTTTAACCTGCCCAAAGATTTTGACGCGACCCTGATCCGCTATCGAGCACCGGGTCAACTTTGGCTCGCCAGTACCAAGGGTCTGCTACGTTTCGATATTGCCACACAAACTACTGAAATACTGCGTTTTACGCCAGTGCTGGATAGTTTAATTGAAATCACCACGATGGCCCAAACGCCCGACGGTGCGTGGTGGCTGGGCACTGCTTCTACCGACGGTCTGCTGAAAGCCGTGCCTTCCGCGTCGGGCGAATGCACCCTCAACATTTTCAAGGCCAATCCTGCGGACGAGAACAGTCTGCCGGGCAATCACATAAAATCGTTGCTGCCCGACCCAGCCGATGTCAATGTGCTGTGGATTGGGACAGGAGGCAATGGATTGAGTCGGCTCGATCTGCGGACCAATCACTTTACCAATTTTAGTACCCGCAACGGCCTGCCAGACGACTACATCTACGGCATTTTGGCCGACAACGACAAGCCACGTAACCTCTGGCTCAGCACCAACCGGGGACTAGCGCGTTTCAATCCCGAAAGTGGCTCCATTCAGTATTATACCAAAACGGATGGCTTGCCAGATAATGAATTCAATACCAACGCTTTTTATAAATCTCCGACGGGTGAACTGCTGTTCGGCGGTATAAACGGGCTGACCATTTTCAATCCCAAAAGCCTGACCGAAAACCAGTTACCGCCGGAAATTCGGCTGACGGGTCTGCGCATCAACGGGTTGCCGGTCGGACCGCGCGATGAAGATGCGGTGCTGAGCACGGACATTGCCTTTGCCGAGCGGCTGGAACTGCCTTTTGATCAGAACAATATCCAGTTGCAATTTGCGGCGATGGATTTTTCCCAGCCCGGTCGCAACCAGTTTGCCTTTTATCTGGAAGGGGCGGAAAGTCCCTGGGCTCACCGTGGATTTGAACACACGGCTCAATACCTTAATCTGGCCCCTGGCACTTATACATTTCACGTAAAAGCCGCCAACAGCCGTGGGATTTGGAATGAAACGCCTCGCTCTATTCAGATCATCATTTTGCCGCCCTGGTATCGCAGTTGGTGGGCTTATGGGATTTATCTCGTTTTGTTGCTGGGCGGGGCTTATAGATTTTACCGGCTGCAATTGAAAAAAAGACTGGCCTTGGCCGAAGCGGAGCGACTCAAAGAAGTAGATCAATTCAAATCCCGGTTTTTCACCAATATTTCCCATGAATTCCGCACCCCATTGACCGTTATTCTTGGTGTCAATGAACAACTGAACCATGCGAATGAACAGGCAAATGTTCCCGTCGACCGGAAAATAGTAAAGAACAAATTGGGCCTGATTCGCCGTAACAGCGAAAATCTGCTCCGACTGATTAACCAGATTCTGGACCTGGCCAAACTGGAAAGCAATGCCCTGAAAATGAATTACTTGCAGGGCGATGTTTTGCCTTTTCTGCGCTACGTTTCCGAAAGCCTGCATTCTCTGGCCAACGCCAACAACATTCTGCTTCGCGTGGAAAGCGATCAGGCAAAAATTGTGATGGACTACGACCCGGAGCGGCTGCTGCAAGTGATTCACAACCTGCTATCGAATGCTATCAAGTTCACTCCTTCCGGCGGGCGGGTCGTGTTGCGGGCAGATTTGACAACTTTTGAAAAGTTATCAATTCTAAAAATTACCGTCCAGGACACGGGTGTGGGCATTCCGCTGGAAGAAGTGCCTTTTATTTTTGACCGTTTTTTT
Organism: Saprospirales bacterium; assembly: GCA_031425155.1. Classification (GTDB taxonomy): domain Bacteria; phylum Bacteroidota; class Bacteroidia; order Chitinophagales; family Saprospiraceae; genus M3007. Next base: position 3,618 of record JANPIV010000076.1, on the reverse strand, counting down.
CAGGCGCGCAATCAGGAACAGGTTTCTCCCTCCCTATCGGGGAGAGCCGGGGTGGGGCTTGGCGGCACGGGCATCGGTCTGTCGCTGACGCGGGAACTCGTTAAAGCGATGGGCGGAAGCATTTCCGTGAAAAGTCCGGCACCTACGACAGGCAAAGGCGCAGTTTTTACCGTAAACCTACCGATTACCCAAAATGCGCCGGAAGAGCCTTTTCATCCAGAACCATCCTTTGCGCAAGAACTGCCAATTGGTTTGCCGCAACCTAAAATGACCCAAGATCATCTGGAAAATCGCCCGTTGGTGCTGCTCGTGGAGGATAATCCCGACGTGATGGAATACCTCGGCAGTTGTTTAACAGACCAATATCGGCTTGCTTACGCGTACAATGGCCGGGCGGGCATCGAACAGGCAATCGACATTATTCCCGACCTGATCATCAGCGACGTAATGATGCCCGAAAAGGACGGTTTTGAGGTCTGCGAAACCCTGAAAAACGACGAGCGCACCAGCCACATTCCCATCGTTTTGCTCACCGCCAAGGCCACGGTGGAGGATCGGATCGCCGGCCTGCGGCGGGGCGCGGACGCCTACCTGGCCAAGCCCTTCCGCGAGGAAGAACTGACCGTGTGGGTGGAGCAACTGATCGCCCGCCGCCGGTTGTTGCAACTTCGTTACGCCAATCCGGGCGTACTTCCGATTTCCAGCGAGGAAGTTTCAGCAGAACTCGTTTTGGAAGATGCCTTTATCAAAAAAATCCGGGATGTGCTGGAAATCCATTTCTCCGATGCCGATTTTTCCGTCCACGTCCTGTGTCGTGAACTGGCGATGAGTCGTCCGCAAGTGCACCGTAAATTATCGGCCCTCACCAACCGCTCCACCACCGAATATATCAATGCCTTTCGGTTGGAAAAAGCCCGAACCTTGTTGCAAGCAGGTACCCACAATGTATCGGAAGTCGCTTTCGCCGTGGGGTTCAACGACCCCCGATATTTCAGCCGCCTTTTCTCGGAGGAATATGGCGTTTCGCCGAGTGATTTTCGACGGGGATAAACTGAAAAGCCGCCCCAATCTCTTGGAGCGGCTCTCAGTATAAAATTAGATATTCAGTTTCAACTTTTAATAAAGGCCAGAAGATCTTTATTAATCGTAGCGGCTTCGGTAGTCGGCATACCATGCGGGAATCCCGGATAGGTGATCAGTTTTCCGTGCTGCAATAACTTGGCTGCCTTGACTGCCGTAAGGTTAAAAGGCACAATCTGGTCATCTTCCCCGTGCAGGAGGAGGACTGGTACATCTACGCTTTTAAGGTCGTCCGTGAAGTCGGTCTCGGAAAATGCTTTGATACAGTCATAATGGGCTTTTATGGCCCCCATCATGCCCTGCCGCCACCAGTTATCCCGAACGCCCTGCGATACTTTTGCGCCTTCCCGGTTATATCCGTAAAAGGGCAAGGTAAAATCCTGGAAGTATTGCTGCCGATTGGTAGCCGTATTCAGACGGATTTCATCAAAAACGGACATTGGTATGCCATCCGGGTTCGCGTCTGTCTTGATCATGAGGGGGGTTACGGCGCTGACAAGTACTGCTTTTGCCACCCTGCCTTGGCCATGTTTGGCGACATAACGGATCACTTCTCCCCCACCAGTGGAATGGCCAACGTGTATGGCATTTTTAAGATCGAGGGCTGCGGTCAGCTCGGCCACATCTGCGGCATACGTATCCATATCATGCCCCTTATCGGTGGGGGTGGACCGGCCATGCCCCCTGCGGTCGTGGGCAATCACCCGAAAACCATGATCCAGAAAGAACAGCATTTGTCCATCCCAATCGTCGCCGCTCAAAGGCCAGCCATGATGAAACACAATGGGCTGTCCAGTGCCCCAGTCTTTGTAAAAAATTTCGGTACCGTCTTTTAATTTAAGGGTGGGCATAGTGCTGCATTTTTTTTAAAATGAATTTAATTTGTTTTGAATGGCAGCTCCGTTACTAACAAGCAGGGCCGGATGGAGGGGGAAACTTAGGATTTCTTCCAAAAGTAACCACCCTTGATTGAAAATGTTTCAGGCAGCCACCGTCAACCATGTCAATCTTCCGGCATTAAATACGAACAGATCCCGCCTAACGAAGCAAGCATACGAAGCACAAAATACCTATGTGTCGTGATTGTTGCAAACGATTTGATGAGTAAACATTGCTTTTTCGGGGACAATCCATAATTTTACCGCATGAGAACAACTATTCTAACCTTCCTTTTGCTCCGGGCCTGTTTTGGATTACAGGGCCAAAACTTAGTGGCTAACTACAGTTTTGAGACTTATTCCACCTGCCCCACCACCGCAGGCCAAATCACCAATGCCACCGGCTGGGACTACTCTAGAAATGCAGGTGAATATTTAAACAGTTGTTCCGCCAGCACTTTTGCCGATGTGCCGACCAATTATTTTGGATTTCAGGAGGCGGCGACCGGCCAGGCTTATGCCGGAGGGATCATGTATGGCTCTTTTGCGAGTTCCTATATCGCAGATTTACGCGAATTTTTTTATGTGCCGCTCAGCACGCCGCTCACCATCGGCGCCACCTATTACGTTTCGTTCAAAGTCAGCCTGGCGGATAATGCAGAATATGCCATCAACAACCTGGGTGCCCAGTTCGTCACCAGCTACAACAGTAATTTTCCAATAAACAACATGGCCCATGTCTATACCACCTCCGTGGTATCGGACAAAACCGACTGGGTAGAAATTTCCGGCAGCTTTGTGCCCACGGTGGCCTATAACGCCGTGCTGTTCGGCAACTTTTTCACCGACGCCAACATCACCGTAGATTTTGTAGGCAGCAGCGTGGACATTGGTTACAATGCCTATTATTTTTTCGACGATGTATATGTGAGTACCACTCCATTGGCACTGGCCATTGAACTCGCAGCGCTCAGCGCTAAAAATGCCGGTCCTCAGAACATCCTTAACTGGAAGACTGTCAGCGAAGATGCCGGTGACTACTTTGAAGTAGAGCGCAGCACAGATGCCCACCGATTTAGTAAAATAGCCACGGTAGCCGGCAAGTACCAAACTGGCGGCAGCTATCAGCTAACGGATGAATATCCAGCCCCCGGCATCAACTATTATCGTTTGAAAATGATGAGCCCGGATGGCAAGTATAGCTACAGCAAGATCGTAAACACACGGGCAAAGGAAGGCATCTTTGTGCTGGAAGCTTACCCTAACCCTGTCGGTGATCTTTTGACATTACGCGTTGGTAGGGCTGCACAGGGTACTGCTATGCTAACGATCATGGATGCAGCGGGTAAAATAGTGCGCAGCCTACCGCTGAATGGCAGCACCGCCTCTATAGATATGCAGGGACTCGCAGCTGGTTACTATATGCTGCATTATCAGGATGATGCAATTAGTGAGAATACAAAGATTATTAAGAGATAAGTCAATAAATTCGGCCCATAACATTGCTTGTTAATGCTATGGGCCGCTTTAATTATTCTTCGATCAAAATCTCAACCTTTCAAAATTTTTTTATTACTACATTGTAAATTATGTTTTGCTGTCTTTCTGATTAGTCTCAGAACTCGAATACCTCCCCGGCCGTAGGCCGGGGAGGTAGTCG
>JANPIV010000075.1:0-22554 GCA_031425155.1 Saprospirales bacterium | reverse complement strand
CGCATTGGTGGCCAACACCGCTTGATCGGAGTTTTCAAAAAACGTAACTGCCGTGATTTGGACCAGCGGTTTGAGGTCCAGAAACTCATTTATGCAGCCGGTGATGGCGAGCAGCACGACCACGGAGGTCAGTGCAATTCGCGGTATGGATAAAAATGCCTGTTTCATATAGAGAGAATGTTTGAATCTGTGGAAATAAGATGTGGTTTGGGAGGGTTGGAAGTTGTTATGTCGCAACCCCACCCCTAACCCCTCCCCCGAAAGGGAGGGGGACTACATTGAGTTTCAAGCCATTGATTTTCAGTACCTTGGAGAAATATAATATTGTTTTAAAGGTGCTGATAACGAACAGAGAACACCGCGATAAGGAAATTAAAATTAAATTTCAAAAAGTTGAGTATTAATGCCTTGGTGAAATACTATTTCAATCTCCAAGGTACTGATAATCAATAGAAAACACCACGATTTGATCCCCCTCCCTTTCGGGGGAGGGGTTAGGGGTGGGGTTTAAATAACTAATAACCATTACCGAATCATGGAAGCCAAAATCAGCCTACTGACCTTTCCACAGCGCATCGAAGGCAATCGCCTGTACTACCATGCGCTCATCATACCCCGCAATTTCAACCCACTGCTCGACGACGCGGTGCAGGCCCTCTCGCCTGCCTGGGTGGATGCGAATTTCGCGTTGCAAGCCCAGGTGTTGACTTCCCTGGCTGAATATCCGCGTCTCGATCTGCCGCCCGATATAAGCGAGGCGCAGGGGCCAACGCCCGTGGATGCCGACGCGCGTTTGATTTTCGAGGCCCTGGCTTTGCGCTTCGATATCAGCAGCGTGGCCACTGCCGAGGCACCGGAAGATCATCACTACGCTCGGAAGCATCTGCCGCAGAGTTACCGCGAGGCGTTTCATTTTACCAAACCGCGCACCGACCGCGCTTCCATAGACGATAGTTACGCCTGCGCCATTGACAAAGAAAAGGAACCCGATCCTTTGTTTGTGCCCGACAACGATCAGGTGAGTTGGGGACAGGTCTTTGCTTTTTGCCTGCGGCAACCGGCCCTGGCGCGGAAATGCGGCTTTATTCGCGACGGTTTTGTGGACTTGGCGGATGCTGCCCAATTGGAAAATGGCGGTTGGCTCTACCTCGATTTTGCCCCCGGCTCGGACTATGATTTTGCCGATAAAACCACGGTGAAACGGTACGCCGCCCGTCTGCCTAAAATCCCGGCGGGTACCAACCGGACGCTGTTTGCTGCCGTGCTTTTTCCCGTGCGCCACGATGCCATATCGCTGCCGCCCGATAATCCGGACGTACCTTCGGTGTATGATGATCTGTTGTTGGAAGCCAGCATTTATGACGATGGCTTCGCCAAAATCATTCACGCCCATCAGCCGGTGAGCGATCATTTATTGAAAGAAACCCGCGATAAGGAGTTTCCGGTCACCAACGATGCCGGGATTCGTCTCGCTTGGGACGATGAACAACTGCTCATCTGGGTAAACCGGCAACTCGAAAAAGACCCCGCCAATCCCGGTGGTCTGCGCCGTGTGGATGCCCCGATGGGCGTGTTCGGTTACCACATTGATGCCCGCGAATTCAGTGCCGACCCGGACAATCCCAACGCCTGGATTTCGCTCTGCGAAGTGCGCAACAAGGCCGATCTGGGTCTCGGTAATGCCTTGATCGCCAACGCGGGCGAGACGCTGGAACTGGGCGTGGAAGTCTATCCGGCCATTCCCGATGGGCGTAAAACCAAACATTACTGGCTGCCCGCCTACTTTTCCTATTGGACGGGAAAAAGTCTGGTGCTGCCCGACGACGATGCGATTGACCTGTACCGCAAGGAGCAAAATGACATTGTGGATGCCAAAGGCGAACTGCAAAGGGTGCAGAAAAACGCGCTATACGAGCCGGTGGGTTTGGAAAATATTCCGCTGCTGTACGGCCATTCCTACCAATTCCGTACCCGTTTTGCCGACATGACCGGCGGTGGGCCGCGCCGGAACGAGGAACCTGAATATGATTCCGAAGCACCCGTGGCGACCCATCATTTCCGCCGTCATGCCATTCCGCAGACAGTGCGCAGCCAGAGTGTGATGCCCGAAGAAGACGGCGTGTATTTCACGGACGATCAACTAGTGGTGCAACGTCCACTGCTGGGTTATCCAAGCGTATTGTTCACGGGGGCCTACCCGAATGCGCTGGATTTGCTGAAAGCCGACTTCGATGTGGCGGCGGGCAAACGTGACATTGGCATCGCTGATCCCAACGTGGATCGCCTCGAAATTGAAGTGGCGGTGCGGGCTTTGGACATGGACACGACCATTAAAAAGCAGCATCCGCAGGATAATTACGCCATTTTGTACACCACCACGCGGGCTTTTCCGACCAATCCCGACCACTTCGACGATGTATTGTCGGTGCCGTTCACGTTTTTAGATCGTCCGGTGCTGCACTTCAATGGCTCTAAAAACCTGTCGCTGCTGGGCCTTTCCGACAATGCCGATTCGATTGACGATCTGCCGGATCTGGTGTTGCCCACCAACCGCGACATCCAGATTACCATCCGCGCCCGGTGCAGCGACAGGCCCGATTACTACGCCGACGACGAGTCGCTGGTGGGCATGAAAACCATTTTCGTCACCCGCCGCGCCGCCAGCAACGAGACCAATTTGTTTAAGCCGACCGGCGAGCAAACCATGATTCGCGGCATTTATTTGCGTCGCCCGGAAGAGAAGAAAATCAAGGCCAACCCGAAGCATATTTTTGTCGGTTATCGGGCCGATCCAGACCAGCAACCCGAACTGATTCAGCGTTTGGCGCAGGCCATTGATGTGGAAAATAAAGGCATGTCGCTGCTCGGAAAACCCGGCCAACGCTGGCAATTCGGGGCCTGCCGGGCCATTCGCCACACCCTCGCCCCCGACAATACCAGCATGACCATCGCCACGCAGGACGATCTGGTCAATCACTGGCTGGTGCCGATTACCCTGCTTTTAGACCGCGACTGGACCTGGGATGGCATCGAGCCGGTGAGTATCGAAATTTACCGAAAGAAGAAATTCGCGCTGGCCGAGGATTGGGAACCGGAAACCTTGGTCGGGGATATAGAACTGAAAAAAGGCATCAATATCCAGGCCCTCACCAATGCGGATCGCAGCCAGACTTTCCTGTGTTTTCTGGATGCCGTGGAGCCAAAATCTGCCGACCCGACGCTGCATCCCGACGAAATCCTGTTGGAGTATTCTATCCGACCCAATCTGAAAAAAGACAATCCCGATCTCGTTCAGGATGAGCCGATTACGCTGAACTTACATCTGCCAATCACCACGCCGCCCGCACAAATGCCGGTGCTGGTCAGCGCGGGACTGGCGATGAGTGCCTATGTGCGCGACCCGGCCTACGCCAACACGGAGGTGCGCCAACGCTACCTTTGGGTGGAATTTGATCGGCCGCTGTCGAATCCCCGCGATGCCTATTTTGGCCGCATCACCGCCTACGCACCCGATCCGCTGCTGGCCGAATGGACGGAAGACTGGATGGTGCCGCGCAGTCCTGGCCCCGCTTTGAGCATCGAACCGGAGCCGATGCGGATCATCAGTCCCGGCCACAGCGACAACCAGAGTGGCCTGAATGCCATGCAGCAACTCCTGCCCGCCACCGACAGCCAACGCCACTTTTTGGTGCCGCTGCCGCCTGGTTTGCACCCGGAATCGCCGGAACTGTTCGGTTTTTTTACCTACGAATTCCGGGCGGGTCACCGCGAGGCGTGGAGCACGGCGCAGGGTCGGTTTGGCCGCGAACTACTCTGTCAAGGGGTGCAGCATCCCGCGCCGCAATTAGTAGGAAATCCTGACCGCAACGAGCAACGCATCCGCGTCTCCGCGCCCCATGCCCAGGCCGTATTCGATGGCCACAACGTGACCGCCCGCCCGGTACGCACCCAACTCTGGGCCTTACTTTATGCCCAGGTCCGTATGGCCGACGACAGCGACAACCGCAACATCCTGCTGGATGACCGGCTGATGCGCCCGGCTCCGCGCCGAATCCTCGACCCGGTCACTGGCGACCTGATCTACTCGTCCGAAAACAGCGACCTGCCCAAACGCGCCATCGCCGAATGGACGAACGCCGAGATCAGTACGCTGCTCAAAAACTACGGTCTGCCCGCTGATAGCGAACTCAGCACTCTTTGCGTAGAGATGATGCCCACCACCGAACATTTCCTGCTGAACCGGCAGTTTGGCGAGCAGCACCAGTCCTTCGCCCGCCAGGCCGACGACCCGGAAAAGGCGCTCAATTTCCTGCGTTATACGGGTGCTGCGATGCAGGCCACGCAGGCTTATGCGCCGGCAATTCCAGAGGATATGCTGGCCAAACCGTTGTCGGATGATCTGGGGTATTACAGGATATTAAGGACTTCTACGCTGGCGGCGGTGCCGGAAGTGTGTTGTGTGGATTGTTAGAAGGGGGGGGGGTAAAATTATGTGGGATGGGTTGGGAATTTGGTGTTGGTGCGTACATTTGTTCCACTGGATTACCAAAATGCATGAATATTTGGCCTAGTGGCTGGATAGCCGCATTTGTGTTTTGGAGTGTGTAATTGTGGCAATGCAACTGAATTTGGTTGCATTGCCGCAATCGAAGGGGTGACAAAGCGGATTTTCCCGCAATAGCCGCTATAGGAAACCATAGTTATAGGGCATTTTAAAAGACGACAACGAAATAGTAACAAAAAAAGTAAATTATGAAACTAAAATTCTTCACATTGACATTTCTTTTGCTGTTTGCAAGAGGTTGTGACTTCTATTCAACGAGCCTTTGGTTTTTTGACAACCCGACAGGCGAACAAAACCCTTTATACAAATTTTTTGGCGTTGGCTGGACTGGTTTAATTATAGTCAACGTAATTGTTGTTGGACTAATTATTTATGCATTTTACTTTTATACGTTTAAGTATCGTGCGACAAAAATAAAGTCCTCTTCAAATACCCTGACTGACTTTGTTTCAGAATTATACTTTAATGAAAAGGGACGATTTTTTGAAATCTTCTATAAGACACCAAAAAACAAAAAGACTCTTCTTGCTCATTCAGGATATGTTTTAGTTCGAGTTCTTATATTTGTAAGTTTCTTAGCAACAGTTCATAATTTATGTCAATTCTATAATATCTCATTTTATAATTATTTTAGAGATTTAGTTGTCAGACCATTATATGTTATTTATGGACTAATGATAATCTCAATTTTTTATTTTTCTTACAGACTTTGGAATACGGAATATCATCTAACGAAAGAATTACAATGAATTTTGGAAATTTTGTAACGAGCAATACAGGACTAATACACTTTATCACTTCAATTGTTGCTCTATTCCTCGGGACATTTGTGCTGGTTATACCTAAGGGGACATCGAAACACAAAACTATTGGCAGACTTTACGCATTGACAATGTTAGTCGTTTTGACAACTGCCTTTATGACTTACAGACTTTTCGGAACTTGGGGAATTTTTCACTGGACAGCTGTAATCAGCAGTTTGACACTTCTCTGCGGACTTATTCCTATTCTGACAAGACGACCACACAACAATTATCTATCGCTTCATTTTAGTTTTATGTATTGGAGTATTATGGGTGTTTACGGAGCATTTGTATCAGAAACTTTGGTAAGAATGCCAAAAGTGGTAGTAGAAAGCGGAATTCCAAATAGTGTTTTCTACAATATGACAGGTATCGGGACTGCAATAGTTATGAGACTCGGTGTTTACTTTTTTCTAAAATTCAAACCAAAATGGGACAAACAATTTGGACGAATTCAAAATATTGAAGAAGTTAAGAAAAACGCCCTATAACACGGGTTTGGCAAAAGTGGCGGCTCAGTGCTCCGCAAACGCATTTGTGGTTAATCAAACATTGGTTCTCCGCATCAACATTTGTGGTGAAAATCGCCACCTTCGCCAAGCCCGAAACCGTTAGTAGCAAGCGTAACGGACACCCTACACAGAAGACAACCAACTAGCAAATTGAAAGTGAATGAGCGAATTTTTAAAGCAACATATCAAAAAAATAGCACCAATTTCAGACGCAGAGTTTGACTATATTTTTTCACATTTCACGACAAAGAAATTCAAAAAACATCAATTCGTAATTCAAGAAGGCGAAAGTGTACCAAATGATTATTTCATTTTGAACGGTTGCTTGAAATCTTACTTTACAGACAAGAACGGTAAAGAACACATTTTGCAGTTTGGAATGCAAGACTGGTGGATTACCGACTATCAGGCATATTATAATCAATCAATAGCAACTATAAACATTGACTGCATTGAGAACAGCGAATTACTTTGCTTGTCTTTTCAGAATAGGGAAAAACTTTGTGCAGAAATTCATAAGGTCGAACACTTTTTTAGAAAGAAAACCAATAAACGTAATGTTGCCTTACAACAACGAATACTTTCTTTATTGAGTAATAACGCCAAAGAAAAATACGACCAATTACTACAATTATATCCCCAGCTTTTCCAAAAAGTACCTAAGCAACTTATTGCTTCTTATTTGGGCGTTACAAGGGAAACACTTAGCCGATTTAACTCTTCTTCAAAGTAATGTGAGGTACATCACATAAAAGTCGTGATGTATGTCCTCTCCCATTCTTAGTTTTCAATAGACCTTTGTGCCATAATTTTTAAACAAAAAAATAAAATGGCAAAATTCAAAATTCAACAAACAAGCAGCACTGTAAACTGGACTGGCAAAAAAGTTTTAGGTTTACATACAGGAAGTATCAATATTGCTAATGGCTTTATTGAAATGACGGACAAAAATATTGTAGGTGGCGAAATCGAAATTGATATGACTTCAATTGTAATTACCGACATTGAGGACAAAAAGACTAATCAAGATTTTTTGACTCACTTATTAAACGATGATTTTTTTTCGGTTGATGAATTTAAAATAGCTAAACTTGTCATAAATGGTTCAAGCAAAATTGAAAACAACAAATCTAAAATCGAAGGAACCCTTACGATAAAAGACATTACACACCCTGTTAGTTTTATGGCTACCGTTGAAGTTCTCACTAATACTTTACATTCATTGGGCGAACTTGTAATTGATAGAACCTTGTATAATATTCGATACGGCTCTGGAAAGTTTCTTGAAAGCTTAGGCGACAATCTTATTTATGATGATTTTGTATTACAATTTAAACTTATAGGTCAGGCTTAAAATTAAAAAAATATGAAAAGGCGAAGTGCAGTAAAAGCAATTGTTTTAGCAGGTGTTTCAAGCACTTCGCTTTCATCTTTTGCCAATCAACCAATATTTAATAGTAAAAAGACAATGTGGAATAAAACAAAATTTACTAAACTATTGGGAATAGATTATCCAATAGTTCAAGGTCCGTTTGGTGGCGGTCTATCATCTGTAAAACTTACAAGCACAGTTTCAAATTCAGGTGGTTTAGGTTCGTTTGGCGGACAGCCGTTTTCTTCAAAAGAAATTATTGAAACCTGTAATGAAATAAGAAAATTTACCAACAAACCTTTCAATATAAACCTGTGGGTAAACGACAGAGATGCACGTTTGGCAACTTTTGGTGAAGAAGACTATAAAAAACTAACAGAATTGTTCACGCCATATTTCAATGAGTTAGGTTTGCCAATACCCGAAAGACCAACTAATCTTGGGGCTAAATTTGAAGAACAGCTGGAAGCCATTTATAAAGCAAAACCAGCAATATTTAGCTTTGTTTATGGTATTCCTTCCTCAGATATTTTAGAAAATTGCAGAAGACTTGGCATAAAAACAGTTGGAGCAGCAACTACAGTAGATGAAGCAATTGCTTTGGAAAATGCAGGAGTTGATGCAATTGTTGCAACTGGATTTGAAGCTGGCGGACATCGAGTTTCATTTTTGAGGTCAGCAGAAGATTCGTTAACTGGTACTTTTGCACTTATCCCACAAGTAGTCGACAATGTAAAAATTCCAATCATTGCCGCAGGTGCAATTGCAGATGCAAGAGGAATAAAAGCAGCATTGACATTAGGTGCTGATGCGGTGCAAATGGGTACAGCTTTTTTAGCAACATCACAATCAAATGCTTCACAAGACCATAAAGACAAACTTTTTACACCAGAAGCAAAATACACAACGCTTACAAAAGTATTTACAGGTCGGTTGTCAAGAGGAATTAAAAACAGGCTTACAGAAGAACTAAAAAATTACGAAAACTTATTTGCACCTTATCCATTGCAAAGTAAGTTTATGGGTTTACTAAAAGCATATCCGGCGACTGCAAACTCAAATCCAGACTTTAAATCGTATTGGGCAGGACAAGCATCTTCATTATTAAAGCATCGGGACGCTAAAATATTGATAGAAACATTGGTGAACGAAATGAATAAAATGTAACCAACAGGACGGAAGAAACGCCAGCCACTAACAAGGGGTTTTGCAATATTGAGGGGCGGATAACAATGAGCATTTGTAATTCTATATTGCATTTGTTCGGGCAGAAGAGTTTCAATTTGGCTTCGGTTCCGGGCGGACAAGTTCCAAATTTCCCAACATCGCAAAGCCCTGTTCGTTCGTGGCAATCCAACCGTATCAAAAAATAAATAACAACGTCAGCAAAATATTTTAAAATCGATATTTAGCGGATTTGGAGAAGCAGTAAACCAAATTTAATCTTGAAGATGACAAAAACCGCTGGCATAGCAGCGGTTTTTGTATTTTTGCATCAAATTGTTTGACATGAAATTTGCAGCCGTAAAAAACGACATCGCATTCCGAATCAATGGCTTGCGTCAAGTTGCTTTTATGAAGACATTGGAATAAGACAATACTCACATAAAAAATGGGCGCGACAAGCAACCTACTGGCGAATGCGCTCAGGAACTTTTTTTCGACGCATGAGTGGGGGTTATACCAAGTTGCTGCATCAAGACTTGCGGCGTGACATCACGCAATCGAGCCAGTTCCACGATGTTTTTCAACCATTCTACATTGGCAGTTTCCATTTGTTCAACCAATGTCAGTAGTTCGCTATGTTCGTCGGGCGTGATGGTTTCTTCCTGCATTTTCAGGTGCAACACCTCGTAGCGTTGCCATACTGCGGGTATTACCCGGTTGTTTATTTTTTCCAGTAATACGCTTTCCTGCTCTTTCAAAGACGTGCCACGGCGACGGGCCAGCAACAAGTTTACCTCTTGTTGAAAATGCTCTAAATCCGGCGTTTTTAAACGAGCGATGCCTGCCAGCACTTCGTCCAGTGGAAAAGCATTGTCTTGCGTGATTTGTATGGTGGTCATGCGTGAAATTTTTACAAAAATAGGGATTTCAGGGTTGTTGCACAAAAAAAATGTTCACCAGCCCACCAACCTGAAAAACCGAACCCAACGGCAAAAGCGCAAAAACCTCTATCTTTAAGCGCAAATTTTGTCTTTTTATACAACAATAAAATGAAAAACACACTTCTACTATTAATCGCTTTTCTGTCCATAAGTGTTCTTCATGCCCAGTGGCAACCCATTGGCCCCTACAATGCCTCTATAAAATGTTTAGCCAAAAACCCTACTCACCTTTTTGCCCTCAGCGAAACGGACGGGTTTTTTCTATCCACTGACAATGGAAATAACTGGATGCAGCGTAATAATGGATTGCCGACCGCCTATCCTGTTTACCATTCGCTGGCGACAGACGGCTCCAACCTGTTTGTAGGCATGGATAATGCGATATTTTTCTCTACGGATAACGGAGACCATTGGATGGCGAGAAGTAATGGCTTACCCATGAATAATACCAGGGTTTTTTCATTACTGGCGACCCCTTTCGGTATATATGCGGGCACTTCCCGTGGCATATTTTTATCTACCGACCAGGGTACTAACTGGCTGGCGACCAGTGCCGGATTGCCCAACAATGTAGCCATATTCTCCTTCGCCATCAGCGGTTCCCAGTTGTATGCCGGTACGTCCAGTGGCGTGTTTTTATCCACCGATCAAGGGAATAACTGGGTGGCGGCCAGTGCCGAATTACCAGATAACACGGCGGTATTCGCGCTGGCGATAAGTGGCAGCAATATTTTTGCCGGTACCAATGGCGGGGTGTTTTTATCCACTAATACCGGAGGCTTCTGGGCTTTAAGGAACAATGGTTTAAGTAATACCTATGTGTGGTCACTGGCCATCAGCGGAACAGATATTTATGCCGGTACGGCCAATGGTCTGTTTTTATCAAATAATGATGGCGACAGTTGGATGCTTTTAAATGATGTACTGGCCAATTCGCCTTATTCTACCAATAGAAATACAGCAGCGATCCTGCTCAATGGTTCCGATATTTTTATAGGCGGGAATACCGGTATTGGCTTCTCCACGAGTGTGGGTGGCCCGTGGATGACCAGAAATAATGGCTTGCCTTACACTATGGCAACCACTTTGGCTACCAACGGCAGCATCGTCTATGCCACCACTTCCTCTGACGCGCTGTATGCTACCGAAGATAATGGGAGTAGTTGGGAAAGAAAAGGCGGGAATGGCAGCTCTTTAAAGGTAAGAGACTCCTGCGTTTTTATCGGAGGTACCAGTCTGTACGTATCCCATGACTATGGCGATAGTTGGATGATTAGTACCGGCTTTTCGGACAATGTAGATGACGTGGTAGCCGTGGCAGGCACTACTGTTTTTGCGAAATATAACCGCACCGATGGTTTTATTTCTACTAATAATGGTATTTCCTTTACGCATGATCCCCTGCCTTATTCTATATTTGCCAACCGAGACGACCAGAGCCTGTTTGCAGTAGGAGACAACGCCGTATTATTTTATAACGGTACTAATTGGGTGCCGGTGAGTAGTCTGCCTTTTGACTCCGTTTATTCGCTGGTGGTCAATGCTACCACCATTTTTGCTGGCACGGAGGGAGGCTTACTGCTTTCTGCCTATCCAGGCACTGGCTGGAGTAAAGTAGAGGTGGGATTAGCAAACAGCAAAGTAATGGGTTTGGCCGTAAACGGCGAAAAGGTCTATGCCAGTACGGACAACAATGACATCTTTGCTTCTACGGACAATGGCCAGCATTGGATTTCCGTTACTAATAATTTTACGGACACTATTATTACTACCGCATTTTCTCAAGTTAATATCACGCCTTTGGTGATCAACAGTACCCACCTTTTTGTCGGAGGAAAACATAGCATCTGGACCCGCCCAGTATCAGACATAACTGACGTGAAAGACATCAAGGAACAATCTGATTTTGTAATACACCCCAATCCAAGTACTGGTAAATTTAACCTGAGCGGAGAGGCAATAGATGCCATAGTAATGCAAAACATGATAGGAAAAGTAATTTATAGTTCCTTCGTTTATAAACAAACATCCACGGAAATAGACCTGTCCACCTTTCCAAAGGGCGTTTATTTTATTTCCGTTTACCAGAGAGAGAAAAAATATACCAGGAAAATAATAATTCAGTGATTTATTAATCTGCCGCCTTTATAGGACAGTTACCTTTGGCCCTGTAATTTCGTATTTCGCCAATCCAATCTCTATGTCCTACCTGCCACCCGCCCGGCTGTTTCTATTCGTTTGCCTCGCGTGTTTTTCCCAGCACCTGGCTGCCCAGCAGACCATCGCGCGGGAATGGAACGAGGCCGTGCTGCAAACGGTACGCGAGGACCTGGCGCGGCCCCACGTACAGGCCCGCAATCTTTTTTATTTCTCGGTGGCCCTTTACGATGCCTGGGCGGCGTACGACGACGAGGCCGACCCCTATTTGCTTGGCAAAACCATCGGTAGTTATACCTGTCCATGTCAGCAAGTACCCCAGCCGAAAGACCCGGAGGCGGCCCGTCGGGAGGCGATGAGTTTTGCCGCGTACCGGCTGCTGATGGCCCGCTATTCCTATTCGCCGCGTGGTGCGGGAGCCCTGACCCGGTTTCGGGAAATCATGACCAAACATGGCTACGATATTCAGGATCGTTCCACGGACTACGCCTCCGGTTCGCCCGCTGCCCTGGGCAATTATGTGGCGCAATGTGTGCTGCGCATGGGACAGTTGGATGGCGCAGACGAACAGAATAATTACCAGACTTCGGCTTACCAGCCCCTGAATCCGCCGCTGAATATTGCTGCACCCGATTCCCTGCTGCTCCCCGACCCAAACAGCTGGCAACCCCTCCAACTGACGGTCGCCATTGACCAGGACGGCTATCCCATGCTGGATTGCAGATGTGGCGGACGATCCCTCCTGGAACTGATCGGCTCCACGGATCCCAGCGGACGCTCCATCACGTCCACCCAAACGTTCCAGGGCGCGGAATGGGGGCACGTGCAGCCCTTTGCCCTGCGCAAAGAAAATTTGAGCATTTATCGCCAAAATGGGCATGACCATTGGGTGTACCACGATCCCGGCACTGATTTTCTGCCTCGTCTGGATAAAGGGAAAGGCAGCGGCAACTCGTCCGATTATATGTGGAATTTTGCCCTCGTCGCTGCCTGGTCCGCTTACCTGAATCCCGCTGACGGGGCGATGTGGGATATATCGCCGCACGCCCTCGGTAATGTGCAGCACTATCCCCAAAATCTCGCCGAACTGCGCGACTTTTACAACCTGAAAACGGGACGTGATGCAGGCGTTGGCCGTGATACCAACCCGCGCACCGGCCAGCCTTATGTGCCGCAAATGGTGCCGCGTGGCGATTTTACCCGTGTGGTAGCGCACTTTTGGAGCGAAGGGCCGAATGCCGAAACGCCACCGGGACAGTGGTTCGCCTTGCTGAACTATATCAGCGATCAGCCCGGTTTGGTCAAGAAATTCAATGGCAAAGGTCGCCTGACGAGCGATCTGGAATGGGACGTGAAGGCCTATTTTGTACTCGGCGGTGCCCTGCACGATGCGGCTATCGCGGCCTGGGGCAGCAAGGGCTGGTATAATAGCATACGGCCCATTTCGGCCATTCGCTACCTGGCCAGTCTGGGCCAAAGCACCGACCGCACGCTTCCGTCCTATCATCCGGCGGGCATACCGCTCATTCCCGGACGCATTGAAATCATAAAACGGACCGACCCTTTGGCGGGCGTCAAAAAAGAAAATACTGGCAAGATCAAGATTTACGCCTGGAAAGGGCCGTTTGGAGATCCAAGTACTGAAACGGCGGGCACAGGCTGGATATTGGCCAAAAACTGGTATCCTTATCAGCTGAAAACGTTTATTACACCGCCCTTTGGTGGTTATATGTCCGGGCATTCCGTCTTTTCCCGCTCGGCGGCGGAGGCACTGACTTTGCTGACGGGCGACGAATATTTTCCCGGCGGTTTGGGTGAATTTCCCGTCAAGGCCAATAGTGGCTTCCTGCATGTGGAAAAAGGCCCCAGCGTAGATGTTACCTTGCAATGGGCCACTTATCGCGATGCCGCCGACCAGGCGAGCCTTTCGCGCGTTTGGGCGGGCACCAACCCGCCTTTCGACGATATACCCGGTCGGCTCATGGGGGCGAAGGTAGGCACGGCGGCTTTTGAGTTGGCCAAGGGCTATTTTTATAAAGACCGCGACCAGGATGGGTACCTGAGTTATGAAGATTGTGATGATAATAACCCCGCTATCCATCCCGGAGCCACGGAACAGTGTGATAAACTGGATAATGACTGTAATGGAAAAATAGATGACGGCTTGGATTGTCCGGGTGGACAATAGTATAGCATAGATTACAATTTCCAAATTACTCACTATAAAAATTTTCAACAATGATTAAGCAACAACTATTTGCTAATTAAGCGCACGGAGATTTGACAACTTTTTAAAAGTTGTCAAATCTTTTCATGGAAAAGTTGCGTTTGCATGGTCCTGAAGTTTTTATAAACGCATACCATAAAATGACATCAATGCAACAAACTGGACTATTAGCAATCTCCTTCTTGCTGCTTTCTGCCTGCTCCCAAAAGAGCCTGCCTTCTGCGGCGATCACCTATTCCGGCAATCCCATATTGCCCGGCTGGTATGCCGACCCGGAGGGCATTGTTTTTAATAATGAATACTGGATTTATCCCACCTATTCGGATGATTATCAGCAGCCGGACCGATCCACCGAATTTTCCAATGCACAACTGGCGGTACAGAAGAATACTATTAATAAGCAGTATCTTATTCAGACTTTTGTCAATGCCTTCTCCTCGAAAGATTTGATCACCTGGACCAAACATCCCCACGTACTGGATATTAAGAATGTAAAATGGGCGGCTTATTCTATTTGGGCACCGGCTATTATGCAGGCCAATAACAAATATTACCTGTTTTTCTCTGCCAATGATATTCAAAGCAATGCCGAACAGGGCGGTATTGGCGTGGCCGTGGCGGATAGTCCCGCCGGGCCATTTGTGGATGCGATTGGTAAACCGCTGATCAATGAATTTCACAATGGTGCGCAACCCATAGATCAGTCGGTTTTTGTGGATGATGATGGGCAGATTTATATGTATTACGGCGGTTGGCGGCATTGCAATGTCGTAAAATTAAGTAAAAATTTATTGAGCCTCGAGTCGTTCCCGGATGGCGAACGCTATAAAGAAATTACCCCGACCAACTACATAGAAGGGCCATTTGTCTTTAAAAGAAAAAATAAATACTACCTGATGTGGTCGGAGGGCGGCTGGACTGGGCCTGATTATAGTGTTGCTTATGCAATGGGGGATTCTCCGCTGGGGCCATTTAACCGGATTGGTAAAATATTGCAACAAGATTCTACTATTGCGACCGGAGCGGGACATCATTCCGTGATTACTATTCCCAATACAGATGAACACTACATAGTTTATCATCGTCGCCCTTTAAATACCCAAAATGCGCATCACCGCGAAACTTGTATGGATCTGATGAGTTTTGATGACAAAGGGCATATTAATCCGGTGAAAATGACCAAGACCGGTGTGAAAAAACGTCTGTTAAAAAACAAGTGAATAAATGAATAAAAAGTGTATCAACCCAAAAGAATTGTTTAACTCCGTTCAATACGGATTTTCACAAATAGTCGTGTGCAATCCTGGTAAAATGGTCTTCATTTCGGGTCAGGTCGCCTGGGATGAAAATTTCCAGATTATCGGAGAAAATGACCTGAAAATACAGACTCAAAAAGCAATAGATAATTTAAAAATAGCGATGGAATCAGCAGGGGGAACGTTAGATGATATTGTCATGCTGCGAATCTATAAAGTTAATTATCAAAGCGAGGAAGGGGCGATTATCAGTGAAATTTTAAGGCAGAACTTTGGGGTTAGTCCTCCTGCCAGTACCTGGATTAATGTAAAAGGTCTGGCCAATGAAGCCTTTATGATAGAAATAGAGGCACAAGCAGTACTATGAATTTTAGTTGATAAAAACCTACCCACTCATCCGACTTGAATTTACTAAACCAAGCATACGCTATGCGCATTTTACTAATCTTCCTTTTTTCCACTTGTTTAACTGCAGTGGCTGCTCAAAAAACCATCATCATCGAAACCGAGCATTTTGCCCAGGTGTTGCAGACCGACGAAGCGAGCCGTTTACGTGTGGTCTATTTCGGTAAAAAACTGACCGATGCGACCAGTTATAACCTTATTGCCGCTCAAAGCAAAAAAGACGATCTCAATTCAGGTATTCAAAATGTGGCCTACACGCCTGCTGGCACCTGGAATCTATCGGAACCGGCCCTGCAAATAACCCACGCGGACGGGAATACGTCCACCGAACTGCAATTTGTAGAAGTGCAGACGGAAAAAACGGACGATAATGTCCAGACTGTCCGTATTCTGCTGCGCGATCCGGTGTATAAGACGGAAGTGACGTTGTGTTATAAAGTTTATAAAAAAGAAGATGTAGTAGAACAGTGGTCGGTTATTAGTAATAAAGAAAAAGGCGCGGTGGTGCTGGGAAAGTACGCCTCCGCCAACCTATATTTTACGGCTAAAGACTACTTCCTCCGGCATTATCATGGCAATTGGGCCAAAGAAATGCAACCGGAAGAGACCATGCTTTCGGCGGGTATTCATACGCTGGATTCTAAATTGGGCACCCGCGCCAACTTGTTCCAACCGCCTTCTTTTATGTTGTCTTTTGGGCAGCCCGCCACTGAGGATGCGGGTCAGGTTTTATTAGCCAATCTGGCCTGGTCGGGCAACTTCAAAATGGATTTTGAAATGGACCCATATCATCACCTGCGACTGGTAGCGGGCATCAATCCATTTGCTTCGGCTTACAGTCTGGCGACGGGCGAAAACTTCACCACGCCCGCCCTGGTCTATACTTATTCAGAAACGGGCACTGGTACTGCCACCCGCAATATGCATCGCTGGGCGCGAAATTATCGCATTCCTGATGGCAACGGTTCACGCCTTACTTTGCTGAATAACTGGGAGGCGACTTATTTCGATTTCGACGAACAAAAAATAACTGGGCTGTTTGCGGGTGCTAAAAAACTGGGTGTGGATATGTTCCTGCTCGACGATGGCTGGTTTGCGAATAAATACCCGCGTAATGATGATAAAGCCGGGTTGGGTGATTGGCAGGAAAACAAGAAAAAACTGCCGCATGGACTAGGTTATCTGGTCAAAGCAGCCGACGAAGCGGGCGTAAAATTCGGCATTTGGGTCGAACCCGAAATGGTCAATCCGAAAAGCGAGCTCTATGAAAAACACCGTGATTGGGTTATTCGGGAGCCGGAAAGACCAGAGCATTATTTCCGTAATCAATTAGTGCTTGATCTGTCTAATCCCGAAGTTCAGGATTTTGTGTTTGGTGTGCTTGATCAGATGTTTACGCAGCATCCAGGTATTGCTTTTGTCAAGTGGGATTGTAATGCCGTGACTTATAATGCGCATTCCGCTTATCTGGAAAAGCAGAAACTACCACAAACACATTTGTACGTGGACTATGTGCAGGGTTTGTATAAAGTACTGGATCGTCTGCGGGCCAAATATCCAACTACGCCCATGATGCTCTGCTCCGGTGGTGGCGGACGCGTGGACTATGGCGCATTAAAGTATTTTACAGAGTTCTGGCTCAGTGATAATACCGATCCGCTGGAAAGGGTGTTTATTCAGTGGGAAAACGGTTATTTCTTTCCGGCCATTACGCATTGCAACCACGTCACCGACTGGAGTAAAGTGGGCCTGAAATATCGCACCGATGTGGCTATGATGGGTAAAATGGGTTATGACATAGTAGTAGATCATTTAAGTGCCGATGATCTGGCTTTCAGTCAACAGGCTATTAAAAATTACCATGCTATTACCGATCCGATCTGGCATGGCGATCAGTATCGCCTGGCGAGCCCGTGGGACCATCCGTATGCGGCATTGATGTATGTAGATAATAACCGTGATCATGCGGCGGCGTTCTATTTTGTCGTGACCAATCGTTTTGACTATCATTATTCTATTGATCCCATAAAATTCAAGGGACTTGATCCGGGAAAACGCTATAATCTGAAAGAACTGAATATTTATCCGGTCACTACATCGTCTATTGACGAAACGGCAGTTTATACCGGTGATTTTCTAATGAATATTGGTATAAATCCTGACCTGACGGGCAATCGCCGTAGTGTAGTGATTGATATTAATGTGGTAAAATAAGCGTCCTGCCTTTCGGAAAGTTTTTTGCTTTTCGAAAGTTGGTAAAAAAACCGCTCCATCCTTTTCTAAGGACATTCTAAGCCTTCACCAACATTCCCTGCCCTAACCTTGCGCTGTCTTCAAACCGTAAGCAGCGCACATGCCACACATTCCTTTAGAGGCCCACTTGCCCGGTATTACCGGCTTGCTCGAGTACCGCCAGGACACGGCGGCACCCATCCGCGACCTTACTCAAATCCTGTTGCGCGGAGAATCTACCCTCAGCGAAGGGGAGCGCGAACTGATCGCTTCGCTGGTCTCCTCGCGCAATCAATGTACCTTCTGCACCACTGCCCACACCGCCGCTGCGGACTTACTGCTGGGGGAGGCCGACACCTGCCGACTGGTCAAGCAAGACTTCGAGACGGCTCCGGTCAGCGAGAAGATGAAGGCCCTGCTCCACATCGCGGCCCTGGTACAACAGAACGGCAAAAACGTCACTACAGCTGCCGTGGAACGCGCCAAAACCGCTGGCGCCACCGATCGTGAAATCCATGATACGGTGCTGATTGCTGCTCTTTTTTGCCTGTATAACAAGTATGTGGATGGTCTGGCCAGCGTCACGCCCAGCGACCCTGCTTACTATGAAAAACTGGGCGACCGTATTGTGCATCACGGTTACACCCGCTTGCCGGGTGGCTATGCGCATTTGAAAAAATAAGATTTTTATCCATCATCCATGCCTATCAACGCAGAACAATGAAGCAATTTTTTACCTTGATCTTAATCACCTATGCTACTATGGGCTGCCTGGCTCAAACTCCCGCCGACACCCTCAACGACGCGCAACTCCGTCAGGTAGTCGTGTCGGCCTCGCGCATCCCGGAGAGCATCCTGAAATCGCCGGTGGCCATCGAAAAACTGGATGCCCGCGCCATTCGGGAAAGCCCGTCGGTCAATTTCTACGACGGCCTCGTTAACCTGAAATCCGTGGACATGGTGACCAGCAGCCTGACTTACAAACAGATCAATACCCGCGGTTTCAACGACACGGGCAACAGCCGCTTCCTGCAACTGATGGATGGCGTGGACAACCAAACGCCGGGACTGGGCTTCGCCATCGGCAATCTGTTTGGCTCTTCCGATCTCGATGTAGAAAGTGTTGAACTGATTCCCGGTGCGGCTTCCGCATTGTACGGGCCAGTGGCTTTCAACGGTTTGCTTTCCACCCGTAGCAAGAACCCTTTTGATTATCAAGGGCTTAGTGTGCAAACCAAAGTGGGCGTAAATCACGTCAGCGACGAGGCCTCCGATGGGGCCAAGCCATTTTACGAGGTGTCGGCCCGTTATGCCCGAGCCTTCAACAACAAATTTGCCTTTAAATTAAATGCCTCTTACCTGACCGGCACCGACTGGTACGCCACTGATTTCACCGATGTGGATCCTAATACGCCGGAGGCTCAACGGGGCCCTAACAATCCGGGACGCAATGCTTTGAACATCTACGGCGACGAAGTAGCCCGCACGATTGACAGCATTGGCCGCGTATCGCGCACTGGCTACGAAGAAAAAGATGTGGCGCAATATGACGTGTACGGCGCGAAACTCGGCGGTGCGCTGCACTACAAAATCAGGGAAGATCTGGAGGTCATTTACGCCATCAATTGGGGACAGGGCACCACGATGTACACCGGCAGCAGCCGCTATGCGCTCAACAACTTCAAATTGCTGCAACAACGCCTGGAATTGCGCGGCAAAAACTTCTTCCTGCGCGGCTATTCCACCGGCGAACGCTCTTCGGATTCGTATAATTCGCGTTCCCTCGCGCAGTTCATCAATCGTACCTGGGTCAAGGATTTGAACGGCAACACGGTCGCTTCCAAAGATGCCGACAACACGTGGTTTGCCCGCTACACCGCCGCTTATAAAGGCCAGGCTTCCGGCGTGACCGCGCAAGACCACGCGGCAGCCCGCGCCTTTGCCGATCAAGGCCGGTTGTTGCCCGGTTCGGCGGAGTTTGAAGAGCAGGCCGACCGTCTCATCCATACCACCGGGCTGAGCGGTGCCGGTGTAACCAGCAACAGTACGTTGTATCAGGTGGATGCGCAGTATGATTTTAGTTCGGCCATAAAAGTCATTGGTTTACAGGTGGGTGCGAATTATCGTTACTATGATATGTCCACCAATGGTACGTTGTTCGATGACCTGACCGATCCGGTAACCATCGGCGAATATGGTGTATTTGCGCAAGCCTCTAAACTACTTTTAGCCGATAAACTAAAACTGACCGTGTCCGGGCGGTACGACAAAAATGAGAGTTTCGACGGCAATTTCACGCCACGGGCTTCGCTGGTTTACTCACCCACGGAACAGCATAATTTCCGCGCTTCTTACCAAACCGGCTTTCGTAACCCCACTGTGCCCGATCAGTACATCAAACTAAACGTTGGACCAATCATCATTCTCGGTGGTGCTCCCGCCAACAGCCGGGGACTGAATGCTTATGAAAACTCATTTAATGCGAGTTCTCTGAATGCTTTCTTTGGTGGTTTTCAGCAGGATTTGCAGAGCGGTGTGCCATTCCCGCAGGCAGTCATCAATAACAAGGATAAGCTGGTAAAATCGAATGTGCCGTATATTAAACCCGAACAAAGCAAGAGTTTTGAAGTGGGCTACAAGGGCCTCCTGTCTAACAAACTGCTGTTTGATGTGAATTACTACCACAGTTCCTTCACCGATTTCCTGATCAATCAAGTGGTGATGCGCACGGATAACCCGGTACTGGGCGCCGATGGAAAAGTCAATCCCGACGCGGCTTTCGATGTGGTAAACAGCAAAACGCAGTTGTTTCAATTGTACACCAACGCTTCGGATGAAGTGACGTCGCAGGGGGCTTCGTTTGGGTTAACTTATTCATTGCCAAAGAACTATCGGGCCCATTTTAATGCCACCTGGTCGGATTTCAATATTCAGGATGCCAACCCCAACAATATTCCGGCCTTCAACACACCTACCTGGAAAACGAACCTGGCCATCAATAATGACCGTTTGACGGAACATCTTGGTTTCGGCGTAGCCTGGCACTGGCAACAGGCATTCGATTGGTATGGAACGCTCAACGAATTACGGCCCGGCAAAGTAGAAGCCTACAATCTGCTGGATGCGCAATTGAGTTACCGCCTGACAAGTCTGCAAACAACCGTCAAACTCGGTGCGAACAATCTGACGAACAAATACATCGTGCAGGCCTACGGTTCGCCAGCGGTGGGTGGCTTGTACTACTTGTCCTTGACTTATAGTGGATTATAAAGGAATGTGGCCAATTTTTTAAATGTGGCCAATATGAAATATGGTTATAGCCATTAGTTTTTTTGCTTGCCAATTATACGAATCAGTGACTGAGAACATAAGACAATAACTAAAATAGTTCATGCGACCAAATTTTGTCTTCGCCGTTTGTGCCCTGTGTTACCTTTTTGGCGGCACGGTCTCCATGCTGCTTTCCGCCAATTTACCCATCGTGGTATCGGAACTGCTTGGTAAGGCTGCCTCCGAAGCCGAATTGGCGGATGTTGGGGCCTATCTGAATGCCGGATTTATTTATGGCTGGATGCTCGGCGGGCTGCTGCTGGGCGTGGTGAGTGACCGCTTTGGACGGGTGAAAACGCTGGCTTTTTCGACGGGTTTATATGGTCTGTTTACTTTGCTGACGGTGTTTGTTCACGATTGGCATGCGCTGTTGCTGTACCGTTTTTTCGCCGGTTTTGGCGTGGGCGGTGTCCTGTTGGTGAGCACGGTGTATCTCTCCGAAATTTGGAAAGAAAGCAGCCGGGCGGTGGTGCTGGGCGTGCTGGCGGTGATGTTTCCGGTCGGCATTGTGTTGAGCGGCGTACTGACGGCCGGGTTTTCGCATTGGCAGCAGAGTTTTTCGCTGGGGGCCATTCCTCTGGGATTGGCGGTGGTAGCGTGGTTTTTTTTGCCGGAATCGGTGGCTTGGCAGGAGACGAAACAACTGGACAAACAGGATGATGATTTGGGGCATCTGCAAAAATCTGGGCGACCGCAAGATTTAGGGCGACCGCAAGGAGGGCGACCGCAAGGGTCGCCCCTACGGGCACCTGAACACCGGCGCAATCTGGTGCTGGGTGCCATTATTTACGGGGCGGTTTTGGTGGGACTTTGGGGCCTTTTTTCCTGGTTACCCACTTGGGTGCAGGGGCTGCTGCATGGCATTTCAGATGGACAAGCCGAGCGTGGCCTGACCATGATGTTGCTGGGAATTGGCGGTATTGTGGGCGGTAGTTTCTCCGGCTTTTTGATGCAAAAACTAGGTTCGCGTCTGACCTTGCAACTCACTTTTGCCGGCTTGATTCTGGCTTGCGGCCTGCTTTTCCTGACTAATCGCCAGTTTTCACCTATTATTTATTTCGAAATGGGGCTGTTGTCTATGTTTTTCGGCATTAGCCAGGGTGCTTTGTCGGGTTATATTCCGGCTTTATTTCCGCCGAATATTCGGGCTACTGCCACGGGATTTTGTTTCAATATTTGCCGTTTTTTCACTGCCACTGCCGTCTTTTTTGTCGGTACTTTGGTGACGCTGCTGGGTGGTTTTAGCAATGCGCTGTTGACTTTTGCTCTGGCTTTTGTGGTGGCGATGGTGGTCGCGTTTTATAGCCCGGAAACGGAGAAAAGGGAGATAGGCAAAAAAGCGAAATTGCAAGAGGTGAATGGAATACAGTAACATCCAGGCTTTTATTGGAACTAATTGTAACCACGGTGTACGCCGCTTTTGTCATTCCCGATAAACCGGGACAGGCTTTGACGAAAATCGTCCACATTGTAGCGTATGCCGCTTTTGTCATCCTGTCGGGTCCCGTCCACGTCTTGTTACATGTCGTGGTCGGGTCCCGACCGGCTGACAAACGAGGCGTGTTCCGCGGTGTGGGCAGTTCTTGCC
>JANPIV010000074.1:0-57683 GCA_031425155.1 Saprospirales bacterium | reverse complement strand
AACCAGATTCCCGAACAAGCACCTCTAAGCTCGCCTTGGGCAAGTTGAAGAAAACGCCGCTTGTGCTCCTGTAGAGTTTTATGGTGGGATGAATTCCCTTCACTTTTTCAAACTACCTTTACCGGATAAAGCCTGAACTTTTCATCATATGTGATGACTTCCAATTGCTCAGATATGGCTTGCGCAATCATCATGCGGTCAAATGGGTCATTATGGTGAAAAGGCAAATTAGACTAAGTCCCATAATGTGCAAAATCGAAAGGCAAGAGCGCAAACCCATTGCGAACAAGTTCTTGCGCCATCTGCTCGACCGATGCTGCCAACTTCAATTTCCCCAAACTGACTTTGATGGCCATCTCCCAGAGACAAGCATGAATGACAAACAAATCGTTGGTCGGATCATTTAACAGAGCAAGTGTGCCCTGCCTGAGCATTGGGTTGTTTTCGCCATGCCAGATTAAGATATGTGTATCAACCAGATATCTCATGCTTGGGGCATGTAATTCTCAAATCCTTCAGGGGTGTCATTAAAGTCCGGCGCTATGTATAAAATAAGGTCTTTGGCCCAGCCTGCTTGGCGACCTGATTTCTGGGCTTGCATTGTCTTCTGTTTTAGTGCCAGCAAACCTTCCAGGATGTTCTTGTCATTGAGCACGCTGATCCACATGATGAGTTCGATTTTCTTTGCTTCGGCAGACATTAGTGCTTGATTTTGGTACAAAGTTAAGGTTTTAATACATAAAAGACTGGCCACTCATGTAAGGTCTTTAGTTCTTACTCCCAGACTCGTCGGCAACCCGTCCAGGCTTTCCAGATTTTTTTCCTGCATATATCCCAGCAGCCTGGCTTCTCCCTTCTTTGCCGCCCATTCAAAATGAATGTCGCGTTCGCCGGCATAATCGAACAACGGCACGCCGTACCCGCAGGAGGTCTGAACCAGATCGATGTCGGCAACAATAAGCTGACGGGTGCTGGGGTAGATCGTGAAATGCGGCGCATACGTTTCCCAATCGTCCGTTCCGGGCAGCACCGTGACGCCTTTTCCATACAGGCGCAGTATCAACGGCGCCCCGGCATAGGAACAGAACATGATGGTGATCCGGCCGTTTTCG
This sequence comes from Saprospirales bacterium, assembly GCA_031425155.1. GTDB lineage: Bacteria > Bacteroidota > Bacteroidia > Chitinophagales > Saprospiraceae > M3007. The sequence goes on along the minus strand of JANPIV010000074.1, from coordinate 56,571 downwards.
AGCGTATGTGCGGAGGTCTCATTGCCGCTGCTGATCAGGTCCATGTAACCCACCTGCTGGTCAGATAGTACCCGAAAACAATCCAGGCCTTTTGGAGAAAGATTGACTCGTCCATCGCTGCTCAGCGGTGCCGTGGCGACAAAAAACAGGTGTTGTTTCTCGATGAATTCGCGGTGGGCGGGTTTGATGGAGGGGTGGAATTTTCCCATGAGTGGAATTTTTAATATTAATGACGAGTTGTATTTGCCGATTAATTTTTTGGGGAACAATTTTTTCCATCCCCGCTAAAATCCCAACACCAGCTGTTCTCCCGGCCCAATTTCTTCCCGCGATTGCTCCTCCGCTTCCCGCCGCAAATTGGAAACGCCCAGGCCCAGCAAACGTACCTTGCGGCTAAGAGCCTCTGTATCAACCAGTAATTCCTGCGCCAGATCGAGCATTTCGGCAGCCATTTGTATATTGTGATCCAGCGTTCTGGAGCGCGTTACAATGCGAAAATCTGCGTAGCGGACCTTCAGGGTCAGCGTCCGGCCCGGATTGTCGGCGCGTTCGATACGCTGTTGCAGGTCGTCGGCGAGCAGCGCGAGTTGCTCCGTCATTGCCTCGGGGGAGTCCAGATCAGTGCTAAAAGTTTGTTCGGTGCTGATGGATTTACGCACCGACTGGCTGCGCACGGCGCGTTCATCTATGCCCCGGACAATATTGTAGTAAAAACGGCCAAACTTGCCAAAACGCCGCGCCAGTTCGACCATAGGTCGTTGTTTCAAATCAAACCCGTTGTAAATGCCCATCGCGTGCATTTTCGTGGTCGTGGCTTTGCCGATGCCGTGAAATTTCCCGATCTCTAATTTTTCCAGAAATGCCTCTGCTTCGTGGGGCAGAATGACGGCTTGCCCATTCGGTTTTTGCAAATCGGAAGCCATTTTTGCCAAAAACTTACAGTAAGAGACGCCCGCCGAGGCGGTCAGTTGGGTCGTTTCAAAAATACGCTGGCGCAGTTCGCGGGCGAGCAAAGTGGCGGAAGGCAGCCCTATTTTGGGATGGGTCACGTCCAGGTAGGCTTCGTCCAGCGACAGGGGCTCCACCAGATCGGTGTATTCCAGAAACAGGGCGCGGATTTGTTGGGAGACCAGTTTGTATTGTTCAAAATTGGGGCGCACAAAGACCAGTTGCGGGCATAGTTGCCGGGCTTTGGCGCCCGACATCGCCGAGCGGACGCCGAACTTCCGGGCCTCGTAACTGGCCGCAGCCACCACGCCCCGCGGTCCGCCACCCCCTACCGCCAGCGGCAGCCCCCGCAATTCGGGATGGTCGCGCTGCTCTACCGACGCATAAAAAGCGTCCATATCTATGTGGATGATTTTGCGCATTCGTTCGTCAGCACCCTACTTCTTTCGCCTGAATAGAGAGGAAGTTACGGTGGCAAAGGTAATGAGCAGGAGCTATATGAAATATTGGCCGGGCAGTAAAGCACGAACGTTCAGCGAGCCAGTGCGGGTGGCTGGCAGGCAAATTAATAAAAAAAACCGCCTCTCCAGCTTGGAAGAGCGGCCACTTTCAGGCAATCTACTTTCTCGTTATTTCTTATCATCTGAGTTTTGAAGTTTGGCATTTAATCAGCAGCCGGTGCTTGTACCAAACCCGCTCTAATTGCCTTTTATTGTTTTTATTGGCAATATCTGTAGCAAAATACGGGTGGAAACCTCCGGTAAAAAAACGACTTGCGTAAGTGGCCAACGCCAACGAGCAAGTGGTGAAATTCACCATTGCCCGATGCGTACTTTTCCACTTTGCAAGGCCAGCCCGTGTTGCAGAAAATCAAGCAGTTCCTGCGGGCGTTCTGTGGAAATGTAGAGTGGAACACCGTTTATAAGCGTCACGCAGAGTACCTGGTAAGCCGGATGCGTGAGCCAGCACGCCTGCGAGAAATCGCGGGTGGGCCGTCCAAAGAGCGCGCCCGCCGGATATTCGCCGCCGGGAAGCAGCCGGATTTGTCGTATTTCATTCCACGGAACGCGCTGAAACTGCCATTGATAGGGGAAAAAACGCAGGGCCAAACCCGTGGCATTGATCCGAAAAGTCAGACCAATGTGTGAGAGCAGGCCAACGCATAAACCCATTATTAATGAAATACCCCAATGGACAGCATAGCCAAAAGGCAAACGGAGCATGCCCATCTCCGCACCGGCCAGGGCACATAATTGGAGCACTGCCAGCGTGGCACAAGCGATTTGCAGCCAACGCGCCCACGGGTTTCGATAAAATTGTTGTTCCGAGTACATAGGGAGGATTTTAAGCAAATTTCCATCGTCAGGCTCCGGTTCAAAAGAGCAAGTGAGCAAGTGGCTAGTTCGGGTGAGCCGGGGGAAAGGTCAAAGTGTGCCAATGAGCAAGTGGCGGCTTTGACTGCGTAACTGGTCCGTAAATTCTCAAAATACTGCCTAATCTTTGTGAGTAATGATGAATGAATAATGATGAACTACAAATACAGGATGCGCTCATTGCTGGTGTTCATTTGGAAAGTGACGATAATTGGTTTATTGAGCCTTTTCGTCCTGCTTGGTGGGGCGGGAGAACCTGTATTTGCCCAAAAAATGCCGCCCGCTGTGGGGCCAAAGGGCGGCCAGCCGGGACCGAGGGTGCCGGATAAATTTTCCCGTTATCAGCACTATTCGATGGAGCAGGGACTGTCGAATAACTGGGTCACCAGTATGGCGCAGGACGACGACGGTTTTATGTGGTTTGGTACCGCCGAAGGCTTGAATCGCTTTGATGGTGAACGCTTTACGCCCTTTTTCTACCATGCTGATGATAAGGGATTGCCGGTAGATCGGGTTACTAAATTACTGGCCTTATCCAATCATCGCCTCCTTATTGGCACCGAAAAAGGGCTTTGTGTAATGCACACGCGCCTGCTGGAATTTGACAATATAGCACTGCCCAAACAGCCGGACTCGAAACAAACCGACCAGCGTGTTTTTACTATGTATCGCGCCCGAAATGGACAGATTTGGATCGCTACCAACACTGGCGTATATTTATTGGACGAGCAACTTCGGGTGACGCAGACTTATCTCCGGCCAGCGGAACCGAACGAAATAGCTGGCAGCACTTTCGCGCTTGATTTTTTAGAATTCCCGGATGCTACCATAGCCATAAAATTCAGGCAGGGGGCTTATCCCTACCTTACTCCCTGGCAAGTCATTGATTTTCAACAGAAAACAATGCAACCGCTGGCGCAATACCTGCCGGGCTGCGGCGTACTCGACACGATTTTTCAAATTAATTGCACTGCCTGGGACGGTCAAAACAGTATTTGGTACACCGCCATCGGCACTAAATCGCCCATCACTCTCTACCGCTTCGACTGGGCAACCCGCAGTACGCAGCCCATGTTGAAAAACCAACAGGCCGCCGCCGCCAATCCCGCTCTGGGACAGTTCAACCGTCCTTTTCTGCTGCCCGATAGCCTGTTGCTACTCCAACGCTACTTTGGGCCGCCGCTGCTATACAACCTCCGCGACGGCTCTACCACGGACTTGCCGACCTGGAAAACCTCAGTGCCAGATGGCAAGGGTATTGTGAATTTTTTAGACCGCGATGGCAACCTCTGGCTCTGTCCGCGCTTTGAGGGCATTTATTTTTTAACCCTGAAAAACCTGCCCGCTACGAACATGACTGCGCTCAATGCCGCGCATAAAAATAGGATGGCAGTGACCGGGGTTTCGGAAGAATGGTTTGGTTTTACGGGCACCGAACACACGGGAAAATGGGTGCTGAGCAGTGGCAATGGCGGCCTGTACAGTGTGGACAAAGCCGGTCGCGGGGTCGTGGGGCCGGTGCTGGACAATCCATTCCAGGGTTATGCCTACGCCTATGACTTTGCGCCCGACCGGGGGGACACGTTGTGGACCACCACCCTGGGCGGCCTGTACTGGTACGACCCGATCCACAACACCAATGGGCCGCTCAAAGCACGCTATGCCGGGCTGGATTCTCTGGACAATCGCTTCGTTTATCGCGATCACCACGGCCTCATCTGGGGGCGGGTGCGCAATAACGGGGTTTGCTGTTTCGACACCCGCACCCGCCGGTTCACTCACTTTCCAAGCAAGGGTGCCAGTACCGTTTTCCCCATCGGCTCGGCCACTGCCTGCAGCGAAGGCCATGACGGCGATATGTGGTTTTGTTTTGGTTATGAAGAAAAATATTTGGTGCGCTGGCGACGGGCAACGGGCGTTTTTGAGAAAGTTGAACCCATTTGTCCGACAGGAATTGCTTGCGCCAAAGCCTTCAATATGTTGGCTGATCCACACGGCAATCTATGGCTTTACGTGGATCAACGCTGGTATGTGATGGATATTCAGACCCGTCAGGCTCAGCCTTTTGGCAAAGAAAACGGCCTGGTTACCAACGATCCCGATGGACTTTGTTTCGACCGGGATGGAAACGCGTGGTTTGCTACCCCCTACGGCCTGAGTCGCTACGACCTGCGCAGCCGCCAACTCCGTACTTTTTACCAGACCGATGGCCTGCTTTCCAACACTATTTCCAACGTCGAACTAATTGATACACTGCGTAATGTCCTCTTTGTCTCCACGGATCGGGGCATGTGTCTGTTTGAACCCGACCGCGTGGGAGCTGCCGCGCCCGCGCCGCCGACTTTCGTCACCGGGCTGCGGGTATCCGATCAGCCGATGGCCCTTCCACGTGGCGACCATCTGGATTTAAAGTACTCCCAGAATGACCTGCGCATTGAGTTTACCGGGGTCAATTTCATCAACGGCGCCATTTCGCGCTACCAATACAGCCTGGAACCTGCGGGCCGCGCCGCCAACTGGAAAGAAGCGGGTACCGATAATTTTGCCAGTTTTCTCAACCTCGCTCCGGGTCGTTACACCTTTCAGGCGCGTACGGCCAACAGCGATGGCGTCTGGGGAAATCAGCCCGCCACGCTCGAGATCGTCATTTATCCGCCCTGGTGGGGCACCTGGACGTTCCGGCTGTCGCTGCTGGCGGCATTGGCGGCCCTCGGCTGGGCACTGTATCGTCGCCAGATCCGCGCCGTGGAAGGTCGGGAAAAGGAAAAAGCGCGGGTGCGTCAGCAACTGGCCGATCTGGAAATGAAGGCTCTCCGGTCGCAAATGAACCCGCATTTTGTGTTCAATGCACTGAATTCCGTCCAGAATTTCATCCTGAAAAATGACACCCGCGAGGCCAGCCGCTACCTCACCAAGTTTGCCCGCCTCATGCGGCTTATTCTGGAAAACAGCGAGTCGCCGCTGGTGCCGCTGGCCCGCGAAATCGAATTGTTACGCTACTACACGGAACTGGAAAATCTGCGTTTCAACCAGCGTTTCTCCTTCGATTTTCAGATAGACCCGGCCCTGCGCCCCGAGGCGATCAGTATTCCCGGTATGCTCATTCAGCCGCATATTGAAAACGCCATCTGGCATGGTCTGATGCACAAAACCGAGCCGGGCCACCTCTGGGTGCGTTTCCTGCAAGCTGACGAACGTACCATCATGTGTGAAATAGAAGACGATGGCGTGGGCCGCACCCAGGCCGCCGAAATGGAACGGGACCGTCACCGCGAACACCGATCTACGGGTCTGACCAATATTCGTCATCGCCTGGAACTGCTCAATGCGCAACTGGCGGAGGATATTCGCCTGGATTTCGAGGACTTGTATGATGAAGCAGGGCAGGCGCGGGGCACGAAGGTGGTGGTGCGGATGCCGGTGGTGGGGGTTTAAAAGTAGAGCAATAGTGGACTGATTAACGTAATTTTGCTCGAAACAAATTGGAATATGCAAATAACAAGTTTAGAACTTCGAAATTTTAGAGGGTTTGAGCATATATCTTTGGATGAAATTCATCCAAATTTTAACTTGATAGTTGGCGTAAATGGTTCTGGCAAAACTTCTGTTCTGGAAGGGTTGAGAATTGCTATTGGGGCATTGTTTCTGGACATGGATAAATTGGAAAGCAAGATTTATGTGCCGCACATATTGCCTGATGATGTGCGATTATCCAACTGGGAGAAACAATACCCAGTTACTGTTACTGCTACTGGACCTGTTCTGGACGGAAGAAGCATTACTTGGACCCGAAATCTGGAAACAGAAGGTGGAAGAACAAGGTATGAAAGAGCGAAATCTATTAAGGATGTATCTGCACTTATTCAAAGAAATATCCGGGAAAACGGGCAGTCGCTTAATATCCCACTTGTCGCTTACTATTCTACACAACGGTACAAAAAAGAAAAAAATAATATGGGGGTGGAGTCTGAAGGCTCCAGACTTCGCGGTTATTTCAATGCCCTTGACATTGTCAATAATCTTCAATTTTTTCTTAACCTTTTTCGTACGCAAGAATTCGCAGCCCTTCAAAGAGGTTCTCCTTCTGAAATGCTTATTGGAGTCCGAACGGCGGTAGAAGCTTGCATTGATAATTGCTCGCGAGTTTATCATCATATTGAACGTGATGAACTAGTGGTTTTACTGAGAAATGGTGAAGAGATTCCATTTAAATATCTGTCCGACGGCATACGGAGTATGTTGGCTATGGTAATGGAAATTGCATTTCGTTGTTGTCTATTAAACCGGCATTTGGGTGCGTCCGCTCCACAAGAAACGCCGGGCATTGTTTTGATTGATGAATTGGATTTACATCTACACGCATCGTGGCAGAAAAAGGTCATTGCCGATTTACAACGCGCCTTTCCACAAATACAGTTTGTCGCTACTACCCATGCGCCATTAGTAATTGGGGGAATGCAGGAAGGAAAGATTTTTGTGCTGAAAGATAATCAGGCCTTTACTATGGCTTTGCAGTTTGGCCGTGATGCCAATTCTATTTTAGGCGCAATGGAAATTGATGAAAGAGACACAGTGATAAAAAATCTTCTTCAGCAATATCACTTGCTCATCGAAGATGGTAAGGGTGAAACTCCAGACGGTATTGTCACTCGAAATCGGTTGGAGCAATTACTCGGAAAAAATGATCCGGAAATCCAGCGTGCCGATGTAATGCTCGTCCTCTATTCCTGAAATTATGCGATATATTAAGAAAAGAAACCCGCAGGCAGTCGCGCTTTTGTCTGAATTTATTGCCAACCAAAATGCTGCTGGAGGAACGAACTTAACATATAGTGCTTTCCCTCATAAAGAGCAATTGAACGAGTTGTTGCGAAATGAGCAGGGTAGTATTTGCTGTTACTGTATGCAGCGCATTGTCCATTTTCAGGGTATTCAAGAAAGCGGGAGCCATAACGAACATTTTGCATCACAAGCCGGGAACCCGGAACTCGAACTTGATTACTATAATCTCTATGCTTGCTGTATTGTTTCAAAGGGGAATCCACCAAGCCAACAACACTGCGGCGAACACAAAGGAAGCAATTCAATTAGTGATTTTATTAAACGTCATCGGTGCAGTAGATTTTTCAAGTATAATGCAGTTGGGGAGATTACGCCAAACGGCATATATCAGACTGAACAGGAATATCAAGAGCAAGAAACTCAACAGCGTCTGCCAAAAAATCAGACAGATGCACTACAAACCATTAAAATACTCAATCTGAATTGCAGTTCCTTAAAAAGCCTACGAGAAAAAATCACCGCTGATGTCGAAAAAGCTGCTATCGGAATGACTCCCCAACAAGCGCAAACGAAGATTGATCGGTTAATTACTCAAAATCCTTTACCCACTTTTGTTGAAGTAGTGATTCAAACCTTGCAAAAGAGACGTTAAACTCGTTTATATGTTTGTTGGGCATGCAAAACCCCTGCTTTTTATATAGATGTATGCAAAAAATAAGGTCAGGCTACAAATTGTGCAAATCCTGTGAATGAGCAACTGGTCAATGTGACTGTGTAAGTGGTCTCCTCCTATTCGTCTAATTGTTTGACCTTTGTCTACACACTATTGCCTTTTTGCTTATGACCGCCATTCTCATTGACGACGAAATCCACGCCACCGAAGCCCTCACCAATATCCTGAAATTGGTCACGCCCGACGTAGAAGTCATCGGCGTAGCCAACGACCCGCGTATCGGGCTGGAAAAAATCCAGGCATTGCAACCCGATCTGGTGTTTCTGGATATTCAAATGCCCTACATGACGGGTTTTGAGTTGCTGGAAAAACTGGGTAAATTCAATTTTGCGGTCATTTTTACCACGGCTTATGACCAGTACGCGCTGCAAGCCTTCAAGGTGTCGGCGGCGGATTATCTGCTCAAACCCATTGACATGGACGAACTGGAAGCAGCCGTCGGTAAGGTGCGCGAGCGGCAGGTCAAACAGCAGACTTTAGATTTTGGATCGCTCGAAAAACTCTTCCGGCAGGTGCAACGCCCGGAAGCCCGCCGACTGGCTTTGCCCACTTCCGACGGGTTAGTGTTTGTGCCGATGGAAAATATTATCCGCCTGCAATCGGATTCCAACTACACCACTTTTTATCTCACTGGGCCGGAAAAAATGCTGGTATCACGCACCTTGGGCGAGTTCGAGGAGCAATTGGAACAAAATAATTTTTGCCGTATCCATCATTCCCACATCATCAATCTGGCGCACCTCAAACGCTACGTCCGCACCGACGGCGGCTACGCCCAAATGTCGGACGGCACCAATGTGGAGATTTCCCGGCGAAAAAAGGACGAGTTTCTGGCGAAGTTGGGAGAAGAATTTAAAGGGTAACCACTATAAATACTTCTCAAAAAAGGCCAGTGTACGCCCCCAGGCCAGTTTTGCGGCGGTTTCATTATACCGCGCCGTAGAAGTATCATTGTGAAAAGCATGATTCACGCCTTCGTATAAATATTGCTCGTAGCGCACCCCATTGGCTTTTAAGGCCGCCTCATAAGCGGCCATACCCGCATTGACGCGCTCGTCCAGACTGGCATAATGCAGTTGTACGGCAGCTTTTATTTTTGGCACTTCAGCAGCATCGGGTTGGGTACCATAAAACGACACGGCTGCCCGCAAGGACGGAACATTTACTGCCAATCTATTCGACATTGCACCGCCCCAGCAAAAACCAACGCAACCAAAATGGCCGTTACAATCGGGCCGGGTGGGGAGATAATCGAACACGTTGGTGAAATTTTTCAAAAATTCGTCGGGATTCAGTTTCGTAAACAACTGCCGCGCATCGTCCTCATTGGCGGGCGTACCACCCAAAGGCGACAGGGCATTCGGAGCAATGGCCAGATAACCAGCCCGCGCCGCCCGGCGGGTCACATCCTCGATGTGTGGGGTCAGGCCCCGGTTTTCGTGAATCACCACCACGGCTGCGTATTTTTTCATTGTCTTAGGCCGCGCCACGTAGGCTTTCATTTCGCTGCTCGCACCGGGATAACCAATGGTTTCTGTAAACAACTCATCAGTCGGCGTTTTAGCCGCCGGAGCGCAGCCCGATTCCAGCAGGGCCAGCACCGACATGGCGGCGGTCATACTACCTGCCAATTGCACCAGCCGCACAATGAAATCTTTGCGGTTGAGCGGTTTGTGGGTATATTCATCATAGAGGTTGATGATGCGCTGGTCGAGCATAGCGGATTGCATTTAGGTAGGTGGAAAAGGAATTTTGCAAAATATCAATAGTCAACATAACTACTGACAGCGCACTTTGTTTGGTAGGAATTGGACTGAAAAAAGGCTGCCCATAGGAAAACTGAATATGGGGTAAGTTAATTTCTACTATTACTCTGTGAGCCTCAAAATTCTCTGTGAGCCTCAGTGACCCTTGTACTGAAATTCAAAACCATAAATATCTCATCATGAAAATTGGAATAGCCTCCGATCACGGCGGTTTTGCCTTGAAGCAAACCTTAAAAGAACGCCTGGAAAAAGCGGGTTTTAGCCTTGTTGATTTTGGTAATCAGGCACTTGACTCGGCAGATGATTATCCCGACTATGTGCTGCCGCTGGCCAAAGCGGTGGCCGAAGGGGTGGTAGAGCGCGGCATAGCCGTCTGCGGCAGTGGAGTGGGTGCTTCCATTGCTGCCAATAAAGTCGCTGGAGTCCGGGCGGCGCTGGTCCACGATCATTTTTCGGCCCACCAAGGCGTGGAAGACGATGACATGAACATCCTTTGTCTGGGCGGCCGGGTCATCGGTGCAGAACTGGCCGCAGAACTGGTTTTTGCATTTCTAGACGCTACATTTTCGGCAGCAGAACGGCATCAGCGTCGGCTTGGAAAGATTGAGGCATTTATTGCAAAGGAGGGGTAGAAATGGCCGCCGTACCGCCCGCTTCACCGGCATTGCCATCGTGCAGGCTGCTCTTCACCGCTGTATCCGGCCCCTTTTTCCGATTTTCCCGCCCCTTTCGTTGGGACAGATTAACTTTCGCCCGACCGAAATTTTTATACTATGAAAAAAACTTGTTTCCTGGCGGCTCTTCTGGCTGGCTGCTGCTTTTTGCCGTTTTCTTTGCTTGCCCAAAAGCAGATTACCCTGGATGATTGCTTTATTTACTATAAATTCTACCCGCAGGGCGCACCTGATTTTGATTATTTGCAGGATGGTGTCCATTACGTAGAGACCGAAAAAGATGGCCTGCATTTCCATGATGTGCGACGGCCCGAAATGGATTCGCTGGTGAAATTGCAATTACCGGAAGCCGCCCGGGATTTTCAGCGCATCGAGTTCAGCGAAGACGAGACCAAATTATTGATCGCTACGGGTACAGAGTCGGTGTACCGCCACTCCGTGCTGGCCAATTACTTCGTTTACGACCTCGCTACGCACCAGACTGTTCCGGTATTCGACGGCGGCAAACAGCAATTCGCCGCGCTTTCTCCCAATGGTGCCGAAGTAGCTTTTGTCTTTGGCAATAATCTGTATGTCAAATACTTAACCTCCAACAAAACCACCCAGGTGACCCACGATGGCCTAAAAAACGGCATCATCAACGGATTGCCGGATTGGGTGTACGAAGAGGAATTCAGTCCGGTGAGCGGCGAAGGGATGGTGGCTACCAAGTGGAGCCCGGACGGCAATAAACTGGCGTTCATTCGCTTCGATGAAAGCAAGGTGCAACAGTTTCCGCTCACCTGGTATGAAGGCGGGGCTTACCCGCGTTATTCGGCTTTTAAATATCCCAAAGTCGGTACGCCCAACTCGGCGGTGAGTGTGCATCTGTTCGATGTGGAAAGTGGCAGCCTGACCGGCAAAATAATGGGCCTGGAAACCAGCGACTACACCCCGCGTCTGAACTGGACGCTGGATAATCAATTGGTGGTCACCCGGTTGAACCGTCCGCAGGATACGCTGGAACTGCTGCTTGCGCTCCCCGAACGCACTATATATGACGCGCAGGGCAAAACCAACTGGATACCGACCCGCCTGCTGCTGCGCGAAACCGACCCGGCCTATGTGGATGTACACGACAACCTTGTTTTTTTGAAAGATAAAAAACACTACCTCTGGACGAGTGAAAAAAGCGGCTTCAATCAGGCCTATTTATACACGCTGGATGCCGCTACACCACCGCTGCAACTCACCAAAGGCGAGCACGAACTGACCTCTTTCTACGGTCTGGATGAAAAGAACGGCAAGTTTTACTACCAGACTGCCTCTCCCACGCCGATGGACCGGCAGGTATGGGAAGGTACCCTAAGCGGCGGCGAACCCCGACTGCTCACGCCTGAGCGCGGCGAAAACGATGCTGCGTTCAGTCCGTCGTTCGACTATTTCACGCTCACTTGGTCTGATGCCAATACGCCCACCGTAGCGACGCTGCGCAACCGTGCGGGCACCGTACTGCGTACCCTCGCCGACAACCAGCGGGTGCGTCAGTTGCGGGCGGACTACCAGTTTGCCAATAAGGAATTTTTCACTTTCCGCCTCGACGATGGCACCGAACTCAATGGCTGGATGCTCAAGCCCGCCAACTTCGATCCAACCCGTAAGTATCCAGTTTTGTTTGACAATTATGGTGGTCCCGGTTCGCAAACCGTTCAAAATCAGTATGATGGATATATGGGCAGCTGGCACCAGATGTTAGTCCAAAAGGGCATTGTCATCGTGAGTGTGGACAATCGCGGTACTGGCGGGCGGGGTAGTCAGTTCAAAAAAATGACCCAGTTACAACTCGGTAAACTGGAGACCGAAGACCAAATCTCGGCGGCGCGCTACCTCGGCACCCTGCCTTATGTGGATGCGCTGCGCATTGGGATTTGGGGTTGGTCGTTTGGGGGCTACCTCAGCACGTCCTGCATTTTGAAAGGAAATGACGTTTTCAAAATGGCCATGGCCGTGGCCCCGGTCACCAACTGGAAGTGGTATGATTCGGCCTATACGGAGCGGTATATGCACACGACTGCCGACAATTTGCAGGGGTATGAAAGTAATTCGCCGATCAATTTTGCTGACCGCCTGCGGGGAGGCAACTATCTCATTTGCCACGGCATTGCCGACGATAATGTGCATTGGCAGCAGACTACGGAGATGATAAATGCGCTGGTGAAAGCCAACAAACAATTTGAAACCTACTATTACCCCAATCGCGATCACGGGATCAATGGAGACAATGCCCGGCGACATCTCTTCACTAAACTGACGAATTTCTTATTAGAAAAGCTGTAAGAGGCTGACCTTTAAGTAGTGGCATACAATTATACATTATTTGGTGCGCAGGAACCACGTCTTTACAGGATGAATTTTTCAGCGGTGGTCCTTCTGCAATACGCTGGCCATTGGCCGTTTCCGTTCATTCATTAAAAGATATTTTTATGAAAACGCACCAATTATGTATAGTGGTACTGTTTACTACTACCTTGTTCAGCCAGGCTTGCAGCCCGATTTATTATTCTCCCAATACCCAGAATGTCCCGCTGCTCTCCGGAAAAGGCGACCATAGTGTGGCGGTCTCCGGCAATGATACCCGGATAGAAATACAGGGTGCCTATGCGGCAGGCGAGCACTTTGGGCTGGGGCTGGATGCCGGTTTTGTCCGCCAGAAAGACGACGAGGAAGGCGATGGTGGCAAGGGGAAATTCGGCGAAGTGCAGGCCGGCTATTTTCAGAATTTTTCGGAGCATTTTATCTTCGAGACCTATGTACTGCTGGGATTTGGCACCGTGGAAAACCACTTTCCTTCCACTATAACCGCCAATCCGACTACCAACGGGAAAATTGAAAGCAACTTGCTGCGCGTTGGTTTACAGCCCGCCATTGGCTACCGGAGCCGTTTCTTTGAGGCTGCCCTGTCTGCCCGGCTGGTCAACCTGAATTTTTCCAATGCCCGTGGCAGCCTGATTTTTGAGCAAATTGCCCAGACGACCTACTTGGAAAACAACAAGAGTCTGTGGCTGATTGAACCCGCTCTCACGCTGCGCGGTGGAACAGATATGCTCAAACTGCAAATTCAGGCCAATCTGAGTGCCAACCTGACGAATAAAGATTTCCAGCAGGACAATGGCCAACTGACCATCGGCTTGGTCTATCGGCCAAGACGGTAAAGGTAGTTTTCTAACGATTTACAATAAGGGGGGAGGTTGTCTCAAAAGTCAGGTTTAAACCTGCTGACAGAATTATATTGGCATTATCAGCAATCCTATAAGGTTTTCAAAATCTTATAGGATTTTTTTAGCCTAAATGCGATGCATAATTCTCGACGAGAACAACGAAGGGGCTCACGGGACAGCCTCCCCATAAGTGCTTCTTACGCAACCGATGGGCACTCCAGATCGTGTGGAGTATGGTAATGCACACTTCTGCCTGTTTAATGCAAAAAAACGCGTGACGGTATTGCTTTTTAAAAATACTTTTGTAGTCGTAAATTTTTATATCTGAAACCCGTATTATTGATTCCGATTAGACCAGAAAATGTCCTCAGCCAAGTGTTCTTTTTGGTTTTAACCGTTCATTATTAATTAATACGCTATCATGATTAAAAACTTATCCCTTGCCTTTGCTGCCCTCTTGCTCTTTACCGGCACGATCACGGCCCAACAAGTACGGACATGTAGTGCCAACGAAGTGCTGATCCGTCAACTTCAGGCGGACCCCGCCATGCGGCAACGTATGGAAGCCATCGAAGCCCACACCAACCAATTTATTCAATCGGGAGACGCACATGATCGGGTGGTCGTCACCATTCCGGTCGTTGTACACGTGGTGTATAACACAGCGGTACAGAACGTCAGCGATGCGCAAATCCAGTCACAACTGGCCGTGCTCAACGCCGACTTTCGTAAACTGAACAGCGACATCGGCAACACACCCTCCGCTTTTGCCGGACTGACGGCTGATGCTGAAGTCAATTTCTGTCTGGCCACCCAAACGCCAACCGGCGCGGCTACTACGGGTATCGAGCGTCGGCAAACCACGACGGCTTCATTTAGCGACAATGACAATGTGAAATTTACCTCCTCTGGTGGCCTTGATGCCTGGGATGCCAGCAAGTATCTCAACCTGTGGGTATGCCAATTAGGGGGTGGTATTCTGGGTTATGCTCAGTTTCCCGGCGGCCCCGCAGCGACCGATGGTGTGGTCATCACCCACACCGGCTTTGGTACCAATGGCACCGCTACTGCTCCTTTCAACAAGGGCCGCACCGCTACTCACGAAGTGGGCCACTGGCTCAATCTGTTTCACATCTGGGGCGATGATGGCACCAGTTGCAGCGGTAGTGACAATTGCGCCGATACTCCTAATCAGGCGGACGAAAACTATGGTTGCCCCGCTTTCCCGGCCGTGAGCTGTAGCAATACCCCCAATGGTGATATGTTCATGAATTATATGGACTATACCAATGACGCTTGTATGTACATGTTCACCACCGGCCAGAAAGCCCGGATGCAGGCACTTTTTGCCACTGGTGGTTCGCGGGCTTCGCTCAAAACCTCGCCGGGTTGCAGTGCCCCTACTGGCGGCAGCTGCGGTACGCCAGGTAGCCTGAGTGCCAGTAGTATTGCTCAAACGAGTGCTGCCCTTAGCTGGGGGGCGGTCAGCGGAGCCACCTCCTATACTTTAGGCTGGAAACTTTCTACGGCCAGCACCTACACTACCATAACCGGCCTGACGACTGCTTCCTATAATCTGACTGGCCTGACCGCCAATACGGCTTATAACTACCGGGTACTGGCGGTTTGCGGTACTACTTCCAGTACTTATTCCACGGTGTCTTCCTTTACTACCCTGGCTTCGGGTGGCGGTGGCTGTACAGATCAGTATGAGCCAAATGGTAGCCGCACCGCTGCGGCTGTTATTCCGGTGAATACCACCTTTACGGCCCAGATTGCCAGTTCCACCGACAAAGACTGGTATAGATTCAACAATACGACGACTACGAAAAACATTAAAGTGGACCTGACCACCTTGCCGGCTGATTATGATATTATCCTCTATAAAGGCAATACGCAAGTGGATATATCCGAACAGGGGAGTACGACCAGTGAACAGGTTATTTACAATACAACCTCTGCAGCTGCCACTTATTATGCCTATGTATATGGCTACAATGGCGTCTTTAGCAACACCCAGTGTTACACACTGCGCGTTAGCCTTAGTTCCAGCGGCTGGCGGACCGACGGCAGCACGGATGGCGAAGTGACGGAAACAGAAATTCCGGTGCTCTATCAGGGAGCCGAATTCGGGATGTTCCCCAATCCGGCGACCAGCCAACTGACGGTGGAAGTGCCAATGGAAGCCGAGAATGACGTGCAGGTATCCATCTTTGATGTGTCGGGCCGGGCGGCTATGCAGCAGCATCGTACGCTGGGCAAAGGCGACAACCGCATGTTATTCAATGTGCAGTCACTGCCAAGCGGGGTGTATTTTGTGCAAGTCCGCAATGGGGAGCAATCCAGCACCCGTAAACTGGTGATTGATAAATAAGGATTAACGATGAAGTATGAACTATAAACGACACAGTATTTATAGTTCATCGGGTTAAAAAAAGAATGGCTTTGCGGGCATCCGCAAGGCCATTCTTTTTTAAGAAAAAGTGAGAAATAAGTTCCCATTTTCCTACATCTGAATGTCATTTCGACGACAGGAGAAATCTGGTTGCGAGGCATTGATAATCAACCCCTTAGCGGATTCCTCCTTGCGTCGGAATGACACCTCAGGTAAGGTTGTTGCTATCATCCTACTATTTACACGTTCCTAAATACCTGACTGGGTTGCCAACTTTCGGAAAGCAAAAACTCCAACCCTTCCGCAGCGAACTCCAACTTCAAAAGAGAATCCAGCATCATCCATACAGACAATTCCGCATTCTGGCAATTCCGCATTTCCATCATTCTTCCTTCCGCGTGATGCTTTTTTTATCGTCCGACCAAAGAAAAGTATCCGGGATGAATATTTTGGCCATCGGCAGCTCGGTACATTCCCCGGCGGGCGTTTTCACGGTTTTGCGGTCTTTCAGTTTGGTATATATTTTTACCTGCCCGGGGGCGATGGTGTCCATTTTCACGTCGTAGCGTCCATTCTTGATGAGGTGATCCAGTATTTCCGGCGAAGCATTGGAAATCTGGATATTGGTTTCCACCAGAATAGAATTGCCGGCCCAGCTGTGCAGCTCGTAAATATCAAGAATTTCCAGTTGAGCCGTCTTCACGGAGTCCATTTCAAAGACCTGATACATGGTGCGCTCCATTTGGGCATGTGCCAGGGTAGTCAGCAGAAGGCCAATGGCCAGAAAAAATACTCGGCATTTCATGTTTTTCAGCATATTGTCCGCCCAATCAAGGCTGGATGAAAAAAAAGGGTTTGTATAGAAAGAGATACAAACGCTCGTTTGGCGCGAGTAGTTTACTCAGACATAAACATGACTCATCGGCACGGTCTGACGAAAAAAAGCCCGGCTCTCTCCAATCGGAGAAAGCCGGGACGATGTAAAATTTCCTATCACTATATAATCTATAATCCAATGAAAATGGTCACTCTTTCTTGGCATCGGCCAGCACTTCGGTATTGTGCATTTCAATCTTGACGTCCTTGGGCACGAACACCACAAAAGTGAGCGTCTCTTTGATGGTTTCGCCCTTCACCCGCACCTGTTTGGCCATGTTGGGAGCCGTGATCAGCATTTGCGTGAGCGTGGATTTGGATATTAAATTGTAGCGACCCACCGTGGCCAGTTCGTTGAGCATGGCATTGTTGCCGGAAGGCAAACTAACGCTGATCTCAATACGAACAGTCGGGTTATCCCATTCTTTTACTTCTATCGTACCCGGCAGGTCGAGGGTGATTACGGCCTGTCCATCGGTGTTAAAAGACTTGTTAAAAGTTTTGGCGGCAGTCTGCGCGGCCAATGGGGCGGCGGCGGCAAACAAGGCTATCAGTAATGTGGAACGTGTTGTCATAACAAACCTCCTATTTTTTATGGTTCAAAGTAAAGTTTTTTTATTGGCAAAAGCAAGGGTTGAGTAGCATTTTATTTTTAATCATACAAACGTGTCACAGCGCGAGAAGGTTGGGTGTTAGATAGAAATTTCACCTGGGTGGGAAAAATTGTCCTGCTTTGAGCGTTGCCCTTTATCTTACCTTCGCCGCAAACAAATTTTTTACTGACAACGATGAAAAACTGTTTTCTGCTGCTCATTGCCTTCGCGCTCGGCGGAGCCGGATGCCAATCCGCCCATCCGGTTTCTGCCCAGCCCGAAACGACTGGAAAAGACGTTAACACCGGGAATGCTGCCCTGCAAAGTGGGCCCATGCTTGGCTACGTGGATATGTTCGAGGTGCTGGTCTGGGTGCAAACCAAAGGGCCGACTACCACGAAAGTGGTCTATTGGGAAACAGAAAAACCCGCCGAACAATACAGCACTGCTACCCTGCGCACCAGTGCTGAAAATGGCTTCACCGCCAAACTCATCGCCGATCAGGTGCAGCCTGGCCGGAACTACACGTACCGCGTCGAACTCAATGGCGTGGCCGTAAAACTGCCCTATCCGACGACTTTCAAAACGCAGCCGCTCTGGCAATACCGCACCGATCCGCCGACTTTCACGGTGGCGACCGGCAGCTGCGCGTATGTCAATGAGCCGGAATATGACCGTCCCGGCAAGCCCTACGGCAGCGAGTACCAGATTTTTACCAGCATGTATGAGCAAAAGCCCGATCTGACGCTCTGGCTGGGTGATAACCTGTATTATCGCGAACCGGACTGGAATACGCGTACGGGTATGCTCCACCGCTACACCCACACCCGCTCGCTCCCGGAACTCCAGCCGCTGCTGGCCGCCTCGGCGCAGTACGCCATCTGGGACGATCACGACTTCGGGCCGAACGACGCAGATGGCACCTGGATCCATAAAGACGAAAGTTGGGAGGTGTTCCGCAGCTTCTGGGGCAATCCAACTTTTGGCGTGAACGGCCAAAAAGGTTGCACTACCCGCTTCCAATACGCCGACATGGATTTCTTTTTGCTCGATAACCGCTACTTTCGTTCGCCCGATAAGTGTGTCAGCTGCCCCAACCGCACCCTGCTGGGCAAGGAACAATTGGAGTGGTTTTTGGCATCCCTGGCTTCCAGTACTGCACCGTTCAAAATAATCGCCATTGGTGGCCAGGTAGTGACGACCAACGACGACGACGAGACCTGTTTTCACTATTTCCCCGCTGAACGCGATACCATTCTGGCACGTATTGAACGGGAAAACATCAAAGGCGTGATTTTTCTGACCGGCGACCGGCATTTTACCGAATTGAGTGCGATGAAAAATAAAGCAGGGAATTGGGTGTACGATCTGACCACCTCGCCCTTCACTTCCGGGGCTTATTCGGGTGCCGCCAGCAAAGTGGAGAACGATCTGCGGGTGCCCGGCACCGTGGTGGAAGGTCATAATTTTTCCATGCTTCGTTTCAGTGGACCGCGCAAAGACCGCCAAATGGAGATCAGTGTCTATGATGCCAACGGCAAGGCCCTCTGGAACAAAACCATCGCCAGCAACGGCGAGTTTAAAAAGTAGGCGGCATTGCCGAAATTCATCATTTTATAATTCATCATTCATCATTAAAAATGGCTTCTCCTTTTAATCCGGTTGGGGTAGTGGGTGCCGGTAGTTTCGGCACCGCCATCGCCAATTTGCTGGCTTACAATACCGACGTACTGCTTTTCAGCCGCAAGCCGGAAATAGTGGAAATGATCAACCAGACGCGCACCCATTTGGATGTCGCCATCTCGCCCCGGGTGCGGGCCACCAGCGATCTGGAAGAACTGGCACGACACTGCACGCTCATTATGCCCATTGTGCCGTCGAATAGTTTTCGCAGCATGATCCAGGCTCTGGCGCCCCATTTGCGGCCGCATCACCTGCTCATTCATGGCACTAAAGGGCTGGATTTGAAGGATTTAGAGGAAGACGAACTCGAGAAGCCGGGCATCCAACTTTCCCGCGCCAATGTGCGCACTATGAGCGAAGTCGTGCGCGAAGAAAGCAGCGTGGTTCGGGTAGGCTGCTTGTCGGGGCCTAATTTATCGGCAGAAATAATGGCTGGTCAGCCCGCCGCTACCCTCGTGGGCAGCCGCTTTCGCGAGGTGATTCAAGCGGGCCAACTGGCGTTGAACAGCCAGAAATTTCATGTGTTTGGGTCTTACGATATTCTGGGCGCGGAGTTGGCCGGAGCTTTGAAAAACATTGTCGCCCTGGGGTCCGGGGTGTTGGGTGGATTGGGCCTGGGACGCAATATTCAGGGGCTGCTCATTGCGCGGGGCATGGCCGAAATGGTTTATTTTGGCAAATCTTTGGGGGCGGCCAGCCATGCTTTTATCGGGGTGGCGGGCATCGGCGATCTGGTGGCAACGGCGACCAGCAGCAACAGCCGCAACTACACGTTCGGGGTGCGGTTGGCCAAGGGCGAGACCACGCAGCAAATCCGCGACTCCATGCCGGAACTGGCCGAAGGTGTGCGTACCCTGCGCATTGCCCACCAATTGGCCAAGCACTACAAATTGCACGTACCTATCACGGATATGCTCTATGCCGTTGTTTTTGAAGGCTTTTCAATTGAAAAAGCCCTCGAATACCTGATGACTTATCCGTATGCAATTGATGTTGATTTTCTATAAACCTTGATTCATGCGTTTTTTTTTCCTTGGTTTTGCTTTGTTTTTTGTGCTCCCGCTGGAGGCACAGCAAACGCCCATCGGTCGGCGTAAGCACACATTGAGCCGTGCATTTACGGCGTTTAAAGGAGAAAATTGCTTTCAAATCACCCGGCAGGAAGCAGACCAGGCCTTTCGCGAGCGCAGCTGGGACGATGCCGCCGCCCTTTACCGGGCGGCCAAAAGCTGCGCCGATGCCGACCAGACGGGTCGCCGGGATATGAGTGACCGTATCCGGGCCTGCCGCGATGCTGCCGAGCAGGAATTGCTGGATAAGGAGGCTGCTGCCCGTCGCCAGGCCCGTCAGGCCATTGCTTCCAACCGTGCCGACGATGCGCAGGATTTGCTGAAAAATTTCGACCGGGCCCTGGCCTATCGCCTGGCCGATTTTGCCAATCAGTACATTGCGCCGCCCGGCGACCCCAACGCCGATTGCCTGCAAGCCACTTTCGATGCCTGGTACTACATTCCGCAGGAACATGCACGACTGGAGCCGCAGTTCGATTCGTTGCGTATGCCGCTCTGTTACCAATTGCCGCCGGGAGGCAACGGAGACAAACTGATACAGTTTGGCGGCTTTGGTCCCACCCTGAAATTATACCAGTTTCTGCCTGCCGATCACGTGTTTCAAACCTGGGATGCCCAGACCCTGCGCCCCGGAAAACCGATCCCGGTTGATACGGCTTTTAATAATTTCCAGGTATCGCCCGATGGAAACACCCTCGTCTTTTATGGCAAAAAAAGTTTTTCCTTTTGGCAGAATGGCCGGGAGTTATTCCGGCAGAAAGTAGCTGCCCGAAGTGCTTTTGTTTTTTCTCCCGATAGCGAAGCATTTTATTACTACGATACAGAAGAAAAGAAAGTAATGCAGCTGGATCTGCATGTAAAATACGTGGCCCAGCAGCGTAAAAATGCTTACTCCAATGTTGTGAAACCCCCCGTACCCATTCCGCAGGTATCCGGCCTGACGAATGAGCCGCTGGCCCTGGCGATACAGGGAAACCAGCTTTGGCTGGGCTATCGGGATAGTGTAATTATTTGTCAGAAAAAAGGTGATGGCCGTCCCTGGCAGCGCGAGCGGGTCATCCGTTTTGCGCCGTTGGAAGAGGGTAGCCGTGGTGCTGCGGCGGAAGCCCTCCGGCTTTTTCCGAAACAGGAAGCGGTGTTGCTGACCAATAAAGCGGGCATTAATTTTTACTATCAATTACCTGTTGCACCGGGCCGGTACGATTCCCTGCAGCCCCGGTTCAATTTTCCTTTTCAATTGATTGGCGTGGCTTCTGATGCCAGTATGGTGGCCGAAATAATACCTGGCACGGACGAACGGGGCAAGAAATTGTATTTGCTCAATCCGGCTACTGGCGTTTTTTACTACGGCGCATATATTCAGCCGGATGAATATTATGAGGGTTTTTGCGGGGTTTTTTCACCGGATGGAGCGTGGTTTGCGGCCACGACTATCAGCGGCGAGGTAAAGCTGTGGGCGCTGTCGGACTGGCAAAGCAAACCGATTACTACCTATGGCAATTCGGACCATGCGGCTATACTGAGTCCTGATGCACAGCATGTTACAGTGCAAGGGCCGGACGAAATCGAGATATTCCCGGTGCCGCCACAAAACCTCACCCAAACGATCCGCACGCCCCGCAAAGATTATTTTCAGGCTACGCTTTCTAATAACTGGCTGGCCTATTCTACTATGCCCGACTCTCTGAGCAGCCATCCTGATTCCGTGATCGTAGTCAGTTTGGACGGACGGCAGCGGCTGCATTTCCCCTTGCAGGAACGGTTGCAGGATACGCCGGTGGTCCTTGCTTTCGACCCGGATGGACGGTATGTTGCCTATACGAGGACCGCCAATGCAGTCATGGTGCATCGTCTGCCGGAAGGTAGGGAGTATGCCTGGCACATTTTTTCCGACCCGATCAAATCGCTGACCTTTCTGCCAGGGGAAGATAAAATAGTGGTGATATTGCAAAATAGCCAGCAAGACCTGGTCAAAATCTGGGATTTTAGTGCTCCGGCAGCACCTCTGTCAACAATACGGCTGCACGATTACTTTATAGATATGGTGGCTGCATCGCCCTTCGGCAACCGTATTGCTTTATCTGATCTCACTACGGTGCGGGTGTTTGATCTGGATGAACTGGCCGACGAACAGGCCAGCATTCGTGGTTTCAGTAGTAAGACCGTTACCACGCTGACTTTTCAACCAGATGGGCGGGCCCTGGCCGCCGGTTACAGCGATGGAACCATCATTTTTTGGGACGTACAGACCGGAAAAGCGGTTTTTGACTTTAAAAATGCTTCGACGGCGGAGTTTACGGGTATTTCCGAAATGTCTTTTACGCCAGATGGTAATCAACTGCGTTACCTGGATTATGGCAACCATCTTTTTATCCGCGATCTCAACCAGGATACTATTCGCGCTTTAGCGCAAACGCCTTATAAACAGTTGGCGGCTTTTAGCCCCAACCAGATTTTGCAATACGACCTGGAGCCTGTACTCAGTTACGACAATAACTTCGAAACGCTGGCTGATTCGGACGATGGTCCATTGATCCGTTCCTTCCTCAATTTCTATCAGCAGCAAGCCCTGGCCAGCAACAATATTGAACAGGTCGGTATTTATTGCCAGCGGGCATTCGAGTTGTATAAACGCCTGGACCCGGATTTTCAGGAAACCCAGCGCAGCACCATGCTCGCCCTGTATGAAGATTACAGTTGGAAGTGGCTGCTGCGCAATAACACCGCTAAATCGGCGCAATTGGTGTCCGATATGAATCGTTATTTTGACAATCCAATGGAGGCGGTATTGGCTGGTGCTTTTACGGCATTACTGTCCGACGATCTTTCCAATGCCACCAATCTTTTTGCGACCTGGATAATGGCGGCACCCGACAAATACCTGATTGATGATATGCCTGGGCCCGTGGCCATTCTGCCTGCAAAATTTCATCAGTTGCTCGATTATGATCTGCTGAGTGATGGACAAAGCCGGTATTTATGCACCTTATTTCGGGAACTGGTCAATCTGGATGAACGGATGTGCCCGGAAACCAGCCAGCCGATGGCTATTCCTTTCAATGCCGAATCTGAACTGCGCTGGAAGGTCATCACGGGCCTGTCGCAGGCCAGACGCACTAACAACCATGCGGAAAGTGCGCAAATACTGGAGGCTACGCTGACCACTGCGTCCGCCCTGCTGCGCCGCAACCCGAAAAACCACGTGGAAGCAGAAAAAACGACGCTGGCCCTGGCCAATCACTATCTCGCCTGGGGTAATTTCGAGAGAAATACGCCACGCACCGCAGCATCGTACCGGCACGCCATCGGGGTATTAGCGACCAAAGGGGTATTCCGCGATGAGGCCCGTCAGGCCGACCGGCAAAGTCTGCTGGCCCAAAGTTATTTATTACTGGGCAACTACCTGCTGAATGCCAACCAGTTACAGGAAGCCTTCGATATTTATACCACCGGCATCAATTCGGCTACTACCCCGGCTCCGGTCGGCCTGCTTGTATCAGAAACTCCCTTGGCAGAAGTCCAGGGCAATTTGTACCTGCAACGTGGCCGGGCAGCATTGCTATTGAATAAAACGGAGGAGGCGCGCAGTGATCTGGAGACGGCCACGGAAAAACTGAACGGTGGGCTGAATCCTTTCTTCTTTGGCCCCTTAACGCTGCTGGAAGGCAATGAAACCGAGGCTTTGGCGCAGTACGAGAACATTTTTGATGAAGTAACCTGCGCCAGTGCAGGCTTCGACCTCTGGCTACTGGCCAAAAATCTGCCGGCACAGCGGGCGCGGATCGAGCAATTTATTCCTTCCGTACAAGCGCAGGTCATGGTCAGACATCCCGGTTTGGATACGCTGTTTATTAACTATACGCTGGCTAATCTGCGCCGCCAGCATTTCAGCGCAGTGGGTCAATGGTCGGGTGCACTCACCGAGAGCGAACTGGCCCTGCGCTATGCCGAGCGGGCACTAAATGCTGCCGACAAAAACTACGAGTGGCAGGAACGCTGGCTCAATACGCACCTTGATGCCTCTTTCCAACTACTGCTGGCACGTGCGCAGGATACGGAGGCACTTTCCAGGGCCATTCGCTACGCCGAGCAGGCGGAGACTTATACCCGCGACATTTTTCCTTACTATAATGATGCCGCCTACCTGAAAACCAACCACGCGCATGCCCTCCTGCTCCGCGCTGCGCCGGGAGATCGGGAGCGGGCCATTGCTCTGTACCAGGAATTTTTGCGCAGCGATCTCGGAGGTATTGACCCCTGGGAAATATTGCAGAAAGACTTCCGCGACTTGTATGCCGCCGGGGTACAATGGCCGCGTTTGCAGGAATTAATTCAGGAAATAAAACCCGCCCATGTGGAGCTGTCCGCCGCAGATTGGCGCGAAATGGGCGTTTTAGGAATGAGGGAGAAATAAGTGGCTTAACCATAAAATATTCAGCACTTTAACGCACGGTGGTTCAACAATCTACGTTCAAAGTCCTTTTCGCTTATCTTCGCCGCTAATTTCTGATTTATATGACTGCTTCTGAGCAACTACTACACGAAACCGAAGCGTACGTTACTGATTTTTTTGCCCGCTACATCTCGTCGGAATATGTCTTCCATGATCTCGACCACACGGTGCAGACAGTGGCGGCAGCCAGCATCATCGGCGAAGGATTTCAGCTGGATGAGCGAGACATGTTGCTGCTACAATTAGCCACCTGGTTTCACGATACCGGGTATTCCGAAGGGCCAAAAGACCACGAGGAGCGCAGTATATCGAATGCACAACAGTTTTTGCAGGGTAAAATCAGCGAATCGGAACTGGCCACCGTTATCGCTTGTATCCGTTCAACCAAAGTGCCCCAGCAGCCACAGAACCGGCTGGAGGAGATCATCTGCGATGCCGATCTCAGTCACCTGGGCATGGAAAGCTATTGGGACCGGACCGGCAAACTGCGCCAGGAATTTATTCTGGCCCGCAAAACCGTCATGAGCGAACAGGATTGGGTGGATTTTGAACTCAATTTCCTGCTATCACATGAGTATCATACGGCAGTGGCCCAGCAGTTATTTGGTAAACGAAAAGGCAAACACATACAGCAATTAGTCAAGCAAAAGCGTCGGCTCAACCCCGATAAAGCACCTACCCTGGATGAAATGGCGCTGCTGGACGATAAGGATAAGAAAAAAGGCGGCAGCAAGGACCTGAGCAAAATACTCAAAGAGAGCGAAAAAGAACTGAACAACGCCCGCATGGGACGTGGCGTAGAGACCATGTACCGGACTACCTATCGTACGCATACCAACCTCAGTTCGATGGCCGATAGCAAAGCCAACCTGATGTTATCCGTGAACGCCATCGTGATCTCTATTCTGATCGCCAACTTGCTGCCCAAATTAGGGGAGAACAGCAAGCTGATCATACCGAGTATCATTCTCACTTTTACCTGCCTGGGCTCTATGGTGTTTGCTACACTGAGCACCCGCCCGAAAGTGACCGAAGGCAAAGTGACCAAGGAGGATATTCGCCAACGCAAAGCTAACCTGCTGTTTTTTGGCAATTTCTACAATATGACGCTCGACGATTTTCAGTGGGGCGTCAATGAAATGTTGAAAGATTCGGAGTTTTTATACAGCACGATGAGTCGCGATTTGTATTTTCTGGGCATTGTACTGGCCAAAAAATATCATTATCTGAGTATTTGTTATAATCTTTTCATGTACGGGCTTATTACTTCCGTGCTGGCTTTTGGCATCGCCTTCGCCCTGTAAAACACACAGCAAAGCAAGTGTCCGCTCTGGTTATTATACCTACCTATAATGAACGGGAAAATATCGCCGCCATCGTGCAGGCGGTATTTGGCCTCGCCTCGCCCTTTCACATCCTCATTGTGGACGATGGCTCGCCCGATGGCACCGGCCAGATCGTACGTGATCTGCAAGCCGGAGCTCATGCCGAACGGTTGCACCTGCTCGAGCGCAAAGGCAAGCTCGGCCTGGGCACCGCTTACATCGCCGGTTTCCGCTGGGGCCTGCAGCGCGGCTATCACTACCTGATCGAAATGGATGCCGATTTTTCGCATAATCCCAACGACCTGCCGCGCTTACTGACCGAGTGCCGCGACGCGGGTGCCGATGTGGCCGTCGGGTCGCGTTACTGTCCCGGCGGACAAGTGGAGAACTGGCCCTGGGAACGGCATTTTTATTCCCGTGGTGGCTCCGTTTATACCCGCATGATTACCTGGATGCCCGTCTCCGACCCTACCGCCGGGTTTGTTTGCTGGCGTCGTAAAGTGCTGGAAACCATTGATCTGGATAAGATTCATTTCGTGGGCTACGCCTTCCAGATCGAGATGAAATTCGCTGCCTGGGAATTAGGTTTTAAAATCCGGGAAGTGCCTATTACCTTCAAAGACCGTGAGTTGGGCGTTTCCAAGATGTCGCTGAAAATCGTTCGCGAGGGCATTTTGGGTGTCCTCCAGATGCGCTGGTGGGGTTTCTTTAAATCTTACGCCAAGCAGGCTGGTTGATTAATGCAAATCATAGATTTAGGAACGTTCAAAAAATAAGATGGCAGAAACAACCTTACTTGAGTTGTCATTCCGACGGCAGGAGGAATCTGCTCAGGAGTTGATTATCAATGCCACGCAGCCAGATTTCCTCCTGCCGTCGAAATGACATTCAGTGGCGGGAAAATGGGAACTTATTTCTCACTCCTTCTTTAACCCATTATTCGCATTTCAAACAAATCCCAACGGCTGAAAGCGTTCGCCCAATATGGCCTGCGAATCGGCTTGTAGCCAATGATCCAGCAGGGTAGCATACACCTGCCGGAAATCCACCTGAAATTGCAGGTCGCCATCATTCAGGTTCTGTAAATCAGGCAGGGCATTCAACAAACCTTTTTGTTTTAATGCTCCGCCCATAAACAGCATATTATTGGCCGTGCCGTGGTCGGTACCGCCGCTGGCATTCTGGCTCACGCGCCGCCCGAATTCAGAGAAAGTCGCCACCAACACTTCATTCCATTTTCCATTCGCTTTCAGATCGCTGGCAAAGGCCGCCAGCGCATCATTCATTTCCTGAAACAATCGTTTTTGCTGACCATCCTGATTGACGTGCGTATCGAAACTGCCGAGCGAAACGTAATACACCGACGTGTCCGTGTCGGCCAGAATAAGGGAGGCGATGGTTTTCAGATGTTTACCGAGTCCCGTCGCCGGGTAAGCCGCCGTCGTCGCTTTGGCGCGGCTTTGATCGTACAGGTAGTCTGCTGACGACATGGTTTCCGACATGGTTTTGTACAAATAACCAACCGGCGTATCATCGTGACCGGCATGGTGGGATTTGTCCAGATCACTGAAATACGGACTGCGGGTGGCGTCCAACAGTCGCCTGGCATCCTGCATAGCCAGCCCCTTTTGGCGTTCGCCTTTCAGGGCCAGGCCGAGTGTGTCATCCAGCTCGATGGCCGCCGTGGGCCGGGCGCAGCCATTACATTGCGCATCCAGATAACGGCCCAGCCACCCCGTCTGCCAGTAAGCGTCGGCGGGGCTGGCGGACTGCCAGATATCCATACTGCGAAAGTGGGAACGGTCGGGATTGGGGTAGCCCACGCTGTTCAGAATGGCCATTTCGCCCTGGTCATAGAGGTTTTTCAAGCCCGTCAACGTCGGATGAAGGCCGGCCTCGTCGGTGAGGGGGAGGGCGTTTTCCCGCTTGATACCGAGGCGGGGCCGCTCTTTGAAATAAATATCATTGCGTACCGGGATAATCGTGTTCAGGCCGTCGTTGCCGCCGCTCAGTTGCAGAACCACCAATTTTTTACCCTGCGGGGCGATCATGCCAGGGCGTTGAAAAGCCGTCAGAAATTGCGGCATCCACAGGGCTGCCGTGGCCAGTGCGCCGGTTTTCAGGAACTCTCTTCTTTTTATCAGCATCGTTTTTTGTGCGACTAATTAGCAAATCTTACGTTAGACCTGCCATCAGCACAAACGATTAATACAGCGCGGGATTTTTTGTGAAATCAATAACTTTTGATGCCCAGCACGTAGTACATATCCATCATGCCTTTGTTCTTGGCAGCGATTTTGCC
Source organism: Saprospirales bacterium (assembly GCA_031425155.1). Taxonomy (GTDB): domain Bacteria; phylum Bacteroidota; class Bacteroidia; order Chitinophagales; family Saprospiraceae; genus M3007. Next base: position 28,401 of record JANPIV010000074.1, on the reverse strand, counting down.
CCGGCTTTGCCATTCAAATTCATATTTGGTGAGCATGTGCGCAGCCTCACTGACGTTTACTTTGCCAGGATCGCAAGTCTCTTCCATGCGCGCAGCCACGTTCACAGTATCGCCCCAAATATCGTAGGCGAACTTCTTGGCACCCACCACTCCCGCTACCACGGGGCCCACGTGAATACCCACGCGCGCCTCGAAGAAAGGCATGGCGCGGCTCATTCGTTCTGCTTTCATGGCCTGCATGAAGTCCTGAATTTCCAGCGCGGCTTTCACCATATCCGACGGGCTGGCATTCAGGTCGGACAAGCCGCTGGCACACATGTAAGCATCGCCAATGGTCTTGATTTTCTCGACGCGATAATGGCTGATGATGTTGTCAAAATTGGAAAAACAGTAGTCCAGTTCCTCTACCAACAGCTCGGGGCTCAGTTTCTCGGCCAGGCTGGTAAAGCCCTTAAAATCCACGAACATGACCGTCGCCTGCTCATATTTGCGGGCGGCCACCTTGTTGCGCGTTTTCAATTCCTGGGCAATAGCGGAAGGTAAGATATTGAGTAACAGGCTGTCACTGCGTTTTTGTTCCGCTTCGATCAGGGTATTTTTTTGGGAGAGCTCATCAGCGGAGCGGCGTTTGGAGCGGTAGCGGAAATAAAAGAGGACGGCTAAGATGAGCACGAAGCCAGCTAACAGGCCCAGTATGTTGCGCAGGTACTCGCTTTGTTTTTGCGCCAGTTCGGCCACGGCAGTCAGGCGTTTCTGGGCCTGATAATCGCGTTCGAGCCCGACCCGCACGATGGAATCCGCCATCTGGTCTTTGGTCAGATAGTCCAGTCTCCGGGAGGTAGTGCGGACCATCGAATCAGCATAGGATTTCTGCTGCGCGATCTGGCTGATGGTGGCTTCTTTCTGGCTAAGTTCCTGCTGGGTTTTGCTTTGTACGTCTTTCAGTTGTTCCTGGTAGCTGGTTTCCAGCACCTGGGTCTGGCCGGTCGCGGCGGCCAATTGTTCGCGCAGTTTGCGGTTGTCGGCTTCGGCGACGGCCAGGCGATTTTCGAGACGTCGTTGGGAGTCACCACCATCGCGGGCACCGCCGCCATTGTTTTTCAGGTAGGTAACGGTTTCGCGGCTCCATTTGAGGGCCTCTTTGAAGTCATTTTGTTTTAAGGCAATATCCTGTAATTTCTCGGTAGAATTGAGGGCCACATCGCGGAGGCCATAGTTGCGGGCAGCATTCCAGGCCTGACTGAAACGGCTGGCCGCCTCGCGGTAGTTGCGGCGCAGGTATTCGGCGTTGGCACTCAGATAGGCGGCATCGGCTTCTTTGCGCTTGTCGCCGATCTCGATGGCCAGCTGGTTGGCGGTCTGCGCAAAAGTGGAGGCTTTCGTGTAGTTGCTGCCGGCCAGGGCTTTTTCGGCAATCTGGTACGCCAGCGTCATGCGGTCTTGCTTGGAGGCCGAGCGATTATAGCGGCCTTCCAGTTCGGAAATGGACTGCCCAACGGCAGTATGCACCAGAAAAAAGAACGATAGACAAAAAACAGGGAAATATTTCATAAGTGAATAGCGGGTAACCGGTAGGATTTGCCCTTGTGTAATGCCGGTTTTTGCATCGGCGGTACTACAACGAGGTGATTTAAAACTTGTTTTTCAAAAAACACAAGGACACAGCTTCGGCAAATGTCGAAGTTTTAAACAAAATTCAGGTGACTACTTTAATATTAGTAGTGACCGGTCATTGGTGAATCACATAGCAGCCGGATAAACAGGTCTTGTTCAAAGTTCAAAGTCCAATACTTTTACGGCAGCCTACATGCCCATCGTATGAAAATAACACCTTTTCACGCCCTTTTTGCCAATTTTCGCCATGTTTTGTCGCCGGATGAATTCTGCGATAGTGCCAAATTTCAGTTCAACGAGTACGTTCAGGACGGAAAAATGGAACAATTTCCGCAGGCGGCATTTTATATTTATCAAATTGAGACGCGTCAGCACCGTCGCCACACCGGACTGATTGCCTTAGATGCGATAGAAGATTTCCTGGCTGGCCGGGTGAAAATGCACGAAACGACTCTGCGCGAGAAGGAAGAACAGCAGATGGAACTTTTCCTGCGCTGGAATGCGGTGCTCAAACCTGTGCTGCTCACACATGCGCCTGTACCCGCCCTCGATGCCTGGTTACAGGCCTTTGCCGACGGACATAAGCCGATGCTGAGTGTTCGTTTCCCCAAAAGCGGCCAGCTGCATCGGGTCTGGGCCATAACCGATTTGGCGAATATTACCCACCTGCAGCAGCTCTTTGCCGAACAGGTCACCAACGTATATATTGCGGATGGGCATCATCGCACCACCACCATGGCCCTACTGCACCAACGTTTCCCAGAGCCTGCCGCTAATCAGGATTTCGATCATTTATTCTGTGCCTTTTTCTCTACCGATCAATTGGATATTCTGGATTATAACCGCGTGGTGGAAATGCCTGTCCATTTAAATCCGGTCCATTTGATGGTGCAGCTCTCCAAACTTTTTGACCTTGAACCGTTGGCAGAACCGCAAAAACCGACCCAAAAATATGAGATTACCATGTTGCTGCGCAAAGAATGGTACCGGCTGCGCTGGCGAAAAGAGGTGCTGGAACAACTCACGGACGAACGCGTAATTCTGGATGCCAATCTGCTCAATGAAAAGGTACTGCGCGGCTTGCTCGGCATCACGGATGTACGCACCGATCAGCGCATCAGTTATATTGATGGCAGCAAAGGCATTGCAGGCATTCAGAAGGCGGCCACGAAAAGCGCCCATCGACTTGGTTTCCTGTTATATCCGGTCTCTTTTGCGGATCTGCTGCAACTCGCCGATGCCGGGGAAAGCCTGCCGCCCAAAAGTACCTACTTTGAGCCCCGGCTCCGCAGCGCCCTGATGGTGCAATCGCTGGTGAAGCAGGAGATATAAAGTAGGAACTATGAACTATGATGTATGAACGGTGAGGTAGCGTCTCGTAAAGCGTTGATTGCCTGCACATTGATCACATTCATTTGCATTGTCCACATTCATTTTCATTGACCACATTAATCCACCCATGCTTATCAAAGCTTCGCATATTACCAACCTCACCGATGCCCGTTATTTTGCGGCCAAAGACGTGCAGTTTCTGGGTTTCAATCTCGAAGCGGGAACGGACGGCTATCTCGATCCGATGTATATGCGAGCCATTCGGGAGTGGGTAGAGGGGCCGCTGATTGTCGGGGAATTTTCGCAGTCGCCCATTGCCGAGGTGCGCGAAGCAGCGGCTTTTTTTGCGCTGGATGCCGTGCAGGTATCGGCCAGTTATTTGCCGGAATTAGCGGTGCTGGAAGGACTGACCGTGTTACTTGCAGTGGAAGCAGATCAGGAGACAAGGGCTTTGGAGGCGTTATTTCAACAGGCAGCCCCTTATACGGCCCATTTTGTTGTGCATTTTTCGGCAAAAAATAACGCGTTCCCCCTCGCCGGTCAAACGGAATTTTGGGCAAATCTATGTGCTCAATACTCCATCCTGCTGCACTGGGATGGCCCGGTCGCTGAATTCCCCGCTTTGCTTGCTGCGCTGCAACCCGCCGGTCTCAGCCTCGCCAGCGGCGGTGAGGAGCAGGTAGGGGTAAAGTCGTTTGAAGAAATAGAAGAAGTATTTGATTGGCTGGAAGCGCAGGGAACTGATTGATAAAAAAGGGGGCAAAAAATGAGTCAGCCCAGATTTTTCAACCCACGATTTTAATCGTGGGAATACATAAAACGTTAGATGGGTAACCGTTTTAACGGTTTATACCTGCTGGTTTAAGATCTAAAAACGGTTGAAACCGTTCCTGACTCCACCTGGCTTCCTCTCCCACGATTAAAATCGTGGGTTGAACGACCTCTCTTTCGTTTTTGCAAAATTCGGGATGACTCATTTTTTATACACCGCCTGAACCTATCGTCTTGCGACCGCCTTTAACCAACTTTTAATTATTAATACTCAACGTCTTGCCCTGATAAAAATCCAGAATTTTCAGGTTGAACAAATACGTGTATTTGGCCAGAATCAGGTCGTTTTCAGAAATATCCAGGTTGATTTTGGATGTCGTCAGCTCGAAGGTGTTCACCGCACCGAGGTTCAGGCGTTTGGTCATATTTTGAAAAGCCGTAGTAGTTGCGTCGAAGGTCTTCTGCGCCGCGTCCAATTGCTGGCGTGAGGCATAAGTATTGGCAATAGCCGTCTGGATGTCATTTTTCAATTGCTGACGGGCCTGGGTACTTTGCATTTGTGCAGTCAGGACGTTCAGGCGGGCACGTTCCACACTCAATCGCGTACGGCCATTTTGATAAATCGGAACATTGATACTAAGTCCGACGCCTTGTCCAAAGTTTTGATCTAACTGATTGAAATACGGGACTTTACTATAGCGTACCCCTTCCTGATAAAACGAGACGGGCACTTGCTGCCCATTGAAATCCACAATGATCGGAGAGCCTTTTATGAGTTCGCCCGTAGAAGTAACAGTGAGAAACTGCGAAGAATAGTTGCTGCTGAGATTGGCAAAGGCCGATACCGAAGGATAATAAACCGAACGGGCGATGCTAATCCCCTCTTCGGCACTTTTGATCCGAAAATCAGCCGCCCGAATATTGGGTTGGGTAGTAGTCGCTACGTTGTATAAATCGGTCATTGCTGCGGCTTCGGGCAGGGTAACAGCGGGGATATTAACCAATGGCTGCTCGATGCGCAGGTCGAAATCCGGGTCCAGCTGCATGAGTTGCTTGAGGCTCAGATAGCCCAGGTCCAGGTTGTTCTGCGCCGTGATTACGCTTTGTTCGTCGCGGGCAATCTGGGCGATGTAGTTATACTTTTCAGCCATCGGCGTGGTGCCGGCATCAATCAATTTCTGGGTAAGATTCAACTGTTCCTGGCTTTGCACCACGCGGCGTTGGGCATTTTTCAGTTGTTCGCTGGCCAGCAGAATATTCAAATAGGCGCGTGCCACCTGCAACGCGAGGTTGTTGGTGGTCTGCGCGGCATCGGCGGTGGCGGCCTGCACATCCCAACCGGCCTGCTTCACCGTATGGTGGATTTGTCCTCCATTGAATAAAGAAATACCCGCATTGAGACTGACGCTGTTATAGCTCGTAGAAGTGGTACTGAACTGGTTGGTCGTCGGGTCAATCGTACGACCAAATTGTTTGCCGAGATTGCTCGACGCGCTGACGTTGGGCAGACGCGAGGCCTTGGCTTGCTGCTGGGCCAGGGCAGAAATTTTTACGTTTGCCTCGGCCTGTTGCACCGTAATATTGTTTTCCTGCGCATACCGAATGCAGCGTTCGAGCGACCAGGTATCCTGCGCAGCGGCGGTGGTGACCAGAAACAGGCAGGCGGCGAGGGTGTTAAAAAGGTATTTCATAGATTTGGACGATGAAGCGGTTCAAGCCTTTTTTGCTGGACAAGTGTACAATGACCCAAAATTTCGGGCGGCACAATTTCTATAAATGTCGGCTTTCAGCGGATGAATAGGGTAAAATGCCCGAAACTTGGCAGGTTATTTGTTTAGATTTGGTTAAATTAAGGAACTGGGTTGACGGTTGCAGATATACCCTTACCTTTGAGGCATCGAAACACTAACTAACAGCCTATGTTTGATTTTCGTGACAAAAAGAAGAATGACCTGCCTACGCAGTCTTCGCAAGACCAGAAGAAAAATTCTCTGGACGACATCAAGGACGATCTGACGGTGTTGGAACGCGAAGAGATGAACCGCGTGGTGGGTAGTAAAAGTGTCCCGGTTAGTTTCAGTGACATCCTGACCTGGTCATCCAGTCTGGGTGGCCCTACGCCGCAATAATCCGGGCGGTTTCCGTGTCATGGAAACTGCTCCTCCTTCTTTGGGAAGAAAAGCCTTTTGTCGGTTCTGTCCGCAAAAGGCTTTTTTTATGGGCAGACTCTTCATGGTGGGGAAATTTTGAATGTTCAGTTCTCTGATGGTGAATGGTTTACATTTGCATTTTTTTCAAAGCCACTTTGTATTGATCAGACCATGACGTTTTTAGACCTCTGGGAGCAATTCCTGACGGGCCTGCGGGCCACCACCTGGCTGGAATATTTCGCCGTCTTTTTTGGCATTGCCAGTGTGCTGCTCTCGCGCCTGGAAAACATTTGGGTCTATCCGACCGGCATCGTCAACACCACTATATATATCTACCTGAGCATTCTGGGCGGCCTGTATGCCGAAGCCAGCGTGAACGTATATTATACGGTGATGAGCGTGGTCGGCTGGGTGCTGTGGGCGCGGCAAACAAACGGAACGACGCTGCGCATCACGGCTTCCACCTCCCGCGAATGGGCCTGGGCGGTGGGTTTCTTTGGACTATGCTGGCTGGTGCTCTATCTCGTGCTGCATCATTTCACGTCGAGCACCGTCCCGGTCGCCGATGGATTCGCGGCGGCTTCGGCCTATACGGGCATGTGGCTGATGGCCCGCAAAAAACTGGAAAACTGGTTGTGGTGGATTGTTACGAACGTGGCTTCCATTCCGCTCTACTTTATTAAAGGGTACGTGTTCACCAGTTTTCAGTACCTCGTATTCCTGGTACTGGCGGTGCTGGGTTATATAGAATGGCGGAGAAAACTGCGGAATGCGGAATTACGGAATGCGGAATGATGAATACGGAATGCGGAATAGAGCGGAGCATAAGATTCTGCATGCTTACTAATGCGAATCATGGGTTTAATCGCCCCAGTAGGGGCAAAATGTTGGTAGTAATGTCCATATTTATCTCCCGCAAGCCCCGTTAGGGGCGCAATATGTACGCTATTGCGCCCCTAACGGGGCTAAAAAGAGGGTACAATCATTTGGCTACCAACATTATGCCCCTGCCGGGGCTTTTGCAGAATCCAAAAAGCAGGCTTAACCCATTATTCGAATTACTTATTGATGTTATACCATTCTGCATTTGATTCGCCATACTTACTTATCCATGCTGTGCAATTCCCCATTCCGTATTCTGCATTCCGCATTCGACTCACCCTTCCAGAATCATCAGTGCCAGCCACGCAAAAGGCAGCACGAAAATAAAAGAGTCGAAACGGTCCAAAAAACCGCCGTGGCCGGGCAGAATAGAGCCAGAGTCCTTGACTTGTAAACTCCGCTTCAGCATGGATTCCACCAGATCGCCCAGTGTACCAAATACGGCCACTACGGCTGCTAAGCCTATCCATTCTGACCACGAAAAAACGGGCATCCATATCGAAAATAAACCGGCCAGTGCAAAAGTAAAAACCATGCCGCCGAGCGTGCCTTCCCAGGTTTTATTGGGAGAAATACGTGAAAAAAAGGGTGTTTTACCAATTTTCGACCCTACCATGTAAGCCATTGTATCATTTGTCCAGGTCAGTAGCAGCAGGCCAAAAACGCGTAGCGGGGCATAATTGTCGTGCCAATAGGAAATAGAAATCAACAACGAAAAAGGCACTCCCAAATACACTGCGCCCAGCAGATAGTGGCCCATATTGGCAAACGGCTCGCGGGAAGCAAGGAACAATTCTACAATAAACAACAAAAAAACCAGCAGTAACAGTAGCACGACTGCCATCAGGATGGGGCTTATATTATCTGATAAATCAGCCACAAACAGATAGGGCGAAAACCGGGTACCGCCCGGCATGGGGACGAACAAATTAAAAATCTTACTGCCAAAAACAACAAAAGGCAAACTGCCCAGGACTGTTCCTGCCACGCGCCGAAAGCGCAAATGATTACCTTCTGGCCGAAACATCAACCCCGTAAATTCCCACAAGCAACCCGCCGTGATAATTAAAAAAAGCAGGTAAAACGTCGTGGCTCCGCCGAACAGGCCCCCCAGCATAACGATGACAAAAAAAATGGCGGAAATAACGCGTTGTCTCATCTTGAATAAATTATTGGTTTAGAAGGGTTTAGAAAAGGTTTATAGGGTTTTAGAAAGGTTTAGATGGGTTTAGAAAAGGTTTAGATGGAAGTGTACGCTAACTCGGAAAATAATTCATCATTAATAATTCATCATTCATTGCCCTTTCACCCGCTCCCAAAGTTCGCCCATAGACCGCTTATTCATGTCCATGTTTTCGCGGTTGCGGTTGTTTTGCAGCACATCCCAGGCCCCGTCTTTATTTTTAAAAAGTAAAAACGGAAACACGTAGTTATTACCCCGCAAACTATCGCCCAGCAGCCCGAACCGCAGATCATTGACCTGCAACGTATCGCCGCGATAGGGTTTGACATTGTAATATCCATCCGAAAACCAGCGCAAAAAACGTTTGGCGCGATCATCGTCGGGAATGCCACTCAGCAGATCGTGGCGTTTGGGCAGCACGGACAGTTTTTTGATGCCCGGCACCCGATCATTGAAACCGTACAGCCCGAAATAATAGGCCGTGTCGCCTTCGGCTAAACACGACCAGACGATGTTATTGAAAATGGTCGGATTGGTATAATACCGCCGATAATCAATGCCATTATCAGCCAGTTTCTGCTCGAAGGCGCGGTTGACCACTTGTTTATGCCAGACGGTGTAGAGGCATAAATAACCGCAAAACCAGATCATACCGGCCCAATTCCACCAGGCCCGGCGACGATCCGTACGCGCCAGCCGCGAGGCAATAATCAGGCAAAGGCCAAAGGGCAAACTACAAATCGGGTCCACCACCGACACGGTACACCATTGCACGCGCAGGTCATCGAAGGGCTGCCAGATTTGGGTGCCCCAATTGGTAAAACAGTCCAGCACCGGGTGCGTGAAAATGCTCCAGAAGAACAACCACGCCCACGTCCGATAGGGCAATTCCACGAGCGGAAGTTCGCTTTGCCAGTAGTCGCGCCAGAGTTTCCAGCCAAACCAGCCGCCCAACAGCAGGGTTGGCAGCAGAATATACCAGCGCAGTCCCTCGCCCAATAACACCGGAATGAAATTAATACCGACTGCTGCGCCGGTGTAAAACAAGAACCACAGAATCGCCGTAACGCCCTTATAACCAGACCTTTGGTAAATATTTCCGGCATAAAATCGGCGCACCAGCCAGGCCAGCAGCCAGGGAGCCAGCACCGCAAACGGGAACGAGTGCATAAATCCCCGGTGAAAAGACGTGGATGTAATCTCGTCGGTAAAAAACGCCGCGAACACGTCCAGGTCGGGGATCGTACCGCCAACGGCACCCCAGAGCATGGCCCGGTTACCGATTTTTTTGCCGGCTACTATTTCGCCGCAGGCGGCGCCGAGAATGATTTGGGTAAGTGAATCCACCGTAGGGAGTTATGAGTTATAAGTTATGAGTTATGCGGATACAGTTACTTTCGATGCAGGATGGCCCGTTGATAGACACCAATGGGGTAAGTCTTTACTTCGGGTATTTCTTCTTCGCCCTGTTTGGTGTTGCCGGTGGTGCTCACGGGCGTTTCTTTGCCCGAAACGATCTCAAAAACCAGGGTGTTGGCATCGGTTTTTTCGATCAAACTCAGCACCCGGCTGCCCTGCACTACAAACCAGGACAACAGTTTGGGGCCGTATTGGTAACTTTCCAGCACAATCGAGTTCTTTTCGTCGTCGCGCCACAGCCCGCGCGCCGGGTCCACCGGCACCAGTTCGTAAGGCCGCCAATCCTTTTCTTTGGAACCATACACCAGTCCAAAAGTGTAACGCCCCTGGGTGGACGTGTCCAGTTTATGGATTTCAATTTGCATGGCGATGCTTTGGACCAGGCCTTTTCCATTGAAGATTTCGAGTTGACCGACCCAGTCGCCGGACCAGGAGGCGGGGAACGCAAGCGAGTCAGGGGCCTGGGCGCGGAGGCTTCCGGCGAGGAGACAGCAGCAGAAAATCAAGAGGAGACGCACGAGCAATGTTTTTTGATGGGCAAAAGTAGGCAAGAAAGCCTTACATTTCGGCGGCACTTTACCGATTACACACCATGACCCTACCTTCTTTTTCTTTTTTGACGCACGCCTTCGTCGGCGCATTGCGGCGTTTTCCCGGCACGATGCTGGCTGCTTTTATTGGTACGGCGGCGACATTATGGCTAATTGGCTATAGACATGGATACTATCCGGTGCCGGGATATATACAGCATGACTCATTTTACAGTTCGCTGTTAAAAACTTGGCTACTTGCGCAACTTGGCCTACCCTTGTTCACAGGATTGACGGCTTTTGCCGAATCGCGTAGCTGGCGCACCTGGCAACATTTGACCCTACTGACTGGTGGTTTGGCCCTGCTGTTGTTGTATGGATGGTCGCTGCCCACCAATATGCAGGATGATCTGACGCTAACAGACGGCATTCACTTTGCCGTATTGATGATCGTAGCCCACTTGTTCGTAGCCGTGGCTCCCTATCTTAATCATTTGAAAGTCAATGACTTTTGGGATTACAACCGCCAGATTTTTGCCAATATTATGGCCGGTGCCGTCTATACTTTTATTCTGTGGGGCGGACTGGCGCTGGCCCTGCTGGCGGTGGGCGAACTGTTCGATATCAACCTCGGTGGCGAGAATTATTTACGTCTTTTTGTGGTGTTGGCGGGCATTTTCAACACCGTTTTTTTCCTGCATCACTATCCAGTGGCCCGCGCACTTGCGGAGCCGGAAGAAGGTTACCACGTGGTGTTTAAAAATCTCTGCAAGTACATTCTCATCCCGATTATGGGCTTGTATTTCCTGATTTTGTACGCGTATTCTTTCAAAATCCTCCTTCAATGGGAGTTACCCAACGGCTGGGTCACGGGGCTGGTGCTGGGTTTTTCGGTGGCGGGCATTTTTACCTATTTGCTCAATTTTTTGCTGCCTCTTTATGATGACAGTGCCACGCCACGGCTCTATCGCCGCTGGTTCTGGTGGGCATTACTGCCCATGGTGATCCTATTATTTGTGGCTGTGGGGCGGCGCATCAACGACTATGGTCTCACCGAATCACGATATTTCGGGGCATTATTGGGCATCTGGCTACTCGTCTGTTGCGGGTATTTTATTTTTTCCAAACTCGACAACATCAAATTTATCCCCATTTCGCTCGCCGTGCTTGGCCTAGTCAGCGTCTTTGGGCCGCTGAATGCCTTCCGCATGTCGGCGCGGAGTCAGGCAGATATTTTGCAGTATTTATTGGTCAAAAATGGCCGTTTTGCTAATGGTAAAGCCCAACCCGGCGCGATGACTCTGAATGGCCCGGAGGTGGAACGCATCAATTCTACGCTCCACTATCTGGTGGATCGAAAGGCATTGGATCGTATTCAAACGTGGTTTCCAGCACCCATAGATACCGCTTTTCAAAACCCCAATAACTACCTGGCGGTCAGCCATTTGCAGCGTTGGCTCAATTTGGGCTCAGCCTCCAATCCAAGCGATTCCGATGAACAGCGACTTTGGGTACGCACGCTTCCCGGCATCAATCAGGCGAATGTGCAAGGCTTTTCGGTTTTTTACCGGCTGCAATCCCGGCAGACGGAAGAGGAAGTGATCACGCCGGGCCGCTACTTCCGTATTTCCGGCTCGGGTACCGCCTTTGAATGGCACGAACGCAGTGGCCAAAACGATGTGTTGCTGGATAGTTTCGACCTGCGTCCCACCCTCCGCGCCTGGTATGGCAAAAGGCCACAATATGAGATCAACCTTTCGCCCACTGAGGCGACGATTGACCTGACCGGCAAATCGGCTACGCTGCGACTACTGGTAGAGGAAGGAGAAATCATGGTGCGCAACGGAACGCCTCACGCCGAGTTTCTGAACGGGCTGATCTTTGTACGAGAGCATTTAAAAATAAGCAAACAAGCAAAATAGCAAATGGGGCAACCTCCACGTAATTCTGGCGCCAACAAACTGAACGAACTTTGAAAAGCCGCCAATGGCTTTACCTTTGTTGCCGGGCCTACTGGATTCCTTCGATCCGGTGGGTCTCGCTTTTTTAGCCCTCGTTTTGCTGAAAAAATCTATTCATTACACCTGATAAATCGCCCGCACAACCCGGGCATTACACACCACTCCCGCTTATGACAACCTGGTTTACTTTGAAAAATCATTTCCTATTACTGGCAAAAAAAGCCCCCTCCTACTCCCCCTTAGAGGGGGAGGGTACATCGAGCGGGAGCCTGGGTACTCGTTTGCTACAAACCATATTTACCCAAGGGGTGGGGCTCCTTTTTTCGTTGCCTTTTGCCCTTTGCTTTTTTGCTTCTTGCCTCCTACCCTTTGTTTCCTCTGCTCAAACCAAACCTTATTTCCAGCAGGAAGTTAATTATAAAATCAATGTCACGCTGGACGACCGGGAGCAGATTTTGACGGGCAATGTGGAGATGGAATACATCAATAATTCGCCCGATGCGCTGTCCGAAATATGGATGCACCTGTGGGGCAATGCGTTTAAAAACCGGCGCACGGCTTTTTCCAAACAAAAATTGAAGCACCAAAGCGGGCGTTTTTATTTCGCCGAAGATTCCCTGCTGGGTTATTATAAAAACCTCGATTTTGCGGTGAATGGCCAAAAAGCCACCTGGAAATTTGATCGGGGAAATCCCGACATCGCGGTGGTGACGCTGCCCCAACCACTGGCCCCGGGCGCGCGTCTGACACTGAGCACACCGTTTACGCTGCATATCCCGGCGTCGTTTTCGCGACTCGGCCACGTAGGCCAATCGTATCAGGTTACGCAGTGGTACCCTAAACCGGCGGTGTACGATAACCGGGGCTGGCACGCCATGCCCTACCTGGATCAGGGTGAGTTTTACTCCGAATTTGGCAACTTCGATGTGGAAATTACCCTACCCGACAACTACATCGTGGGTGCCACCGGCGTGGTACAAAATGCCTCGGAAATTGCGTTTTTGAACAAAAAAGTCGCTGAATCGCAGGAAAAACTACGTGACACGATCACTTCCAAAGAAGACCCGTTCCCGGTATCGAGTACGACCGTGAAGACGCTGCATTATAAGGCCGAACGGGTACATGACTTCGCCTGGTTTGCCGACAAACGCTTTTTTGTGCTGCGCGATACGGCGCGGCTGGCCTCGGGTCGCACGGTGGATTGCTGGGCGATGTTCACCAATTCGAATGCCGAACTTTGGAAGAAAAGTGCTTTTTACGTGCGCCGCTCCGTGGAATTTTATTCCGACAAAGTCGGTGAATATCCCTGGCCGCAAGCCACGGCGGTCCACTCGGCACTCAGCGCGGGCGGTGGCATGGAGTACCCGATGGTCACGGTGATCAATGACGCAAGCAGCGCAAAAAGCCTGGATGAAGTGATCACCCACGAGGTGGGCCACAACTGGTTTTATGGCATTTTGGCCAGCAACGAACGCGAACACCCATTCCTGGATGAGGGCTTTAATACGTATTATGAAATGCGTTATATGAACCAATATTGGGCAGGCAGCAGCGTACAGGATATGCTGAATGCCCCCAAATGGCTCTACAAACCCGCTGAGAGTGGCTCATTGATCGAAAATGGTTACCTGCTGCTGGCCCGCGAACACGTCGCTACCCCACCGGACAGCCATTCGGAGGACTTTCAGCCGCTCGCTTACGGATTGGACGTATATATGAAAACGGGCCTGGCTATGGCTTGGCTGGAGCAGGCGGTGGGTACGGTGAAATTCGATGCGGCCATGCACGACTACTACCGGCAATGGCAATTTCGCCACCCTTACCCGGAAGATGTGCAGGCTTCTTTTAAAAAATCCGGGCTGGATGCGGACTGGTTTTTCCAGACCATGCAGACCGAAAAGCAGGCCGATTATGCCTTAAAAGACATTCAGGAAGAAAATGGCACCTGGAAATTAAAAATTGAAAATAAAGGCGATTTGAACGCACCATTTTCGGTGACGGCCATGCAGGATGGCAAGCCGGGTGCGACGCAGTGGTATCCGGCTTCGACAGAAAAGCAGCAGACAGTCAATTTTCCAGCCACTACGGCGGATGCGTTCATCATTGATTATCAGCATACTACGCTGGATGTGGACCGGAAAAACAATCTGCGGCGCACGGGTGGTGCATTCCCCGGCGTGGAGCCGCTGCAAGTCAAATTGCTGGCCCCGGTGGAAAATCCCACCAAAACGACGCTGGGCGTATTGCCCTGGCTGGGTTGGAATAACTATGACAAAACCATGATCGGGCTGCTGCTGTACAATCCGATCATCCCGTCCCGGAAATTTCAATATTACCTGGCTCCCGGCTTTGGCACTGCTTCCAAACAGTTGGTGGGTGTGGCAGATTTGCGCTACAAACTTTATCCGGGCGGCATTTTTCCGAAGATTACCCTCGGCGTTAGTGCAAAGAGTTTTGATTTCGATTACAATTTCACTCATGAATATTATTCCAAATTCTACCGCGTAGTGCCGCAAATACGGGTGGAACTGGCCACCAAAGGCACGGCCAATACCTTCCGGCATTTCCTGAATTTCCGCACGCTTTTCATCGGGCGGGAAGTCGGTCAGTTTGATACGACCAACGCTTTTGTCGGGAAAAACTGGGCCAAGAGCACCATCTTCGAAGTGCGTTACGAAGCCATGCAAAAGCGGCTGCCCAACCCCTATCATTTCATCGCCACGCTGGAAAGTCAGCCCGATTACCGCAATCGTTTCGATCAGCCGGGCAAGTACGTGAAGGGCTCGCTGGAGTGGAAACAGCAGTTTTATTACCAGCAAAAGCGCAAGGTGACGGCGCGTTTCTTTGCCGGTTATTTTCTGCAAAACAGCGAGCGCAATCGTGGTGTAGAACCCGTGGCGTTTACGCTTAATCCGCAGGGATTCAATGACTACCGCTTCGATGAAGTGTATTTTGGACGCTCCGACGAGCAGGGCTTCCGGGCTCGGCAAGTGAGCCAGACCGACGGTGGTTTCAAGACCCCCTTTGGCTCGTCTTTCGGTGGTATTATCGGCAATTCCAACAATTACATCCTGGCTATGAACCTGAAAGCCGATCTGCCCGCACGTCTGCCGTGGGGCATTCCGCTGCGCCCGTGGTTTGACATCGGTTACTTCGACGACGCGACACCGATTGGCTCGGAGCGGCCAGCCAATGAACAATTGCTGTGGAGCGGCGGCGTGATGCTCGATTTTTTTAAGGGTAATCTGGAAATTTATTTCCCGCTGGTCAATTCCAAAAACCTGAAAGAACGCTACTGCGAACTGAGCGGCGGCTCGAATACGTCGGCCATTTTCTGCGGCGGCAATTATTTCAAATGGATTTCGTGGAGTGTAAATCTGGGGAAACTGGACCCGAACCGGTTGTTGGAGGATATGGTGAGGTAAATTAATTTTTAAAATTACTTGACCTGACCATTGAATGCTGCGTATAACCTTGTAAACGATCTGGTGTCATGTCAAAACTACTCCTTTCCCTCGCCTTCCTGCTTTGCACCCAAATGGCGCAGGCCCAATGGCTCAATGTTACCTCCGGCGAGTTGCCGCCTTATAACGTCTCTGCGCAACTGATCCGCGATCACCTGACCGGGCCGGGCATCGAAATTCTCGATGTGCAATTTGATGGCGTACCGGGAGCCGTCGGTTATTTTACGGGCGGCGACTCTACTATCGGACTGCACCGGGGCCTGGTACTCAGCACCGGGCAGGCTGCGTCATCCGGTTTTAAAATAGGTGCTGACGAGCAGGGAAGCGATTTTGCTTCCACGGACAATGCGTTCTCCCTCAACGATGCCATGCTGGCCGCGTTGACCACCAATCCGCTGCATGACCTGGTTCGCTATCGCATCACGTTTCGGGCCAGCAGTGAGTTCATTCGGTTTCGGTACGTGTTCGCTTCGGAGGAATATCCCGAATATGGTTGCTCGGACTACAATGACGCGTTCGGCTTTTTTCTGGAAGGTCCCGGCTACCCTGTGCCCGTCAATATTGCGCGCATCCCCGGCACTAATTTGCCCGTGACGATCAATAATATACACCCTACCTATGGCAGCGTAGGCTGCCCCGCGAAAAACGGGCAATATTTCAACAACAATAACAATAGCAATAAGCAGCCCACCTACGATGGTTTTCTGGATGTGTTCGTGGCCGAAGCAGCGGTAGAGCCCTGCGGGATTTATACTATGACCCTGGCCCTGGCCGACGTCAGCGATGGTGTCTGGGATTCAGGGGTGTTTTTGGAAGCGAAAAGTTTTGGCAGTACGGAAACCGTCACGGCTTCGTTCGAGCCGGGCAGCGCAATTTTGTCCGAAAATGCTGCCGCCGATACGGTGCATCTGCAATTCTCGTCTTTGCCTGCCAATCTGCTGCCCCTGACCGTCACTTTGAGCGGTACGGCGCAAAATGGCATTGATTATCAATTAATTGACTCAATTGCGACGATCACTACGACCGATACCGTTTTGCACTGGCTTATCCAGCCGCTGCCCGATACACTGACCGAAATGTTTGAAACAGTGGTGCTGACGGTGCGCGATACGGGCTGTTTTAGCCGCACGTTCACGCTTTTTATTGCTGATCCCGACCCGGAATTTCGTTCCGCAGATACCCTGGTGCTCGCCGCTGCGCCCGTGCTGCTGACCGCTCCGATGCCTACCGCGCTGTCCGACAAAACCTGGTCGTTCAGCAACACCGACAGCCTGTCCATCGCGCCGGTGCTGACGATGGCGTATTCTGAATTAAATGTAGAAAATAACGGTAGTGCCGTAAATAATGTGCCATTAGGTACGCTCAACGACCTGTCTTTGCTGGAATCGGTCTGCGTAAATATTCAGCATGGCTGGGTGGGCGATCTGAGTCTGTACCTGTTTGCGCCCAATGGGCAGTTTGTCGAACTGAGCAGCAAAAACGGTGCGAACGGCGACAACTACACCAACACGTGTTTTTCACCGGCTGCCACGACCTCCATCACGGGGGATTTGCCGCTGGCTCCGGCTTCGGCAGCACCGTTTACGGGAGCTTTCCAACCCGAAGGCGTCTGGAATGATCTGATAGGTACGCCAGTGAATGGTACCTGGAAACTGGGCATTATGGACCATGCCAATGGTGTCGCCGGGCAATTGCAAAACTGGTCATTGACTTTTTCGGGCGCGCGGATTGGTGATTTCCACTATTTGTGGAGCACGGGCGATACGACCGCAACCATATCCGTGGCCGAGCCGGGTATCTATTCGGTGGTCATCCGCAACGACGTAAGTGCATTGACTAAAACTTTTATCGTGACGGCCCCGACTGCCGCACACGAGCCGAAAACGGCTGCCAGTCTGCATTTTTCACCCAATCCAGCCGTGGGACAAACTTTGGTTAGTTGGGATAATTCTCTGCAATTCAATCAATTACAGGTTTTTGATATAAATGGGCGCGTAGTGCTTTTGCAAAAAGTGAATGCTGCTTCTAACACGCTGCTAAAAACGGCGGACTGGGCTACGGGCTGGTACTTGGTGCAACTGGAGGGGAAAGATGGAACGCGGGCCTGGGGACGGTTGCTGGTGAAAAATTAATAACCGCCGGTACGATACCTACGACTTCAGCCACCCGGTAATACTCAATCTCGGTTGGTGCGTAACTAGTACTTCGTGTTCTAATTCACTGCTTTTAAAAAATACGCATTTGCCATTCAGCGGGGAGATGGTTTGTACATGATCGCTATGATAGATGCATAATTCACCGCCGTCCTCGGCCTGCCAATCGGTATTCAAATACATAATCATAGAATAGGCGCGGCTTTTGTTATTCTGGAACTGATCCAGATGTTTCTTGTAAAAACTGCCTTTTTCGTAGAGCGCGTAATGAAATTCGCAGCCGGTAATTCCGGTATAACAGGTGCTGTTTAAATGATTGATAAAATCGTCTATTAAATTCAGGAAGGTATTTTCATAGGGGTCATCGTGGCTACGATCCAGCCAGTATATTTTGTCGCTTCTAATTAATTTATCATGTAATAGCGCGGCATTATTACCAATTCCCGCTGCGAGCAGTTGCTCGTTCTTATAAAGCTTATGCAGATTTTCTTTTAGATGGGCGGCCAGCGCGATGCTCAGAAAGTCTTCGGCTATGCCTACTTTATTTTCTATAAAACTGTCGATCAATGCATTGAATGTCGTTTGCAATAAACTGGTTTGAAGCCGGTGGCATAAAACCACGAGTACAGCAAGGTAGGGAAATTAATCGACACCGCAAGTTTCGGGTTGGTCTTCTCCACGCAGGCCCGGACCTTTGTACAAAATAAAACTTGTACAATTATGACGACTAATTTTCAATGCAAATCGCTGGACCAACGGGCATTTGCCGATTTTTTCGCGCTGGACAAAGCCGCATTGGCTAAGCTGGGCGCTATCCAAATGATTGCGGATAAGAAACCGGGCTTACCCTGCCGGGTGAGTCTGGAAGATGCAGAAGTAGGCGAAGAAGTGCTTTTATTGCCCTGGCAGCACCACCAAACGGACTCTCCGTATCAGGCCAGCGGGCCGGTATTTGTACGGAAAGGCGCAAAAACCGCCAACTTAGGTCCGAACGAAATCCCCAAAATGCTGGATCACCGGCTACTGTCGGTGCGGGCTTATGATCGGGCGGGAATGATGCAGGAAGCTGCGGTTGTGGAAGGTCAGCATTTGCGGCAATCTATTATGCAGTTATTTGGTAACCATTCGATTGCGTATTTGCATATTCATAATGCAAAGCAGGGTTGTTATAATTGTCTGGTGGAAAGAATAGCCTGATTCCCATCGTGATTTTTGATTATTCCAACTCCCGTAACAATGCCTCCAAATCCAGTACACGGGTGTACATATCCAACGACCCATCGGGCTGGTGTGGCCACCGTTCCTGAGGGCGATCCCAGTACAATTCCACGCCATTATCGTCAGGATCATTCAAATAGATGGCCTCCGAAACGCCATGGTCGGCAGCCCCCGTCAAAGGGTAATTTGCTTTCAGCAGCCGCGCATAAATAGCCGCCAAATCCTTACGCGTAGGGTAGAGAATAGCCGTGTGGTACAGACCCGCGCTACGCACGGGAGCGGGTGGCATGCCCAGACTATGCCAGGTATTGAGGCCAATATGATGGTGATAGCCCCCGGCAGAAAGGAAAGCGGCTTGCGTTCCGTATAGCATGGTGACTTCAAAACCCAGCAGATCACGATAAAAACCGAGCGCACGGGGCAGATCGGACACTTTCAGGTGAATGTGGCCGATGCGGGTTTGGGCGGGAACGAGGTATTGATCGGGCATGGATGGTAGAAATTAAGGCAAATGATTGATAAACAACAGGATGTATGAGCAAGGATTTTCGGCTCTATATTCTCAACAATTTCCACCTCTCTACAACCTCAACACTCCGTAAAATTTACCGGAATATTCACCGCCAAACCCCCGTCGGCGGTTTCCTTGTATTTATTGCTCATATCGCGGGCTGTATCTTTCATCGTTTTTATCACGGCGTCCAGGCTGACTTTCGCTTTAGACGGGTCGCTTTCCAGCGCGATCTGGCTGGCGGTGATGGCCTTGATCGCGCCCATTGTATTACGTTCGATGCAGGGTATTTGCACCAGCCCGCCGATGGGATCGCAGGTCATGCCGAGGTGGTGCTCCATCGCGATTTCGGCGGCCATCATCGCCTCGGCATAACTGCCACCCAGACACTCAGTGAGAGCACCGGCAGCCATCGCCGACGACACGCCGATCTCCGCCTGACAGCCGCCCATGGCCGCCGAGATGGTCGCGCCTTTTTTGAATAAACTGCCCAATTCACCGGCTGTAAGCAGAAATTTTATAATATCTTCCTCTTGAAAACCATCGCTGAAACAAAGATGATACATCAGCACGGCGGGAATCACCCCGGCGGCACCGTTAGTCGGCGCAGTCACTACCCGGCTGAACGCGGCGTTTTCTTCGTTCACGGCCAAAGCAAAACAACTCACCCATTTCAGGATTTCCTGGAACGAATGCCCGCCCCGGCTGATCTGCTGTATCCACTCTTCCGCATCCCGGTAGGGGCGATTTTTTATCAGTTTCCGGTTGAGCGGCGCAGCACGCCGGGCCAAATCCAGTCCGCCGGGCAACACGCCATCGGTATGACAACCAATGTAAATACACTGCTTCATCACCGACCAAATGTTCCTTAATTCAGCCTTGATCTGGTCGGCAGAACGCCAGGTAAGTTCGTTGCGAAAGACGACCTCCGAGATGTTCTGACCTTCCTGAATGCACCAGCTGCGGAGTTCCCAACCGTGATCAATCGGGAAAGGCAGCACCGTATCACTCACCTGGTTCTCTTCCCCTTCTTTCACCACAAAACCGCCGCCGACGGAATAATAGGTCTGGCTTTCGCCGCTGCCATCCTGATAGAATGCTCTGAAAATCAGGCCATTGGCATGGTAGGGCAGCGTTTGATCGTATAAAAATACCACATCGCGCTCCGGGTCGAACGGGATTTGGCGGCGGCCCCCCAGATTGATTTGTTTGGTGGCACGGATTTGCTCAATGGTAGATGGCACCGCCTCGACGGGAATAGTGACCGGATCGTCGCCATTGAGTCCAAGCACTACAGCGAGGTCGGTGCCGTGGCCTTGACCCGTTTTGGCCAGCGACCCGTACAGTTCCACGTGTACCGATTGAATATTGTCAAATTTTCCGGCGTCGGTTACTTCCGCGAGGAAGCGTTGGGCGGCGCGCCACGGCCCCATCGTATGCGAGCTGGACGGGCCAATCCCGATCTTAAAAATATCGAAAACACTGATTCTTTCCATGTGTGGTGGTGCAGGCGGTAGGGTTAATGCAATTTGGTTGGCCAAAGTAGGAATAAACAATCCGTCGAAAATATAAGAATCGTTTGATTTTGCTTTAAAATTTTGATCCTGACCATACGTTCATAAGGTTATTGAGATGGTTGAGAAGAGTGGAGGATGTTGACACACAGTTTATTAAACGTCCTCACCCCATACCTTCTCCGCCTTTTTTCTCAACTCATCAACATTCTTAACGATTTTATCTTCATCCTTCAAACTGTTACAAATTTATGAAAAAACCCTTCTTTTTACTCTTTCTGGGTTTGCTTGGGCTGGCCACTTCGGCCTTCAGCCAAGCCGACAAATCACAACGCTCCAGCCCACCGGCACAGGCCAAAGCAATGGTCAATGGCAAAATCATCACCGTTGATTACAGCCAACCCGCCGTGAAAGGCCGCAAAGTCTGGGGCGAACTGGTGCCTTATGGTCAGGTCTGGCGCACGGGAGCCAACGAAACCACGGCTTTTGAAGTCAGCGACGACGTGCTGGTAGAGGGTAAAAAACTCGCCAAAGGTCGCTATGCGCTGTTCACCATTCCCGGTGAAAAAGAGTGGACCATCGTCTTTAACAAGACCATTGCCTGGGGCGAATACAGTTACAAAGAGGCCGAAGACGTGCTGCGGGTGAAAGTACCCTCGAAGGCATCGGCTGCGCTGAATGAACGGTTTACCATCAACATTTCCGATCAGGGCGTAGTATCGTTGTTGTGGGAAAATTTGCAGGTGGACTTTAAAGTGCAGTAAGTTTTTGGCTTAAAAAGGAAAGAAATTAGCATCTAAGTAGTTGAAAACCAATTTTTTGTATTGGCTACGGTATTTTATGCCGATTTCTTTCCACTTTTGTCGGCCATCCATCTAATGTGATAGTGCCTTATCCAGCTACCAGGGCAACAGCATAAAATTGCGTGGCGTTTTTGTTCAATCTATTCCAACGTCCGGCTTTTATGCACAGATTATGGCCCTATTTTCTTTTTGTTTGGGCGGGTTCCATTCATGCACAATCCACGGCGCAAAAGTGCAGCCCTGCCCTGCAAGGCACCATGAACCTGCTAAGCCGAACGGATAACCATGCGACGGATAGCAAGCCAATGCTGTTTACTCTTGTCGTGACCGATTTGGCTGAATTCCGGCAATGGGCACAACAAAACGGGCTGGCCGAACAGGCCGCTTATACACCCGCTGGTGTGATCCTCTTAGAAGACCAGCCCCGGCATTTTTTTGAGACCACTTTACGGCGAAAGGAGGTGATTTTTGCCGATCTCGGCTACCCTGTCGGTCGAGAAGAACTTCCTGTTCCCGGGCATAACCTCTTCGTCAATAACATCCCCTTCGTACATGCCCGGTGGCCTGCCCTCGATGGCCGAGGCACGACCATTTCCATCAAAGAATTCCGTTTTGATTCTTCGGATGTGGATGTGAGGAATCGCTATTTGCCCACCGCCAGATCGGCCCATGAGGTAACCACCCATGCCAACATCATGGTCTCGCTGGCAGCTGGAGCTGGCACTTCCGATCCGGCCGGGCGGGGGGTGGCACGCGGCAGCCGGGTGGTGTCGTCCAGTTTCATCGGTCTTCTCCCCGACCAGGATACCGACTACGATACCTTCGATATCTCGGTACAAAATCATTCCTATGGCCTGGACATAGAAAATTACTATGGTGCCGGGGCGCTGGCTTATGATGAAAGCGTACAAAGGCATGGCAGTTTATTGCACGTTTTTTCGGCTGGCAATCAGGGAACAGACGCTTCTACCTCAGGTGTTTACGCTAATCTGGCCGGGTTCGCCAACCTGACCGGCAATTTTAAGATGGCTAAAAATGTGCTGGTAGTGGGGGCGGTTGACTCGTTTGGCCAAGTGGCTCCTTTTAGTTCCCGTGGCCCCGCTTATGATGGACGGATCAAACCCGATCTCGTTGCTTTTGGGCATGACGGCACTTCCGAATCGGCGGCTTTGGTGTCCGGTTCGGCGGCTATCGTCCGGCAGGCATTTTTTGAAAAATATGCTTACTGGCCTTCTTCCGACTTAGTCAAAGCCATCCTGATCGGTGCTGCCGATGACCTGGGATCGCCAGGGCCTGATTTTATGAGTGGCTATGGCAATCTAAACCTGAAAAAAGCGGTCGAACTGGTGGCACATCAATTTATAGCCAAGGGTGAGATTGCGGAGGGACAAAACCAGGTGTTGGCTATCACAATGCCGGACCAAATCAGCCAATTCACAATTACCCTCAGCTGGAACGACGCGTCGGCCACCCCCAATGCGGCCAGGGCACTGGTGAATGACCTCGATTTATCGGTTCAGGGGCCTGACGGTACCTTTTTTTATCCCTGGGTACTGAGTGCTTACCCCGATCCGGATTCGTTGTTGTTGCCGGCGCATCGTGGTCGCGATTCGATCAATACCCTCGAACAGGTAGGTATAGCCAACGCCTTGCCTGGTTCTTACCAGGTCTTCGTGCGGGGAAAGTCGGTAGCCACGGGGCAACAAAGTTTTGCGCTCGCCTTTCGTTGGGATACGCTGCACCATTTTGAGTGGACCTGCCCGGTCTATGGCGATCCGGCATTGACCGGTAAGGAAGCCGTTTTGCGTTGGAAAACCACCCTCACTGCTGAAAAGGGCCATCTGGAGTGGAAACCGGCAGGAAGTTCCGTGTGGCAAACCATTGATACGGCCATAGTGCTGAGCGATGGATACAAACGGTGGCTCATGCCGGACACAGTCACGTCGGCGCAGCTGCGTATGCGTACAAATGCACAGGATTTTGTGTCGGATACTTTTCTGATTGCGCCCGCTATGCGGCTGCATATAGGCTTCAATTGTCCGGATTCGGTACTGCTACGCTGGGCAGCAGTTGGCCCCAATCTGGCATATAGGATGTGGGGGTTGGGCGACCAGTATATCGAGCCGTTGTTCATCACCGCCGATACGGCCATCATATTGCCAAAAGACGCTTTTCCACAGCACCGTTTCGCTATATCTGCCCTCCGTTTGGACGAAAAAGCCGAAGGACCTATCAGCGGCGCACCAGACATTTTCACGCAAGGGGTCGGTTGTTACATCAATACCTTGCTTGCCTTTATCAACACGGCGGACGAGGTAGAACTGACCCTGTCCCTTGGAACCCTGTATGGCGTCCGGAAGGTTTTTATCGAAAAATGGCAGGATGGCGACTGGGTGCTTTTGGCAGAAACCAGCCCCACTGCGCTGAATATGTTTTTTGCTGATCTTTCGCCGCAAGCCGGCAAGAACATGTATCGCGCCAGTGTGTTGTTGGTAAATGGCAGTTCGATTGTCGGCGATCCGGTCACCATTTACTTTGCGGGCAAAAACGGGTATTTAGTGTTGCCCAACCCGGTGGCTTCGGATGGGGTGCTGACGGTACTGGCCCGCGTAACGGATGAGATACCCCGGTTTGTTTTATGGGATGCACTTGGTCGGGTGATGCTGGAAAGAGTATTGGATGATAGCAAAAACGATATTAATTTGCCGTCCTTGCCGACAGGATATTACGTCTGGATGGTAATGGGAGAGGCGTCGAACCGTCTGACGCAGGGCAAATTACTGGTAAAAAGATAAAAAAAGTGCCGGAGCGATGATGGTCGGCTCCGGCACTTCCGTAAAAGTAAGATTGTTGCCTACTAGTAGAGGTAGTTCAAAGCAGTCACGTCGTTCGGATTGAACGGACGGTCAGTGGTACTACCGGTGCAGGCCAGCATCCAGGAAGCAGCATCGGGACCGGAAGGGGTGCCGGGAATCAGAACAGCGCCCACCGTACTCGTTCCTTCGTTGGAAGCAGCACCGCCGCAGCTGTAGGAACGATCCGCATAATCGGTATGACGGAAACCGATGCAATGGCCTATTTCATGCGCGAAGACGGAGGTCAGGGTGGGAAGGCCCCAGGTTTGATATTTTTTGTTGAACTTCACCTCCCCATAAGGATTGCCACCGCTGGGGAAGCCTGCCGAAGCGATATAGCCACCACCGTTAACAACGGTAATGTTGATATCGCCACCGCTGGTCACGCGGGTAAAAGTAAGTTGCAGGTTTTGGGCATTGTAACGGGCAATGGCACCGTTAATGGCGCTGTTAACCGTGGAATTAAAACTACCGCTGCTGCTAACGGTAATCGTGCGCGGTAGGCCCGTCACCAGTTCATTGGTCCGGTACTGCTCGGAATTGCCCACGATAAGATTGTGCATAAGAACCTGCGACGGATTCTGAAAATCTGCATCGGTCAGGAAGATGTCGTTTTCTACGATGTACCCGCCTTCGGTGGCATAGGCGTCATCGGCACTGAATCCGAGGGCCTTGATCTGATTGATGACTTCCTGCGAAAGTCCCGTATCCGAAGTGGAAGGCTCTTTTTTAGCGCAGGAATTCAAACCGGCGAAGAATAAAGCCAGTAAGGAGTAAAGCAACAAATGTTTCATAGAAAAAATTTGATTTGGTGATAAAGAACGTATTTCGAGAGCGATCAAATATATAATGTTGTGCAAGATAAATTTATCGGAATTTAAAAATAAAGTTTATTTAAGAATAAAATTTCAATATTGCTTTAAAATCAGGGTTGTCCAAAATAAAATTTGCCATTTTGGCCTCTATACTGATGTGCTGGAATTGGGTGAGAGAATATTCTGGCGGCTAGTAAGTCCCGGATATTCGTGCGAGATAGCGTACGTGCAAGTCTTGGTGGCACCTTGGAACGCCCGGTTCCATTGACTGTGCAACTCACTGTCCCAAAGCCATCATCTTCCGTGTTGATCATGTTGCCCGATGAATGATCCAAATTGGATAAGCCATATTTTTTTTACCCATACCGTGTCAGCAGGAAGAAATTGGTTCTTTAGATCGTGGAGTAAACCTTATTTTTGTGTTCAGAAATTGGTTTTCCGTTTCTTTTTTAGGAACGATGCTAAAATAAAGGTACCTATTGGTGAATGGAGTGTTTAGCCGTCTGACGACTTTTTCGTCGTCTGACCAGTACCAGATTCCTCCCTTTTTGTACCCTTATTTTGAGTCTATTCCTTATTTGCCTTCCCGGTAAAAAATCGGGATGTTACGTTGCTCCATTTGCTTTTTTGCCTCTTGCTTATTGCCTTTTGTTAAGTTGCTTCCTCCTTTACATGCCGACCGAATCTGATCCGAGTAAATTTATTGAAAAAGCCGCCGCCGCCATTGGCGACCGATACCGTTTGGCTATTCTGCTTGAACTGGCGCAGCGGGGCGAAATTTGTTGCATGGATGTAAAGTCGCTGACCGGATTAGCGCAGGCGACCTGTTCGCATCATCTCAAACTCTTGACCGAAAGCGAGCTGATCTCTGTGCGTAAAGAAGGGAAACACCACTTCTACCGGCTGCACCACGAAAATTTTTCTAAAATTTCTGCTTTCCTCGCTCAACTTTCCGAAGGCCTGCCCGTTGAATAAATCGAAATTTTTCGATTTATAACTAAAGGTACTCGCTTTCATGAGCAACTCAAAGCTTTTCTCGCCGGCCCAACTGGGCACTCTTCCATTACGCAATCACGTTGTAATGGCCCCCATGACCCGCAGCCGCGCCATCGGTAACGTACCGCAGGACATCATGGCTGCCTATTACGCCCAACGTGCTTCGGCGGGTCTCATCATTACCGAAGGCACTTCTCCTTCTCCCAATGGCCTGGGATATGCCCGTATTCCGGGTGTTTTCACCCACGAACAAGCCGTGGCCTGGCGCAAAGTGACCGACACGGTACACGCCGAAGGCGGCAAAATCTTCGTCCAACTGATGCACACCGGCCGGGTATCGCATCAGGATAACCTGCCTGCCGGTGCGGAGGTGCTTTCCGCTTCGGCCATCCTGGCCGCCGGGGATATGTGGACCGATGAGAACGGTATGCAGACCAATACCGAGCCATCCGCGATGACCGAAGCACAAATCCAGACCGCTGTTGCCGAATTTGCCGCTGCCGCTCGTCTGGCAGTAGAAGTGGCGGGCTTTGACGGCATAGAATTACACGCCGCGAACGGTTATTTGCTCGAGCAATTTTTGCATCCGGCGGCCAATGAACGCCAGGACCAATATGGTGGCAGCATCGAAAATCGTAGTCGTTTTGTGTTGGAAGTGACCGCCGCAGCGATCGCTGCGATTGGTAAGGAGCGAGTCGGTATTCGCTTGTCGCCGCATGGCCTGGGTGGGGGTATGCCCGGCGCATTCGAACAGGTGGACGAGAGTTTTACCTACCTCGCCGAGCAACTAAATGCGCTGGATATTGCATACTTGCACGTGGTAGATCACTCGGGTATGGGAGGGGCCAAAGTGCCGGAAACGCTGATGCACCAGATGCGGGCGGCTTTTAAAAATACCCTGATTTTGTGCGGCGATTATAATGTGGCGCGCGCCGAAGCCGATTTAGCGAGTGGTTTGGCCGATTTGATTGCTTTTGGCCGTCCATTCATCGCAAATCCGGATTTGGTGGAACGTCTGGAAAATGATGCTCCGCTGGCAGAATTTGATGGGACCAAACTATATACGCCCGGCCCGGCAGGTTATATTGATTACCCGGCCCTGGCGGAAGCAGCGGTTTAGTAAATGAGCAAGAACATGAGTCACCCCGAATTTTTGAAAAAGCGAAAGAGAGGTCGTTTCAACCCACGATTTTAATCGTGGGAGAGGAGGCTAAATGGAGCAAGGAACGGTTTTAACCGTTTTTATACCTTAAACGAGCAGGTATAAACCGTTAAAACGGTTACCCATCTAACGTTTTATGTATTCCCACGATTAAAATCGTGGGTTGAAAAAATTCGGGATGACTGATGTTATTTGCTTCCTTAATTAATGCTAATTACACTGTAAATTAAGTTGATTTGAGTATTTGAAGAGTCGAGTATTCGATCAATTACCTGACTATCAAGTGCTTTGATCAAATACTCAAATACTCGCATCCTCAAGAAATTTATATTAAAGTGTACTAATAACCAATAACTATTTATGGACAATCAACCTGTTTCGCTGGCCCTGCAAGCCCAGTGGCAAATGACTTTACAGACCGCTAATCGCTACTTTGGTGCATTGAGCGACGAACAATTGGCGGGAGCCATCGTGGAGGGCCGCAGCACCGGCTATTTCCTGCTGGGCCACCTGCTGATCTCGCTGGACGATATTCTGGATGCGGTGCTGAATCAGTCGCGTCAGTTGTCAGATTGGAAGCCGCTTTTTGAATCGTCCATGACCGCTTTGCCAGGCTACCCGGAAGTCAGCACACTGCGCCAGCAATGGACGAATTTGACCGCGCTGATTACCGAAAAATTAGCGCAACTCACTGACCAGGAACTGGTTGGGCGGCATAACCGGGTGTCGGAAGAAGATTTTCAAAAAGACCCGACGCGCTCCAAACTAACGTTTTTGTCGCGCCGTTTGCTGCATCAGCAATACCATGCAGGGCAGGTGGCCTTGCTGGTAGCGAAGTTTAAATATGGGGTGGTAGCAGCCTAGTAACTATTTTGAGGATGCGAGGATTTGAAGATTTGACACTTGACCGTCAGGTACCTGACGGAAAAGTGTCAAATCTTCAAATCCTCAAAAAAATAAAATCGTCTGCCTTCTTACGGCAAGGCTGCCACCAATCCCTCCAGCCGCAGTAACAACTCCGGCGCAGCGGCGGCTTCGGCCAGGTCGCGTTTGCCGCGCTGTACGACG